>CALXAH010000021.1 GCA_944386225.1 uncultured Gemmiger sp.
CACAGACAACAAGCCCTTTCGGCTGCTTGAACTATTTTTGCTTCAAAATATTGTCTAACTTTTTGGGGTCACTTCACATTTTGGTCTGCACGGGCCTTTGCTCATTTTCTTTCCCAAGGGCCGGAGTATTCCGGCCCTGTGTTCCGGGGGTCTGGGGGATATGTTATATCCCCCAGATTCAGCCTTTCTGCCCGTCGCTGCGCGGGGCGGCGACGCTCTGGCGCACCACCAGCTCGCAGGGCATGAAGATATTCAGGGGCACGGTATGCCCGTGGTCGATCCGGTCCAGCAGGGTCTTGACGGCGAAACTGCCCAGATCCCGGAACGGCACCTTGACGGTGGTCAGCAGGGGTTTTGTCTGTTCCGCTTCCGGGATATTGTCGATGCTGATCACGCTGATCTGGGCCGGCACCGCCACCCCGGCCTCCGCCAATCCCCGCAATACACCCTGGGCGGTGGCGTCGTTGGCGCAGAACAGCGCCGTGGGCCGGGTTTTGGCCGCCAGGATCCGCTCCACCGCCCGGTGCCCGCCCGCCGGATTCATCGCCGCCGGAAAAATCGGCCCCGGCGTCAATCCCACATCCAGCATGAACGCCCGGTATCCCCGGTACCGGATCTCCTTTTCCGTCTCGCCCACGTACCCGATCACCCGATGCCCCGCCTCGTACAGATACTGCAGCGCCATCTCCGCTGCGTGCCATCCGTCGCACACGATGTGATCCCGGCGTATCTCCATCTGATTCAGGGTGATGTGCACCACCCGTTTCTTGAACCGGCCGATCAGCCCCTCGCAGTCCGGCCCGCTCTTGCCCAGCACCACCAGGCCTTCTGTTCGGCCCGGCGCAAAGCTTTCCTCCCGGCTCAGGCGCGGCGCGTCCTTATGGCTGTACCGGGGCCCCAGCCGGCACCCCTGCCGCAGCACTTCTTCCTCCACGCAGGCCGCCAGCGTATTGAAAAAACTGTCCTCTTTATAATCCTCCGCCCGCGCAAACAGGCAGCTCACCGTGATGGCCTCCTTCGGTGTTCCGCCGCCCTCCTTCAGCCGCTTGGCCTCCTGATTCGGCACATAGCCCGTGGCCCGCACCGCGTCCCACACCCGCTTCTGCACCGCCGCGCCCGCACATTTTTCGCCCTTGCCGTTGATGATCCGGGACACCGTGCTGGCCGATACCCCCGCCAGCCGGGCCACCTCTTTCAGCGTTGCCATGGAATGTGCCTCCTTTCGCGCAAACGTTTTCCTTGTCTTTTATCATACCCAACTCCCGCCTTTTTGACAAGACGGGAATTTTTTTGCCCCCCACCCCTTGACAGCGTCCGGTTTAGGTGCTATGGTTAGTTACACAAGTAATGAACAACTTAACCCATGGGTGGAACGGACAGATAAGGAGGTGAGAGGGTTGCTGCAACCCTTTAACGACCAGAGCGCCCTCTACCTGCAGGTGGCGCGGATGCTGGAGGACGGCATCCTGCGGGGGATCTACCCCGCCGAGGAGCAGGTGCCCAGCACCAACGAGCTGGCCCGGGTGTACAAGATCAACCCGGCCACGGCGGCCAAGGGCATCAACCTGCTGGTGGATGAGGGGATTCTGTACAAGCGGCGGGGCATCGGGATGTTCGTGGCCCCGGGGGCGGCGCAGGCCATCGCCGCCCGGCGCAAGGCAGCCTTTTACAACGACTATGTGATCGCGCTGGCGAAGGAAGCCGCCAGCCTGGGTATCGACGCGGAGGAGCTGGCGCAGATGGTGCGCCGGGCCGCCGCCGAAAAGGAGGAACAAGGATGAACGGTAAACAGCACCCGGAACTGCGGGCCGAGGGCCTGCGGCTGCGGTACGGAAAGAACGAAGTATTGCACGGCATCGACCTGACCCTGCGTCCGGGCTGCATCTACGGCCTGGTGGGGCGCAACGGGGCGGGCAAGACCACCCTGCTCAGCTGCCTGACCGGCCAGCTGGCGGTGAGTGAGGGCGCCGTAACCTGCGGCGGGCAGCCGGTGTGGGAGAACCCGGCGGCACTGGCAAACCTGTGTTTTTCCCGGGAGATCGGCACCACCCTGGGCGGCGGCCCCAACAACATGAAGGTGCGGGACTACCTGGAGGCGGCGGCGCTGTTTCTGCCCCACTGGGACAAGGAGTACGCCGCCCGGCTGGTGGCGCGGTTCGGGCTGGACGAGCGCAAGAAGATCTGCAAGCTGAGCAAGGGTATGCTGAGCATGGTGACCATCGTGATCGCCCTGGCCAGCCGGGCCCCCATCACCATCCTGGACGAGCCGGTGGCGGGCCTGGACGTGGTGGCCCGGGAGGACTTCTACAAGCTGCTGCTGGAGGACTACGCCGAGACCGGCCGCACCTTTGTGATCAGCACCCATATTATTGAGGAGGCCGCCTCGGTGTTTGAGGAGGTCATCCTGCTGGACGAGGGCCGTATCCTGGAAATGGGCGAAACCGACGAGCTGGTGGGCCAGTTCGCGGCGGTGACCGGCGCCGAGGAAGCGGTGGACGCGGTCTGCGCCGGGCACAGGGTGCTCACCTGCGAGCGGCTGGGCCGCCAGAAACAGTGCGTGGTGCGGCTGCCCGGCGGGCCCGGGGCGCTGCGTGCCGGCGGTGAGGTGGACGTGGAACCCCTGACCCTGCAAAAGGTATTCGTGACCCTGTGCGGCCACGAGGAGAAAGGGGGCGGCGCGGCATGACGGCGCGGGCAGTTCGGTTTTCGCTGCGGTGGGCGGCGCTGCTGCTGGGCGCGGTGGTGCTGTCTGCCCTGGTCACGCTGGGCTCCGCCGCCCTGTGGGGCACCAACAGCCGGGAAAACTTTATGGCCAACTATCTGGTGGCCTTTCCGCTGCTGGCGGAGTTCCTGTTTCTGATAAGCGGGGCGTCGATGGCCATGCCTATGCTGCCGCTGATGGTGGCCATGGGCTGCACCCGCCGGGCCGCCTGGGCCGGGATGCAGATCGTCACCTGGCTGTGCTGGGCGGTGCTGCTGGCGGTGAGCCTGGGGATGTTCCGGGCGGGGCAGGCCTTCGGGATGGAGGCGTTCTTCCCCGACGGGGTGGTGTTCAACGGGCTGTTCCTGGCCCTGGCCGGGCAGCTGGCGCTGCCGGCGGGGCTGCTGGAAGGCCGGCTGGGCCGGGGGCTGGTCGCCGCGTGCGGTTCTGTGGTGATGCTGGGCGGGCTGATCCTGGGCGGCCTGTGGAAGTGGGGCATGCTGCCCACGGCCGTTTACACGGCGGCGCAGGTGGTCTGCGCCGTGGCGGTGGTGGTGCTGTTTGCAGCCAGCCGCCGGCTGGCGATGCGGCTGGCCCCGAAAAACGCGTGACAAGGAGGGATACAGGATGCTGCGAACCATCAAAGCCTGCGTGGCCATCAGCCTGCGGGATCTGTGGCTGGAGCTGGCCGGCGTGGCCGGGGTCTGGCTGCTGGTGGAGCTGGGCACCAATCTGGTGACCGGATACTATTTTTATAAGGACGGCCCCGCCTGCGGCACGGTGGGGTTTGCCGGGGCGCTGGCGGTGTTCGGCACCGCGGTGATGGCGGCTTTTATCAATGTGGGCCGGGTATGGATGGATTTCCGCCGGGGGCTGCGGCTGGGAGCCACCCGCCGGGGGCTGCTGGCGGGGGAGATGCTGGCCTGCGTTCTGCACAGTCTGGTGCCGGTGGGGCTGGCGCTGGCCCTGGCCGGGGTGAGCGAAGGCGTTTACCGGCTGCTGTGGCAGCCCCGCGGGGTGGAGCTGGTGTTCTCGGTCTGGACCCTCATGGGCCCGGTGGTGCTGGCGCTGCTGCTGGCCGGGCCTATCGCGGTGGCCTACCTGATCGGCGCGCCGCTGCTGCAGTTCGGCAGCAAGGCCGGCTGGGTGCTCTGGTGCATCTGGATGGCGGTGGTGGTGTTTGACGATCAGCTGTCCCGGCTGTTTGGCGGATTCCTGAGCCCCTTTGTGGCAGCGAACCCGCTGGGGCTGGGCATTCTGGGCACCGCGGCGGCGCTGGTCTATCTGGTGCTCTGCGCCCGGTGGATGCTGCGTCTGCCCGCTACCGGCGGCGGTGGCTGAACAAATACAGTTTTTTCTCCCGGAGATGGCTTTCTCCGGGAGATTTTTTAACCTTTGCCCGCATTGCTTTTAACTTTTTCGCATTTTCGGCCCATTTATGACCAGGATTTTGGGTCAAAAGCCACACAGCTGTCCTTCTTTTCCCTGTTTTCGGGTTAAATGAGTATTGGCATTTTAACGAATATATGTATTATTTTATCCTAAAAACTTGATATTCTGCACGCTTGTGACCGGAACACCTGCCAATATTGCGGCAAAACCAGTATAAATGCGGTCACAGCCGTCCGGATTCTCGATTTACCGATTACTTTTCGTGACCAGTTTGTGACCGGGAAGGTGGACCCTGCCCCTGGCCGCTCTGGCCGCCGCCCAGCTGGCGCTGCTGCTGCGCCGCGCCCAGCGGGAGGACGCCTGAGCTTTCCATAAATCCATAAAAAACAGGACGCATCGGTGATGCGTCCTGTTTTTTGCTATCGTCAGGCGGCGTTGGGGTTGAAGACCTGCAGTTCGATCAGCCGGGCGTCCCCATTTACCGCGGGGGTGTCGGCGTGCCGTTCCGCCGGGTTCATCACAAAGGTGAAGGTACTGCTGATCCCCGTCCGGTCACCGATCGACAGGGCACAGCTGCTCTGTGCATCGTTGGCGTTTTCTCCGGGAAGGCGGACGCTCAGCCGCACCCCTCCATCCGTTTGCTCTGCAAGTCCGATGTAGGTACAGCCGGCCAGCCACTGGATCTCCTCCGGGGTAAAGCCCAGCTTTTCCAGGGCGGTGGCCAGGGTGTCCTCCGGCTGGATGCCGGCCAGCTGCCCTTCGTCCAGCCAGACGGCCGGGCGGCGGGGTTCGATGTCGTCATACCGCATGACCGTAATCGTCATCAGGCTGGCGTAGGTTTCCTCATTGTCCCGGTGGGCCATGAAATAGTCGTAGTCGCCGGACAGGGTGATCCCCAGATCCGGGTTGTTGGTAAAGTTGCCCATCTGGTAGTACGGCAGCATCGGCAGAAAGCTCTCCATGCTGGCCTGTGCCGCCGGGATGCCGTTCAGGCTCACGCCGGTGAAGATGGCGGCCGTATCCAGATGGGCGGCGGCCGCTTCCAGAAATTCATCGCTGCCCGGTTCCGGGATCATCAGCTGCTCCAGCCGGGCCTGCAGCTCGGCCAGGGCCGGGTCGTCCGGGTAGAGAGCCAGGGCTTCCTCCAGCACACTCTGGGCGGTGTCATAATCTTCCACCTGGATGTACACCTCCACCATGCCCGCCCAGGCCGCCGCGCCGCCGTCCAGGCTGCGGGCTGTCTCATAATCGGCCAGGGCCTCATTGACCATGCCCAGGGCCAGGTAGGCTTCGGCCCGCTGCAGGTAGCTTTCCGGCCGGTTCGGGTCCACGGCGATGGCGTCGGTAAAGGCTGCCAGCGCCTCGTCAAAGCTGCCCTCGCTCAGATAGCGCATGCCCAGGTCGTACTGCTCCTGCCAGCGCTCCTCCAGGCTGGCGCAGCCAGCCAGCAGCGCCAGGGCCAGCAGCAGGCAGAGTATTTTTCGTTTCATGATTTCTCTCTCCTCTTTCCTTGCGGCGGGATACACAGCCCGCTTTCTTTCAGTATAGCGCCGCCAAAGATCCCGCCGCCAGAACCAAAACCGACCTCAACCGGGCGGAAACTGCAAAAAGGAGTTTTTTTGCCCGGCGCGGCGATTTTTTTCGCCGGTTTTTGCCGGATATGGTATACTGAAAACAAACCACGAAAAGAAAGAGGGATCGTGTATGGCAAACCGGTTTCAGAAGTTTTATCAGATGGTGGCGGAGGCCACCGGCCTGACCCCTGACGGGGAACAGCCCGCGCTGTTCGGCAGCCGGGGCGGATTCGACCTTCTGGTGCATCCTCTCAAGCCCTCCCAGCCGGGCATCCTGACCGTGACCGTCTGCGTGCAGCGGGCCGCCGGGCCGCTTACCGCCGGGGAGATCAAGGAGTTCCGGGCCGGGCAATGGGCCTGCGCCAAGCTGTTCCAGCAGGGGCAGACGGTGAACATGACCATCAAAAACTCGCTGAAGGTAACCAAACACATGCCGGAGGTGCTGCCCGGGCTGCTGGACGGCTTTGTGGAATTTCTGCGGCAGGCGGGTTTTGAAAATGTCTGCCAGGGCTGCGGCGCGGCGGGCGAAACCCAAAGCTGTTTTGCCGGCGGACGGCTGCTGCAGCTTTGCCCGGAATGTCTGGCCCGGATGCAGCAGCAGGCGGCCACCGCGCCCGTCAAGCCGGAAAACCCGGTGGCCGGGGCGGTGGGCGCGCTGATCGGCAGCCTGGCAGGGGCGGTGTGCATCATCCTGTTCAGCCAGCTGGGTTACGTGGCGGCGCTGAGCGGCCTGGTGATGGGGGTTTGCGCCATCAAGGGCTACGAAATGCTGGGCGGCCGGCTTTCGGGCAAGGGGGCCGCGATCAGCGTGGTGGTCATGCTGCTTATGACCTACGCGGCCGACCGGCTGGACTGGGGCATCGTGATTGCCCGGGAACTGGGCGTGGATGTGTTTACCGGATTCCGCGCGGTGGGGGCGCTGCTGGAGATGCAGGCCATTGACGCCGCCATGTACTGGGGCAACCTGGCGATGCTGTATCTGTTTTTGCTGCTGGGCATGGTGCCCACCGTGCTGGCCGGGCTGCGCGCAAGCCGCCAGGCCGGCGTGGTGCGTCCGCTGCAGGACAGCGGGCCGAGCGGCGTATAAACTTCCAAAAGTCGTACTTATTCCGTAAATTTTTGCCTTTCTGCACAAAAACACTTGACTTTCAAGCCTTTGTATGCTATAAACTCCTATGGCTTTGTAACCAGCTGCCCGCCGCCGGGCCGCCGCCCGGTTTGGGGCGTTGCTCTAGGCGGCAGCTGGTTTTTTGCTGCGTACAAATAGAAAAACAATTTGCAGGAGGATGCACACCATGTATGACGTTGTGATCGTTGGCGCCGGCCCTGCCGGCATCTTTACCGCGCTGGAACTGCTGCGCAAGGGCAGCCATCACAAGATCCTGCTGCTGGAGAAGGGGCGGCCGGTAGAGAAGCGCCATTGCCCCAAGGCGGAGACCGGCCGCTGCATGAACTGCAAGCCCTACTGCCACATCACCACCGGGTTTTCGGGCGCGGGCGCGTTTTCGGACGGTAAGCTGAGCCTGAACCACGAGGTGGGCGGGGATCTGCCCAGCCTGATCGGGGAGTTCTACGCCCAGGAGCTGATCGATTATACCGACGGCATTTATCTGGAGTTCGGCGCGGACGAGCATGTGGAAGGCGTGAACCACGGCGAGGAGATCAAGGCCATCCGCAAGCGGGCGATCCAGGCGGGCCTGAAGCTGGTGGACTGCCCGGTGCGGCATCTGGGCACCGAAAAGGCCCAGCAGCTGTACTACGATCTGCAGCAGTATCTGCTGGAGCACGGGGTGGAGATCCGGTTCGGCGTGGAGTGCCGCAATCTGGTGCTGAAGGACGGCGCCTGCACCGGCGTGATCGTGGCCGAGGGCGGCAAGGAGACCGAGATCAGCGGCAACACGGTGGTGGTGGCCACCGGCCGCCGCGGCGCGGACTGGCTGGAGAACCTGTGCGCGGAGCATCACATCGACCACAAGCCCGGCACCGTGGACATCGGCGTGCGGGTGGAGTGCCGCAACGAGGTGATGGAGCAGGTGAACAAGGTGCTCTATGAGAGCAAGCTGATCGGCTATCCGCGGCCGTTCAAGAATAAGGTGCGTACCTTCTGCCAGAATCCCGGCGGGTTTGTGAGCCAGGAGAACTACGACAACGACCTGGCGGTGGTAAACGGCCACAGCTACAAGGAAAAGAAGAGTGACAACACCAACGTGGCGATCCTGTGCAGCCATAACTTTACCGAGCCGTTCAACCAGCCCATCGCCTACGCCCAGAAGATCGGCGAGGTGACCAACATGCTGGGCGCGGGGCATATCCTGGTGCAGCGGTTCGGCGATATTCTGGACGGCAAGCGCACCTGGCAGAAGGAGCTGGCGTTCAGCAACCTGCGGCCCACCCTGAAGGACGCGGTGGCCGGTGACATCACCGCCGCCATGCCCTACCGGGCCATGACCAACATCATCGGGTTTATCCAGATGGTGGATCAGGTGGTGCCGGGTTTTGCCAGCACCGAGACCCTGCTGTACAGCCCGGAACTGAAGTTCTATTCCAACCGGGTGAACATGGACGAGGAACTGCGTACCAGCATCCGGAACCTGTACTGCCTGGGCGATTCTTCCGGCTGGACCCGTGGCCTGATGATGGCCAGCGTCATGGGCGTGCTCATGGCCCGCAAGATCATGGGCGTGCGGTAATTGGCGAATATGGGGGGATAGAACCTATCCCCCCATACCCCCCAGAAATCATGACCAAATATCTTTGGCCCTGGGGATTTTATACAAAGCAAGGCCCGCGCGGACATTTTTGGTCTGCGCGGGCCTTATCCGTTTTCTTTTCCCCAGGGCCGGAGTATTCCGGCCCGATTTCCGGGGTCTGGGGGGACGTTGTCCCCCCAGATTGGCCCTTTCTCCGTTTGCACCGCCGCAAAAAACGTGTTATACTGATGCGTGTTTGAACAAACGAACAAGGCGGGGCGCCGGGCCTTTGGCCTGTGCGGGAGATGAGCCCCGCGGGAGGAGAGAGGACATCACATGACCATTCGCAACGCAACCGCCGCCGACGCGGCGGCGCTGGCCGCCGTGGAAGCGGCCTGTTTCCCGGCCGCGGAGGCGGCCACCGAACCGCAGATCGCCGCCCGGCTGGCGGTATTCCCGGACAAGTTCTTCCTTGCGGAGGAAGAAGGCCGGGTGATCGGCTTTATCGACGGTGCGGTAATCGACCGTCCCACCCTGACCGACGCGATGTTTGAAGATCCGTCGCTGCATCGGCCGCTGGGGGCCTGGCAGGCGGTGTACGGTCTGAACACCCTGCCCGACTACCGCCGTCAGGGCGTGGCCGCCGCGCTGATGAACGCGCTGCTGGACGCCGCCCGCGCCGAGGGCCGCCGGGGCGCGGCGCTGACCTGCAAACAGGCGCTGATCCACTACTACGAAAAATTCGGGTACCGGCTGCTGGGTCTGTCCGCGTCCCAGCACGGCGGCGCGGTCTGGTACGACATGCTGCTGGAATTCTGATCCCCGCATACCCGCAAAGGAGGACGCCATGGACTACGGACTGATCGGCAAAAAACTGGGCCACAGCTTTTCCGCCCCCATCCATGAGGAGCTGGGCGGCTACCGCTACCAGCTGCGGGAACTTCCCGACGAAACCGCGCTGGCAGAGTTTCTGCGCAAGCGGGAGTTCAAGGCCATCAACGTGACCATCCCCTACAAGCAGGCGGTGATGCCGGCCTGCGCCTATCTGGACCCGGCGGCGAAAGCCATCGGCGCGGTGAACACCATCGTGAACCGGAACGGCGTGCTCTCCGGCTACAACACCGACTATGCCGGGGCCCGCCGCGCCATGCGCCGGGGCGGGGTGGAGCTGGCGGGCCGGGTGGTGCTGATCCTGGGCACCGGCGGCACCCGCCGCACCTTTTCCGCCATCGCCCGGGACGAGGGCGCGCGGGAGATCCTGGTGGCCGGGCGCAGCGGCGGCGACGGGGTGCTGACCTACGACGAAGCCGCCCGCCGCGCCGACGTGCAGGTGGTGCTGAACGCCAGCCCCGCCGGGATGTGGCCCCACAACGGGGAATGCCTGGTGGATCTGTCGGTCTGGCCCGCGCTGGAATCGGTATTTGACGCGGTGTACAACCCGCTCCAGACCCGGCTGCTCTGGCAGGCCGAACAGCGGGGTCTGCCCGCGGTGAACGGTCTGGCCATGCTGGTGGGGCAGGCAAAATACGCCTCGGAGCATTTCACCGGCCGCACCATTCCGGACGAGGAGATCGACCGGGTACACCGCACCCTGCTGGGCCGTCTGGCCAACCTGGTGCTGGTGGGGATGCCCGGCTGCGGCAAGACCCGCATCGGCCGTCTGGCGGCGCAGGCGCTGGGCCGGGATTTTGTGGATATGGACGCGGAGATTGAAAAAGCCGCCGGGATGTCCATTCCGGATATCTTTTCCCGGGAAGGGGAACAGGGGTTCCGGGACCGGGAAACCCAGGTGGCCAAATCCCTGGGCGCCCGCACCGGGCTGGTGATCGCCACCGGCGGCGGCGCGGTGCTGCGGCAGGAAAACCTGCGGGCTTTGCGCCAGAACGGCGTGATCGTCTACATGCAGCGGTCGCTGGATCAGCTGGCGGTGGGGGGCAACCGGCCCCTGAGCTCCAGCCGGGAGGCGCTGGAAAAGATGCTCACCGCCCGCGCGCCTGTCTACGAGGCGGCGGCGCATCGGGTGGTGTTCAACACCGGCGGCCCGCCCAGCCTGGCCCGCCGGGACGTGCTGGCGGCATTCCGCCAGGCACTGGACGCCGGGGTGTTATAACGAAACGGAACAAGGCCCGCGTGGGGACGGATACCGTCCCTGCGCGGGCCTTGCTTTTTTGTTATTCCTGAGGATCGGCCACCTTGGGGGCCCGTTTGCCGCCCCGCAGGTAGGTGCACTCGCTGCGCTTGTACCATTTGGGGGCCAGGCTGCTGCCCTCGGCCCGGACCTTGAGCATACCGGAAACCGGGTTGGCTTCCAGCACCACGCCCTCGCCGTCCGGGGTGCGGACGATGCTGCCGTTCATGGGGGTGATGCTGTTCAGGTACTCGTAGCTTTTCTGCTCATAGGCCAGGCAGCACATCAGACGGCCGCAGCTGCCGCTGATCTTGGTGGGATTCAGGCTCAGGCCCTGTTCCTTGGCCATCTTGATGCTGACCGGCTGGAAGTCCCGCAGAAAACGGCTGCAGCAGAAGGGCTGGCCGCAGATGCCGATACCACCCAGCATCTTGCTCTCGTCCCGCACGCCGATCTGGCGCAGCTCGATCCGGGTATGGAACACCCCCGCCAGATCCTTGACCAGATCCCGGAAATCCACCCGCCCGTCGGCGGTGAAGTAGAACAGGATCTTGCTGCGGTCCAGGTTGTATTCCGCGTCCACCAGCTTCATTTCCAGGCCGTGCCTGGCAATGCGTTCCTGGCAGATGGTGAAGGCTTTTTTCTCGTCCGCCCGGTTCTGTTTCATGGCCCGCACGTCCAGGCTGTCCGCCGCGCGCAGCACCTTTTTCAGTTCCCGGGGGATCTGGCTGTCCGGCAGTTCCGCCGGGCCCGGCACCACTTCGCCGCATTCCGCGCCGCGGGCCGTTTCCACGATCACATAGTCGCCCGGTTTGCAGTCCAGGTCTACCGGGTCAAAATAGTAGGCTTTTCCGGCCGGTTTGAACCGTACCGATACGATCTTCTTCATACTATTCCTTTTTCTCTGCCGCAAGCATTGGGTGTCACGTCCCGGCCCGCGCGGCAGTGGGTTGGGCCGGGGTTTGATAAGGTTAGAATGCTATTATATAGCCAATATGGGGGTCAAAGACCCCCATGCCCCCCTTTGTCGGGCCGAATACTCGGCCCTTGGGGGAAATCATATTTAGCCTTTTGCATACGCAAAAGGCCACACGTATAATACGCTTTGTATAATTAGTAAAAATTATACGCGACACAGGCGCAGGGCCAGGGCGGTGAGGGTCAGGCGGGGGTTGGCGTTGGATTCCAGGGCGGTGAGGGCGCGGCCTGCCTGCCGGGCCGCGTGGGCCGCCCGGGCGGGGGGCAGGGGATCTTCCGGGGCGGGATCCCGCATCCAGGCGCTGCACAGGCTGCGCAGCAGCTCGATCAGCCGGGCGGCCCGGGATTTATCCTTTTCCACCCCTGCCAGCACCCGCATACAGCCGTACCGGTCCCGGGCGGCGGCCGCCGCGGCCAGGTCCCGGGCTTCCCGCAGCAGGGCCTCCCCGTCGGGGCTTTGCAGCAGCGCCAGCGCCGCGCCCGCCCGGCCGCCGAACGCCCGGGCCAGATCCCGGGCATGGGGCTCGTCGCAGGCGGGATGCTGCGCCCGCAGCAGGGCGGCGCAGTCCGCCTGGGGCAGGGGAGCCACCGTGTACAGGCGGCACCGGCTGCGGATGGTGGGCAACACGGAACCCGCCCCGGGCGCCGTCAGGATAAACAGCACCCCGGGCGGGGGTTCCTCCAGGATCTTCAGCAGCGCGTTGGCGCTGGCCGGGTTCATTTTATGGGCGCCGTAAACGATCTGCACCCGCCCGGCGGCGGACAGGCTGGTTTCATACAGCGCGGCACGGGCGGCGCGGATCTGCTCCACCTTGATGATGCCGCCGCTGCCCGAACCCCGCAGCCCGGCGCATTCCGGGCTTTCGCCCCGCAGCACCGCTTCGGCGGCGGGGCCGCCGTCCGGATACAGGTAATCGGCCGCCAGGCACCGGGCGGCAAAGCCGGTGCCGCAGCCCGCTTCGCCGCACAGCAGTACGCTGTGGCCCAGCCGGCCGGCGGCCAGCGCCTCGGCCAGGGCCTGGCGGGTGAGCTCATTGCCGGCCAGACGGGCCAGCATCACAGTTTTTCAAACCGCTCCACGTTGGTGACAAAGACGGTGGCGCCGCCCACGGTGACCTCCAGCGGGTAGGCGGTGGCCACGCCCAGGCCGTAGCTGGCGGTGCTGGGCACTACCTCGGTGCGCTGCTTGCAGCAGCGGGCGATCACGGCGATGCAGCTGTCCACCTTTTCGTCATCGGTGCCGATGAGCAGGGTCATGTTGCCGGCCATCAGGAAGCCGCCGGTGGTGGACAGGCGGGTAACACTGAACCCGGCTTTGATAAGCTCGGTACACACGGCGCGGGAATCCTCTTTGTTGACGATAGCGGTGATCATTTTCATAACGGCAAACCTCCCTGTACCGCCCGCTTGCGGGCGGTGGATAAACACGCCGGGCATTGCCCTGCGCTTTTTTCTATTGTATCACACTGTCAGCGATTCTTCCACTGGTTTTGCCAATCCCGGCGGCGTTTGTAGTTGCGGTAGCTGTTGATGCCGTCGTGCCACAGATCCTGGCCGAAGAACAGCAAAAAACCGCTGAGCGCCAGCACCAGGCTGAGCTTGTTCAGCAGGCCGGGCATGGTGAGGATCTGCAGCAGGTACAGCGCGCCGGAGAACAGCCCGATCCACTTGACCTTGACGGGGATGACGAAGAACAGCAGCAGCTGCTGGTCCGGATACAGGCAGGCGAAGGCGAAGAACAGGGAATAGTAGATGCCCATGTTGTCCGACCAGCCGGTGAGCAGGCAGGCCAGCCAGGCGCCCACGATGCCCGCCGCCACATAGACGGTGAACCGGAAATTGCCCCAGGCACGTTCCAGCGCCATGCCGATCCAGTATTCGCAGTACAGATATAAAAGGAAGAACAGCGGGTTGGACGCGCCCGACGGCATGAACACAAAGGTGATCAGGCGCCAGACCTGCCCGTGCAGCACGCCGCTGCGGGTCAGGGCGAGCTGGTGCAGCAGGCTGCTCATGCCCAGGTTGGCGGCCACGTACAGCAGCAGCTGCCCCGCGATCAGGATCATCATCAGGTTGGGAATACCGCCGCGGCGGCCGTATTTGTATTCGAGTTTCTGCAGCCAGGATCGCATAAGCCGGAGGCCTCTCTTTCTGTTACTAAACGGTGGTTTGTAAAATTGTTGCCCGCGCGTTTTGGCCGCAATCGGCGCGCCGGCATGGGGATATTGTACCATTTTCCCCAGTCGCATTCAACAAAAAGTTATCGACCGGCAGTTTTCGTGGAATCTCGTGTGGAAAACCCCACCCCAAAATATAGGGTTCTCAACACTTTCCACCGAGTTTTCCACCGAAATCCGGGTTTTGGGGAATATACAACCTGTAATCGTGGAAAAATCGGCATAATTTTCAACGGTCTGTTGAAAACGCTGTGGAAAACCCGGACATGGAAATTTGCATCCTTTTTGTGAATAAAGTGTGACGGGAAAGAACGGCTGATCTGGGGGGACAACGTCCCCCCAGACCCCTGAGATCATGGCCGAATATCTTCGGCCATTGGGAAATAATACCAAACAAGGCCCACGTGAACTTTTTTGCTTCACGCAGGCCTTGTTTTCTATACTATCCCTGGGGCCAGAGTATTCTGGCCCCAGGGGTCTGGGGGCCCGGGTCCGCGAAGCGGCTGGATCTCCGGTGGAGATCCAGACCGGCAGGGCGGTCGGCACAGCCGAGCGGGCGCATCGTTGTTGCGCCCGCAGCCCTTGGTTCTATCCCCCCATATTGGCCCATAGCCCTTACCCCGGCATGCTGGCCAGGACGGCCTGGGCGATGGCGCCGCCTTCGGCCCAGAGGGTGGTTTCGTCGGCGCAGGTTTCGTACTCGGCGGGCACGGTCATGAACCCGGTTTCCAGCAATACCGCCGGGCAGACCGCGCTGCGGGTCACATAATAATAATCCTGGAAACTGCCGCGCAGCGCCCGGCCGGTGACCCCGGTCATATAAGCGGTCAGGTTTTCCGCCAGCACGGCGCCCGAATCAAAGAAATAATAGGCCTCGGTACCGCCGGTCTGGTTCAGGTCGCTGGTCAGAGCGGCGCTGTTATGGTGCACCGCAATGAAGAAATCCGGCTTTTGCTGCCGCAGCATCTCCACCCGTTCGCCCAGGCTCAGGGCGGTATCGTCCTGCCGGGTAAAGACCACCGTGGCCCCCAGCTGCTCCAGCCGGGCGGCGGCGGTCTGGGCCAGCGCCAGGTTCAGATCCTTTTCCAGCGGCGCGCTCATGCCCGCCGCGCCCATGGCGCCGTTATCGCTGCCGCCATGGCCCGGATCCAGCAATACCGTCACCCCTGCCAGCGGCGCGTCGTCGGTTCCCCGGGCGGGGGCGTGCTGCAGATACACCTGTATCCCGTCGGCGGTATAATCCACCGTGTAGCCCCACAGCGGTTCGGCGGCGTCAAACTCCACCGTCAGGGCAAATCCCTGCCACTCGTCCCAGTCCGATACCGACACCGCTTTCGCAAACCCGCAGCTGCCGGCCACATCCCCCTCCAGCGAGGCGGACAGAAACCGCAGGGTCAGGCCGGTTTCGGTCTGCTCCGCGTACCAGATCGGCGAGCCGCTGCCCGGCAGGGTCAGCACCACGTCGCCGCTCTCCTGCTGGGCGGCGGTCAGGCCGGTGAAGGCCGCGGCATCCGCGTCCGCCACCAGCTCGCAGTCCTTGGCCAGCACGTAATCCCCGGTATCCAGCTGATAGGCATAGGTATACTTGTTGCTGCGCACAAACCGCACGCTGTCGGCCACCCGGGCCATGCCGCCCGCGTAGGCGGTGGTCTGGATACTGCCGCTTACCGCCTTATCCGACAGCACGCTGGCCAGTGCTTCGGTGATCCGCACATATTCGCCCGTTTTGGCGGCGCGGCTGCCGTCGGAGGTAGGCTTGGCGCTGGTCCAGCTGGAACTGCGCCGGGTGATGGTCAGGGTGACCTCCCGGCCGCCCTGGCTGGCGGTGTATGTATTCTCGCCCGGTTCCGGCTCCACCAGCAGGCCCCAGACCCCCTGGGTGCCGTAGCGGGTGACCTCCCGGCCGTTGACGGTCAGGGTCTCGGCCTGGTCGCTGGTGCCCATCAGGAACACCGTATCGGTGTAGACCACCGCGTCCTGCTCGGGATAGCTGAACGCCAGTTCGCCGGACACCCCGCTGCTCAGCAGGGTCACCGGGCCGGCCTCGTCATCCCCGGCACAGAAGGCCAGGGTCACGGCCATGCGGCCTTTTTCCTCCGGCAGCTGGCTCCAGCTGCCCAGCACCAGCCCCGCGCCGGTCTGCTGCCGGCGGGCCGCCGCCAGCACCGACGGGCTGTCGTCCCGGCGCAGCAGGGAAGTGCCGCCCTCGGCGGTATACACATCCACCGCGCCGGGGTTTTCCGGGTCGGCGGGGGTCAGGTAATAGACCAGCAGGTCATAAGTCTCGGCCAGGTCGGCGGCCCAGGCGGGCAGCTCGCTGCCGGGGGCCAGCGCCGCGCCGGTATCGTCCACCGCCAGCAGGCCCGCGCCCATGCCCCGGTCGGCGGCCTGCTTGATCAGCTCGGCCACCGGGTCCAGTTTGCGGAAAAAGCCGTCCGGCATGGCGGCGGCGGGGGCGGCGGTCAGTTCCTTGGTGTCAAACAGCGCCCCCTGCCCGGACAGGCCGCTGAACAAGACCGTATCGGCCCCGGCGGCGGACGCGGTATCCAGCGCGTCGGTGACCGCCTGCCGCACGGCGGACGCATCGGACAGGCTGTTCAGGCTGTCGGCCCAGGCGTCGTCCAGCACCAGCGCGGTGGGGCGGGTCAGGGTCAGGGCGTTGCGGGACGAAGGCCGCAGCAGGCTGATTCCCAGGATCAGCAGGGCGGCCAAAGCCGCCAGGCAAAGAAAGCAGGCCAGCGCGGCGGGCAGCGCCGAGCGACGGGTTCGGGTTTTCATGAAACAGGTCCTCCTTGGGAAATCTCAGGTTCAGTATACCATAAATCTACGCCGGCAGACACCGGAACATTTCTCCACCGGGCGTTTGTATGCTATAATGGACCGCAAGCGGCCCATTATCTAAATTGCCCTTTTTCTCGCCCCTTGCGGGGCAACCGAAAAAGATGGCGAATTATACCATTCGCTGGCGCTCATGCTATAATAGTAAAGTATATGATTTTGTTTACCACAGGAGGCAGACCTATGAAGATCCCCGCCCAAGGTTTTACCCACGCCGGCAAGTTCCACGCCGACGATGTTTTTTCCACCGCGCTGCTGCGGATCGTGCGCCCGGATATCCAGATCACCCGGGGCTTTGAGGTTCCGGAAAATTTTGACGGGATTGTATACGATATCGGCGGCGGGATGTTTGACCATCATTTCGAGCCCCGGCCCATCCGGCCCAACGGGGTGCCCTACGCGGCGTTCGGGCTGCTGTGGCAGCTGCTGGGAACACAGCTGGTGGGGGCGAACCAGGCCCGGCTGATGGACGAGAATTTCATTCAGCCGCTGGATCTGAACGACAACACCGGCGAAAAAGACAGCCTGGCCGACGCCATCGGGGCGTTCAATCCCCGCTGGGACGAGCCGGACCGGGGCGACGAGCCCTTCTGGGAAGCGGTGGCCGTGGCGCAGAATATTCTGGAAAAGCGGATCGGGGAAGCCCAGGCGGTGAACCGGGCGGACGATCTGGTACGGGACGCCTACGACCGGATGCAGGACGGCATCGTGATCCTGCCCTGCTACGCGCCCTGGAAAAACGCGCTGTACCGCACCGACGCGCTGTTTGTGGTATATCCCAGCCAGCGGGGCGGCTGGGCAGCCCAGGCGGTGACCGACCGGCGCACCAAAAAGAGCAAGATCCCGTTCCCGGCGGCCTGGGCCGGGCAGAACGGGGAGGACCTGGCCCAGCGCAGCGGCATTCCGGGGCTGCGGTTCTGCCATGCCAGCCGGTTTATGGTGACCGGCGCGGAAAAGGCGGATGTGATCGAGGCCTGCCGCCGGGCGATGCGGGCGGCCAGACGATGAATCCGGCGCGGGAAATTCTGGACAACGGCACGGTGGTATGCACCGCGCCGCCCCACCGGATCGGTACCGACGGGCTGCTGCTGGCCCGGTTCTGCGGGCCGCGGCGGGCCGAGCGGGCGGCGGATCTGGGCAGCGGGTGCGGGATCATTGCGCTGGCCTGGCACGACGCCGGGCACCGGGGGCCCTGCGCGGCGGTGGAGCTGAACGGCGCGGCGCACAGCTTGCTGGCGCAGGCGCTGGCCCAGCAGCCCGAAGCGGCGGCGCATATCCGGGCGGTGCTGGGGGATCTGCGGCAGTTTGGCGCCGGGGAGGCCCCGGCCTTTGATCTGGTGGCCTGCAACCCGCCCTATTTCACGGCGGGACGGCCCAGCCCCGACCCACAGCGGGCGGCGGCCCGGCACGAGGAAACGGCGGCCTTCACCGACGTGGCGGACTGCGCCGGGCGGCTGCTGCGGGACGGGGGAAAGTTTGCGTTCTGCCTGCCGCCGGACCGGCTGGCCCAGGCCTTTGCGGCCCTGGCGGCGGCCCGGCTGGAGCCGAAACGGCTGCAGTTTGTGAAGAAGGAGCCGGCGCGCGCCCCCTGGCTGTTTTTGTGCGAAGCCCAGAAAAACCGCCGCCCCGGCCTGCGGGTGGAGCCCGACCTGTGTCTGCAGGCAGGGATACCGTACGGGACGGGGAGATAATTGCCAATATGGGGGGATAGAACCTATCCCCCCGGCGCTGCGGGCGCAACCACAATGCGCCCGCAGCCCCCGTTGTCCCCCCAGATTGGCAATACAAAAGGAAAAGCACCCTGCGCTTGCGGTTCACAGGGTGCTTTCTTGGGGTATCGCTTTGGTGTGAGGAGGAATCATGTACAGGGCGGCGGTTGCGGCTCCGCCGTTCCTGTGACTATAGTATATCCATAAGATGCGTGTAAAATATAGCGGGGCTGTGAACAAATTGTAAATTGTGCAAATTTTCCAGGATGCACAAAACTGCCCGGGCCTGTTTCCGGTCCGGGCAGTTTCCGTTTTTTGTTCAGCGCTGTTCCACCTGCACCACGGCCTGACGCAGCAGTTCGGCGGTTTTTTCCACGTCCACCTTTTTGTCCTGGTCAAACCGGCTGGTGTTCAGGTACCGGCTCAGGGTCTTGGGGGTATGGAACGGGGTGCTGCGGGGCAGGGCCAGCTCCTGGTTCTTGCCGCCGGTGCAGACCAGCACCGTTTCCACCGGGGTATTGCGCAGGCCCCCATTGATCAGCACTTCCCGCAGGATACGGGCATCCCGGGCGTTGCGGTCCAGCGGGTTTTCAAACTCGTACCGCTTGTCGCCCTTGGTCTGCACCCAGGCAGCCTCCTTTTCGCCGCCGAAGATCCGGCCGCTGTACCCCATGCAGCGAACGCCCAGCACGCCGAAATAGCCTACCAGCACGCAGTCAAACTCGGCCAGCTTGCCGTCCTTGGCCCAGCGGGCGGGCACCACCACCTGAAAATCGTTCAGGCGGGCGTACCGGCGTACCCGGGCCACCACATCGGCCGCGCCGTTCTTTTCGTCGGCGCCCACGCCGCCCTTGGCAACCTTTTCGCCGCCGGAATTGCTGCGGGTGGTAAAATACACCACCAGCGCGGCGGCGATCGCCATTACCGCCACCACCACAATCGTGTAGATCATCTGTTCGTTCATAGGGGGTCAACCTCCGGTCCCTGCGGGCGCGGACACGCCCGGTATTTGTCAGTTAAACAATAGTATAGCACGGTTTGCCCCGCCAAACAAGGCGGGCCGGCCCCCTTTGCAAAAAACCCGCAGGGGCCGTGGCCCCTGCGGGTTGCGGATTCTTGGTCAGTCGCCGGCCACCTCGTCGCCGGGATTGTCCAGCACGCCGTCGTCGTCCAGGTCATCCGGCAGGCCGTCCTCGCCCTCGTCGGGCGCGCCCATCAGCTCGGTGGAGCGGATGCGGTTCTTGCGCCGGGCCTCTTCCACGCACTGGCTCAGCGCCGCCTTGACCTTATCCGGGTTCTTCACATGGCGCAGATGCAGATGCGGCACGCTCAGGTCGCTGGAATCCACGCACAGGGTTCCCACCCCGAACAGCCGGTCCAGCAGGCTCTGGCTCAAACTTACGTCCCGCACCCGGTACAGCAGCACCTCTTCCTCCCGCAGGTTCAGCAGGCCGGTGTTCAGCAGCAGCTTGCGGGCGGTGAGGGTGTAGCGGGTAAAGCTGATGGGCAGGCCCAGGATACGCTTGCGGTCGGTCCACAGGGGGGGATCCTGCTCCAGCTCCATTGCAAATTCTCCGCTTTTCAGACGTGTCTTGGCCATGGGAAGTACCTCCTTGTTGTTCCGGGTTTATACCCGCACGGTCCAGCCGCGCTCGTCGGGCAGGCGGCCCCACTGGATGCCGGTCAGGGTATCGTACAGCTTCTGGGTGACGGGGCCGGTCTGGCCGTCGGCCACCTGTTCGGTGTCGCCGTCCAGCATCAGGCTGCCCACCGGGCTGATCACCGCGGCGGTGCCGGTGCCGAACACCTCTTCCAGCCGGCCGTCCTTGGCGGCGGCCATCACGTCGGCGATGGGCAGGCGGCCCTCGTGCACGGTGTAGCCCCACTCTTTCAGCAGCTCGATGCAGCTCATGCGGGTGATGCCGGGCAGCACGGTGCCCACGGTGGCGGCGGTGTAGATCTCGCCGTCGATCTTGAAGAAGATGTTCATGCTGCCCACTTCTTCCACGTACTTGCGCTCCACGCCGTCCAGCCACAGCACCTGGCTGTAGCCCAGCTTGTGGGCCTTTTCGCCGGCGATGATGCTGGCCGCGTAGTTGCCGCCGCACTTGATGTAGCCGGTGCCGCCGGGAGTGGCGCGGACGTACTCGTCCTCCACGTAGATCTTGACCGGGGCCATGCCCTCCTCATAATACGCGCCGGAGGGCGAGCAGATGATGGCAAACAGATACTTGCTGCTGGCCTTGACACCCAGCACCGCCTCGGTGGCGATGGTGAAGGGGCGGATGTACAGGCTGGTATCCGGGGCGCTGGGCACCCAGTCCTCATCCACCTTGACCAGCGCCTTGACCGCCTGCACGAAATCCTCCACCGGGATGCGGGGGATGCACAGCCGGTCATGGGTGGACTGCATACGCTCGGCGTTCTTTTCCGGGCGGAACAGCTGCACATGGCCGTCGTCGCAGCGGTAGGCCTTCATGCCCTCGAAGCACTCCTGCGCGTAGTGGAACACCAGCGCGGAGGGGTCCAGGGTCAGCGGCGCGTAGGGCACAATGCGGGCGTCGTGCCAGCCCTGCCCGGCGTCATAGTCCATCAGGAACATATGATCGGTGAAAATGGAACCAAAACCCAGCTTGGTCTCGTCCTGGGGACGGGCCTTGGGCTGTGTGGTTCGGGTGATCCGGATATCCAACATGATACTTTCCCTCTTTCTGCATCTCCGGGGGCGGGGGCCTGCTGGCGGCCGCGGCCGGCATTTTCTTTATTATAGTAAACTGTGCGGACAAGAACAAGAGGGGGACGGCGATTTTCCCGGGAAAAAGTAAAAATCCCGGATGCAATGCATCCGGGATTTTTGGTGCGCTGGAAGGGATTCGAACCCCTGACCTTCTGGTTCGTAGCCAGACACTCTATCCAACTGAGCTACCAGCGCATCTTTGAGTGCAAGAGATATGATAGCACAGTTGCCGGCGAATGTCAACGATTTTTTTGATTTATTTTCAAATTTCTTTTCGGCGGGGAAGTTTTCCACATCCGCGGCGCGGATTGTGGAAAACTTTGCGGCTTACACCCGGCCATAGATGCCCTTTACGCTTACGTCGCCGGTGAAAACCAGGCGGCGGCCGTCGGGGGTATCCACCACCAGGCGGCCCTCGTCGTCGATGTCCCGGGCGATGCCGGTGCCGCCCTCAAACCAGACCTGCCGGCCCAGGTTGACGCAGCGGGCCCGGTACTGTTCCATAAAGGGGGCGATGCCCCGGGCGGCAAACTCCTCCCGCAGGGGGGCAAAGCCGTTTTCCAGGATATCCCGGGCCAGGCGGGCGGGGTCGGTCTGCTCGTCCACCGCGGCCCCGGCGGTGCGCAGGCTGACCGCGTGGGGCAGGTTCATCCGGTCAAAATAGCTCTGGGTCTGGCACAGGTTGATCCCGGTGCCGGACAGCCAGCCGCCGGGCACCCCTTCGCAGAGGGTGCCGCTGAGTTTTTTGCCGCCGATCAGGATATCGTTGGGCCATTTGACCTGGCAGCTTACGCCGTACACCGCTTCCAGCCGGGCGGCCAGCACCAGCCCGGTGAGCAGCGGCAGACCGGCCGGGTCGGCCAGGGGCGGGGCAAAGGCCACCGTCACGCAGAGCTGGCCGCCGTCCTCCACGCCCTGCCAGGCCCGGCCCAGGCGGCCCCGCCCGGCGGTCTGGCAGGTGGTGTATACCGCCCCGAAGGGGGCCAGTTCGTTCATGTGATCCCGCGCCCAGGTGTTGGTGCTGTCCACCCGGGGCAGGTATACCAGCGGGGCGCTCATTCCCACAGTGCCGGAACCTTTTCGTGCCGGCACTCCACGATTTTGCCCTGATCCAGCAGGATCACGCCGTAGGTGGCCTGGCCCCGCCAGGGACGGCCCACGCTGCCCGGGTTGAACAGGGTGACACCCTCCGATTCTTCGCAGAAGGGGATATGGGTATGGCCGAACAGGGCCAGCTGGACGCCCCGGCTGCGGGCGGCGTACCAGAGCCGTTCCTCGCCGCTTTTGACCCCGTACAGGTGGCCGTGGGTATACAGCAGGTTGACCCCGTCAAAGGCGGTCACGGCCTCGGCGGGTTCCAGCGCGCCCAGATCGCAGTTGCCGGCCACGGCGTAGACCCACAGGCCGGGGAAGGGGGCGCAGGCGGGTTCCAGATCCCGCAGGCCGTCCCCCAGAAAGAACAGGGCCCGGGCGTCCTGCTCCTTATCCAGCACCCGCTGCAGCGCCATGGCGCTGCCGTGGCTGTCCGATGCGACGATCAGTTTGGTCATTCGGTTTCCTCCTCGCCCCCCAGCAGGGCTTTGTAGATCTGCCGCCGGTTGGCGCCGGTACGCCCGGCGGCCTCCTTGGCGGCGGCGGCGGGGGAGAGGCCCTCTTCCTCCATCAGGCGGCGGGCCAGCGCCGCGCCGTCCTCGGGGGTGGCGGGGGCGGCTTCGGGCTCGTCGGGGGCGCCGCCCATCACCAGCACGAACTCGCCCCGGGGGGTGTTTTCGGCGTAATAGGCCGCGGCTTCGCCCAGGGTGGTGGGGCGGATCTCCTCATGCAGTTTGGTCAGTTCCCGGGCAATGGTGAGCGGGCGGTCCGGCCCGAAGGCCTCGCACAGGTCCCGCAGGGTGCCTGGCAGTTTATGGGGCGCTTCGTAGAAAAGTATGGTGCGTTTTTCCCCCTGCAATTCGGCGATGCGCTCGGCTTTCTGGCGGCGGTTGGTGGGCAGGAAGCCCTCGAACACAAACCGCCCGGTGGGCAGGCCGGACACCGCCAGCGCGGTGACGCAGGCGGCCGCGGCGGGAACCGGCACCACCCGGATGCCGGCGGCCAGGGCGTCCCGCACGATGACCTCGCCGGGGTCGGAGATGGCGGGCATGCCCGCGTCGCTGCAGAGCGCGCAGTTTTCCCCGGCGGCGATCCGGGCCAGGATCATCTGGCCCCGTTCTTTCAGGTTGTGTTCGTAGTAGCTGACCATCGGCTTTTTCAGGCCCAGATGATTCAGCAGTTTCAGGGTGACCCGGGTGTCCTCGGCGGCGATGAAATCCACGCTGCCGAAGGTGGCCGCCGCGCGGGGCGTCAGATCCTGCAGGTTGCCCAGCGGGGTCGCGACGATATACAGGGTTCCGGCCATGGGCTGGTTCCTCCTATTCTTGGGATTTTTCGGGGGAGATAACATCTCCCCCGAGCCCCCTGGAAATCAAGGGCCGAATCCTCGGCCCTTGGGGGAATTTTATTTTTTCCGTACCTTTTATGATACGGCAGAATGGGGGGAAAAGCAACCGGGGAAACAAAACAAGCCGATGCGTAATCCTTTATACGCACCGGCTTGTTTCATATAAATTCCCTATGGCCGGAGTACTCCGGCCATGGTTTCCGGGGTCTGGGGGCCGGGTCCGCGAAGCGGCCAAGGCCACAGTGTGGCCTTGGACCGGCAGGGCGGCCGGCGCAGCCGGGCGGGCGCATCGTTGACGCGCCCGCAGCACCGGGTCCCCCAGATTGGCATATCCTTATCCCTGCAGCGCCGAGAACATCTGCACGGCGATGGTGAAGTAGACGGTGATAACGCAGGCGTCCACCAGGGTGGTGATGAAGGGCGAGGCGATCAGGGCGGGGTCCAGACCGACCTTCTGCACGCCCAGCGGCAGCATACAGCCGATCAGCTTGGCGATGACCACCGCGGCCAGCAGGGTGACGGCGATCAGCACGCCGATCATCAGATCCCCGTACATGATCCAGATGCGCAGGCCGTTCACGATGGCCAGCACCGCGCCCACCAGCAGCGCCACCCGGAACTCTTTCCAGATCACCCGCAGGATATCCTTGGGCTCGATCTCGCCAAGGGCCATGCCGCGGATCATCAGGGTGCTGGACTGGTTGCCGCAGTTTCCGCCGGTATCCATCAGCATGGGGATGAAGCTGACCAGCAGCGGCATGGCGGCAAAGGCCGCCTCGTAGTGGGTCAGGATCATGCCGGTAAAGGTGGCGGACAGCATCAGCACCAGCAGCCAGGGAATCCGGTTGCGGGCGTGCCGGAACACGCTGGTGGCAAAATAGTCGTCCTCACTGGGCTGCATGGCGGCCATGCGCTCGAAGTCCTCGGTGGCTTCTTCGATCAGAACGTCGGTGGCGTCGTCAACCGTCACGATACCGACCAGCATCCCCTCGCTGTCCACCACCGGCATGGCGATGAACCCGTACCGGTTCAGCTCGTTGGCTACTTCCTCTTTGTCGTCGGTGACCTGCACGCTGATGACGTTGTCGTCCATCAGCTCTTCCATGGTCTGATCCGGGCCGGCCAGCAGCAGGTCCCGGGCGCTGACCACGCCCAGCAGCTTGTTGCGCTCGGTCACGTACAGGGTATAGACCGTTTCGGAATTTTCCCCCTCCCGCCGGATCACGTCCAGCGCCTGGGTCACGGTCATATCCTTGCGCAGCCGGATATACTCCGGCGTCATGATGCTGCCGGCGGAATCGGCCGGGTAGTTCAGAAGCCGGTTCAGGCTGTCCCGGGTCTTTTTGCTGGATCTTGCCAGCACCCGCTTGACCACGCTGGCGGGCATCTCTTCCAGAATATCCGCCGCGTCGTCCAGCGCCATTTCTTCCAGCGCGGCGGTCAGTTCCGCGTCGCTGAATTTTTCGATCAGCTCGCCCCGGGCCTCCTGACCCAGCCAGGCGAAGATCTCCGCCGCCACGTCCTTTTTCATCAGACGGAACAGCAGCAGCCGCTGCTGCACGTCCATCTCCTCCATGGCTTCGGCCAGGTCGGCGGGCTGCATATCTTCGGTCATTTCCCGCAGTTTGCGGTATTCCTTTGCTTCCAGCAGCTGCTGCAGCTGCTGAACCAGTTCTTCAATTTCCATCGGGCGTACCTCCTAACACAAGATTCTGTGCAGGACGCCCCGGGCTTCCGTCAGCCCGCCGTGAACGCAGGCGGGCATTGCCGGACGCCGGCGCGCCTACTTCGTGGTTTACCACTGGGGTCCATGCAATTTTCCACCTGCCTTTTTGTCAGAATTCCGGGCACGCCCGCATGGGGGCACGTCCTGTTTCAGTATACTGCCCTCCGCCGGGAAAAGTCAATCCGCGCCGCCGGGTTTTGCCGGATTTTTACATTTGCCGCCGCCGGCCCGTTCAAATCTGCAGATTTTCTTAAGAAGCTTTCCTTTTTTCTCCATCTACGTTAAAATAACAGCAGGAATTCCGTTTTATCCGGAAAATTTTCATGTCTTGAGGAGGTAGCATCATGGATACTCGCGTAAAAGGTGAACTGGGCATCCGGCTGACCTGGCTTGCCGCCCTGGCGTTTGTGCTGTGCATCCTGGGGCAGACCCTGCTGCTGGGCCTGCTGCTGGGTCTGGTACTGGTGAAGGAGCGCAACGAGTGGCTCAGCCGCCAGACAATGTGCGCCTTTCTGCTGTGCCTGGTGGATTCGGTGGTCGGCGTGATCAACGGGGTACTGGGCATCCTGTATGCCATCCCCCTGCTGGGCAGCGTGTTCTCCGGCCTGTTCGGGCTGGTATTCGGGCTGGTGAATCTGGCGCTGCTGGTGCTGGCGATCCTGGGCGCCGTGCATGTGGCCGCCGGCCGGGAAAACGGCGTGCCGGTGCTGGACAAGCTGGCGGATTCCGCGTTCCGCGCCATGATGCCCGCGGCGCCTGTGCCGCCGGTGACCCCGACGCCTCCGGCCCCGCCCGCCGAGCCCTGATCCCACGCAAAAAACCAGCCGTGTCGGCCGACACGGCTGGTTTTTTTTACTTTTTCCGGATTCCGGCCAGCGCCAGATACAGCACGGCCAGCAGGCCCAGCACCGCGAACAGGGCGGGGGAGGGCCGCCACAGACCCAGGTAGTATTCCATGCGGATGTTTTCGGTCCAGGTGTACAGCTCGCCGGAGGAGAGGCTCTGCACCTGCCGCAGCTGACGCAGCGGCCAGACGGCGGTACTGAGCAGCAGCGCGCCCCAGCCGCAGGCCAGCGCCTGCCATGCTTTTTTGCGGCCCAGAGCCAGGCCGCAGGCCACAGCCAGCACCACCAGCAGCGCGGCGAACAGCGCGCCCTGCTGCTGCCAGCACCAGACGGGCAGCCGGGGCAGGGTATACAGGCCCCAGAATCCGGCCAGCAGGGCCAGGCCCGCCAGGGGCAGCAGCGCCCGGCCCCGGGGCATACGCCAGGTGAGGGCGGGCAGCACCGGCCCCGCGCCGCCGAACCGGACACGCAGGGCCGTAACCGTGCCCACGGTGACAAGCAGCGCCAAAACCGTGAGCACAATGGCCGCCAGAATGGTCTGCCCGTTGAACAGGCCCAACGAAAGCCGCGCATTTTTCAACCAACCGTTAATTAGCAGGAAATTATACGCAGCGACATATATGGCAGTCAGGTTGAAGGCGGCGGACAGGTTGACGGCCAGGTTCATGCCGGCGGCGCCCAGCCAGAACCAGCGGCTGTGCCGGGCGTAATACTGCTGCAGCCAGGCGCCGTAGACCAGGCAGGCCAGGTAGACGGCGTAACTGACGGGCAGCGGCGTGAACTGGGACAGCAGATAAAAGAGCAGGCCGCCGCCCAGCGCGAACACAAAGGAGAGAAGGCTTTGCCAGTCGGCGCGGGTGAGGGTGCGGACGGGTTTCTCGTCGTCCAGCAGGTCGTCCACGGTGACGCCCAGGGTGAGGGCCAGCGGGACAAGAAGTGGGATGTCGGGGTATCCGCCCTCGGATTCCCAGCGGGAAACGCTTTTGTTGCTGACGCCCAGCGCGTCGGCCAGTTCCTGCTGGGTCAGGTTCTTTGCTTTTCGGTATCGTTTGAGCCGGTCACTGAATGGCTGTTCCATCGTCGGCCCCCCTTTCTTCTGGCTTCATTCTACCGGAAATTTACTCCCGCCGCCACCCTGCCGCCCGGGAATTTGCTCCCGGGTGGCGGGATATAGCCAATCTGGGGGGACAACGTCCCCCCAGACCCCGGAAATCATGGCCGAATGTCTTCGGCCATAGGGAAAGTAAATACAAAGGCCCGTGCTGACCATAACGGTTAGCGCGGGCCTTGCTTTTTCAATATCCCCATGGGCGGAGTATTCCGCCCATGATTTCCAGGGGGTATGGGGGAGATGTTATCTCCCCCATATCAGCCCTTACAACTCGATCTTCCCGAACAGGGCGAAATCGGCGGCGTCGTCGATACGCTCGGTGCGGCGGGGTGCGGTGGGCTGGGCGTTCTCGTTGCGGGGCCGGTCGGCGAACTCGCGGGCAGGCACGCTGCTGCGCGGGCCCTTGGGGCCGCCCTTGCCGCGCCGGTCATCCCGGCGGCCGTCACGGCGGCCGCCCTTACCGGACCGGCGGTCGTCCCGGCGATCCCCGTCACGGCGGGGTCCGCGGCTGCGGGGCAGGCGGTTGTTGGCGTCCGGCGCGGTGGAATAGATCACCACGCGGCGGTCGATCCCTTCGCCGGTACTCTCGCTGCGCACACCCTCCATCTCGCTGACCGCGCTGTGCACGATCCGGCGCTCGTAGGGATTCATCGGCTCCAGCGCAAAGCAGCGGCCGGTCTTGGCAACCTTGGCGGCGGTACGGCGGGCCAGGGTCTGCAGATCCTTCTCCCGCTTGGACCGGTATCCGCCCACGTCCAGGCCCAGCTTCACGTAGCTGCCCTCCTGGCGGTTGGCCACCAGGCTGGCCAGGTAGCTCAGGGCTTCCATCGTCTCGCCCCGGCGCCCGATCAGCGCGCCCATGTTATCCCCGTCCACACGCAGGACGGTGGCTTCGCCCTGACGCAGGGCGGTGATGCGGCAGTTCTCCGCGCCCATCAGGCGGAAGATGCCGGTCAGGTACTCGGCGGCGGCTTTCAGGTTGGGGCTCTGCTCCAGATCCAGCTCCTCGCCGTCGGCTTCGCTTTCCTCCTCGGCGGGGGCGGCGGATTCTTCCTCCGCAGCCGGTTCCGCGGCCGGGGTTTCCTCTTCCGCGGGCTCCGCGGGGGCGGGGGCCTCCTCCTGCACCGGGGCCGGCGCGGGTTCTTCCTGCTGCGGGGCGGGCTCGTCCTCCACCACGACCCGCACGCGGGCGGGAATGGTCTTGAACAGGCGGCGGGCAGGCAGGTCCACGATCTCAGGGGTCACGTCCTCGCCCAGCCGGGCATGGGCCGCGGCCATCGCTTCCTCAATGGTCTTGCCGGTGAAAAACAGTTCCATGGCTCCTCAACCCTCCTTGGTATTCGTCAGCGGGGTGGTGCGCTCGTCCTTGTATTTCTCGGCGTCCTCGGCGCGGGCCTTCTCCAGCCGCAGCCGGATCATCTCGGCCTCGCCCACCTCGCGGGTGACGGTTTCGCCGGTGGCCTTGTCCACCACCGTAACAGCCTTTTTCTTCTTGCGCTCGGCCCGCTTGGCTTCCAGTTCCGCCTGCATCTGGGCCTTCATCTTCTCGGGATCATACATCTTCTTGGTGATCAGGGTCTGCACAAACATCATCAGGTTGCTGACGGTGTAGTACATGGAGAAGCCCACGGGAATGGTAAAGCTGATCCACACAAACATCAGGCTCATCATCCAGGGCATCCACTTCATGCTGCCCTGCATCTCCTGGCCGCTGGCCTTCATGGTGATGACGTTCAGCAGGCACATGGTCACGATGCTCAGCAGGGGCCAGATCAGCAGGGTGTTGAACGCCAGGGACGGGGTGCCCGCCAGATCCACGCCGAAGAAATCCATGTTGAAGCTCTGGATGGCGGTGACCTGCGCCTCGGTGAAGCCCAGGGAGGTGGCGGTGGCCATATCCATGCCCCGCACCAGCTGCATCAGGGTATTCTGGCTGGTGTAGTTGGCGGCGTTCAGGGTGGCCAGGCCCAGCGTGTTGACCTGCTCAATGGCGGCGGTGATCACGTCGCTGCCCACGCCCACAATGTACTCCAGGGGCTTGGCCACAACGCCCACCACGCCCAGCATGACGAACATGTTCAGGAACATGGGCAGGCAGCCGGCGGTGGGGCTGTAGCCGTATTCTTCCTGGAGCTTCATCAGCTCTTCGTTCTGTTTCTGGCGGTTGTTGGCGTACTTTTTCTGGATCTCGGCGATCAGCGGCTGATACACCGACATCTTGGCCATGCTCTTCTGCTGCTTGACAGCCAGCGGGAACCGCAGGATACCGATCAGCACCGTGAAGATGATGATCGACCAGCCGTAGTTGCCCACAAAGCCATAGATAAAGCGCATGATGATGGCCAACAGGGGTGAGAGCAGATAGAAAATATTCATGCTTTGTTCCGTTCCGCCCCGCTTGCGCGCCGGAGCTTTGTATTTTTATCGAAGGACACAGACCGCGCAACCGCCCGCGTCATGAGAGGCTGAATAAAAAAGAAAAGGCGCCGCGTTTTCCACATCCGGGGCCGGAATTGTGGAAAACTTACCCCCGTTTGTCCCGGTGCAGCCGGCGGGCGGGATTGCGCCATCGGCCTTTTTCCGGCACGGGGTCATAGCCCCAGCGGCCGAAGGGATTGCAGCGCAGAATCCGCCAGGCGCCCAGCACGCAGCCCTTGAGCGGGCCGTGGATCTGAATGGCCTGCAGGGTATACTCGCTGCAGGTGGGCTCGAACCGGCAGTTGGAACCCAGGTGGGGGCTGATGCGCCGCTGGTAGAACCGGATCATCCCGGTGAGCGCCCGTGTCAGCATGTGGGCAGGCCGGCCTTGGCCAGCAGTTCCCGCACAACGGGTTCCAGCTGGGTGCTTTTGCAGTGGGGGGTACGGCCCCGGGCCACAAAGACCAGGTCGTAGCCGCCCACCTCCAGCGGCAGGGTTTTATACAGAGCCGCCCGGATCACCCGGCGGGCCCGGTTGCGGGTGACCGCCTTGCCGATCTTTTTGGTGGCGGTAAGGCCCACGCGGGTATGGCCCAGGCGGTTTTTGTTTACGTACAGCACCAGACAGGGGTGCACAAAACTTTTGCCCCGGCGATAGGCCCGGGAAAATTCGGTGTTGCGGCAGATAGGGCGATAGCGCATAGAAAACAAGCCTTCCCCGGGCAGAAAATTTTGCCCGAATATGGAAAAATAAGGCCACCAAGCAGCGGAGCCGGCCCGTGACGGGCCCGCCCTACTCCTCAGCGACCTTGCTTTTTCACCTTGCTCATAAAAGGGATCAGGCAGCCAGTTTGGCGCGGCCCTTGGCGCGGCGAGCCTTGATGACCTTACGGCCGCTGCGGCTGGACATGCGGTTCAGGAAACCGTGAACAGCGCTGCGCTGACGCTTTTTGGGCTGATAGGTACGCTTCATCTTACACCCTCCAGTCACTGTGCCGGGGCCTGCCCGGCGGGTTTGCTGTATTTCGCGCGCGAAGTACAGCCTTGCAAATTAAAAGTATAAACGACATATACGGCGGCTGTCAAGCATTTTTTCTTTTCAGCGGATGAAATTCCCCGCAGGCGGCCGGGTTTTCCACAAATTGGCGCGGGATTGTGGAAAACCCGGGGCGGCGGCGGAGGGAAAAGCCAATCTGGGGGAGACAACGGGGCTGCGGGGGCCACAACGAAGCCCCCGCCCGGCTGCCGCCGGCCGCCCTGCCGGTCCAAGGCCGCACCGTGGCCTTGGCCGCTTCGCGGACCCGGGCCCCCAGCCCCCCCTTTTGTCGGGCCGGATATCCCCGGCCCTCGGAAAATGAAGAATACAGGCTCTTGAACGGCTTCTTTTGCAAACTCGCCCGGAAAGGCCCGCCCATTCGCCCGGGTTCGCCCATGGGAACCGGTGGAAAATCGGGGTACAATACAAGCGGAGAGCTTTCCGGTACGATACGGCGGGGATTTTTCCGCCGCAGCACACCCGCGCCGCCCCGGGTGCTATAAATACCTTTTAATAAATTATTTTAGCGGCCGGTTTTTTATTGCTCTGACGGTCATTTTGTGATATGATTAATCCATATGACATTGCATAAAAAAGCCAGGCCCCGCGGGGGCGCAAGGAGAAAATTGGAGAGAGTGTAAACGCCTATGGATTCTTTCAACGACGTATTCCAGGCCGCACAGGCCTACTGCAAGGAGCGCATGGTGGACGCCACCTACAACCTGTACATTGCCGGGCTGGAGCCGATCAGCTTTGAGGGTTCCGGCCAGGTGACCCTGCGGGTGCGCAACGACTTCATCTGCAAGATCGTGCGGGAGCGGTATCTTCCCATGCTGGAAGAGGCCTTCAAATCCGTGCTGGGTTTTGATGTGCTGATCGACCTGGTGGTACCCTCCGACAGCCCGGCCCCCGCGCCGGTTCCCGCTGCCGAGGGGGACAGCCGCCCCGCCGCGGCCCCGGCCCAGCCGGACGAGCTGCCCAGCGGCAAATACGAGTTCACCTTTGAGAACTTCATCAAGGGCTCGTCCAACCAGTTCGCCTACGCCGCCGCCCAGGCGGTGGCCGCGAACCCCTCCGGCGCCTACAACCCGCTGTTCATCTACGGCCAGAGCGGTCTGGGCAAGACCCACCTGCTGAACGCCATCCAGATCGAGATCCGCAAGAACCATCCGGATTTCAACATTGTCTACGTTCCCTGTGAAAAGTTCACCAACGAGATCATCACCGCCATCCGGGCCGGCACCACCGAGCAGTTCCGGTACAAGTACCGGGAGGCCGATGTGCTGCTGGTGGACGATATCCAGTTCATCGCGGGCAAGGAGAGCACCCAGGAGGAGTTCTTCCACACCTTCAACACCCTGCACGAGGCCCACAAGCAGATCGTGCTGGCCAGCGACCGTCCCGCCAAGGAGATCAAGAGCCTGGAGGAACGTCTGCGCACCCGGTTCGAGTGGGGCCTGACCGCCGATATCCAGCCGCCCGATTTTGAGACCCGGGTGGCCATCATCCGGCGCAAGGCGGAACTGCTGCGGCTGGACATCCCCGACGATGTGACCGAGTTCATTGCGAACCATCTGAAGAACAACATCCGGCAGCTGGAGGGCGCGGTCAAGAAGCTGAACGCCTACCATATGCTGGAAGGCATCGAACCGGTGATCGGCGTGGCCCAGAATGCCATCAAGGATATTCTGAACGAGACCCAGCCGGTGCCCATCACCATCGAGAAGATCATCAGCGAGGTGGGCCGCACCTACAACGTGAGCCCCACCGACATCCGCGGCCCCAAGCGCAACAGCAATATCTCCGCCGCCCGGCGCACCGCCATCTATGTGCTGCGTGAGATCACCGGCATGAGCATGGAGGACATCGGCAAGGAATTCGGCGGCCGGGATCACTCCACCGTGGTCTACGCCATCAAGGTGATGGAAAAGGATATCGCCGCCGACCAGCGCCTGCGGGAAACCGTGGAGGATATTATTAAAAATGTTAGGGCGTAAGAGCAACAGCTGCGAGATGAATCGGTCCTCGAAGAGGGCCGACGAATCCGCAGATGTCTCCTTACCTAGCGGACGGGCGCGGAGGACTGTGGGGGCCCGAATCCGATGGGTTCGGGGTGGCCGAAGGCCATTTATTCCACAGCCCGCAGCGCCCGGTAGCGGCCCGGGGCGGTGACCCCTGAAAAGTGTCTAACACCAAAAGGGGCGCACAGCCTTCCGCAAGCAGGGAGCAACAGCTGCGAGATGAATCGGTCCTCGAAGAGGGCCGACGAATCCGCAGATGTCTCCTTACCTAGCGGACGGGCGCGGAAGACTGTGGGGGCCCGAACCCGATGGGTTCGGGGTGGCCGAAGGCCATTTATCCCACAGCCCGCAGCGCCCGGTAGCGGCCCGGGGCGCATTGCCTATAAAACTCCACTCCCAAAAACGGGGCGCACAGCCCCGCGCCAGTGGTGGAGCCCGCCACCTATCCCCCCATCACCCAATAGGAAAAACCCCTGCGGATTTATCAGCCCCCTGAACCAAGGCCGACGAATCCGCAGCCGTCCTGTCCGGGGGAACCCCGGGGCCCCATCCCGGCCCGAAAAATCCCGCCTTACATTCCACATACAACGCAAATCCCGTGGAAAACCTTTCTATATAAATGGTATGCCCTGTGCATCAAATGTGCAGAATTCCGCGCCCGGAACCGCCCGGGTGGAAGCGGGCGTAAACAGAGAGGATAGTTTTCCACATTTTCAACAGAGTTTTCAAGATTCAACATTCGGCTTTCCACACCCCATGTGGACAAATTTTGCTTTTCCACACTTTGCACAAGCTCTGCACAAAACCCGTGGAATATTCCACAGCACGCAAAACCGCTTGATTGCTGGCTCTGCACCGGTTTTCCACGGATTTAACGCCCCCTATTACTCCGGCTACATACCAGTTAGGTTCAACCGCAAAGCAAGGCTTTGGACCAGAAATTTACCGTCTGCGTTCCGACAGGCCCGCAAAGCCAATAGGAGCGGTAAATAACGCTTCGCGGCAACCAACAAAAGGACAGGTGAAAACAACATGAACATTATCTGCGACAAAGCCCTGCTCAGCGCCGCCATCGACGGCGTGTCCCGGGCAGTCACCCTCCGCTCGTCCATCCCGCAGCTGGAGGGCATCCTGCTGCAGGCCGACGGCTTCCAGCTGACCCTCACCGGCTACGACATGGAGATGGCCATCATCACCACCATTGAGGCCAACGTGCGGGAGGCCGGCGAGATTGTGCTGAACGCGAAGCTGTTGGGCGACATGGTGCGCCGGCTGCCCGGCGGTGAGATCACCATCAGCACCGACACCACCGGCAACGCCACCGTCAAGGGCGGTGTGGCCGAGTTTGACATCAACGCCATGAGCGCCGGCGACTATCCGCCGCTGCCCAACCCCGGCGCCGACCACACCCTGACCATGCCCTGCAGCCAGCTGAAAGAGATCATCGACCGCACCATCTACGCGGTGAGCCAGGACGACAAGCGCCCGGCCCACACCGGCGAACTGTTCATGATCCAGCCCCAGCAGCTGACGGTGGTGGCGCTGGACGGTTTCCGGCTGGCCATTGTGCAGCGCCAGGTGCAGGCCCAGAAGGAGATCCGCATCGTGATCCCCGGCAAGACCCTGCTGGAGGTGAACAAGCTGCTGCCCGACGATCCGGACGAGCAGGTGCAGATCAGCGCCAACCGGCGGTTTGTGGTGTTCGCGGCCCGGGGCTACACCATCATGAGCCGCCTGCTGGAGGGCGAGTTCCTGAACTACGAGACGGTGATGCCCCACGGCTGCCGTACCCGGGTGGAGGTGGACACCCGCGCTTTCTGCGAGACCATCGAGCGCGCCAGCCTGATCATCACCGAGCGGCTGAAAAACCCGCTGCGCATCCAGATCGACGACCACCTGACCGTCCGGTGCCAGACCGCCCTGGGCAAGGTAGTGGACGAGATGGAGGCCAGGGTGGAGGGCGAACCGGTGGAGATCGGCTTCAACAACCGGTATCTGCTGGACGCCATGCGCAACGCCCGGTGCGAGCGGGTGGTGCTGGAGATCAGCGGGCCGCTGAGCCCGGTGAAGATCCTGCCCGCCGAGGGCGAGGACTTTACCTATCTGGTGCTGCCGGTGCGGTTCAAGAACGACTGAAAGGCGGGGCACGAAGATGGAAAGCATTCTGATTCATACGGAATTTATCAAACTGGACAGCCTGCTGAAATTTGCCGGGCTGGCTGAAACCGGCGGCGAGGCCAAGGCCATGGTGCAGGAAGGCCTGGTCAAGGTGAACGGCGAGGTATGCACCATGCGGGGCAAGAAGATCCGCCCCGGTGACAGGGTGGAGACCGGCGGCCGCGCCGTGCTGGTGCGGGACGGCCAATGAAGCTGACCGGCTTTTCGGCGGCGGGGTTCCGCAACCTGGAACCGCTGGAATTTACCCCCGGCGCGGCGCTGACCGTGATCTGCGGCCGCAACGGCCAGGGAAAAACCAACCTGCTGGAGGCCATCTGGCTGCTGACCGGGGGCAAGAGCTTCCGGGGCGCCAGGGACGCGGAACTGGTGGGCCGGGGCAAGGAGTTCGCGGTGCTGGAAGGCGACGCGGACGACGACGAGCGCACCCAGCACATCCAGCTGACCGTGGGCCTGCCCGGCACCAAACGCCCGGGCCGCACCGCCCGGGTGAACGGGGTGGACATGGGCCGGGCCGGGGCCATTGCCGGCACCTTTACCGCGGTGGTGTTTGAGCCGGGGCATCTGAGCCTGGTCAAGGGCAGCCCGGGCGGGCGGCGGAATTTTCTGGACGCGGCGCTGTGTCAGCTGTACCCGGGGTATCTGGGGCTGATGCGCCGGTACCTGCGGGTGGTGACCCAGAAAAACGCGTTGCTGAAAGCCTGGAACCGCACCGCCGGCGCGGGGGAGATGCGCCAGATCTTTGATGAACAGCTTTTGACCCTGGGGGAGGAGATCGGCCGGCGGCGGCAGGAATACCTGACCGCCCTGTCCGGCCCGGCCTGCCGGTGCTATGAAGAAATCAGCGGCGGCAGCGAGGCGCTGACCCTGGCCTACCGCCCCAGCACCCAGCCGGGGGAGAGTTTGGCCCAGGCGCTGGAACGGCTGCGGGCCGCGGAACTGCGGGCCGGCTGCTGCCTGGCGGGGCCCCACCGGGACGATTTTGAGGTACTGCTGAACGGGCAGCCCGCCCGGGTGTTCGGCAGCCAGGGCCAGCAGCGCAGCGTGGTGCTGAGTTTGAAACTGGCCGAGGCGGAACAGGCCCGGCAGGTGACCGGCCGCCATCCGGTGATGCTGCTGGACGACGTGCTCAGCGAGCTGGACGCCGGGCGGCAGAGCTACCTGCTGACCCGGATGGAGGGCAAACAGACCTTTGTGACCGCCTGCGAGAGCGCGGCGTTTCTGCGCACCGACGGGGTCATCTACACCATGGAGGCGGGGCGGCTGTCCCGCGCCTGATCGAAAGGAGCGAAAGGCCGTGTACCTGCATCTGGGGCAGGACTTTATCCTGCACACCCGGGACATTATCGGGATCTTCGATATGGAGACCGCCACCCTCTCCCGCCATACCCGGGATTTTCTGCGCCGGGCCGAGACCGAGGGCGCGGTGGTATCCTTGAGCAACGACCTGCCCAAGAGTTTTGTGCTGGCCGACTGGCCGGACGAGGCGGTGTTCGTGAGCCCCATCTCCAGCGCCACTCTGAAAAAACGCTGCGGCGTGCTGCCCAGCGGCGACGGGGATGAGTGATTCCGACCGGTAGAAAATACCAAGAATACTACAATCAGCAAATACGGCAGGGGGCTTTCCGCCGGGGGGCCGCCCGCCTTATCTATGCGGATGGAAAATATGCGTGTAAAATATACGCATTGTATAGTCCGCGGCGCCCGGCATCTCACACACAGGAGGAACGAATCTATGGCAGAGCAAACCAACCGGCCGCAGCATGAATACGACGGCAGCCAGATCCAGGTACTGGAAGGGCTGGAGGCGGTGCGCAAACGGCCGGGCATGTACATCGGCAGCACCGGGCCCCGGGGCCTGCACCATCTGGTGTACGAGATCGTGGACAACTCCATCGACGAGGCGCTGGCCGGTTTCTGCGATCACATCGAGGTGAACATCAAGCCGGGCAACATCATCCAGGTGACCGACAACGGCCGCGGCATCCCCGTGGACATCCAGCCCAAGCTGGGCATCCCGGCGGTGACGGTGGTGTTTACCATCCTGCACGCCGGCGGCAAGTTTGGCGGCGAGAACAGCGGCTACAAGGTGGCCGGCGGCCTGCACGGCGTGGGCGCGTCGGTGGTGAACGCCCTGAGCGAGTGGCTGGAGGTACGGGTGCGCCGGGACGGCGTGGAGTACCGCCAGAGCTTCAAGCGGGGCGTCGCGGACGGCCCGCTGGAAAAGGTGGGCCCTGCCGCTTCCACCGGCACCACCGTCACCTTCAAGCCCGACCCGGAGATGTTCCTGGAAACCACCGAGTATGACTACAACATCCTGCTGACCCGTCTGCGGGAGGAGAGCTTCCTGAACGCGGGCGTGCGCATCACCCTGACCGACGAGCGGGGCGAAGATGTGGTGCGGGAGAGTATGTGCTACGAGGGCGGCATCAGCAGCTTTGTGGAGTATCTGAACCGCAAGCGGGACATGACGGTGCTGCATCCCCAGGTCATTCACCTGAAGGGCCAGCAGGGGGACATCATGGCCGAGGTGGCCCTGCAGTACAACGACAGCTTCAATGAATTGCTGCTCTCCTTTGCCAACAACGTGAACACCCCCGACGGCGGCACCCACGAGGAGGGCTTCAAGACCGCCCTGACCCGTGTGATGAACGATTTCGGCCGGGAAAAGGGCTACATCAAGGAAAAGGACGACAACCTGACCGGCAACGACGTGCGGGAAGGTCTGATCTGCGTGATCAGCGTCAAGCTGACCGAGGCCCAGTTCGAGGGCCAGACCAAAGCCAAGCTGGGCAACACCGAGGTGCGCAGTCTGGTGAGCGGCATGGTCTACGAGAAGCTGAAAGAATTTTTGGAAGAGAACCCCGGTGTGGCCAAAGCCATCTTTGAAAAGGCCACCCAGGCGGCCCGCGCCCGGGAAGCCGCCCGCAAGGCCCGGGATCTGGTGCGCCGCAAGAGCGCGCTGGAAACCAGCCGGATGCCGGGCAAGCTGGCCGACTGCCGGGAAAAAGACCCCTCCAAGACCGAGATCTTCATCGTCGAGGGCGATTCCGCCGGCGGCAGCGCCAAGATGGGCCGGGATTCCAACATCCAGGCCATCCTGCCGCTGTGGGGCAAGATGCTCAACGTGGAAAAGGCCCGCCTGGACAAGGTGTACGGCAACGAAAAGCTGATGCCGGTGGTCACCGCCCTGGGCTGCGGCCTGGGCGAGGATTTCGACGTGAGCAAGCTGCGGTATCACAAGGTATTCATCATGGCCGATGCGGACGTGGACGGCAGCCACATCTGCACCCTGATGCTGACCTTCTTCTTCCGGTTCATGCGCCCGCTGATCGAGGGGGGCTATGTGTACATCGCCCAGCCCCCTCTGTTCAAGCTGGCCCGCGGCAAGGATGTGCGGTATGCCTACTCCGAGCCGGAGATGAGCCGCATCTCCGCCGAGATGGGCCAGGGCGTCAAGGTCAACCGCTACAAAGGCCTTGGTGAGATGAACCCGGAACAGCTGTGGGAGACCACCATGAACCCGGATAACCGGGTGATCGTGCAGATCTCCATTGAGGACGCGGAAAAGGCGGACGAGGCCTTTACCATCCTGATGGGGGACAAGGTGGAGCCCCGCCGCGAATTTATCGAGCGCAACGCCCAGTACGCCACCCTGGACGTGTAAGGGAGGAACAACATGACCGAAAACATCAATCCCGGCACCCATCTGATCGTCCGGGACGTGAAAGAGGAGATCGAACGGGCGTTTCTGGATTACTCCATGTCCGTTATCGTGTCCCGGGCGCTGCCTGACGTGCGGGACGGTTTGAAGCCGGTTCACCGCCGTATTCTGTACACCATGCACGAGCGGGGCAACGACCCCCAGCACCCCTACCGCAAGAGCGCCGACACCGTAGGTGCGGTGCTGGGCAGCTACCATCCCCACGGCGATGCCTCCGTCTACGACGCGATGGTGCGTCTGGCCCAGGATTTCAGCCTGCGCTATCCGCTGGTGGACGGCCAGGGTAACTTCGGCAGCGTGGACGGCGACCCCCCGGCTGCCTACCGGTACACCGAGGCCCGCATGAGCAAGATGGCGGTGGAGATGCTCACCGACATCGAGAAGGACACGGTGGATTTTGGCCCGAACTTTGACGAGACCAAGAAAGAGCCCAAAGTGCTGCCCAGCCGGTTCCCGAACCTGCTGGTGAACGGCAGCACCGGTATCGCCGTGGGCATGGCCACCAACATCCCGCCCCACAACCTGCGGGAGGTGGTCAACGGCTGCATTGCCCTGATCGAGAATCCGGACATTGACCTGGCCGGCCTGATGGAGTTCATCAAGGGGCCGGATTTCCCCACCGCGGGCATCATCATGGGCCGCAGCGGCATCCGGGCGGCCTACGCCACCGGCAAGGGCAAGATCACCCTGCGGGGCCGGGCGGAGATTGAAGAAAAGAAGAACGGCCGGTTCCAGATCATCGTGACCGAGATCCCCTACATGGTGAACAAAGCCCGCCTGATCGAGAGCATTGCCGATCTGGTGAAGGACAAGCGGATCGAGGGCATCAGCGACATCAACGACGAGTCCAACCGGCACGGTATGCGGATCGTCATTGAACTGCGCCGGGAGGCCAATCCCCAGGTGGTGCTGAACCAGCTGTACCGCTACACCCAGCTGCAGGACACCGTGGGCGTGAACCTGCTGGCGCTGGACAAGGGCACCCCAAAGGTGATGACCCTGAAAACCATGCTGCAGCGGTATGTGGAGTTCCAGGACGAGGTCATCCGCCGCCGGACCCAGTACGACCTGAAAAAGGCGGAGGAACGGGCCCACATTCTGGAAGGTCTGGCCCGCGCCACCGACATCGTGGACGAGATCATTGCCACCATCCGGGCCTGCAAGGGCGGCCGCGCCGAGGCGAAGGTGGCCATCATGGAGGCCTTCGGGTTCGACGATCCCCAGGCCGACGCCATCTGCAAGTTCCAGCTGGGCCAGCTGGCCGGGCTGGAGATTCTCAAGATTGAGAACGAACTGGGCGAACTGCAGGAAAAGATCGCCGACTGGCGGGACATCCTGGCCAACGACGAGCGGGTGCTGGCCATTGTGCGGGACGAGCTGACCGAACTGCGGGACCGGTTCGGCGATGACCGCCGCACCGAGATCCAGCACGTGAGCGGCGAGGTGGACATCGAGGATCTGATCCCGGAGGAGACCTGCGTCTTTACCCTGACCCACGCGGGCTACATCAAGCGCCTGCCGGAGGACACCTACCAGGCCCAGAAGCGGGGCGGCCGGGGTATCAGCGGCCTGTCCCACAAGGACGAGGATTTCGTGGAGGAGATGTTCATCGGCTCCACCCACGATTATGTGCTGTTCGTGACCGATCAGGGCCGCATCTACCGGCTGAAAGGCTACCAGATTCTGGAGGGCAGCCGCACCAGCCGGGGCACCAACATTGTGAACCTGCTGCCGCTGCAGGAGGGCGAAAAGGTGACCAGCATGCTGCGGATGCCGGCGAATGACGAGAGCGGATACCTGGTGATGGTGACCCGGGGCGGCGTGATCAAGCGCACCCCGCTGGAGGCCTACCACAACATCCGCAAGAGCGGTCTGCTGGCGGTGAGCCTGTACGAGGGCGACAGCCTGGCCTGGACCAAGATCACCTCCGGTGAGGATGAGCTGATCGTGGCCACCAAGGGCGGACAGGCCATCCGGTTCAAGGAGAGCGACGCCCGCAGCATGGGCCGTCTGGGACACGGCGTGCGCGCCATCCGTCTGGCCGAAGGCGACCAGGTGGTGGGCGTGGGCATCCTGCGTCCGGGCGCCACGGTGTTCACCGTGACCGAACAGGGCAAGGGACGCCGCAGCCGTGTGGACGATTACCGGATCCAGAGCCGCGGCGGCAAGGGTATCCGGAACTACACCAAGGGCTGCGTGGCCGGCATCAAGGTGCTGGACGACGAGGATGATGTGATCCTGATCAGCCAGGAGGGTATCGTGATCCGGATGCACGCGGCCGACATCAACCTGCAGAGCCGCTACGGCAGCGGCGTGCGGGTCATGCGGCTGGCCGAGGGCGACCGGGTGGTAACGGTGGCCCGCACCGAGCATTCCGACGACGCGGTGACCGAAAAGCCCGAGGACGAGCCGGAGGAGACCCTGACCGAAGCCGAACTGGCGGCCATCCAGGCCGAGGAGAACGCCCAGGCCGAGGAACTGCCGGAGGATGAGGGGGACGAGTAAGCAGGCTGTGCGCCGCGACCGCTCCCGGCTGTTCCGGGTGTGGGATAAACGGCCTTCGGAAACTACGGGCGCAACAAGTATGCACCCGTTCCGCTTCGCGGACCGTTTTGCCGGTCCAAGGCTCCACTGGAGCCTTGGTTGCCTTGCAAACCCGGGACCCCGGCTTTGCCGGGCCCCCACACGCCTGCACACCCGTCCGCTGGGTAAAGGGGCGTCTGCGGATTCATCGCCCCTCCCAGGAGGGCCGATTCATCTCGCAGCCGCAGCCCCCATACCCCCCGGAAATAGTGGGACGGAATACTCCGTCCCACGGGGATAGAAAAATATAGCACAAAGCAGCGCGCCCCCCGCCGGGTTTCCGGTGGGGGGCGTGTTTTAGGTTTACGGGATGGATGGCGCGGGCAGGGGCGTTTTTCCACCTATTGGCAAAAAGCAGAGGACTTGGAAAACGGGGGCGGGCAAAAACGGCCCGGCGCCAAAACCCGGCGGGGGACATCATTCGATCGGCTGCAGGGAACTGTAGGGAGTGAACCGCTCGCCCTCGGCGAACACCAGGTCGGAGAAGCCGATGTTTGAACCGGCTTCATAGCCATCGTCCGTTACCAGTACCGGCAGGGTATCGTCGCTGGCCGCTGTCCGCCCGTCGGCCAGCCGGTAGCGGTTGTACACCGCTTCGCCGGCGGCGTTGGTATACACGGCCTGGGGCACCCCCGCCTCGTAGGTGGTGTATGTGATGCTGTGGTTCATCAGGGTGACCGGGCCTTCCAGTTCGATGCGCTCCTCGGCTGTCTCCCCCTGCAGCCATTCGGCGGCGGCGGTGCCGGTGATCACGGTGCGCCGGCGTTCTGTTCCTTCCGTCTGGCTGCCGGTCCGCTCGCTGTACCAGGTGTAGGGCTGCCAGTGTTCTTTGGTGCTGATAAAGGCCCCCTCATACAGATAGTCCTGCATCCCGGCCCGGATGAATTTCCAGGTGCCGTTGCCGATCAGCTGATCGTCGTTAAAGGCATTCCAATAAAAGCCCTCGCCGCCGGCGGTGCGGCATTCCAACAGATTGTTCTGGTGGCCGGTTTCATTGTGATCCACACTCACCTTCACCAGCGAGCCGTCCGACAGCAGGGTCCAGAAATAGGTGCGCTGTTCCGAATCGCCCCAGGGGGTTACGGCCCCCTCAAACTCTTCCGACAGCAGGTACAGCGGGTCGGCGGGCTCGTCCACGCCCCGGGCCATGGCCAGCACCGGGGCCAGCGCCGCCTCCAGTTCCGGGGTAGCGGGCTGGTAGTCCGTCAGATAGTTGTAGGTTGCGTAATACCCCAGTTCATCCTGATACCGGATATGCTCCATATAGGCCGGGGGCAGCGCCGGGGGCAGCGCCGGGGGCAGGGCCGCCAGGCGGGCGGCCAGGGTCTCGTCCCCGGTGGCCTCCACCGCCTGGGTAAGCAGTTCGCGCAGCTCGTCGATCCGGCCCAGCTGTTCATACAGGTCGGCCAGCTGGATATAGGCGTCCACATTGTTCTCGTCGATGCGGATGGCTTCGGTAAAGGCCAGGATGGCCTCCTCATAGTTCTGTTCGTTCAGGTACCGCATGCCCAGATCGTACTGCTCCTGCCAGCGTGCCGCTACGTTGCAGCCGCACAGCAGGCACAGGGCCAGCAGCAGGGCAAAAATTCGTTTCATACCGCAGATTCCTCCTTTTCTGTTTCCGATTGTACGGCGGCGGCGCGGCGCGGGACAAGAGGCCGCGCAGAATCCGCCCGGTTGGGGGCAGAACCGGACGGCGCGGCGGGCAAACAGGCAAAAAACTGCAAGAGAATTCCGCTTTACTTTGGCCCCGCTTTTTGGTATCATAAGGGCATAAGAGGCAGCGTTCCGAACGCGCCGCCGGGGCCCTTGCGGGGCACCGGCGTTCCCGGCTTGGGGTTCGGCGCGTGCGGGTGCCACCGGAGGCCCGGTTTTCCTTATGGGAGAGGGGTCTCCGGGCAGCCGCGCGCCCCGCACCTTATGCCGCCGAACGCCGGAGCTTTGCATCCGCCGCGCACGGTACGGGTCCGTCCGGTTGGGCGGGTGGGTGCTGTCAATCTGAATATGGAGGAAGAAAAATGCCCAGAGCAAAACAGTCCATGGACGGCAATACCGCTGCGGCACACGTTGCATACGCGTTTACCGAAGTGGCTGCCATCTACCCCATCACCCCGTCCAGCCCCATGGCGGACAGTGTGGACCAGTGGTCCGCGGTGGGCCAGAAGAACATCTTCGGCTCTGAAGTCAAGGTCATGGAGATGCAGTCTGAGGCCGGTGCCGCCGGTGCCGTGCACGGCAGCCTGGCCGCCGGTGCCATGACCACCACCTTTACCGCCAGCCAGGGCCTGCTGCTGATGATCCCCAACATGTACAAGATCGCCGGTGAGCTGCTGCCCAGCGTGTTCCACGTGTCGGCCCGTACCGTGGCCAGCCACGCGCTGAACATCTTCGGCGATCACAGCGACGTGTACGCCTGCCGTCAGACCGGCTTCGCCATGCTGGCCGAGTCCAATCCCCAGGAGGTTATGGATCTGGCCGCTGTGGCGCACCTGTCTGCCATCGAGGGCCGTGTGCCGTTCATCAACTTCTTTGACGGTTTCCGCACCAGCCACGAGATCCAGAAGATCGAAAAGTGGGACTACGCCGATCTGGCCGACATGGTCAACTGGGACGCCGTGCAGGCTTTCCGCGATCATGCCCTGAACCCCGAGCATCCCACCATGCGCGGCAGCCACGAGAACGGCGACATCTTCTTCCAGCATCGTGAGGCCTGCAACAAGTACTACGACGCTCTGCCCGCTGTGGTGGAGAAGTATATGGGCAAGGTCAACGAGAAGCTGGGCACCAACTACGACCTGTTCAACTACTACGGCGCGCCCGACGCTGAGCGCGTGATCATCGCCATGGGCTCCATCTGCGACGTGGCCGAGGAAGTCATCGACTACCTGACCGCCCAGGGCGAGAAGGTCGGTCTGGTCAAGGTTCGCCTGTACCGTCCCTTCGTGCCCGCCAAGCTGCTGGCTGCCATCCCCGCCACCGCCACCAAGATCGCCGTGCTGGACCGCACCAAGGAGCCGGGCGCTCTGGGCGAGCCCCTGTACCTGGATGTTGTGGCCGCTCTGCGTGAGGCCGGCAACAACGCCACCGTCATCGGCGGCCGTTACGGTCTGGGCAGCAAAGACACCCCGCCGTCCAGCGTGTTCGCTGTGTACGAGGAGCTGACCAAGGCCGAGCCCAAGGCCCGCTTCACCATCGGCATCGTGGACGACGTGACCGGCCTGTCCCTGGAAGAGAAGCCCGCCCCCAACACCGCTGCCGAGGGCACCGTGGAATGCAAGTTCTGGGGTCTGGGCGGCGACGGCACCGTGGGCGCCAACAAGAACAGCACCAAGATCATCGGCGACCACACCGACAAGTATATCCAGGCTTACTTCCAGTACGACTCCAAGAAGACCGGCGGCGTGACCATCAGCCACCTGCGCTTCGGCGACAAGCCCATCCGCGCCCCCTACTACATCAACAAGGCTGACTTTGTGGCCTGCCACAACCCCAGCTACGTGATCAAGGGCTTCAAGATGGTCAACGACGTCAAGCCCGGCGGTATCTTCATGATCAACTGCCAGTGGAGCGACGAGGAACTGGATCACCATATGCCCGCTGAAGCCAAGCGCTACATCGCGGCCAACAACATCCAGCTCTACACCATCAACGCCATCGACAAGGCCATCGAGATCGGTATGGGCAAGCGCACCAATACCATCCTGCAGTCCGCTTTCTTCAAGCTGGCCAACATCATGCCCGCTGAGGAAGCCATCGACTATATGAAGCAGGCCGCCAAGAAGAGCTACGGCAAGAAGGGCGACGCCGTTGTAGAGATGAACTACAAGGCCATCGACTGCGGCGCCGAGGCTCTGCACAAGGTGGAGATCCCCGCTTCCTGGGCTACCGCCGAGGATGCCCCCGCCGACAAGGCCCTGACCGGCTACGCGCCCACTGTGGAGATGGTCGAGAAGGTTCTGGAGCCGGTTGCCCGTATGGACGGCGACAGCCTGCCCGTCAGCGCCTTCACCAAGTACGTGGACGGCCAGTTCGAGCAGGGCGCTTCCGCCTACGAGAAGCGCGGCGTTGCCGTGACCGTTCCCGAGTGGGATGTGGACAAGTGCATTCAGTGTAACCAGTGCGCTTACGTCTGCCCGCACGCCACCATCCGTCCCTTCGCTCTGACAGCCGAGGAAGTGGCCGCTGCGCCCGCCGCGCTGAAGAGCAAGAAGATGAACGGCAAGGGCTGCGAGGAGTACCAGTTCGCCATGACCGTGTCTCCGCTGGACTGCATGGGCTGCGGCGTCTGCGTGAACGTCTGCCCGGCCCCCGGCAAGGCCCTGACCATGGTGCCGCAGGAGAGCCAGGCCGCTCAGCAGGAAGTGTTCGACTACTGCGTCGAGAACATCCGCAAGAAGCCCGGCATGATGGCCGAGACCACCGTCAAGGGCAGCCAGTTCAACCAGCCGCTGCTTGAGTTCTCCGGCAGCTGCGCCGGCTGTGCCGAGACCAGCTACGCCCGTCTGATCACCCAGCTGTTCGGCGAGCGCATGTTCATCTCCAACGCCACCGGCTGCTCCTCCATCTGGGGCGGTCCTGCCGCGACCTCTCCGTACACCCGCAACAAGGAGTCCGGTTTCGGTCCCGCCTGGGCCAACAGCCTGTTCGAGGACAACGCCGAGCATGGTCTGGGCATGTACCTGGGCCAGAAGTATATCCGCGACGGCCTGATCGCCAAGCTGAAAGAGCTGCGCGAGGTTACCACCGTTGACGCCAAGCGCGAGGCCATCGACGCCTACCTGGCTACCGTCAACGACGGCAAGGCCAACGGCGAGGCCACCAAGGCCCTGATTGCGCAGCTGGAAGCCGATCCCGACTGCCAGTACAGCAAGGAGATCCTGCCCAAGAAGCAGTATCTGAGCAAGAAGAGCGTCTGGATCTTCGGCGGCGACGGCTGGGCCTACGACATCGGCTTCGGCGGTCTGGACCACGTGCTGGCTTCCGGTGAGGACGTCAACGTGATGGTCTTCGACACCGAGGTGTACTCCAACACCGGCGGACAGGCCTCCAAGGCCAGCCAGATCGGCCAGGTGGCGCAGTTCGCCGCCGCCGGTAAGGCCATCGGCAAGAAGAGCCTGAGCGAGATCGCCATGAGCTACGGCTACGTTTACGTGGCCCAGATCGCCATGGGCGCCGACATGAACCAGACCATCAAGGCCATCGCCGAGGCCGAGGCTTACCCCGGCCCGTCCCTGATCATCGGCTACGCTCCCTGCGAGATGCACGGTGTCAAGGGCGGCATGACCAACTGCCAGGCCGAGATGAAGAAGGCCGTGGCTGCCGGTTACTGGAACATGTTCCGCTTCAACCCGGCCCTGAAGGCCGAGGGCAAGAATCCGTTCAGCCTGGATTCCAAGCCTGCCACCGCGGACTACAAGGAGTTCATCTCCAACGAGACCCGCTACAGCCGCCTGAAGCTGGCCTTCCCCGAGCGCGCCGAGAAGCTGTTCGAGATGGCCGACGAGAAGAGCAAGGAGCGCTACGAGCACCTGCTCAAGCTGGTCGAGCTGTACAAGTAAGACCCGCTGCCTGACGGCATAATACGCGAACGATCCCCCCGGAGGCATCCGCCTCCGGGGGGATTTTTGTACAGGCGGATGGCCAGGTTTTTCCAGAAATGGAAACGGATACGGCGGGACATGCGGGTTTTTACGCCAGAAAAGCCGTTTATGAAGGGCGGCTTGCGGGCAGGCAGCGGGCCGTTTTACAATGAACGGCGGAAAGGGGAGAGCGGTTATGAAACAAAACCTGATCCGGCTGCTGGCTGCGTGCCTGTGCGCGGTTCTTCTGGTCGCCTGCGGCGGCGCGGCCAACTGGATAGAACAGTACGACCTGGGCATGCGCTGCCTGAGCGAAGCCCGTTACAGCGAGGCGCTGCTGGCCTTTACCGGGGCAATTCAGATAGACGCCCGCCGTCCGGAAGCCTATCTGGGCGCGGCGGAGGCCTCTCTGGGCATGGACGACACCGACGGCGCCCGGGAGTTTCTGGAGCAGGGGCTGCAGAATTGCGGAGAGGACGATTCCCTGCGGGAACGGCTGGAGGAACTGGAAAACAGCGATCTGGCTTCTGAAACGGAGAACACACCGCCTTCCCTTGCCGGAACGATACAGGTCATCTCCCGCAACAGCGAGGGGGAACCGCTGTCCGGTGAAGAACGGATCTACGACGAAACCGGGCGGCAGACCGGCCTGATACTTCTGGACGGGGCGGGAGAGGAGACCGCGCGGCTGGACTTTTTGTGCGACGAGCAGGGCCGCTGCACCCAGAGCGGCGAAGTATCCGAGGTGACCGGTGAGCTGCTGCGCCGGGTCAGCATATACGCGGACGGCGAACAGCCGGAACGGCAGGAGCTGTACCGGCAGGATGGTTCTCTGCTGGAGCAGGTGCTGTTCCAATATGACGAACAGGGAAACCTGGTGCGGGAAGAACGGCAGTCCGCGCAGGGGCAGACCAGCTCGGTGCAGGTGTATGAATGGCTGCAGGACCGCCTGACAACCAAAACCAGTTACGGAAGCGGCTGTACTGTACCGGGTCGGTACAGTACAGCTACAATGCGGATGGATTTCTGATCCGGGAAAATCGTCTGTCCGGCTCCGGCGGGCCGCTGGGCGGGACTCTGTATGAACGGGATGCGGACGGCTTGTGCCTCAAAATGACCTATCTGGACCCCGGCGGCACGGCTACCCTGTGGGTCGAGAGCGAATACGACCAAGCCGGTACGCTGCTGCGGGAGACCATGCAGATGCCGGACGGCCAGCTGGTCTGGACAAAAGAATACAGCCGGCAGCCCTGAAAGAGAAACAGCCGCCCGTTTTGCGGGCGGCTGTTTGCCGTCTTGGCGGGAAGGGCCCGGATATGGTACAATATCCCCGTATGGAGGGCCCTTGTATGCTGGAATCGTCGTCCCCCCGCCTGTACCGGCAGGCGCTGGCCGGGCTGCTGGTCTGCCTCGGTTTCTTTTTCCTTTTGCATCATACGCTGGCCGGCGGCAACCTGCTGGCCCCGAACCATTACGACAGCTATGCCCTGCAGGCCCAAAACTGGCTGGAAGGGCGGCTGTACATCGCCGAGGGGGAGAAGTATGCCTGGCTGGAGCTGGCTGTCTTAAATGGAAAATATTACCAGTCCTTTCCGCCGGTGCCGGCGGTGCTCACCCTGCCCTGGCTGCTGGTGCTGGGCTGGCATCCCGCCAACCTGACCATTGCCATGTATGCCATGTTGACGGCGGCGGGTGTGTTCCAGTGTTTGCGGCGGGTGGGGGCGCCGGTGGCCGGGTGCGTATTTCATGCGCTGCTGTTCAGCCTGGGCAGCAATCTTTGCTGGCTGGCAACCAGCGGCGGGGTCTGGTTTCAGGCCCAGGTGCTCTGCGCCATGTTCTGTGTCTGGGCGGCCTGGGCGTTTTTTGCCGGGCGGGTTACCCTGTGCGCGGTGCTGCTGGCCCTGGCGGTGGGGTGCCGTCCGCTGACTATTTTATACCTGTTTGGGTTGGGGGTCTGGCTGCTGCTGGGCCCCTGCCGGGAGCGGCGCAGTCTGCGGCCGCTGCTGGGGCCGGTGTTGGCAGCCGGGCTGATCGGCGCGGTGATGGCCGGGTACAACCTGGCCCGGTTCGGCAGCATTCTGGAGTTCGGGCGGCGGTACCTGCCGGAGTTCAACCGGGACGATCTGGGCCAGTTCAACTTTGCATATCTGCTGCCCAATCTGCGGAATCTGCTGCGGTTTCCCACTCTGGGGGAGGGGCTGGCGCTGGAATTTCCGCTTTTCAATGGTTTCATGCCGCTTCTGGCCAATCCGGGGCTGCTGCTCTGGCTGGTGTGCCTGGTTCGCAGTTGGCGCGGCGGCCGCAAGGGAGAACGCTTGTTTGATCTGGCCTGTGTGGGCGCGGCGGTTCTGATGCTGGTTCTGCTTTGTCTGCACCGGACGCTGGGCGGCTGGCAGTTCGGGGCCCGGTACACGGTGGATCTGCTGCCGGTAACGGTGGTCTGGTTTGCTGCCCGGCGGCCCCGGTGGCAGCCCGGCTGCGGGGCGTGGACCCTTTGCGGGATGGCCATGCTTTTCAATCTGTTCGGGGCGGCCTATATGCTGACCGCCTGAAAGGAGTTTGTTTCTATGATCGACCGGGAACGTCTGGCGGCCAAATGCGCCGCCAGGGATATTCTGCTTAGTCCTGCCTGCCTGGAGCAGCTGGACATCTACGCCGAAATGCTGGTGGAGTACAACCGGCATGTGAACCTGACCGCCATCACCGACCCGGAGGGGATCGAGGACAAGCATTTTCTGGACAGTCTGCTTTTTGCCAGCCAGCCGGAGGTGTCCGGCAGCCTGGTGGACGTGGGCACCGGCGCGGGGTTCCCGGGCATGGTGGCCCGCATCTACAAGCCGGAACTGGCGGTGACCCTGATGGAGCCCACCGGCAAGCGGGTGGAGTTTCTGCGGCAGGTCTGCGAGCGGCTGGGCTTTGCCGACGTGGCGCTGGTCAAGGAACGGGCCGAGGAAGCCGCCCGCAAACAGTGGCGGGAGCAGTTTGACCTGGCCTGTGCCCGGGCGGTAAGCGCGCTGCCCCAGCTGGCCGAGTTCTGCCTGCCTTTGGTCAAGCCGGGCGGCAGGTTTATTGCGCTGAAAGGGGCTTCGGCCCAGGAGGAACTGGACGCCGCCGCCGGGGCGATCCGCAAGCTGGGCGGCCGGGCGGTGGAGCTGCGCCGCCTGCGGCTGCCCGCCGGGGATGAGCGGGCCCTGGTAATCTGTGAGAAAATATCGCAGACTCCGTCCGCATACCCGCGAAACGGCGGGAAGATCGCCAAATCCCCGCTGAAATAAGCATCCCGACGCGAAATGCGGGGATGGAAAATGCTGGAAAATAAACCGGTTCTGTGGTACGCTGAAGCCAGAAGAAAGGCAAAGGCGGGCTGCGGGGCCGGTTTTTTAGCGTCCGTGGCCGGGAAACGGAGGGTAAACAGCATGGGATGGAAAAGCGCAAAGGTATGCGGCAAGGTGCTGCAGCTGCCGGTGGACTGGATCGAGCCGTCGCCCTATCAGGTCCGTCGGGAGTTTGACGAACAGGAGATTGCCCGTTTAAGCTTGAGCATTCTACAGAACGGGCTGCTGCAGCCGGTGTCGGTGCGGCGGACGGGAAAAGACCGGTACGAGCTGATCGCGGGGGAACGGCGGCTGCGGGCCTGCAAACTGGCCGGAATGGAGACGGTTCCGGCGATTGTCTGTGAGTATGAGGACGACCAGACCGCGGCGCTGGGGCTGCTGGAGAACATCCAGCGGCAGAATCTGAACCCCTTTGAGCAGGCCCGGGGTATCCGGGAGGTGATCGACCGGTGGGGCTGCACCCAGGAACAGGCGGCCAAGCGGCTGGGGCTGGCCCAGCCGACCCTGAACAACAAACTGCGCCTGTTGCAGCTGAGCGAGGAGCAGCAGCAGTATTGTCTGGCGGCGGGACTGACCGAGCGGCATGCCCGGGCGGTGCTGCGGCTGGAACCGGAGCGGAGAAGCCCCGCGCTGGAACAGATGGCCAGGCAGGGGATGAACGCCCGGCAGGCGGATGCCTATGTGCAGGCGCTGCTGTCGGCGGTGGAGAAGCGGCGGCCCCGGGTCATGGTGCGGGATGTGCGGCTGTTTGTGAACACCATCAACCGGGCGGTGCGGCTGATGGTGGACGCGGGGGTGCCCGCCCTCTGCCAGCGCACCGAGGACGAGGAGTGTATTGAGTATCGGGTGCGGATTCCGGTGGCGTCGGCCTGCCGGGGCGTCGCTGCGAAGGGCGAAGATAGATAGCGCTCGGTGCAGCTTGCGATAGCAGCACATTCTTTCCTTACCGAAAGGGGTGAGGGTGTGGGAGAGGACCATCAGGGCCCTCTCCCACTTGCAATATTTTTTCGTATTTTCTGTGCGCAGCGCAGAAAATGCGGGGAGAGATAACATCTCTCCCCGTGCCCCTCTGGAAACAGCGGGACGGAATTCTCCGTCCCGCACTTTTTATGGAATATGGGAGAGGGAAGAAAGCATAGAATGGCAGCAGGGGAGGGGTTGCGGATGCTTGGGTCGCTGTTTGGGGTATTCTGGCTGTCTCTGGCCTTTACCGGTGCGGTGCAGGCGGCGCTGACACTGGCAGAGGGGAAAATGTTCCACGTGGAACACTGAAATCAACGTCCCACCCGAATGTTCCACGTGGAACATTCGGGTGGGGCCTGTTTTATGCCCACAAATCCGGCCCATACTTGTTCCACGTGGAACATTTACCGGTAAAATCCCGGTGAAACGGTTCCTTTTGCCGGTAGAGTGTGCTATAATAGTCCTTGCCCGGAACTTTCCGGGAAGATTGCGAAGAATCTCGGAGGGGAAAACGTTGGGCAAGGTAGTGGCGATCGCAAATCAGAAGGGCGGCGTGGGCAAAACCACCACCGCCGTCAACCTGGCCGCCTGCGTGGCCGAAGCGGGCAAAAAGGTGCTGCTGGTGGATATGGACCCCCAGGGCAACACCTCCAGCGGCTACGGCGTGGCCAAGCGTGGGGTGGAAAACAGCGTCTATGACCTGCTGATCGGCGAAAAAACCGCCGCCGAATGCACCATCCACACCAAATACGGGGTGGATCTGATTCCCTCCAACACCCAGTTGGCCGGCGCCAGCATCGAGCTGGTGGCTCTGCCCCGGCGGGAAAGCCGCCTGCGGGAAGGTCTGGCCCCGGTGGCCGGCAGCTACGACTATGTGTTCATCGACTGCCCGCCCAGCCTGGACCTGCTCACCCTGAATGGCCTGTGCGCCTGCGACACGGTGCTGATCCCCATTCAGTGCGAATTTTACGCTCTGGAAGGGCTGAGCGAGCTGATGGCGACCCTGAAAAACGTCCGGAAGAAGTACAACAGCTACCTGGACGTGGAGGGCGTGGTCTTTACCATGTACGCCGGGCGGCTGAACCTGACCCTCCAGGTGGTGGAACAGGTGAAAAAATACTTCGGCAACAAGGTGTACAAGTCCACCGTGCCCCGCAACGTGCGGCTTTCCGAGGCGCCCAGCTACGGTATGCCGGTGAATGTGTACGATCCCGGGTGCTCCGGCACGGCCGCCTACCGGGAAATGGCGGCGGAATTTCTGAAAAACAACGACCGATGAAAGGGGAGAGGGTATGCCCGCAAAACGAAAAAGCGGCCTGGGCCGCGGGCTGGACAGCCTGTTTGAGGATACCACGGGCCTGGTAACCAGCGACGCCGACCAGGTGCAGACCCTGCCCTTGCGGGAGATCGAGCCCGACCGGGATCAGCCCCGCAAGGTATTTGAGGAAAACGCCCTGGCCCAGCTGGCCGAAAGCATCGCCCAGCACGGAATGCTGCAGCCCATCGCGGTGCGCTCCAATCCGGCGGGCGGCTACAAGATCATCGCCGGCGAACGCCGCTGGCGTGCCGCCCGGATGGCCGGTCTGACCGAGGTTCCGGTGGTCATCCGCGAGGTTACCGACCAGCAGGCCATGGAACTGGCCCTGATCGAGAACCTGCAGCGGGAGGATCTGGACCCGGTGGAGGAGGCCATGGGCTTCCGGCAGCTGATGGACCGCTGCGGCCTGACCCAGGAAGAAGTGGCCAAAAAACTGGCCAAAAGCCGCAGCGCCATCGCCAACAGCCTGCGTCTGCTGGCCCTGCCCGCCCCGGTGCTGGAACTGCTGCGGCAGGAAGCCCTGACCGCGGGCCACGCCAAGGCGATTCTGGGGCTGCCCGGCGAGGAACTGCAGTGCCAGGCGGCCAGTCAGGTGGTGGCGCAGCAGCTGAACGTGCGCCAGACCGAGGCACTCTGCCGCCGGTTGGCCCGTCCGCCGGTGGAAAAGCCGGTTGTTCTGCGGCCCGCCCTGCCCACCGAGGTGGAGGTAAGCCTGCGGGAGGTGCTGGGCAACGAGGTCAAGGTGGATTACAAGGACGGAAAAGGGTCGCTGACCCTGCATTTTTACTCCGATGACCAGCTGAAGGCCTTCGCCAACCTGCTGGGACAGTACAACAAGGAACAGCCAAACGGCTGAGAACACAAAAAAAGGGGATACAAAACCATGCTGGATATTCGATTTGTCCGGGAAAACCCGGAACTGGTCAAGGAAAACATCCGCAAGAAGTTCCAGGACGCCAAGCTGCCGCTGGTGGACCAGGTGATTGCGCTGGATGCGGAGAACCGTGCCGCCATGACCGAGGCCAACACCCTGCGGGGCAACCGCAACACCCTGTCCAAGCAGATTGGCGCGCTGATGGGCCAGGGCAAAAAGGAAGAAGCCGAGGCCGTCAAGGCCCAGGTGGCCGCCCAGGCCAGCTGCCTGAAGGAGCTGGAGGCCCGGGAGGCCGAGCTGGAGGAGCAGATCCGCTCCATCATGCTGACCATTCCCAACATGATCGATCCCAGCGTGCCTATCGGCCCGGACGACAGCTGCAACGTGGAGGTGCAGCGGTTCGGCGAGCCCAAGGTGCCGGAGTTTGAGATTCCCTACCACACCGAGATCATGGAGAGCTTTGACGGCATCGATCTGGACAGCGCCCGCCGCGTGGCCGGCAACGGCTTCTACTACCTGATGGGGGATATCGCCCGTCTGCAGTCCGCCGTGCTCAGCTACGCCCGGGATTTCATGATCGACAAGGGCTTCACCTACGTGATCCCGCCCTTCATGATGCACGGCGCCGTGGTGCAGGGGGTTATGAGCTTCCCCGAGATGGACGCCATGATGTACAAGATCGAGGGCGAGGATCTCTACCTGATCGGTACCAGCGAGCACACCATGATCGGCCGCTTTGTGGATCAGCTGATCCCCGAGGCCAAGCTGCCCCAGACCCTGACCAGCTACAGCCCCTGCTTCCGCAAGGAGAAGGGCGCCCACGGCCTGGAGGAGCGCGGCGTCTACCGCATCCACCAGTTCGAAAAGCAGGAGATGATCGTGGTCTGCAAGCCCGAGGAATCCATGGAGTGGTACGACAAGCTGTGGCATAACAGCGTGGAGCTGTTCCGCAGCCTGGATATCCCCGTGCGCCAGCTGGAGTGCTGCTCCGGCGACCTGGCCGACCTGAAGGTCAAGAGCTGCGACATCGAGGCCTGGAGCCCCCGTCAGCAGAAGTATTTTGAGGTGTGCAGCTGCTCCAACCTGGGCGACGCCCAGGCCCGCCGCCTGAAGATCCGCGTCAAGGGTGAGGACGGCCGCAACTACCTGCCCCACACCCTGAACAACACCTGCGTGGCGCCCCCGCGTATGCTGATCGCCTTCCTGGAGAACAACCTGCAGGCCGACGGCACCGTGCTGATCCCCGAGGTGCTGCGTCCCTACATGGGCGGCAAGGACAAGCTGGTTCCCAAACACTAAATTTCCAAAATTTACCAATACAGGCCGGAGAGTTCCGGCCTGTATTTTTTTGAAAAAAGCCGGATAAACGCCCCGCCGCCGGGCAATACTCAGGGTAAGGTGACACAGCGGGGCCAAAACACCGGAAAATCCCGAAAAAAAGCCGGATTTACGCAAAAAAGATTCACAAAACCTATTGACAAATCGGCGGCCTGTCCCGTATAATAATAAGGCGCTCTTGGCGCACACAACGATGTGGCGGTATAGCTCAGTTGGCTAGAGCATTCGGTTCATACCCGAAGTGTCACCGGTTCGAATCCAGTTACCGCTACCATTTACAGGGTTTCGCTAAAGCACTCGGGGGGTAGCCCGCAACAGTGGGTGAAAAAGAGCTTGCTGTTTTAGCAAAACCCTGTAGCTTTGGCCCGTTGGTCAAGCGGTCAAGACATCGCCCTTTCACGGCGGTAACCCGGGTTCGATTCCCGGACGGGTCACCAAACAAGACAAATCCGAACCTTGCGCCGGTGGGCGACGGGTTCGGATTTGTTGTTTATACGGTTTGAAAAAATGCGACTTGGAGTAGATTAGTCCGAGTCGCATCTTTAATGACCTGAAGACAAACAGAAAAACGCATAAATCGTTTTCCAGTGCATACATTGCCACGGGCCAATTGGAATGCTCATCAAAAACACATATTCGCCCACATTGAGGGTATTTCCCTATATCCTATTGGAAAAGAACTTTTAGGGCTCAATTGTTTCCACTACCATCATGAGCACTGTCAACGTGACGTTTAGAAGCCTTTATACTTTTCTAAAAAAGCAATAAGATTCATCTCTTGAATGTCTTTCAAAATTTCCTCATCATCAAACCACCAAGAATCACCCAAGTACTTTTTGCCACTCATATATGCCCAACGATTCTTTTCCCAGTTTACCCAAACGGGACGGGTATCACTGTGATATAAGTAGATATTCTGGTCAATAATTAGTCCGCTTGTTTCGCTGAGCTGGTACATCCTACCAAAGAGTGTGGATTCCTGTCCTTCCATGAGTTGCCGGTATTCTTGAAGAAGAGTCTTAAATGGCACCGTTTCGTTTAAGGCCTCTTTGAGCACCGAGTCCGCCTTTTCAAGCGACGGGATAGAAATGTCATAGGATTCATAGCCCATAAGAGAAACTCTGGAATTCAGAGCAGGGATGGGATTCTTTCGTATGATAATTTGTTTCATCTGGATGACCCTCTTTATAGACCAGACATAATGCTTTTGCTTTCGTAAACACTGAATTAATTTCAATGTACCACACATTGATTTCGGTATCAATATCAGACAGCAGTCTATGATCTGCAGTAGGCTATCTGTTAAATTCCTTCACAGAGGCCCTCAATCACTGCTTCCTGCCCGATCATCCAGCTAATGAACTGGGTGGCGGGCAGTTTTTTCTCTTTGACCTGCTGTTTACGAAGCAGGGCTTCCTTACGGAACTCCTTCAATGCGGCCTGCGCCTGCCCGATCTGTTCGGGTGGTGCGCCGGCCTTTTTTAGTTTGGTGATGCGGTTGTACCAGAACATGTACTCCCGGTCATAGGCCTGCTCGTAGTCTTTGCCCTTGGCCCGGCCGTCGAACTGGCGCTTGGCGGCCTTCCGGCTGGCTTTGCGGCAGCGATCGCTGCACAGGGTGCTGCGGGCGTCCGGGCCGAAGAAGATGCGCCCGCACTGACTGCACCGGCGCATGAGCAGCCCGGCGTCCAGGATGCGCTGGCGGTAGTAGATGAGAGCGGGCCGCAGAGATTCCTTCACCACGGCGCACTCAAAGAGTATTTGCCCCTGGGGATACCACACCTCCAGCTTTCCGTCCCGCCGGTCGTTCCAGACGGGGATTACCGGCTTGTCCCGGATCCAGTGGACCATCTCCGGGGTGTACTGGCCAAAAGGCAGGGTTAGCAGCTGGGCATAGTCCCGCAAGGCCTGGGCCGCCTGCTGGCTGTCCCTACCCCGGCGGCAGCGCAGATACATCTCCCAGATCTGAATGGCCGCATACCAGGCGGCAGCATTGGTGCCGCTGCCCTCTGCCTGCTGGGAAAGAAGCTGGGCGGCGGCCTGCTCCCGTTCTTCTCGCTGGGAACGTTTCTTCGCCGTCAGGGCGTCGGAAAGGGCCCAAATGGCCTCCGTCCAGCCCTCAGCGGCTGTCTGCCCGAACTCACACCAAAAGGCCCCCAGCGGGCGGGTCTGGGCCAGAAACAGCGAACGCTCTTTTCCTCGCAGGGCAGCCTCCACATCCTGTTCTTCTCCCAGCCAAAGCTGTTCTTTCCGGCCCGGTACATCCACCCGAAGGGCCAGAACAACAGGCCCCAGCAGCGGTTCCTTGGTTACAAAGGTGTATCCTTCCATGTATCCTCCTGTGTATCTTCTCCTGTATGCTGTGATTTTATGGGAATTATAATTCAGCAAAAATATGATTACTTACAGTATACCTAAAAATCCTTGAAATTGCAATTCCCGAATGATATGCTGGGAACACGAATGTTCTGGTCAAACGGTTCCGTGGAGGGGGACTATAGGGGGTGGCAAGCTATCGCTTACCACCCACCTGTACCGACTGGGAAAGAGGAATATGCTTACAGGAAAGGAGGGGTGCCTGCCACCGAGGTCATCAAGACAAACCAGACAGAGCGATTGCCCAAAACGGCGGTGGAAAGTCTGGCCCGCGCATTGTTGCCGCAGATGCGAGCCTACTTTGCCAGCGTCGAAGGACAAGCCGCCCTGCAGCAGTGGCGTGAAGAACGGGAGCAGCAGGGTTGAGAACTCCCGCCGTGCTGGGAAGGGTATTCCTTCCCAGCCGGTACTCTTTTGCATAGATTCGGCAGAAAAGGTTGTGCAGATTGGTGATAGCTTTCAGCGGGTTCCTGTGGTACTGTGTTGAACTGAAAAGCCGTCCCATCTGCCGCGACTGATTTTGCTAGCATAGCGTTTGGATATCCACCAAACGCAAACCTTGGGGCGGCGCCCCAAACCCCGCAAGTGACCAGAAGGAGGAATGCCAATGAAAGCAGTCATCTACGCCCGATACAGCAGCGACAACCAGCGAGAGGAAAGCATCGAGGGACAGCTGCGGGAATGCAAGGAATACGCCGAGCGGAACGGCATCCTGGTATTGCGAAGCTACATCGACCGGGCCCTGTCCGCCAAGACGGACAACCGCCCGGAGTTCCAGCGTATGATTCGGGACAGCGCCAAAGGGCTGTTCGATACGGTACTGGTCTGGAAGCTTGACCGTTTCGCCCGCAACCGGTACGACAGCGCCCACTACAAATCCCTGCTGCGAAAAAACGGGGTGAAGGTAGTCTCGGCCACCGAAAGCATTGCTGACGGCCCGGATGGCATCATCCTGGAATCCATGCTGGAGGGCATGGCGGAATACTACTCGGCGGAGCTGGCCCAGAAGGTGAACCGTGGGATGCGGGAGAATGCCCTCAAGGCCCGCAGCAACGGTGGCACCATCCCACTGGGGTATCGGCTGGATGAGGAACACCGGCTGAAGATAGACCCGCTGACTGCGCCGGTGGTGCGCGAGGTATTCCAGCGGTATGCGGACGGAGAGAATCTGCGGACCATCATCCGCTCGCTGAACGAGCGGGGCATTCGCACCAGCCGGAAATATCCCTTCCGGCACAGCAGCTTTAACACCATGCTGAAAAACCGGAAGTATATCGGCGAGTACCACTACAAGGACGTGGTCATCCCGGATGCGGTGCCGCCCATTATTCCCAAAGAACTGTTTGAAAGGGTGCAGGAGCGGATGAAGAAGAATCAGCACGCCCCGGCCAGGGCAAAGGCCGAGGAAGAATATCTGTTGACCACCAAGCTGTTCTGCGGCCACTGCGGACGGCTGATGATTGGCGAGAGCGGCAAGGGCCGCAACGGCACCATCCACCGCTACTACAAATGCGCCGGGGCCAAGCGAAGGTTGGGCTGCCACAAAAAGGCCGTGAAGAAGGACTGGATCGAGCGGGTGGCGGTGCAGTACACCATCCAGCGGGTGTTTCAGGACGACCTCATTGCCCAAATCGCAGACGAACTGGTGGCGCTGCAAGGAGCCGAGGACAGCGCACTGCCTCTGCTCCGCCGTCAGCTGGCCGACACCGAGCGGGGCATTGAGAATATGCTCAACGCCATCCAGCAAGGCATCTTCACCAGCAGCACCCGGCAGCGGCTGGAGGAGCTGGAAAACCTGCGGGCCGAACTGAAATCCAGCATCCTGCAAGCGGAGCTGGAACGGCCCCAATACAGCCGGGAGGACATCATCCAGTGGATCTCCCGCTTCAAGGGCGGGGACCCCAACGACAAGGCCTACCAGCGGCAGATCATCGACATCTTCCTCAACTCCATCTATGTATTTGACGACAAGCTGATATTCACCTATAATTACAAAAAAGGTTCGCAAACCGTG
>CALXAH010000022.1 GCA_944386225.1 uncultured Gemmiger sp.
CGGAAGGTGGGCAGCAGCGCCGGGTCAAAGAACCCGCGCCGGGCCAGCGCCGCGTACAGGCCGGGGCTGCTGTGGCCTTTGCTCAAAACGAACCGGTCCCGGTCGGGCCAGCGGGGCTGGGCCGGGTCAAGGTTCAGTTCCTTGTTATACAGCCAGGTCAGGATGTCGGCGCTGCTCAGCGCGCCGCCCGGATGGCCGGACTGCGCCGAGAACACCTCTTCCAGCACGTCCAGCCGCAGCCGGGCAGCGGCACGGCGCAGGGCGTTGCGTTCGGATTGTTCCATAATGGGGACCCCCTTTGTTATCATCCATATGTGGCCGGCCCGTCGGGGGGCACAGCCTATACAACCCTATAGTACAACCAATCCCCCTGCCGCCGCAAGCCTTTTCGGGCAAAAAGCCGATTGCATTTGCCCGGCTGACCCGATACAATAGGAAAAGCGGCCGAAAAAAGCCGCGCAACGATGCAATAATCCGGGAGGTCCGTGCGTATGCAGGACAGAAGCCTACAAGAAGGAAAGGCGGGTACGATGACGGCGGCCCAGGTGCTGACGCCCGAACAGGCGCTGGAATACTACGGCGACATGGTGCTGCGCACCGCCTTCGGGCTGGTGAAGAACATGGCCGACGCCGAGGATATGGCCCAGGACGTCTTTCTGACCCTGGTGCAGCGTCAGCCTGCCTTTGAGAGCCCCGAGCACCAGAAAGCCTGGCTGCTGCGGGCCACCATCAACCGGTGCAAGAGCCATTTCCGCAGCGCCTGGCAGCGCCGCACCGAAGGGCTGGACGAGACCCTGCCCGCCTTTACCCCCGAGGAAAGCGGGGTGCTGGAGGCGGTGGCCGCTCTGCCGATGAAGTACCGGCAGGTGGTGTACCTGCATTATATTGAGGGGTATTCCACCGCCGAGATCGCCCGCCTGCTGGACCGCAGCCAGAACACGGTGCTCAGCCAGCTGAGCCGGGCGCGGGCGAAACTGAAAGACCAACTGGAAGGAGGACAAACGCCATGAGCCGACCGGAAGACGCCTACCGCAGCGCCCTGAACAAGGTGACCGCCTCGGAGGACTGGAAGGCCCGTACCCGGGCGGCGATGGAGGCGGCCTCCTCCCCGGCGGCGCCCCGGCTGCGGGTGGTAAAAAGCCCCCGCCGCGCCTGGAAAGGGGTGCTGGCCGCGGCGGCCTGCCTGATCCTGATCGCCATCCCGGTGATGAAATACGGCCCGATGCTCGGCTTTGAGGGTTTTGGCATGTCGGGCGGGGCCGCGGCCCCGAATACGGCGGCGGCCTACGACGCGGCCGGCGAAGGCGAATCCGCCGAACCCCGCGCCGCCGCGCCCCAGGTGATGGCCATGGCCCCCAGCGAGGCAAGCGCCGCCGAAAAGTCCCAGGTCACGGCGGACGCAATCACCAGCCCGCTGGCCGCCATTGAGGGCCTGCCCGCCGAGGGCGAGCCGGTGGATACGGTGCTGACCCGGGTGGGCGAGGACGAGGAATCCGTCTACTACCTGACCGGCAGCCTGGAAGGGGTCACCGCCCTGTATGAGGACGGCAGCCGCGAACCGCTGGCCGATGCGCTGGAATCCGGCCGGGTGACCCTGTCCGACCTGCAGCGGCTGGGCGTGCCCCTGACCGCCGAGCCGAAAGAGGGCTGAAACCCCGCTGTATCACAAGGATTTTACCCGCCCGCCGCTTGACGGGCGGGTTTGTTTTTACTACAATACAAGTTGTATAACTCAGTTCACTAAAGCGCCGGAATCCCCGGCGGGAGGGAGTACTACAGATGGACCCGGATGGTCTTACGATTTTGCTGGCGGCCCTGGCGGCAGGGCTGGTATGTTTTGTGGTGGGCTGGGTGCTGGCCAAGAAGCTGACCCTGCCCGCCTGGCTGGACCGGCTGCTGGCCCCGGCGGGCCTGGGCGGCAAGGAGCGTGTGACCGAGGAGGAGTTCCTCGAGATCATGGACGACGCGGACGAGGAAGAGATCGACGAAAGCCAGAAACGGATGATCAACAACATCTTTGATCTGGACGATGTGTGCGCGGGGGATATCATGACCCACCGCACCGAGGTCACCGCCGTGGAGCTGACCGACAGCTGCCGGGAGGCGGTGGCGGCGGCGCTGAAAAGCGGCAACAGCCGGCTGCCGGTGTACAAGGGCAGCCTGGACGACGTGGCGGGGATGCTGTATGTAAAGGATCTGCTGCGGCTGGTGGATCACCCGGAGGAGCTGGACAGCCCGGTGCAGCCCTTTGTGCGCCAGGCGATGTTCGTGCCGGAAAGCCGCCCCGCCCGGGAGCTGCTGCTGGACTTCAAGCGCAAGAAATGCCTGATCGCCATTGTGGTGGACGAGTACGGCGGCACCGCCGGCCTGGTAACGATGGAGGATATCCTGGAGGAGATCGTAGGCAATATCCAGGACGAGTACGACAACGAGGAAGAACCCCTGACCCGCGGCGAGGACGGCAGCGTGAGCGTGGACGCGGCGCTGGATCTGGAGGATCTGTTTGACGCGCTGGATCTGCCCCTGCCGGAGCGCAGCGAGGACGAGGAGTTTGACACGGTGGGCGGCCTTGTGGTGGACCGCCTGGGCCATATTCCCGCCGAGGGCGAAGCCGCCCGGGTGGAATGGGGCGGCGTGGAGTTCACGGTGCAGCGGGTAGCCAGCCGCCGGGTGGTGCGGGTGCTGGCCCGGTGCGCCGAGACAGCCGCCGCCGCGAAAGGAGAGGACTGACCATGGCGCATTTTGAAACCCGGACCGGCAGCGAGGAGATCTTCCGCGGCCGGGTATTCACCGTGACCCGGGACACCGTGACCCTGGAAAACGGGGCCGAGGGCACCCGGGAGATCGTGCATCATCACGGGGGCGCCTGCGTGGCGGCCCTGACCGAAGATAACCGGGTGTACCTGGTGCGGCAGTTCCGGTACGCTTTCGGGCAGGAGATCTGGGAGCTGCCCGCCGGCAAGCTGGAAGCGGGCGAAGACCCGCTGGAGGCCGCCAAGCGGGAGCTGGGCGAGGAAGCGGGCCTGGCCGCCGACCATTGGCGGGACCTGCACCCCATCTGGCCCACGGTGGGCTACTGCAGCGAGATCATCTATACCTATCTGGCCACCGGCCTGCACCCGGTGCCCATGCATCTGGACGAGGACGAGTTCCTGACCCCGGAATCCCTGCCCCTGGACGAGGCCGTGGCCATGTGCCTGGACGGCCGCATCGTGGACGGCAAAACCATCGCCGCCCTGCTCAAGATCCAGGCGCTGCGGGCTAAGGGAGAGCTGTAAGGGCTGATATGGGGGGATAGAACCTATCCCCCCATACCCCCCGGAACACATGGCCGAATTTCTTCGGCCATAGGGAATGATATAACAAGGCCCGCGCAAACCGGAAACGGTCTGCGCGGGCCTTGCTTTGTATTTATCCCCAGGGCCGAAGATATTCGGCCCTGATTTCCGGGGGCCGGGTCTGCAAAGCAGCCAAGGCCGCAGTGCGGCCTTGGACCGGCAGTGCGGTCGGCGCAGCCGGGCGGGCGCATCGTTGTTGCGCCCGCAGCGCCGGGGGGACGTTGTCCCCCCAGATCGGCTTACACGAACTCGAACAGGTTCAGGCCGATCTCATCGCTGAAACGGCGCTCGACGGTGCCGTCCACAACCCGCACCACCATCTCGCAGGTGGCGCTGACCAGGGCCCGGTTCAAATGGCCGCCCACCACGGCGCCGGTCTCGTCGCCGGCGGCCAGATGCAGGTGGGCGTAGAAGGCGCCCTCCTTGGTGGTGACGGTGCCGGTCAGGCTGACGATCTCATGATCGCCGGTGAAACTGTTGGCCTTGTACTGCTTTTCGGCGGTGCGCAGCACCCCCACCGTAAACTCGTTGATTGCGCCGATGGCGCTCACCTGGGCCAGTTTGACCTGCTCGGCGGTGCAGACCTTTTCCAGCTGCTCCAGAATTTCCTCGCCCTTGTCCATCCGGATGAACAGGGTATCCTTGAACCGACGGTATTCCATTCTCTGTCACTCCTTTTATGCTTCGTCCGGGCCGTGCCCGGCGTTTGCCTGTTTGCGCCGCGCGGCGTGCAGCGCCACGCTGAGCACCGCGATGTCCGAGGGGGACACCCCCGGCACCCGGGCCGCCTGCCCCAGGCTTACCGGCCGGATGCGGGCCAGCTTTTCCCGGGCTTCCAGCCGCAGGCCTGTGAGGGGCGCGTAGTCAAAATCCGGCGGGATGGGGGTGTTCTCCTGCCGCTGCACCTGCCGCACCTGCCGCTGCTGCCGCTCGATGTAGCCGGCGTATTTCAGCTCGGTCTCAATGCGGCCCGCCATGCGGGCGTCCACCCCTTCGCCCCGGCCGATGATCCCGGCCAGCAGTTCGTAGGTCACGCCCGGGCGCAGCAGCAGTCCCGCCGCCACGCCGCCCTGGGACGCGGGGGCCAGCCCCGCCGCCGCAAAGGGTTCGGCCAGCGCCGCGCCGGAGATCCGGGTGGCGTGCAGCCGGGCCAGCTCCGCCTTTTTGATGGCCATATCCTGCTCAAACCGCGCCCAGCGGGCATCGTCCACCAGACCGTATTCCCGGCCGATGAGGGTCAGACGCTCGTCCGCGTTGTCCTGGCGCAGGGTCAGCCGGTACTCGCTGCGGCTGGTCATCATCCGGTAGGGGTCCAGCACCCCCTTGGTGACCAGATCGTCCACCAGGGTGCCCAGATAACTGGAGGACCGGGGCAGGATCAGCTGGCTTTTGCCCAGCGCGGCCCGGGCGGCGTTCAGCCCGGCCAGCAGGCCCTGGGCCGCGGCCTCCTCGTAGCCGCTGGTGCCGTTGAACTGCCCCGCCCCGTACAGCCCGGCCACCGCCTTGCATTCCAGCGTGGCGGCCAGGGCGGTGGGGTCGATGCAGTCGTACTCGATGGCGTAGGCCGGGCGCATGATCTCCAGCCGCTCAAACCCCACGATGCTGCGGTACATGGCCACCTGCACATCCTCCGGCAGGCTGCTGCTCATGCCCTGCAGGTACATCTCGTCGGTGTCCTCGCCGCAGGGTTCCACAAAGATCTGGTGCCGGTCCTTTTCCGCAAACCGCACCACCTTGTCCTCAATGGAGGGGCAGTACCGGGGCCCGATGCCCTCGATCTTGCCGCCGTACAGCGGGCTGCGGTGCAGGTTTTCCCGGATGATCCGGTGGGTCTCCGGGTTGGTCCAGGCAATGTGGCAGGCCACCTTGTTCCGCATGGGGGTGCGGGTCAGAAAACTGAAGGGCTGCAGCAGCTCGTCCGGGTCGCCGGGCTGGCACTCCAGCTTGTCAAAATCAATGCTGCGCCGGTGCACCCGGGCCGGGGTGCCGGTCTTGAACCGGCGCAGCGGCAGGCCCAGGGCTTTCAGGCTCTCGGTCAGGGCGGTGGCGGCGTGCTGGCCGTCCGGCCCGCTGGGGTAATCCGCCCCGCCCACAAAGATCTTGCCGCCCAGGTTGGTGCCGGTGGCGATCACCACGCACTTTGCCCCGTAATACCCGTCCAGACGGGTGCGCACCCCGGTGACCCGGCCGTTTTCGGCCAGGATATCGGTCACCTCCGCCTGTTTCAGTGCAAGGCCCGGCGTGCGCTCCAGAAACAGCTTCATATAGTCGTGGTAGCGCCGCCGGTCGGTCTGCACCCGCAGGCTGTGCACCGCCGGGCCCTTGCCCCGGTTGAGCATCCGGCTCTGCAGATAGGTGGCGTCCGCCGCCAGACCCATCACGCCGCCCAGCGCGTCCACCTCCCGCACCAGATGGCCCTTGGCGGTGCCGCCGATGCTGGGGTTGCAGGGCATGTTGCCGATGCCGTCCAGGCTCAGGGTAAACAGCCCGGTGTGCGCGCCCAGCACCGCCGCCGCGTGGGCGGCCTCGATGCCGGCGTGGCCCGCGCCGATCACGATCACGTCAAAATCTCCCAGATGGATCACTGTTTTTCTCTCCTCTTACTTTCCCACACAGAAGCGGCTGAACACTTCCTCAATCACCGCTTCGTCGGCAGCTTCGCCGGTCAGTTCATACAGCGCCTGCAGCGCCTCGTCCACGCAGACGCCCACCGCGTCCAGGCCGAAGCCCTGCTGCCCGGCGGCCAGCGCGTCCTCCAGCGCGTTGCGGGCGGCGGTGGCGGCGGCCAGCTGACGCTGCCCGCTCAAACAGCCCGCCGAGGGGTCCAGGTTGGCCACCCCCAGCAGGGTCTCCACCCGGCCCGCCAGCAGCTGCAGGCTGGCCGGGTCTCTGGCGGACAGGTGCATCACATCGGAGAAGCACCCCTCCAGCACCGATTCGTCAAATACCTGCGCCCCGGCGTCCTGCTTGTTCACCAGCGCCAGCGCCGGACGGCCCCGGCACAGCTGCGCCAGCCGGGCATCCTCGTCGGTGGCGGGTTCGCTGGCGTCAAACACCGCCAGCACCAGCCCGGCGGCGTCCAGCGCCTTGTAGCTGCGGCGGATGCCCTCCGCCTCCACTGCGTCGGCGGTTTCCCGCAGACCGGCGGTGTCGCTCAGGTTCAGCCGCACGCTGCCCAGCTGCACCGTCTGCTGCACCACGTCCCGGGTGGTGCCGGCCACCGGGGTCACGATAGCCCGCTCAAACCCCGCCAGCAGGTTCAGCAGGGTACTTTTGCCCACGTTGGGCCGGCCCACGATGGCGGTATCCACCCCGCCCAGGGCCACCGCCCCCGCGCCCCACTGGTCGATCATGGTCTGGATCTTATCCCGGCAGCCGGTCAGGGTGGCGGTCAGGGCGGCCGGCTCCAGAGCGGGCACGTCCTCCTCGGGGAAATCCACCCAGGCGGCCAGATGGGCGGCCAGGGCGGTCAGATCCTCCCGGATCGCCCCGATCCGCCGGGCCACCGCCCCGTCCAGGCTGGCCGCGGCCAGCGCCGCGCCCTGCCGCCCGGCGGCCTGGATAGCGTCCATCACCGCCTCGGCCTGGGTCAGGCTGATACGGCCGTTTTCAAAGGCGCGGCGGGTGAACTCCCCCGCCCCGGCGGGCCGGGCGCCCGCCGCCAGGCAGGCCTGCACCAGCCCCTCGGCCATGGCGCTGCCCCCGTGGCAGCTCAGCTCCACCACATCCTCGCCGGTGTAGCTGCGGGGCGCGCGGAAGCACAGGGCCACCGTCTCGTCCAGCACCGAACCGTCCGGCCGCAGGCTGTGGCCGAACAGGGCGGTATAGCCCTTGGCCTGGCTCAGTTTGCGGGCGGGGTTGGCCGGGCGGAACACCGTTTCCGCGATCGGGTAGGCCTGGGGGCCGCTGATGCGTACCACCGCGATGCCCCCCACCCCCGGCGGGGTGGCCAGGGCGCAGACGGTGGCCGAAAGATCCATTGACATGGCAATTTCCTCCTTGCCGGAAAAGACGGAAAACCACGCGCGGGGGCGTGGTTTTCCCGAAAGATTTACCGGAACAGAACGCCCGGGTTCACGTTGCGCCAGACGCTCCAGGGGTCCAGCGCCGCGCCGCCCAGCCGCATATCGCAGACCACGTGCCCCTGGGTGGTGGCCACGGCCTGGCCCTGGGTGACGTAGTCGCCCTCGCTGACCTTGATGCTGCCCAGCAGATAGAACAGGCTCTTGAGCCCGCCGCCGTGCTCGATGACCAGGGTGCGGCCGGTGCTGCTGAGGGTACCGGTGTAGACCACCCGGCCCGCCGCGGGGCTGACCACGGTGCTGCCCGCGGGGGTGGAAAAGGTAACGTTGACGCTGTGCCGGGGGGTGATCAGGGCGTTGGCCGCGTCGATCTGGGCCTGCAGCACCGCCTGCAGTTCCACCGGATAGGTGGCCATGAGCAGCGGGTCGGCCTGGACGCGGTCGGTGTATTCGTACACGTCGTAGTCCCGCACCAGGGTACCCTGCACCGGCTGCACAAAGCCGTCCTGGGCCCAGTACACATCCGGGTCCACAATGTCCATGACCTCGTCCAGCGCGGCGGGCACCGCCCCGATGTAAGGGGCGGCGGCGGTGCCGTCGGCGGTGTAGGTATCCAGTTCCCGCACCTCGCGGCCGTAGACCCGCACGGTGGGGGTCAGTTCATACTCGCCGGAACGGATATGCAGCACATACTCGCCGCCGGGGCAGTCGCCCGGAACACCCAGATAGGCCAGCCAGGCGCCGTTGTACTTGATAAAGACCGCTTCGCCCAGGTCGGTGGTCAGGCTGGGGGGCACATCGCCCAGCACACCGGTCACCCGGATGCCCAGCACACCGCCCTGCACCACCGATTCGCCGCTCAATTCCACCTGAGGCTCGGCGTTCATGGTAAAGGATACCCGGTACACATCCTCCCCGGTGACCCCCTGCCCCACCTGGGCGGCGGGCTGGGTCACGGTGATGGCCAGGGTATAGTCCCCGTCGGCGGCAAAGCGGTAGCTGGCAAACTGTTCCCCGCCGCCCTCAAACAGCACCGAACCGTCGGCGCCGGTCAGGGTGATTTTGGCGTCCATGCCCTTGGGCAGGGTCAGCTGGGGATCGCTTACCTGCACATCCGCCAGCACCGCGCCGTCCGCCTCCGGGTTTGTGCCCGAAAAGCTGCGCTTGATAAACCCGGCCACCGGCACCTGCCAGTCCCACTGGGCAGCCGACAGGGTCTGGCCCGCAAAGGTGACGGTGCGGTCGGGCAGGGCCTCCTCGGTGACGGCCCGGTACATTACCAGCACCACGCCGCCCACGATCAGCGCCACGATCAGCACCACCATGCCCAGCCATACCAGCAGGGTACCCCACCAGGGCCGGGCAGCGGTTTCCTCTTCCTGTTCCTCCTGCTGTTCCAGCAGGCTCTGCTCCTGTTCGCTCACGAAACGATCCCTCCTTGCCGCCCGCGCCGGGCGGCGGTCTGCGCTCAGGCCGGGTTGTAGAACAGCCCGCCCTGCCCCCGGATGGCCATCCAGGGATCAATGCTCTTGTTGCCGATCTTCAGCTCGTATTTGAGCAGGTCGCTGCCGGCGGTGCCTACCGCCGCGCCGCGCTCCACCGCCGCGCCGGTTTCCACCGTCAGGGAACCCAGCCGGTACAGATAACTCTTGACCCCGCAGCCATGGTCGATGACCACCGTGTTGCCGGTCAGCAGCAGCTTGCCCGCAAAGGCCACCGTGCCGGCGGCCGGGCTGACGACCTGGGCGCCCTCGGCGGCGGCCCATTCCACGCCGGTGCTGCGCACCGCCTGCTGGCTGCCGTTCTTGTACTCAAACACGCCGAAATCCAGGCTCACGTCCCCCTCCACCGGCTGGGCAAAGGCCCCGTTCCAGCGGATTTCCCCCGCGCCGGTGGTGTAGAGCGGCCAGATCTTTTCCCGGAATTCCGCGCTGGCCCCGGCGGGCTCGTCCGGATCGGCACCGGTGGTGTAGACCTTGGCAAAGTCCCGGTGCTGCACCGTGACGGTGTCCTCCAGCACAAAGCTGCCCACCGTGACGGTCAGGGCGTGATCCCCGGCCTCGGCGTTGTAGGCGGCGGGGATAAAGCCCAGCCAGCCGCCCTCCACCGGGGCCAGCCAGACGCTGCCCAGTTCGCAGTCGATGGACGGGGCCACGCCCGCGTCCAGGATGTTGCTTATGTAGACCGCGCACACCTCGCCCCGGGTGATGGTGTCATCCGAGAGGGTCAGGGTGGGCTGGGCGGCCAGGGTGAACCGGAACCGGTACCGGTAAAAGCCCGCGGGCTTGGCGGGCTTGCCGCCCATCACCCGCCCGGCGGTAAGCAGGCCCTGGTAGTCCCCGTTGGCGGGCAGCCGCACACTGGCAAGGCCGGACACCGGCCCATTGTAGACCTGGGTGCCGTCCGCGGCGGTAAGCACCAGGAAGCTGCCCGCCGGGTCCAGGCCGTCGGCCAGCACCACGGCGGGGGTAACCTGGTCAATGGTGCCCAGATCCTGCACGTCGGCGGTGACGCTCTGCTGGAAGGTGCGCCAGACCACCCCGCCCAGCACCGGCACGCCCCAGCTGTAGCCGTTTACGGTGAGGGACTGCCCGGCAAAACTCGCGCCCTGGGCGGGCAGGTAGGCGGCGGTGGTGCGGCTGTAGAGAAAGCCCACCGTGCCCCCTACCACCAGCACCACAAACAGGGCCACCATGGTAAGCCAGGTGAGGATTTTTTTCATGCCGCGCACCTCCTTGCCGGGCGGGGGGCGGGCCGCCGCGTAAAGAGCGCGGGCCTTCTCCCCCATTGTATTCTATGATTATACCATAGATGCGCCGGAGCGAACAAGTGGCAGAGTGGGGCGCGCAGCGCCCCGCAAAAAACCGCCGGCCCGACGGGCCGGCGGTTTTGTCTGTGCAGGTGCTTACTCGGCAGCGGGCTCCTCGGCGGGCTTGTCGGCCTCGGGGGCCTCGTCCTCGTCGAAGTCCTCGCTGAACAGCAGGCTCTCGTACTCATCCAGCTCCTTCTCGCGGCGGCGGATGTAGAGGTAACCGGCGGTCAGCGCGCCCACGGCGGCGGCCAGGAACAGCAGCACCGCGGCAAAATGGGATTTCTTCATCACGATCTCCTTCTCCTTTCTCCACGCCGGCAGCTCCCGGACGCGGGTGTGCAGGGCTTTCGCGTTTTTCCGGACGGCCGCGGCCAGCGCGGCGGCGTCGGCGGCTTTCACCGGCAGAATCGCCAGATCACGGACAGTCATGCGGCAGGCCCCCTCTGGTTCGTTTTTCACAGCCGGGCGGCAAAGCCCGGCTCTGATTTAGCTTTATTATACCCGCCGGCGGGCAAAATTACAACGTCCCGGCGGGCATTTTTTCGGTTTCCATCACCCGCCGCCAGGCCTTGAAGGCGCCGGGCAGCGGGCGGGTGTCGGCCAGGTCGGCGGCGGTGGCCCAGACGCAGCCCTCCGGCGCGGGCAGGCGGCGGGTCAGGGTGAAGCGCCGGCCGGTCATATGCCACTCCACATGACTGAATATATGCTTTGCCTGCCCCGCCGGTGCGCCCGGGCCGGGGTCGGCCCCCAGCAGCCGGGCAACGGCCTCCCGCAAGGCGGCTTCGTCCAGGGCCGTGTCCCACAGCGGCGGCTGCCACAGCCCCGCCAGCAGACCGCCCTCGCCCCGGCGCTGCAGCAGCCAGCCGTCCGGCCCGGCGATCAGCGCCACCGTTACCGGCTGGGCGGGGCGGGGCTTTTTCGGGGGCTTGCAGGGCAGATGGCCCGGATTGCCCGCGGCCCGGCCCCGGCAGATATCCGCCAGCGGGCAGGCGGCGCAGTCCGGGTTGCCGGGGACGCAAACCAGCGCGCCCAGTTCCATCAGCGCCTCGTTGTAGGGGCCGGGGGCGTCGGGGGGCTGGTGGGCCGTCACCCGCCGGGTAAAGGCCCGTTTGACCGCCGGGCGGGTGATGGGGGAATCATCGTTGTACAGCCGGGCGAATACCCGCAGCACGTTGCCGTCCACGGCGGGCACGGCCTTGCCGAAGCAGATGGAGGCCACCGCCCCGGCGGTGTAGTCCCCCACGCCGGGCAGTTCGCGCAGGGCCTCCCAGTCGTCGGGCAGCTCGCCGCCGTACCGTTCGCAGACAAGGCGGGCGGCTTTCTGCAGGTTGCGGGCCCGGCTGTAGTAGCCCAGCCCCTCCCACAGCTTGAACAGCTGCTCCTCCTCACAAGCGGCCAGATCGGCCACGGTGGGCAGGGCGGCCATAAACCGCTCGTAATAGGGCAGCGCAGCGGTCATGCGGGTCTGCTGCAGCATGATCTCGCTGACCCAGACCCGGTAGGGGGTGGGATGCTGCCGGAAAGGCAGCTTGCGGCCGTTTTCGTAAAACCAGGCCAGCAGCGGCGGGGCGATGGGGGCAAGTTCGGGCATAGGGGCACCTCATAAACAGCGGGGCATTGACAAACGGGCCCCGGGGTGGTATATCGGATACAAATTCTCTGTGGAGGGATGCGGAATGTCGGTGGAAGCGGTACGGGCGTACCTGACCGGAAAGGGATTCGGGGACCGGGTTCAGGAATTTACCGAGAGCAGCGCCACGGTGGCGCTGGCGGCCCAGCGGCTGGGCTGTGAGGAGGCGCACATCGCCAAGACCCTGAGCTTTGAAACGCCAAAGGGCTGCGTGCTGATCGTGGCCGCCGGGGATGCCAAGGTGGACAACGCAAAGTACAAGGGGATGTTCCACACCAAGGCGAAGATGGTGCCGGCCGACCAGCTGGAGGAAAAGGTGGGCCATCCGGCGGGCGGGGTGTGCCCCTTTGCGCTGAAAGCCGGGGTGCGGGTGTTCCTGGACGAGTCGCTGCGGCGGTTTGATACCATCTACCCGGCGGCGGGCAGCGCCGCCAGCGCGGTGCGCCTGTCCTGCGAGGAGCTGACCGCCTGCGCGGACGGCCAGCCGCAATGGGTAGACCTGTGTAAGGGGTGGGGGGATGCGGCTGCGAGGTGAATCGGCCCGCTCAGAGGACCGATGAGCCCGCAGACGCCCCCTTTACCTAGCGGACGGGCGAGAAGGCGGGCGGGGGCCCGGACCCGATGGGTCCGGGGTTCCGGGTCTGCGAAACAGCCAAAGCCCCGGTGGGGCTTTGGACCGGCGAAACGGTCCGCGAAGCGGAACGGGCGCATCGTTGTTGCGCCCGTAGTTTCCGCAGGCCATTTATCCCGCCCCCGTATCGCCCGGGAGCGGGCGGCACGCACAGCCTGTTATCCCGCTTCCTAAAAAAGGCGCACGTTGCGAAAACGTGCGCCTTTTTATTGGTATACGGGGGATCAGAACCCGCCGGCGGTGCGGGGGAAGGGCAGCACGTCCCGGATGTTGGCGATGCCGGTGACGTACATGATCAGGCGCTCGAAGCCCAGACCGTAGCCCGCGTGGGGCGCGCTGCCGAAGCGGCGCAGATCCAGGTACCAGTCGTAGTCTTCCCGGCCCAGGCCCAGCTCATCCATGCGGGCCAGCAGCACGTCCAGACGCTCCTCACGCTGGCTGCCGCCGATCAGCTCGCCCACGCCGGGCACCAGCATATCGGCCGCGGCCACGGTGCGGCCGTCGTCGTTGAGCCGCATGTAGAAGCTCTTGATCTCCTTGGGGTAGTCGGTCACGAACACCGGGCGCTTGAACACCTGCTCGGTCAGGAAACGCTCGTGCTCGGTCTGCAGATCGCAGCCCCAGCTGACCTTGTACTGGAACTGGTCGTTGTGGGGCTCCAGCAGGGCCACCGCGTCGGTGTAGCTGACCCGGGCGAAGTCGGCGCTGACCAGGGCGTTCAGACGGTCCAGCAGGCCCTTGTCGATAAACTGGTTGAAGAAGGCCAGCTCATCGGGGCACTGTTCCAACAGGAAGTTCACCACGTACTTGACCATGGCCTCGGCGTTGTCCATGTAGTCGGACAGGCCGGCAAAGGCCATCTCCGGCTCGATCATCCAGAACTCGGCGGCGTGGCGCGGGGTGTTGGAGTGCTCGGCCCGGAAGGTGGGCCCGAAGGTGTAGACGCTGCCGAACGCCAGGGCGAAAGCCTCCGCCTCCAGCTGGCCGGAAACGGTCAGGTTGGTGGAACGGCCGAAGAAGTCCTGGCTGAAATCCACCGCGCCGTCCTCGGTGCGGGGCGGGTTGTTCACGTCCAGGGTGGTGACCCGGAACATCTCGCCGGCGCCCTCACAGTCGGAGCCGGTGATCAGCGGGGTGTGCACATACACGAAGCCCTGTTCCTGGAAGAACTTGTGGATGGCCCAGGCGGCCACGCTGCGTACCCGGAACGCCGCCGAGAAGGTGTTGGTGCGGGGGCGCAGATGGGGCATGGTGCGCAGGTATTCCAGGGTGTGGCGCTTTTTCTGCAGGGGGTATTCGGGCGGGCAGACGTCCAGCAGGGCCACGCTGTCGGCGTTGACCTCAAAGGGCTGCTTGGCGCCGGGGGTGACCACGATGCGGCCGGTCACCTGCATGCTGGTGCCCACGCCGGCCTTGGCAACCTCCTTGTAGTTTTCCAGCTTGTCCGCCTGGAAAACCACCTGCAGGTTCTTGAAGCAGCTGCCGTCGCTCAGTTCGATAAAGCCGATGCTCTTGGAGTCCCGCACGGTTTTGGCCCAGCCGCAGACGGTGACGGTCTCGCCGTCGGCGGGGGTGGCGCGGAACAGTTCGCGGATGCGGATGCGTTCCATAGTGTGATTTCTCCTTCCGATTTTGGGCCGCAAAGGGGGCGGCCGGATACAAATAAAGGCAGCAAACCGTCCTGCTTTAGGACGGATCGCTGCCGGATCCGCGGTGCCACCTAAATTGCCGCCCGAAAGCGGCCCCCTTTGCCCGGTCCATACCGAACCGGCGGCCCGTAACGCTGGCCTGCGTCGCCCCTACTGCCGGGCCGCTTTTTCCGCCCGGGTTGGGTTTGCGGCTCGCAGAGGTTCTTCTCCCGGGTGCAGGCGCGCCGCTTTCAGCCGTGGCGGCGCTCTCTGGGGGCTGCGGGTTCCGGGGTACCGGGTCTGGTCATCGCCTTTGATACTGCCGATTGTACACCCCGCGGGGCCCGCTTGTCAAGCCGTTTATCCGGCTGTGCCCGCCAGCAGCGTGGCCAGCGCCCGGGCGGCCAGGCCCCCGGCCCGCACCGCCTCGTCCAGGGTATTGGCGTGGCCGCCCACCTCGATCAGCAGGCTGCCGGTGGTCAGGTCCTGGTTGTAGTACCGGTAGGCGAACATCACCGGCCTGGTCAGGCCGGGGGTCTGGGCCTCCATGGCCGCCTCCCAGGCGGCGGCGAACCGCAGGTTCTGGGCATAGTTGGGGATATTGCCGCCGTTGTCCGCCCCGCAGATGATCATGACCTGGGCGGCGGGGCCTTCTTCCGTTTGCAGGGTGGGTTTCAGCCGGGTGCCGTCCTCCTGCTCGATGGCGTCCCGGTGCACGTCCAGCACCACCTTGATGCTGGGGTACTTCTCCAGCCAGCCGCGCACCGTCTCGTTGCTGCGCTCGTAGCTGCCGTTGTAGCTGGGATAGTCGTGCAGAGTGGTGTCCTGCACGGTGTTGATGCCGGCGGCGTTCAGCACCCGGACCATCTCGGCGCCCACGGCGGTCATGTTGACGGCGTTGTCGGTGCTGCGGCAGGTGAAGTCCGGGTCGTACCAGCCGTTGTCGGCCAATTCGTAGGTCTCGGTGGCGTGGGTGTGCATGATGAGAACCTGCGGCTCGTCGCTGTGCAGTTCGATGCCGAAGGGCATGCCCCGGGAAATAATGTCCGCTACCTGGCTGTCGGCCAGGGAGGTGCTGTTCTTGATGCTGCCGGTACCGGCGGGAATGTAGCCGTCGCCGCTGCCCTGTTCATAAAAGGTGGTGCGGATGCTGCCCGCGTCCTCGGGCGCGGGGGCAGGTGTGGCCGCCGGGCCGGGCGCGGGGGTGGCTTCCGGCAGCGGCGTGGCCGCCGGGGACGCCGCCGGCGTGGGCGCGGCGGAGGGCTGGGGTTCCGGCGAGGGGGAGGATTCCGGCGCGGAGGTTTCGGAAACGACCGGGCTTTCCTCGGCCAGCTGCTGCACGGCGGCCATGGCGGCGGCGGGGTTGCGGCCCCAGCTGCCCAGCGTGACCGCCCAGCCGGCCAGACGGGGCAGCGCGTTTGCCGTGACGCCGCACCAGGCGGTGACCGCCATAAGCCCCGCCGCCGCCAATCGTACACCCCACCGGCCCATTCGCCCGCCTCCCTTCCCAGCGCATACTTTCAAGGTATGCAGCCCGGGGCGGGTCTATTCCTGTTTGCCAATCTGGGGGGAATCACCGAGGGCTGCGGGCGCAACAAGAATGCGCCCGCCCGGCTGCGCCGACCGCCCTGCCGGTCCAAAGCCCCACTGGGGCTTTGGCTGCTTCGCAGACCCGGCCCCCAGACCCCGGAAATCAGGGCCAAATGTCTTTGGCCCTGAGGATTTTATATGAAGCAAGGCCCACGCGAACAGAAATAACTTGGCGCGGGCCTTGTTACTAATATCAAATCCCTGGGGCCAGAGTATTCTGGCCCCGATTTCCGGGGGGTATGGGGGGATAGGTTCTATCCCCCCATATTGGCTTTTATCAGCTCACCAGACGGCCCAGTTCGGCGGGGGTCAGGCGGGGCTGGAGTGCGCGGTTCACGGCGCGGGCCAGCAGGTTGGAGCCCCGGCGCACCAGGCCGTCCAGATCCCGGGGCGTGACCACCAGGCCGGGCACGGAACACACCGCCCCCGCGTCCATCATGGTGGGGATCCCCAGCGCCACCACCGGCACCCCCACCGTGTCCCGGGTCAGGCTTCGGGCGGTATCCCCGGCGGGCCGCAGGCCCGCGTCGGCCAGCTGCACGCTGCGCCCCAGCCGTTCCGGCCCGGCACAGGCCAGGCTGTCCACCGCCAGCACCGCCGCCGCGTCCATCTCCTTCACCAGCGCCGCCACGATCCCCGCCAGCGCCAGCCCCGTGACCCCGCCCGGCCCCGGCGCGATGCTGGCCACGGTGCGCAGCCCCAGCGGCGCGGCCACCGTTTCCAGCCCCCGGGTCACCAGCACCTGCCCCGCTACCCGGGGCCCCAGCGCGTCCGCCGTCACCCGGCGGTTTCCGACCCCCACCACCAGCACCGGCCCCGGCGGCAGCATTTCCGCCACCTCCCGCGCCAGCAGCGCCGTCAGCTTTTCGTCCTGATCGTCCAGCACCGCCACGCGGGGCGTCTCCACCGTTACATAACTTCCCGCGGGCCGCGCCAGCCCGTCCCGCTCGATCCGCACCCGGGTGATGCGGCACGCCCCCGCCTGATGCACCGTGCACCGCACCCCTTCCGGCACCCGGCCCCGGCCCGGCGGGTAGATCTCCGGCGCGATATCCGTGTATACTGCCATAGGATTCCCCTGCCTTTCCTGCTTTTCAGTCTGGCCCGGGCCGGGCGGTTTCATTCCCCTTTGCGGAAAATTTTTCCTCACCCCGCCAAGTTTTCAACATTTCACCAACGATTTGTGGAAAACCCGGCCGCACACCGGCATTTTTGCGGAATTTTTTCGCGGAAATTTTGGAAAAACCCTTGCGGAATCCTGCCCGTTGTGGTATTATAAGATGCACTGTTATGGGGAATAAGGAGGTGGTACGAATGCCTAACATTAAATCGCAGAAGGACCGGGTCGTCCAGGCGAAGAAGGAAGCCCTGCACAACAAGGCGATTAAGTCTAACCTGAAAACAGTCACCAAGCAGGCAAACGCTGCCATCGAGGCCGGCGCCGAGAACCGTGACGCCGCGATCCGCACCGCGGTTTCCGCGATCGACAAGGCCAAGAGCAAGGGTGTGCTGCACAAGAACACCGCGGCCCGCAAGATCAGCCGCATGGCCAAGCGCGCCAACAAGGCCCAGGCCTGAGCGCTTACGTGAACTGAAACAAACAAAGCCGAAGGGATTTTCCCTTCGGCTTTTGTTTTTGCCGGATTCACAGCAGCGCCCGCAGCGTGTCCAGGAAACTTTCCTCGCCCCAGGTGTTGATCTTGAAGAACAGTGCCTGGCTGCCCCCGGCGGTGATGGCCGACAGCTGCACCGGCCCATCCCCCGCCTGGAACAGGGTCACGTTCATGCTGACCCGGTTGCCGCCCGCGTAGCTGTACCGCTCAAACACCCGCACGCTGCACCGGGCCCCGCCGCCGGTAAAATCGCTGGAATCCTCCAGCGTGGCGGACATGCTGCCGTTCAGCACGCCGCTTTCGATCTTTGCCAGAATCTCGTCAAAATTCCCGCTCAAGGTCTGTTCCAGTTTCGCCATCCGCCGCGCCTCCTTACGCCTCCAGCTCAAAATCCCCGATCAGCAGCCGGTCCAGCGGCGCATCCGGGTCAGCCACCAGGCGGCGGCTCTGGTTCAGGATGGCCTGTTCCAGCGTGTTGCGGGCCATGCGCCCGTTGCCCGCCTTGGCCGCGTCCTCCGCCTGACGGCGGGCATAGTAGGCCAGCAGCGGGGCCTTGCAGCCCTCGTCCAGCACGTAGCCCCGGCCGGTGGCCTGCAATTCCGTAATTTTCAGCAGTTCCTCGGCGGTGTAATCCGGGAACTCGATGGTCTGGGCAAACCGGCTGGCCAGACCGGAGTTGGCGGTCAGAAACTGGGCCATCTCCCGGCTGTAACCCGCCAGCACCACCACCAGCTCGTCCCGGTGATCCTCCATGCCCTTGACCAGCGTGTCGATGGCCTCCAGGCCGAAGCTGTCCTCCTTGCCCCGGTACAGGCTGTAGGCCTCGTCAATAAACAGCACGCCGCCCAGGGCGCTGCGGATCACCTGTTCGGTCAGGGGTGCGGTGTGGCCCACATACCGGCCCACCAGATCCGCCCGGCTTACCTCCACCAGCTGGCCGCCCCGCAGCGCGCCCACCGCTTTCAGATACTGGCTTACCAGCCGGGCGATGGTGGTTTTGCCGGTGCCCGGGTTGCCGGTAAAGATCATATGCATGGTCAGGCTGCCCGCGGGCAGGCCCTGGGCCTTGCGGCGGCGCTGCACCCGCACATGGTCGGCCAGACCCCGCACGTAGGTCTTGACCTCTTCCAGACCCACGATTTTATCCAGTTCCGCCTCCACCCGGGCCAGCGCCCCGGCGGATTCGTCCGCCTCGGCCAGCAGGGGCCGGGGCTCGTCGGCGCCAAAGGCCGCCAGCAGCTGCCCCTCCTGTACCGACAGCGCCACCGTCAGCCCGGGCTGAGGCTCCCGTTCCAGCAGGTACTGGCCCACCGCCTTGTACACCCGGTCGCAGAAAGCCACGATCGGTTCCGCGCCCCGGGCCGCGTCGGCCATACCGGCCGCCAGGTCCCGCACCTCTTCGGTCATGGTCAGGGTCACCCCCAGCCGCTCTTTGGCCCGGCGCACCGTCCGGTTCAGCTGGCCCGCCGCCAGCACCCGCAGGCTCTCCGGGGTAAAGGGCGCGGTGGCGCACACGTCCCCCAGGGCGGCGGCAAAGGGCCCGCCAAACCGCTCGGCCATCGCGTCCGGGCCTTTATGGCTGAAAAATACCAGATACTTGTCCCGGGCGGTGAGCTCCCCCACCGCCCCCGGCACCAGGGCGGTGCCCGCGTCCACCAGCATGCCTTTCTGCACCACATAGCGGCTGGCCAGCGGGGCTTTGCCCTCCTGCACCAGGCCCGCCAGCAGGTTCAGAAAACCCGGGTGGCACTCCTCGTAATGGTCAAAAACCAGAATCTGCCCCGGCGCGGTGAGGGCCGCGTACAGATCCTGCAAAAACAGTTTTTCCTGCCCGGGGCCGGGATAGCGGGCCAGGTCCATCGTGGCCAGGTTGGCACTGTCCAGCACCCCTTTTTCCGCCAGCAGACCGGCCAGCGTTTGCAGGGCAAAATGCCGCCCGGTGCCCTCCCCGCCCCAGATCAGGATGGTGTTGCGGGCCCCGCCGGGGGCGTAGCCCAGCACAAAGGGGCGGCGGAACGCCCGCACCAGCGCCCGCACAAAGTCCGGCTGGCCGATCACCGTCTGTTCCAGCTGCTCGGCCAGCCCGGCAAAGGCGGTGTCCGGGGCGGCGGGGGCGGGCTTTTCCTGGGGCAGCAGACCGTCCCGGCGCAGGTTCTCGGTCATCTCCCCGCCCAGGCGGCGGATCTGCTCGGCCTGGTCGGCGGCCGCGTCGGCCAGCCGGGCGGCGTTTTTCTGCAGCGCGGCGGGGGCGGCGGGCTGCCGGGCCATCAGCTCTTCCAGTTCCCGCCGGGCCTGTTCGGCGTCGCGGCGGGCGCTGGTTTCGGCGGCGGAACGGCTGCGGCGGCCAAAGGCCCCGTCCATCAGCGCTTCCCAATCGGTTTTGTCGGGCATGATGCGTACCTCCTAGACGGAAATTCAGAACAGGTGGCTGATGTTCAGCCCCCGGATCATATCCACGATCTCGTGGGTGCGGGAACAGCCGAACTTGGCCCGCAGGCTCTTGATCTGTGCCTTGACGGTGCCCGGCTCCACACAGCGCTGGGCGGCGATGTCCTTGACCGACATATCCTGTAACAGGCACCGCACCAGCTCCCGCTCGGTGGGGGTCAGCCGGGAAATGTTGTTGATGAAGAACAACAGGTTAGACTCGCTGCGGCGCAGGCGGCTGTATTCCTTCATCACGATGCCCTGGATATCCGGGTCCAGCATGGGGCGGCCCTCGTAGGCCAGCCGGATATGGCGGAACAGATCCTCGTCCTTGCCGCCCTTGACCACATAGTCCACCGCGCCGGTGGCCATGGCCACGGTGATCATGTTTTCGGTCTCGTGGGCGGTGAGGAAGATGATCTTCGCGTCCGGGTCGGCGTCCCGGATCTTTTCGGCGGCCAGGATGCCGGCGTTCACCTGTTCCATCTCAATGTCCATGAGCAGGATGTCGTAGGGCACCCGGGCGGCCAGCTCCACCGCCTCGGCGCCGCTGCCGGCGCTGCCCACCACCTGAAAATCCGGCTGCAGGCTGAGAACCTCGCACATGTCCTCCCGCAGCAGTTCAAAGTCATCGGCTACCAGGATTCGGATGCTCATGGGCGTTTCTCCTTTCGTTTGCCGTGCTCAAACCGGGGCAGGATCACAAAGAACCGGGTACCCTTGCCCCGCTCGCTCTCCACCCGCACGCTGCCCAGATGGCTGCGCACGATGGAGCGCACATAATACAGCCCCATGCCCCAGTTGTAGTTGGAGTTCTTGCTGGAATAAAAGGGCTCGAAGATTCGCTTTGTCTCGGCGCGGGAGATGCCGCAGCCCGCGTCCCGCACCTCCAGCACGATGTTCAGCCGTTCGGTGTGGCTGATCAGCTGCACCGGGTCGGTGCGGCCGGCGGCCAGGGTGGCCTCCCACCCGTTGGACAGCAGGTTGCTCAGCGCCGCCGCCAGATGGGAGCGGTCGGCCAGCACCCGGCAGCCCTCGTCCACCGTGATCTCCACCGCCGCGTCCGGGTGTTTGCGGTGCGTCCGGTCCACCGCGTCGGCGGCCAGTTCGCCCAGGGTCACCGGCACCAGGGTGATGGTGCTGCTCTTGACGCTCTGGTACAGCTCTCCCACCCGGATCAGCAGATTTTCGTTGGTTTCTTTCAGTGCGTCCACATAGTCCTGCACCTTGGCCATATCCGGCTGGGGCTGGGCCAGGGCGGCGTCCAGCCGCTTGAACACCACCCGGTTGGCCAGCAGCTGGTTCTTGATGCTGTGGGCAAAGACGCTGGCCCCCATGCTGGCCGCGTCGAACCGGCGGCGCAGGCTGACCTCGTCCATATTTTCCGAGATGCGCAGCTGGGCGTAACGGAACATGGTCCACAACCCCACCGCACCGGATACCGCGCTGACGGTAAGCACCAGCGTATACAGCAGCGGCGAGAGCCGGGGGTTCAGGTACCACAGCCCCAGATACCACATATAGTCGCTCTGGTAGAACAGGTAGATCTGGGCGGGGTCCTGGGGGCAGTAGAGGGCATAGAGCACAGCCATGCTCACCAGCATGGCGCACTGGGGAATATACTGCTGGCGGCAGATGCGCATGGTGATGCTGAACGCTTCATACAGCAGCAGCGCCACCGCCGCGGCCACATAACACAGCACCCAGACGCGGCTGAAATTTACCAGGAACCACTGCACCTCCGGCCGGCCGCCGGCCAGGGCGTAAAAGACAGCGGGCTCGTAGATGATCAGGGTGAGCAGGGGAAGCGGCCAGACGGCCAGCACCCGGCCCCGCACCGGGCCCATGCCCGGATTCATGGAATGGCGGATCGCCAGGGTAAGCAGCAGCGGCGGAAACAGATACCGCCCCACCGCCACAATAAAGCCCTGGGCGCCCAGGGTCAGGCTGGCGTAGCGCAGCGCGTTTTTCAGGGGCGCGCAGACAAACAGCAGCGATTCCAGCACGCCGTCGGTGCCGCCCCGCTTGGCGATGAACATCAGGATGCCCAGCCAGTAGATCACCAGGCTGCCGAACATGGCGCAGACCAGCTGTTCTTCCCGGCCGCGGCGCAGCGCCAGCAGCACCAGCGACACGGCAAACAGCACCGATACCAGGATCAGCGGCATACAGCAGCCCCCTTTCGCGCCGATGCATTTTTTCTATTGTAACACACTTTTATCCGGCAAACCATAGGCACAGCAAAACCGGATAAGGCGGGCGACCTTTCGGCCGCCCGCCCGATCCGGAGTGAATCAAAGAGGGTGTTGTTTGTTTTTGGGGAAAAGGCCCGTTACGCAGCGGCCTCTTCCATCACATCCCACAGGATGTAGTCCTCCAGGGGCACAGTGGCCGCCACGTCGCCGGTGGCGATGAAGCCGTCCTGCTGGCTCTGGTACAGCTTGGCCAGGGTGCCGTCCTCGATCTGGGCCAGCATCTCCTCGCTGGTCAGCCATTCGGCGTCGCCGCGCTGGGCGTAGACGGTCTCCTTATCCAGGCCGGTCTCCTTGGCGATGTACTCGCTGATCTCCTCGGCATGGGTCATGTCGGCGCGGTAATCCTTGGCCTTGTACAGGGCGCGGGTGAAGCGCACCAGCAGGTCATGGTTCTCCTCGGCGAACTTGGGCATCACGATCCAGCTGCTGATGGAGGCGCTCTCCTCGGCGTAGGTCATGTTGTCAGCCAGGGTGACCACGTCGTCGCCCAGCTGCTCTTCCACCTTCAGGGTGGAGGGGCTCCACAGAGCGGCCGCGTCCAGGCTGCCGCCGATCATGGCGGTCACGATGCCGTCGGCGTCCATGCTCATCAGGTTCACGTCGCTCTCCGCCAGGCCGGCCTCCGCCAGAACCTTCTTCAGGATGGCTTCGGAAGAGGTGCCGGGGGCGTAGCCGATGACCTTGCCCTTCAGGTCGGCAGCGGTCTCCACGCCCTTGCTCTTCAGGCCCATGACCGCGTCGCCGTTGCCGCAGTGGGCAAAGCAGAAGATCTTGCACTGACCGTTGATGGCCAGCTTGTGAGCGCCGGAACCGATGTAGCCGATGTCAATGGAGCCGTTCTCCATGGCGGCGATGATGGTGGGGCCGTCCTGGAAAGCGGTCAGCTTGACCTCGATGTTCTCGTCGGCAAAGTAGCCCTTGTTCATGGCGGTGCAGACCTCAACGAGGCTGGAGTAGTTGGCCATGTAGGCCACATTCACCACGTCGGGATCACCGGCGGGCTCGGAAGCGGGGGTGCTGCTGCCGGCCGCGGAAGAGCCGCCGGCCGCGGGGGTGCTGCTGGAAGCGCCGTTGCCGCCGCAGGCAGCCAGGGTCAGCGCCAGGGCCAGAACCAGCACCAGAGCAAGAATCTTTTTCATGGTTGGTTTCCTCCTTAATGTGTTGTTGATTTCACTCTCGTATCTGCACGGCGCGCCGCGCCGTCAGGTTCGGTTGCGGGTATGCGCTTACTTGCGCACCTCCAGGTACTCCTTGTAAACTTCGCCCCAGATGTGGTTCTTCAGTTCCATGAACCGGGGGCTGAGCTTGGTCTCCTGGTCGCGGGGGTACGGGATGTCGATGTCCACGATGTCCTTGATGCGGCCGGGGCGGGCGCTCATGATGATGCAGCGCTGGCCCAGCACGATGGCCTCATCCACGTCGTGGGTGATGAAGAAGCAGGTCTTCTGCTTCTTCTCCCAGGTCTCCAGCAGCTCGGTCTGCAGCTGGGTACGGGTCTGGGCGTCCAGCGCGCCGAAGGGTTCGTCCATCAGCAGCACTTCCGGGTCGGCGGCGTAGGCGCGGGCGATGGCCACACGCTGTTTCATACCGCCGGACAGCTCCTTGGGATAGTGGTTGGCAAACTTGGCCAGATCCACCATCTCCAGGTACTGCATGGCTTCTTCCTGGGCCTGCTTGCCCTTGACGCCCCGCATGTTCAGGGCGAATTCCACGTTTTTCTGCACGGTCAGCCAGGGGAACAGCGCGTACTGCTGGAACACAACGCCGCGCTCGGTGCCCACGCCGGTGACCTCTTTGCCGTTGCACAGAACCCGGCCGCTGGTGGCGGGCAGCAGGCCCGCGATGATGTTGAGCAGGGTGGACTTGCCGCAGCCGGAGGGGCCCACCACCGTGATGAACTCGTTCTCGTGAATATCCAGGCTGACGCCGTTCAAAGCGATCATCTCGCCGTTGCGGCCGTCAAACTTCTTGACAACGTTCTCGATCTTGACCTTCACCGGGCGGGTATCGGTCTTCAGATCTCTCGCTTCTCCTGCCATCCTGTCAGCTTCCTTTCCACAAATTTGATGAGTTTCTCGATGATGAGGCCGATGATGCCGATGATGATGATGTACAGCAGCATGGGGCCGGGCTCATAGTTGGAGTTGAAAGCCCGGATGCGCATGCCCAGGCCCAGGCCGCTGCCCACGGATTCGGCGGCGATCAGGGTGGTCAGGGCGGTGGAGGCGCCCAGACGGGCGGCGGTGAGGATGAAGGGCAGGCTGGCCGGGGCAATGACCCGGACGAACACGTCCTTATCCTTGGCGCCCAGCACGCGGGCGGCCTTGATGAGGGTCTCGTCGATGTTGACCACGCCCTGGTAGATGGTGATGCTCATGATCAGGGTGGTGGAGATGGTGATAACGGTGATCTGGGGCTGCCGGCCGACGCCCAGCATCAGCACGATCAGGGGCACGTAGGCCAGGGGCGGGATGTTCCGGATGAACTGGATCCAGGGCTGCACCACATAGCGAACCGGCCGGTACCAGGCCATCAGGATGGCCAGAGGCAGCGCAATGACAAAACCGATCAGATAACCCGCCACTACCGTGAGCAGGCTGCTGGCGATATCGCTCAGCAGGATGCCGCGTTCAAAAGCGACGGTTACGAAAATCCCGGGGATCTCCCAGGGATGGCAGAAGGACCGACCGGTCTTTTCGCCGAAGGACAAGGCGGTCCAGACCAGCAGGGCCACCGCCAGCGAGATCAACAGCCATGCCCAATTGGGGATGCGGTCGACCACGCTCTTTTTCTTTGCTTTCACGCGTTGATCCACTCCTTTTTGGATTTTATGCCCCAAAACGGGGGCCTTTGTTGATTCCATTATAGCAATTCTGCCCAGCATCGGAAAGGGGTATCTTTCTTATCCCCCCTGACGATATTTTTTGTGCACATTGCCCATGCCCATCCGGGCAAAACCGTCGAAATGATCATCAAAACTGGTTAAAAGAAAAACAAGGACGTTTCCCGCCCGGTTTCGGGCAGGAACGTCCTTGTTTATGTTGTCAGTATACCTCCCCCGCGGGGAAAGGTCAAGCTTTTTTAGCTGGCGCTCTTCTCGCCCAGGGTCACCTGCACGGTGAACAGCTGGCCCTTGCGGGCTACCTGCAGTTCCACCGTGTCCCCGGCGGAGTAGGCGCTCAGCGCGTCGGTCAGTTCGTCGGTGGTCTCCACCAGGGTGCCGTCCATGCTCACGATGCGGTCGCCGTACTGCAGGCCCGCATTGGCGGCGCCGCCGCCTTCCACGACCTCCACGATGTACACGCCGCTGGTGCCGAAGTACTGCATGGCGGTGTCACCGCTGATAACGCTCACGCCCAGGGCGGGCCGGCCGGTCACATAGCCGTTGCTGATCAGTTCCTGGGCCACCTCTTTGGCGGTGTTCACCGGGATGGCAAAGCCGATGCCCTCGGCCTCACTGTCGCCGGACTTGGCGTTCACGATGCCCACCAGCTCGCCGTTCATGTTGAACAGGCCGCCGCCGCTGTTGCCGGGGCTGACCTGGGCGCTGTGCTGGATCAGGGTCATGGTCTGGCCTTCCACGTTGATGCTGCGGTTCAGCGCCGAGACGATGCCGTTGGTCACGGTGCCGCCCAGGGTACCCAGCGGGTTGCCCACAGCCAGCACTTCCTGGCCCACGGCCAGGGTATCGCTGTCGCCCAGCACCGCGGGCACCAGGCCCTCGGCCTCCACCTTGATCACCGCGATGTCGGTCTGGGAGTCCGCGCCCACCAGGGTGGCGGTGTACTCGGTGCCGTCATACAGGGTCACCTTGATGCTGCTGGCGCCTTCCACCACGTGGTTGTTGGTGATGATGTAGCCGTCCTGGGTCATGACCACGCCGCTGCCGGCGCCGCTCTCCACGTACTGGCCGAAGAAGCCGCCGCTCATGACCACCTGCTCGGTGGTGATGACCACCACGCTGGGCTCCACCAGGCTGGACACGTCCACCTTGCTCAGGGCCGACGCGCCGCTGTCACCGGCGGGTTCCACCGTGGAATGGCTGCCGCCCAGCACCACACCGCTGGAGCTGCTGTCCGCGCCCGCGACCTGGCTGGCGGTCATGTACCCGGCCCAGCCGCCGCCGAAGCCCACGCCCGCGGCCACTACCAGCGCCAGCGCGCCGGTCAGGATGCGCCGGGCAATGTCCCGCTTTTTCTTGGCGGGCTTCATATCCTGCACCGGGGGCTGATCCGGCGCGGGGGTAAAGGCGGGCTGTACAGGGGGTTCCTGCGGGGGGGTGCCGCCGCCGGAGGTATACAGAGAAGAATAATCATACTCCCATTTGTTTTCCATAAGGATCTTCCTTTCTTTCTATCGGCTGCCCCCAATCGGGGGCTTTTCTCTTAACCTGTGCCCTCAGTATACCCGTAAATTGTGAAAAACCCATCCTTTCCGGGTGAAAAAGATGTGAAACCGGGGCCATGGCTGGTATAATAGACACACATACGATACCACATTTATGTGAAAGGGGCAACGGAGAATGCAGCTTTTGGTGCCGGACCGGGAACAATCGGCCTTTCTGGCCGCGGGCGAAGCCCGTGCTGTGGGCGGCGCGGCCTGTCCGGAAGCCTGGGCCCCCGCCCCGGGGCGGGCGGTCTGGGCGCTGGAAAAGGACGGTGCGCTCATCGGCGGGGCCCGGGCCGAGGCCGGGGTGCTGACCGGGCTGTACATCCTGCCCCCGTGGCAGGGCAAGGGCTACGGCCGGTACCTGCTGCGGGCGGTGCTGCGGCAGCCCGGCCATCCGGCGGCGGTGGCGGCGCCGGGCGATGCGGCGGGGTTTTTCCGCCGGCTGGGCTTTGCCCCCCAGCCGGACGGGCTGTGGCGGCGCCCCGCCCCGGTCAGCGACGGGGTGGTGTGGGCCCAGCGGGCGCTGGCCGAAGCCCTGGCGGACAAGCCCGCGCCGGTCTGCATCGACGCCACCTGCGGCAACGGCCACGATACGGTGTTCCTGGCCGGGCTGGGGGGCCGGGTGCTGGCGCTGGATATCCAGCCGGCGGCGGTACAGGCCACCCGGGCGCGGCTGGCAGCGGCGGGGTATGCCGATCCGGCCCGGTACCGGGTGGTGCAGGCCGACCACGCCGGCCTGGCCCGGCTGGCCGACCGGGAGGGCTTTACCCCGGCGGACGGGGTGATGTTCAACTTCGGCTGGCTGCCGGGGGCGGACCACGGGGTACAGAGCCGGGCCCACAGCAGCCGGACGGCGCTGGCGGCGGCGCTGGAACTGCTGGCGCCGGGCGGCGCGCTGACGGCGGTGCTGTACAGCCCGGGCCACGGCCCCCAGGAGGAGGAAAAGCAGGCGGTGCTGGCGCAGCTGGCCGGGCTGGACGAGGCCCGGTTTACGGTGACGGTGCATCCGGGCCATCCCGGCGCGCCGCTGCCGGTGCTGGTGCGCCGCCTGCCTGTATAACTATATAGAAAAAGGAGGTCAAGCCCATGCTGTTGACCACCGAACGGCTGCTGCTGCGGCCCTGGCAGGAAACCGATGTGAACGATCTGTATTTCTATTCCCGGGACCCGGACGTGGGCCCGGCCTGCGGCTGGGCGCCCCATCAGAGTGTGGAGGAAAGCCGGGCGGTGCTGCGGGGCATCCTGTCCGGCCCGGAGTGCTACGCGTTGTGCATCAAGGAAACCAACAAGCCCATCGGCACGGCGGAGCTGATGCTGCGGGGCAACACCGATGTGACCGACCGGGCGGATGAGTGCGAGCTGGGCTACTGGCTGGGCAAGCCCTACTGGGGTCAGGGGTACATGCCGGAGGCTGCGGCGGAGCTGCTGCGCCACGCGTTCGAGGATCTGAACATGCGGACGGTCTGGTGCGGCTACCACGAGGGCAACGACAAGTCCCGCCGGGTGCAGGAAAAGCTGGGGTTTGTGTTCCACCACGCCCATCCGGTGCAGGTGCTGGGCCGGGAGCGGATCAGCCGCGTGAACCGGCTAACCCGGGAACAGTGGCTGGCCCGGCGGTTAGGGTTGATCTGGGGGATATAACATATCCCCCCGCGCTGCGGGCGCAACAACGATGCGCCCGCCCGGCTTCGCCGACCGCGCTGCCGGTCCAAGGCCCCACTGGGGCCTTGGCCGCTTCGCGGACCCGGACCCCCGAAAATCGGGCCGGAATACTCCGGCCCTCGGGATACCATAAAAGAAACAGGCACGCGCAAACCATGTTGGTTCTTCGTGGGCCTCGCTTTTTTGATTCTGCCGCTTATTTCGATGACGGCAGATACACAACGCCCCTTTCCCGGGAAATGTATTGACTTCTTCCTTTGACAGTTGTAGAATGTAAGCAGAGAACATTCGACACTTGTCAAATGTAAGGAGGCGACCGGTATGCGCACTCTGTTTCTGACCTATCTGGTGCAAGGGGTGCTGCTGGGGGCGGCAGGGCTGGCCCTGGCGGCGCCGGCCCGTGTTCTGCGGCGGCGGTACGGCCCGGCCTGGCTGTGCCGGGCCTGGCTGGCGCTGGCCATTCTGCTGGTGCTGCCGCTGCGTCTTGCGCTGCCCGCCGCGGCCCCCGCGCCGGTGCGGCTGACCCCGCCCGCCGTGCTGCTGGAGGCGTCCCCCGCCCAAGCGCAGCCGGTTTTCCCGCCGCAAAGCCCGGCCTTGCCCCAGACCGGCGGCGAAACCGCCGCCCCCGGCGGGCAAAGCGCCGCCGGGCCGTCCGACCCCTCCCCTGTCCTGCCCGCTCCGTTGGACGCGCTGGCGCTGGTCTGGCTGACCGGGGCGGCAGGCAGCCTTGCCTGGCAGTGGCTGAGTTACGGGGTCTGGCGGCGGCACACCCTGCGGCGCAGCCTGCCCGCGCCGGACAGCTGGCAAACCGCCCTGAACGCGGCGATGGCCCGCCAGCCGGTAGGCCGCCGGGTGCGGGTGCTGGCCGGCCCGGTGGACGGCCCGCTGGTGACCGGCTTTGCCCGCCCGGTGCTGCTGGTGCCGGAGGGGGAACAGCCCGGTGCGGACGCGCCCTGCGTGCTGGCCCATGAGCTGGCCCATCTGCGCCGCCATGACCTGGCCCGCAAGGGGTTGTTCACCCTGGTGCGGGCGCTGCACTGGTACAATCCGCTGGTGCGGCTGACCCTGCGCCGGGCCGCACGGGAGATGGAATACGCCTGCGACGCGGCGGCCCTGCGGGCGCTGGGCACAGACTGCCGGGCGGCTTATGGCGGCGCGCTGCTGCGGGCGGCAGGCCGGGGGCGGGTACCGGCCCTGACCGGCGGGTTTGTGTTCTCCAAACGGGAGATGAAAACCCGGCTGGCCCGTCTGTGGGACGCGGCCCCGAAACGCCGGGGTGCCGCGGCCCTGGCGCTCGTCTGCCTGGCGGGCTGCGCGCTGGGTGTACTGGTGGCCTGCGGCGAACCGGCCGGCGAACAGCCGGCCAGCACCCCGGCCCCTGCCGCCCGGCCCGAGCCGACCCCCGAACCTACGCCGGACCTGGCGGGCGACCGGGAGGTCTGGCCGGCGGTGTATTACGGGCATCTTCCCACAGAAAGCTATGCGGAGATCGTGGACACCCTGCCTTTGTCCGAAGCAGAACGGACGCCCCGTTGGGTGGGATATGCCGCTCCCGGCCTGCTGTATGCGGGGCTGGTACAGTTTCGCTATGGTGAGGATTTGGCAGAAGTAACCACCTCTCCGGTGCTGACCCTTTGGAATACATCCGACGGGGGCGAACACTGGACCGCCACCCCGCTGGACCTGTCCGATTGGCTGACGGAGCAGGCGGAGGTGAGCGGCTGGGCCGAACTGGGCGAAGGCCAATCCACCGTGAGCCCGGTGCACTATCAGTTCGTGAACCCGGAAGTGGGTTTCCTGGCCTGCTGGGGCCAGTATGAGTACCGGAACGAAAACGGCCGGGCCTATGCGGATTCGAAGGAGTTCCTGCTGCTGCGCACCCTTGACGGCGGCGCCAGCTGGGAGCGGATGTACAGCGGCGACGGTACCGACCTGGCGGAAGGTGCGGCGATGTCGGTTGATCTTTGCACCCCCTTTGCCTTTCTGAACGAAAACGTGGGCTTTTTGTGCGCGCACTCATCGAGGTACGGATACGACGACGGACATTTCAATGTGCTGCGCACCACCGACGGAGGCCGCAGCTGGCAGCGGCTGGATATGCGCGAGCTGGAGGCCAGCCTGCCGGGCGGGGTCTGGGACAAGCCCCACGCCTGCGGCGCGATCGGGGTGGATACCCAGTTTTTGCCCGATGGGATTCTGAATAGGGAGGCCCCGGGCAGCATCGCGCTGACGGCCCGAAACATGGGCAGCGAAGAACGTCCGCTTCTGATCCTGTACAGCCGGGACTGGGGCGAAAGTTGGAATTGGGAGTATCGGAACTATGAACAATAACGACAACATCAAGCGGCTGCCGGACGCGGAGCTGGAGATCATGAAGGAGTTGTGGGCAGCCGGCGAACCGCTGACCCGGCCTCAGCTGGAAGCGCGGCTGGCCCGCAAAAGCTGGACCAGCACCACCCTGCTGGCGCTGCTGGCCCGGCTGGAGAACAAAGGGTTTGTGAGCCGCCAAAAGCAGGGCAAGGGCTATCTGTACGCCGCCCAGGTGACCCGGCAGGAATACCTGCCGGTGGAAAGCCGGTCGGCGCTGGGCCGGATGTTCGGCGGCAGCGCCCGCAACCTGGTGGCCGCCCTGGCCGAGACCCACGCCCTCTCGGACACGGACATCGACGAGCTGGCCGCGTATCTGGAACAGCTGCGCCGCAAAGGCTGATCTGGGGGAATCAACGATTCCCCCAGACCCCCGGAAATCATGGCCGAAACAATTCGGCCATGGGGAATAGTACAGAATTAAGGCCCGCGCAAACCATTTTGGTTCGGCGCAGGCCTTGCTTTTGTTTTATCCCGAGGGCCGAGTATTCGGCCCTCTGTTTCCGGGGTCTGGGGAGACGTTGTCTCCCCAGATCGGCAATCCGCACGCAAACCCTTGCGCAGAGCCAAAAAACCGTATATACTATATAAGGTTATGCCCTATTTTCCGCCGCGGCGCCAGGTCGCGGGCGTTTTTTTCTGTTTTTACACCACACAGGAGGGAAATTCATGCCATCCATGCGCGAAGAAATCCAGCGCCGGCGCACCTTTGCCATCATCAGCCACCCGGACGCCGGTAAGACCACCCTGACCGAAAAGCTGCTGCTGTACGGCGGCGCGATCCAGCAGGCCGGCAGCGTCAAGGGCAAGCAGAGCGCCCGCCACGCGGTGAGCGACTGGATGGAGATTGAGAAGCAGCGCGGTATCTCGGTCACCAGCAGCGTGCTGCAGTTTGAATACGACGGCCGCTGCGTGAACATTCTGGACACCCCCGGTCACCAGGACTTCTCGGAGGACACCTACCGCACCCTGATGGCGGCGGACGCGGCGGTCATGGTGATCGACGCGGCCAAGGGCGTGGAGGCCCAGACCATCAAGCTGTTCAAGGTCTGCACCCTGCGTCACATCCCCATCTTTACCTTTGTGAACAAGATGGACCGGGAAGCCCGGGATCCCTTTGAGCTGATGGAAGAGATCGAGACGGTGCTGGGCATCCAGACCTACCCGATGAACTGGCCCATCGGCTGCGGCAAGGCGTTCAAGGGCGTGTATGACCGGGCGGCGAAGCATATTCTGGCGTTCCAGGGCGACGGCCGTGCCAACGGCGTGCGGATGGTGGATACCATCGAGGCCACCCTGGGCGACCCGCAGTTGGACGATCTGATCACCGCCCCGTTGCACGCCCAGCTGGCCGACGACGTGGAACTGCTGGACGGCGCGGGCATGGATTTTGACGAGGACGCGGTACAGCGCGGCGCGCTGAGCCCGGTGTTCTTCGGGTCGGCGCTGACCAACTTCGGCGTGGAGCCCTTCCTGCGGGATTTCCTGCGGCTGAGCCCCTCTCCCCTGCCCCGCAGCACCGCGGACGGCCCGGTGGATCCCTACCGGGATGAGTTCTCCGGTTTTATCTTCAAGATCCAGGCCAACATGAACAAGGCCCATCGGGACCGCATCGCCTTCCTGCGCATCTGCTCGGGCAAGTTCGAGCGCGGCATGGAGGTCACCCACGTACAGGGCGGCAAGAAGATCAAGCTGGCCCAGTCCACCCAGCTGATGGCCCAGGACCGGGCCACCGTGGACGAAGCCTACGCGGGCGACATCGTGGGCCTGTTTGATCCGGGCATCTTCTCCATCGGCGATACCCTGTGCACCGGCAAGCAGACGGTGCAGTTCGAGGGTATCCCCACCTTTGCGCCGGAGCATTTCGCCCGTGTGACCCAGGTGGACACCATGAAGCGCAAGCAGTTCGTGAAAGGCATGGAGCAGATCGCCCAGGAGGGCGCCATCCAGATCTTCCGCGACCTGGGCGGCGGCATGGAGGAGGTCATCGTGGGCGTGGTAGGCGTGCTGCAGTTCGAGGTGCTGGAGTACCGGCTGAAGAACGAGTACAACGTGGATATCCGGATGCAGAACCTGCCCTATGAGCAGATCCGCTGGATCACCGACCCGGAGACCGATCCCAAGACCCTGGACCTGACCAGCGACACCCGCCGCATCGAGGATCTGAAGGGCAACAAGCTGCTGCTGTTCACCAACAGCTGGAGTATTGATTGGGCCATGGAACACAACCCCAACCTCAGGCTCTGTGAGTTCGGCAGGAACGAGTAACAGGCCAATATGGGGGAATCAACGATTCCCCCATACCCCCGGAATCATGGCCGGAATACTCCGGCCATAGGGGATTTTACGGATATGCAAAAGACCCGCGCGGACTGGAATTCTGCGCGGGCCCTTTTACTTGCGCTCTGCATCCCCGTCCCGGCTTGCCCCGGGGCGGGATTTTTGGTATAGTGAAGCCATCAAAACACAAAGGAGTATCCCTATGAAGCTGCATTACATGGGCCGGTTTTCCGGCGATCCGGCCAGCCTGCCCCACGGGGAACACAAACCCGGCGCAGTCCCCTTCAAGGAAGCCCAGGACCCTCAAAAACTGGCGCTGCTGGCCAACGGTGTTGCGCTGGGGCTGATGATCCTTCTGCTGGCGGCGGCGTTTTTGCGGGGCGGGGCCTATTACAGCTTCCGGCAGCTGGCGGTGGGCTGGCTGCTGTCCATGGCCATTCTGTTCCCCCATGAACTGCTGCATGCGGTCTGCTTCAAACAGGACGTATACCTGTACACCTACCGCAAACAGGGGATGCTGTTTGTGGTGGGGCCGGAGGATATGTCCCGGGCGCGGTTTGTGTTCATGAGCCTGCTGCCCAATCTGGTGTTCGGTCTGGTGCCCTATCTGGTGGGGATGGCCTTTCCCCGGCTGTTTTTTCTGCTGATCTGGGGCGCGATCGCCCTGAGCATGGGCGCGGGCGACTACTACAACGTGTTCAACGCCCTGACCCAGATGCCCAAAGGGGCCCGCACCTATCTGTACCAGTTCAACTCCTGGTGGTACATTCCCCGATAAACACGCCGGCGCGCCCTTTGCGGGCGCGCTTTTTCTGTTCCCCGTCCGGCGCATAATGCCGCCCCCGCCCGGGCACACTGAACCCATCGAGTTTTTCCGGGAGGGATACCATGAAACCGGACAAGGAACAATACGCCCGGCTGCTGAAACAGGCCTGTCCCCGTTCGCCGCTGCTGCGGGATTGCCTGTGGGCATTTTTTGTGGGCGGCGGCATCTGCCTGCTGGGAGAGGGCATCCGCACCGCCTGGCTGGCGGCGGGGCACACCTTAAGCGACGCGGGCGCGCTGACCAGCGCCACCCTGATCGTGATCAGCGGCGTGCTCACCGGCCTGGGCTGGTACCAGAAGCTGGCGTCCAAAGCCGGGGCGGGCACCCTGGTGCCCATCACCGGCTTTGCCAACGCGGTGGTAAGCCCGGCGATCGAGTTCCGGTGCGAGGGGCTTGTGACCGGCGTGGGGGCGCGGATGTTCAGTATTGCCGGGCCGGTGCTGGTGTACGGGCTGCTGGCCTCGGCGGTATGGGGGGTGATCTGGTGGCTGATCCGTCCGTGGCTGCTGTAGTGCGGCTGGGGGATACGGTGCGGTTCACCCGTCCGCCGGGTCTGGAGGCCTGGGCGGCGGTGGGCGGCAAAAAGGAGGCGGACGGCCCGCTGGCCGTCGGGTTCGACCTGCTGTTTACCGACAACCGGCTGGGTGAAGAAACCTGGGAGCAGGCCGAAAGCACCCTGCAGCGCCATTGCGTGGAGCTGGTGCTGCAAAAGGCGGGGCTGGGGGCGGCGCAGGTGGATCTGGCGCTGGGGGGCGACCTGCAAAGCCAGTGCACCGCCACCGCCTATACCTTTCGAAGCCTGGACATTCCCTTTGCGGGGGTGTACGGGGCCTGTTCCACCATGGCGGAGACGCTGGGCCTGGCGGCCTGTCTGACGGCGGGCGGCGCGGCGGGCCGGGCCCTGGCCATGACCAGCAGCCATTTCTGCGCGGCGGAACGGCAGTTCCGCACCCCGCTGAACTACGGGGGCAAGCGCACCCCCACCGCCCAGTGGACGGCCACCGGCGCGGGGGCCTGCCTGGTAACGGCCCAGGCCGGGCCGGGGCAGGTGCAGCTGACGGCGGCGGCCTTTGGCCGGGTGCGGGACCTGTCGGTGCGGGACGGCACCAACATGGGCGGGGCGATGGCCCCCGCCGCCGCGGAAACGCTCTGCCGCTTCTTTGCGGACAACCGGTGCCGCCCCGCCGACTACGACGGGGTGTATACCGGCGATCTGGGGGTGGTGGGCAGCGAGCTTCTGGCACAGCTGCTGACGGCGGAAGGGATTGACCTGGCCGACCGCCACCGGGACTGCGGCCTGCTGCTTTACGACCGGGAAACCCAGCAGACCGGCGCGGGCGGCAGCGGCGCGGGCTGCGCGGCCAGCGTGCTGACGGCCCATATCCTGCCCGCGCTGAAGGCCGGCCGGATGCGCCGGGTGCTGCTGGTGTGCACCGGCGCGCTCATGAGCACCACCACCCTGCTGCAGGGGGAAAGCATCCCCGCCGTGGCCCATCTGGTGGAACTGACCGCGCCGGAGAGTTAATTGAGCCAATATGGGGGACCAGTCCCCCATACCCCCACTAAGCGGGACGATAATTCGTCCCGCGATTTCCGGGGGTCTGGGGGATATGTTATATCCCCCAGATCAGCCCCAAATACAACGAGGTGAACCTATGCATTATCTATGGGCGTTCCTGGTGGGCGGCACGCTCTGCGTGGCCGGCCAGCTGCTGATCGACCTGACCAACCTGACCCCCGCCCGGGTGCTGGTGCTCTACGTGACCAGCGGCGTACTGCTGAGCGCGGTGGGGCTGTACGGCCCGCTGGCCGAACTGGCCGGGGCCGGGGCCACCGTACCGCTGACCGGCTTCGGCCACCTGCTGGCGCAGGGGGTAAAACGGGCAGTGGACGAACAGGGCCTGCTGGGCGCGCTGACCGGCGGCGGCGCGGCCTGCGCGGCAGGGGTGGCCGCCAGCCTGCTGACCGGCGTGGCCGCCAGCCTGCTGACCAAAAGCCACGACCAGAACTGAAAACAGGCCCGGAGCAAGGGAACCCCCCCTGCCCCGGGCCTGTTCTTTGCCGGTTTTACCCCGCCAGCGGGCCGTAGGCTACATAGAAGCTGCTCACCGCGCCCTCCCGGAAATAGACACAGAGGATCATGCCCTCGGTGTGGTAGTCCGCCCGGATCGCGTCGCCGCTCACCGCCAGGCGGCCCCAGTCGGTATCGGAAATCTGGTACAGCGGCACCGAGACCTCCTCCCCGGCCGCGGCCCGGGTCTGCATATCCGCAAACACCGCCGCCGGGTCGGCCAGCACCGCCTCATCGGCACAATAGAACCGGTTCAGCGCCTCGGCCGCCTCGGTTCCGATGGTCAGGCCCCGGGGCCCTTCGATCCGGGTATCGCTGTTCACCGCCACCAGCGCCAGATCCTAGTTTTCGGTGGCCACATACACCGAGATCTGCGGGTCGGCCATGCGGATGGGCATGGCGGTGATCGCGCCGCTGCCGATCAGCGGCGCCTGCTGGGCCATCCAGTCCTCTATGCTGGTATCCAGTTCCAGCCCGGCGGCGGCCACCTGCTCCAGGGTGGTGCCCGGCGCAAAGAACACGCCCTCACCCAGATCCTCCGTCCAGAAGGGATCTTCTCCGGTCTGGTTCGCGGCGGCCTGCTCTTCGGTCAGCGGATATCCGCCCTCCTCCGGCTCAGCCTGCGGTTCGCCGTTCTCATCCGCCGCGGCCTGGGCTTCCTCCCGCTTGGCGGTCAGGGCGTCGCTCTCGCCGCACTGGGCAATACCTTCTTCCACAGCCGCCAGCGCTGCCGCCCCGTCGCCCTGGGCCAGGTATACATCCGCCAGCCCGATATAGGCTTCCTCCCGCTTCGGGTCCACCCGGATGGCTTCCCGGAACGCCAGGATCGCTTCCTCATAGCTCTGCTCGCTCAGCAGCCGCATGCCCAGATCGTACTGTTCCTTCCAGGCCGCCTGGGCGTTCCGGCTACAGCCCGCCAATACCGCCAGGGTCAGCGCCAGCGCCAGCAGCGTGCGCAGAATCTTTTTCATAGTCTCCTCCTCCTTTGTCTTTTGCCAGTGTACCACATTCCGGGACAGTGCGGGCCTGCCAGTTCTGCGCGCAACTGTGCCAATCCGGAAGAAAACCGGCAGGGCCGGGGCGCAATGCGCCCCGGCCCTGCCGGTTTGTATATAAGAGGAGAAAACAATTTATACCACCAGCTGCTGGGTATTGACCGACAGCCAGGTAATAAAGGCGGCGTTGGTCATGGCAACCACATAGATGTTGCCGGTTTTCTTGTAGAAATAGGTCACCACCTTGGCGATAACGAGATAGAGCAGCAGCATGCCCATCATAGCGCCCTGGGCACGGGACATCTCCCGGCCGGTGATGGGGGTCACATGGGTCAGGATCAGCTCACCGTAGAGCGCGCCCAGGAACAGGGCGGCGGGCAGGGCGTTGGCCAGCAGGGTGATCAGATAGTTCACGGTTTCGTTGCCGCTGCGCAGCCGCAGGCCCTCGGCCTGGATAAAGGCGTACACGGTGAACAGCACCGCAAAGATCACAAAATACACCAGATAGCTGACCAGCCGGTTGGCGCTGACCGAGGCAAAATAGGTCTGGAAGATACGGCCGTACCAGCCCACGGTGCGTTCGCCCACCACGGCGCAGGCGTAGGGCAGCGCCACGGCGGCCAGGCCGAAGAGCACCGCCCGGCCCAGGTTGGCGGGGGTGGTGCGCAGGCGGGCCAGGGCCGCGCCGCGGTCCATGGTTTTATCCACCGCCATCCGCACCAGGAAGAACGCGGTGCCGATCAGCGCGGACAGGAAGAACCACCACACAAAGCCGTTGGTGCTCTGCACCGGGAACAGGTTCGGCGCCATACCCAGAATGGTCTGCCCCTGCATGATGGTGGTTTTGACGATCAGGGCGGACAGGATGCCCGGCACCAGCAGGAAGATCCAGAATTTGGCGTCACCCCGGGAGGTGGCGGCGGGCACGGGGCGGCACAGCGGCGCGAAGAATTTGGTATCCAGCAGCAGGCTGCCCATCGGGAAAAGCATCACGCACAGGCTGATGGCGGCGGCCAGCACCGCCAGTTCCTGCCACAGATAGATGTGGCTGGAGGGGGCCAGCCCGCTCACGTTGCCGCCCACGGTGGTGTCGATGTAGGTCAGGATATCGGTGACCGAGCCGGGCATGATGTTGGACAGGCTGTGGAAGGTGTTGGGGGTATAGAGCACCCGGGCGGAACCGTCCGCCGCGTCGCCGTACCACTGGCCGGGCACAAATTCCTCGTTGGTCACGCCGGCCAGCGCGGGCATGGCCCCGTAGTTCAGCGCGTCCTCATGCACCACATCCCAGAAGGTGCCCTGGCCGCACTCGTCCAGCAGGCCCCAGACCGCGCCCACGTTGATACCCTCGTAGACGGCGGGATCCTCGCTGGCTACACCGCAGCCGATGAACAGCACGCTGCGGCTGGCAGCGGAAGCGGCGTATTCGCAGGTGATGGCAGCGGACGCCTGTGCGCCGCCGTTGGAGTGGCCGGTAGAGGCCAGACGGTCGGTGTCCACAAAGGTCAGGCTGGTCAGGTATTTCATGGCGGCCACCGCGCCGGAGCTGCCCTCGGCGCTAAAGTCGGAGCTCATGGTGCCGTAGTAGTCATAGGCCAGCACCACATAGCCCCGGCGGGCCAGTTCCAGTGAATAGCTGGCATAGAAGGTATGGGGGGTATTGCCGCCGGGGCATACCAGCACGCCGGCAGCGGGGGTCTCGGGGGTGGCGTTGGACGGCACAAACAGGGTGGCCGACAGGTTCACGCCCTCGTCGGTAACCCAGTTCACGGCGCGGGTTTCCACCGTAAAGCCGCTGGTCAGGGTGGCCGCCAGCAGCAGCATACTGGCCGCAAATACCGCCAGCGCCGCCAGCAGGGCCAGCGCCCGGCGGGAGATCGTTTGCTTTTTCATGGTTTGCGTTCCTCCTTCGGTAGGCAGATGGGGGCGGCCCGGCCCCGGGCTCCGGCGCCGCCTGTTGTGCTGTCTGTATTATACGCCCTGCCGCCCGGGCGCCACAATTCGCAATCCAGCCAAGGATTTTCATAAAAAAGCGCCGGTTTGCGCATGAAAATTTTCATATAAAAAATGCCGGTGCCCCTTCCGAAGAAAGAGCACCGGCCTGCCGGTTTCGCGTTATACCGACGCCCGCTCGGTGAGCGCCGGGCACAGATGCACCTGCCGGGGAATCATCCGTTCCACCGGTTCCTGCAGGCGGGCCAGCAGTTCCACCGCCGCCGCGCAGACCCGCTCGGTGGGCACCTCCACCGAGGTGACCGGCGGGCAGAGGAAGGGCGCGTATTCGCTGTGGAACGCGATCACCTTCACGTCCCGGGGCACCCGTTTTTCCAGCTCGGCCAGATGCCACAGCGCCCCGGCCAGATAGGCGTCGTTCCAGCCCAGGATACCGTCGATATCCGGGTTGCGCGCAAAGGCCTCTTTGGCGGCTTTGTACCCCGCCTCGGCAAAAGGAATGTTGCCCACCGGCAGCGGTTCAAAAGCGGCCAGGCAGTCGGTTTCCTCCAGTCCGGCGTGCCGTATCTGCTGCCAGAACCCGGCCAGCCGCTGGGCGGAGGCCTTGTTCTTGTCCGGCGGCGGCCCCAGATAGGCCAGCCGGTGGCAGCCCGCCTCCAGCAGGCGTTTCACCGCGATCATCGCCCCGGCGTCGTTCTCCCGCAGGATGCAGTTCACCTGGGGATAGCTGTCGGCAAATTCCGAGATCAGCACCACCGGGATCCGGCAGTCCCGCAGGTAATCCACCTCCGCGTCGCTCAGCTTCATCATCGGCAGCATGGGCACAAAGATCCCGCAGACCCGCTCCCGGCAGATGGATTCCAACGCCTGTATCAGCGGCACCCGGCTCAGGTCATAATAACAGTCCAGCACATGATACCCCGCCTTTTCCGCCTGACGGGTGAACTGGGCCTTCATCTCCAGGCCGTATCCGTCGTACTGAAAGGGCGGCAGCAGAATCCCGAAGGTCTTGCACCGGGGATACCGGCTGGCGTGATCCGCCGGCGGCTCAAAGCCCAGTTCCTCGATGGCCCGGCGGATCGCCTCCCGCTTTTCTTTGGACAGATACCCGCTGTCGTTCAGATACCGGCTCACCGCCGCGCCGGACACCCCGGCCCGGCGGGCCACCTCGCTCATCCTGATCTCACCGTATCGCGCCATCCCCGGTTTGCTCCTTTCCCTGTTCCTCTTTCGGCAGCGCCAGCACCAGCCAGATCCCGCCCGCCACGGCCAGCAGGGCCGCCGGCACAAAGGCCAGCCGCAGCGGGCCGGGCCATACCGCCAGCAGCCCGTTGGCCAGCAGGGCGCAGAAGGCCATCTGCACCCCGGTCCAGACGGCGGCGGCCCGGGCCTGTGCCGCGCCGCCCCGCCGGGCAATCAGTTCCATCACACCGGGCTGCAGCAGCCCGTAGCTGGGCCCCTCGGCCAGCTGGACCACCGCCAGCGCCCAGGGCCCCAGCGGCAGCGCCATACAGGCCAGACGCAGCGCCATTGCCGCCGCGCCCGCCCCCATCAGCGCCCGCAGAGAAAGCCGGCGCCGCAGCCGGGGCCAGGCGGCCAGCACCGGCAGACAGCTCAGGCTGATAATGGCCATCGCCGTCCCCTGCTGACGGCTGGCGCCCCCCTGCTCCACAACCAGCAGCGGCAGAAAGGCCAGCACCACCCGCCAGCCGGTGAACAGCAGGATGCCCGCCGGCAGCAGCCGCAGCAGAGGCACACCGGCCCGGCCGCCGGTGCGGGCCTGGGTGGCGGGCGGCTCCCCTTCCGGCAGGCTGTATACCAGGGCCAGCGCCGCGGCCAGGCCCGCCGTGTGCACCCGGAACATCAGCCCCATGCCCGCACGGGCCAGCAGATCCCCCAGCCCGGCGGACAGCACCGCCCCGCTCAGGCCGCCCAGCGCCCGCATCCGGCTGTACTGTATCCGGGGATACCGGGCACCCAGCCGCAAGGTCAGCGCGTCCAGCTGACCCAGGGCGGAAAAGTCCAGCAGCGTCAGGGGCAGCAGCGCGGCCAGCACCGGCCCCAGCCGGGCGGGCACGCCGCCCAGCAGCAAGCCGAAGGGCAGCGCCCCGGTCAGGCACAGCGTCAGCACCCGCCGGGGGGACAGGCGGGCCGCCAGCCGCCCCATGACAAACTGGCTGCCGAAGTTTACCAGCGCCACACCGGTGTTGACCAGGGCAATCTGCCCCGCGCCGAACCCCCGCCCGCTCAAATATACAGACAGGAACGAAAAGCACGATATATACCCAGCGTAGTACAGCACATACGCCGCCCCCAAACGCGCCGAAACTGCCCGCTGCCCCTGCATTTCCGCTTCCTCCTTTTTCATATATCAACCAATATTTTCACATCTGTTTTCACACCCAGCCTACCACAGATTGGCGGCGAACGCAAGCCCATACCGGCGGCGCGAAAAACCGGCAGGGCCGGGGCGCAATGCGCCCCGGCCCTGCCGGTCTGTGTAGGCTGCCGCGCGGCCGGAAAGCCGCACAACAAGGGGGATCTTATTTGTCGTTCAGCACGATGGCCTGGGTCAGGTGACGGGGGTTGTCCGCGTCGATGCCCTTCTTCTCGGCGATGTAGTAGCCCAGGAACTGGCCGATCAGGCCGATCAGCGCCGCGCTGCGGGCCGCGTCGTAGCCGCAGCCCAGCTCCAGGTGATAGGCCGCGTCGGGCATGGCCTCGGTCACGCCCTCGCCGATGGCCACGGTCACGCCGCCGTAGCTGTTCATCTGGGTCAGCAGGGCCGCGTCCTCCTTCATGGTCTCGGGATGGGCCAGGGTCACCAGCAGGGTGTTCTCGTCCACCAGGCTCATGGGGCCGTGGCGGTACTCCAGGCTGAAATAGGCCTCGCTGTTGGCAATGCCCATCTCCTTCATCTTGTTCATGCACTCGTTGGCCACGCCGTAGTATTCGCCCTGGCCCAGGGTGATGTACAGATTCAGTTCCGGATGCTCGGCCACGATGGTGCGGGCCAGGTCATCGGTGGCTTTCAGCAGGCGGCGGGCATGGTCGGGGTAGGCGGCCAGGCTTTCCAGCTCGGCCTTCTTGCCCGCCACGTGCAGGCTCAGCACGGTGGCCAGATAGACCATGCTGGTGAAGCTGCGGGTCATGATGACGCTGTCCTCGGCGGTTTCGGGGCTCAGGATGTAGGCGTCGTTGTACAGGCGGCTGTCCGCGTCGCAGGTGATGGCCAGGGTCTTGACCTCCGGCAGGCTACGCACCTTGTCGATGGCCATGCGCACCTCGGTGGTGTAGCTCTTGCGGGTGATGGGCAGGATCAGCACCTTGCGGCCCGGCTTGACGTACACCCGGGGGAAGAAGTACAGCTCACTGCAGCAGACCGCCTTGGCGGGGATGTCGTTGAACTCGCTGAAGATATGGGCGGCGGTCTGGGCCAGGTAGAGGCTGGTGCCGCAGCCGGTGAAGATCAGCTCGTCGTACGGTTCACTGAACACCTTGTCCAGGGTCTCCTGGATGGCGGGCAGGGTGGCGTTGATGGCGGCAAAGGAATCGGCCTGGCCGTAGATTTCGGCGTAGGTCAGCGCACTGTTTTTCTTTTCCATGATGGGTCGCTCCTTTCAGCGTAGGGCGGCAAAGCCGCCGGTAAAATCGGTTCAATCAGAGCTCCGGCCCTTGGTCGGAGGCATCGAAACGGGGGCCCATACACGTACTCCTTTCTTACAGCCGGATCACCGGGATATGCAGCAGTTCGGCGGCGCGGGCCATCTGGTCGGCCACGTCGGCCCAGACCAGGCTGTAGTGGTGGGCCATGCCGCTGTCGGCGATCTTCTGCACCAGTTCCAGAACGGGGGTTTCCACCTTCACGTTCACCATGCAGCCGCGGGTATTGCGCACCGTCTGCACGCCGGTACCGCTGAGCAGGAACAGCCGGTACTGCCCGTCGATGTTGGTCAGCCGGGCGGCGGTGACCGGGCCCTCCTTCAGCGCGCACCAGAACGCGGTGCCCTGGCCCAGCAGCGGGTGGTTGCAGACGGTCACCCCGTCCCGGGTGTCGTGCAGGCTGGGGGCCGCGTTGCCGCAGTGCCAGAAGGTCACGGTGTTTTCGGTTTCGTCCAGGTTGATCAGGTCGGTCACGAAGGTGGGGGTGCCGGTCAGCTGGTTCTGCATTACGCCGGCCAGGCCCGCGTCCACGTCGCCCTCGCAGGCGATGGACAGGCCCTCGTCCGCCAGGCGGCCCAGCACCGCGCAGGGGGTGGTGTGCAGGTTGCCCATCTCGGGCCAGCACTTGATGGCCGCGTAGTCGTATTTCTGTTCCGGCATCAGCTCTTTCAGCACCAGATACAGCCGGGCGTGGTTCTCCAGGTGGCCGTCGGGCAGAGCGGACACATCCCAGGTGTCGCTCACCCGCTTCATCTCGGCCTCCACCTCGCTCCAGGGCAGGGCGGCCATCCGGTCAAAGACCACCTTCAGGTCGGTTTCCTCCATATCGATGCCGAAGGTGCGGCGGATCACCGTCTCATCAAAGGCGCAGTTGTAGAACGCGGTGGGCCGGTAGCCGAACAGCCCGAAGGTCATCCCCTTCATGGCCCGCACCAGCGCCTGGGCGGTCAGCTCCTCGAACAGCTCCTTCTGTACCCGTTCCTCCTCCTTGTTGCCGTACAGGATGCGGGCGGGCGCGCCGATCCGCTTCAGCGCCGCGCCGTTCATGGTGGCGCAGCACAGGGCGTTGGCGTACAGACGGTCCTGCCGCACCCACTGTTCCTCCCGGGGGGCCCACAGGATCATGGGCTTGCCCAGCCGGTCGGCCAGGCCGCAGGCGATGTCGTCGCCGGTAAAGGCGCCGTACAGCTGGATCACCAGATCCACACCGGCCCCGGCGAAGGCGGCGGCGCATTCCTCCATGTCGGCCCGGGTGCAGACCACCTTGTCAAAGGCGGTCAGGGTGCAGCAGGCGGGCAGGTTGTCCTTCATCCAGGCGCCGTAGTCGGCCAGACGGCGCTCGGGCAGTTCCCGGGGCCAGCGGCCGGACAGGGTGACGAGGAATCCTACGTTCAGTTTGCGTTTCATACGGTATATCCCCCTTTAGGGCGGCCCGCTGCGGGCCGCCCTCTGTGTTTGCTTATACGGTGCCCGCGGAGCCGGACAGCCGGATGATGTTCTCCACGTCCCTGGTCAGCGCCTCGTTGGCGAACTGGCTCAGCTTCCAGGAATGGCCCTGGTGGTTCAGCTGCTCCAGGCCCTCCTGGTAGTGCTGCACATATTTGTAGCGGATCTCGGTGCCGAAGTTGATCTTGGCCACGCCCAGCTTGATGGCGTCCCGGATGACGCTCTCTTCCATGCCGGTGCAGCCGTGCAGCACCAGCGGGATGTCGGTGAACCTGCGCACCGCCTCCAGCACCTCCAGGTGGATGTCCGGCTTGCCCTTGTAGTAGCCGTGGGCGTTGCCGATGCCGATGGCCAGGGTGTCCGGCTGGCACAGATCCAGGAACCGGCGTACCTCCTCCGGGTTCACGATGTTCTTGTTCTCCATGGGTACGCCGTTGTCCAGCCGCAGCAGCTCGCCGATCTCGGCCTCCACCGGCACGTCGAAGTGTTTGGCCACCTTGATGACCTCATTGGTCATGGCGGCGTTCTCCTCGATGGGATGGGTGGAGCCGTCGATCATCACGCTGGTAAAGCCCAGCCGCAGCGCCTCCATGCAGATGGCAAAGTCGCTGCCGTGGTCCAGATGGATGGACACCGGCACGTCCACCTTATTGGCACACCATTTGGCCACCTCCACAAAGAAGTCGTTGCCGGAGTAGGCCCCGGTGGACACGTAATGGGCCAGGATGATGGGGCTGCGCAGGTTCTGGGCGGCCTTGCAGCAGGCCCAGATGATGTCGTAGTTTCCGCCCTGGGTATTGATGGCCGGGATGGCGAACCCTTCCCGGGAGGCCCGCCGCAGCAGGTCGAGGTTGTTGGTAAGCATGGCGTTTTTCCTCCTTAACGCTTTCGGTTTGACGGATCAGCCCTTGACGGCGCCGGCCACCAGGCCCTTGACCATGTACTTCTGGAAGAAGAAGAACAGCAGCAGCATGGGCACGGTGCCGATGATGGAGATGGTGTTGATCAGGCTCCAGTCGTAGCTCAGCTCGCCCAGGTAGCGCATGGCCACACCGGCCGACATGGTACGCAGCGCGTCGTTCTGGATCAGGGTGATACAGTGCAGGTAGTCGTCCCAGGTCATCAGGAAGGAGTAGATGGCCACGGCCAGCATGCCGGGCTTGACCAGAGGCACCACGATCCGCCACAGAACCGCCAGCCGGGACGCGCCGTCCACGTAGGCGGCCTCCTCCACGGCGTTGGGCACGCTGTCGAAGAAGCTGCTCATCAGCATGACCGTAAAGGGCAGCATGGCGGCGGTCAGGGCCAGGATCAGGCCGGGCAGGGTGTTGATCAGGTTCATCTTGTTCATCAGGTCATACAGGCTGATCATACGGCTGACCACCGGGAACATCTGGCTGGACAGCAGGATGGCCACCACGATGCCGTTCCATTTGAAGTGGAAGCGGCTCAGCCCGTAGCCGGCCAGGATGGCCAGGCAGGTGGTGATCAGGGCGGTAACGCCGGACACGATGAAGTTGTTTTTGTAGTAGACGAAGAAATCGTTGTTCTCGGTAAACAGCTTGATGTAGCTTTCCACGGTGGGGGCGTCCGGGAAGAAGGTGGGGGTGGCCCGGTAGGCCTCCATGTTGGTCTTGAAGCTGGTGACCAGCACCCAGTACAGCGGGAAGAGCAGGAAGAACAGAATCAGAACCAGCAGCGCCCATTTGCATACCGAGAGCGGGATGTTTTTCTCTTTCATGGCTGATGTTCCTCCTCTCTCAGTTCATGTCTTCCGCCTGGAAGAGCTTGCGGTATACCGCCACGACCACGATCATCAGCAGCATCCACAGGGTGGTGACCGCCGCGCCGCTGCCCAGGTTGTTGGACACAAAGGCTTCCCGGTAGCTCAGCACGGCCAGGGTGGTGGTGGACTCGCTGGGGCCGCCGCCGGTCATGGTCCAGATCAGGGGGAACTGCTTGAAGTTCTCGATGATGGCCATGCTCACCACGATGCTGATCACGCTCTTCATGTAGGGGATCACGATGGCGAAGAATTTCTTGGCCCGGGAGGCGCCGTCGATGGTGGCGGCTTCCAGCATATCGTCGGGCACGTTCTGCAGCCCGCTCAGCAGCAGCAGGGTGGTCAGGGGCACCTGTTTCCACAGTGCGGCGACGGCCACGCCCAGCAGGGCGGTGTTGGGATCATTCAGGATGGCAAAGTCGCTGACGGCGCCGCCGGTAATCACGCTGACCGCGTATTTCAGCAGGCCGTACTGGGGCTGGAAAATCCACATCCAGACCAGGGCGGAGATGATGGTGGGCACCACCCAGGGCATCATCATGACGCTGCGGATGAACCGGGCGCCCTTGAGGCCGGAGTTCAGGATCACCGCCAGGGCCATGCCCAGCACGAACTGGGCCAGCACCACGCCCACCACAAACAGCAGGGTGTGGATCACGGCCGGCCAGAGCTTGCCGCCCTCGAACAGTTTGATGTAGTTTTCAAAGTTGTTCCATTCGCCGGGCGCGCCGCTGATGATGTTCTTGATCTTGTATTCGGTAAAGCTCTTGATCACCGAATCGATCACCGGCACGATGATGAACACAATGGTCACCAGCAGGGTGGGCGCGATCAGCGCCAGGCTGAACAGCTGGTCGCCGGTGGTTTTTTTCAGCTTCAGGCGTGGCTGCCGAACAGCCGTGGAAGTGGACATGGAAATACCCCCCTTGGTAGGTTGGGCCGGCGCGCGGCGGCGCGGGCGCGGAAAAATTTCGATAAAATGGGCGGGATAGCCACAGAATCTATCCCGCCCGGGGCATCAGAACCGGTGCGCGGCGGCGGGTTGCGGCCGCCGCGCCGGTGTATTGCGTTGTTATGGAATGGGGTTTCCGGCTCAGCCTACCATGCCGGAAGCGGTCTTTTCAAAGTTGGCGATCGCGGTATCCACATCGGTGTCGCTCACGGTCACCGCCTGGGCCAGGGTGCACAGCTCCAGGTTCAGGTCCGCCTGGGCGGCCACGAAGGGCGCGCTGGACAGGTTGTCGATGGAACCGGCAGCGCCCTGCAGCACCGGATTCAGCTCCATGTCGGCCATGCTCTGCTTGGCGGGGTAGGCGGGGGTGATGTTGGTGATGTAGTCCACCAGAACCTCTTCGGTCAGCATGTACTCGGTGAGCAGACGGCAGGCTTCCCGCTGCAGGTCGCCGTTATCCATGTACAGCAGCACCTGGCCCTGCAGGATGGAGGCGCCGTCGCCGCTGCCGCCCTTCAGGGCAGGCGCGCTGGCGGTAAAGCTGGCCGCGTCGGGGTTGATGCTGCTCACGCCGTTGAAGCCCCAGCTCTGGTCATAGTACATGGCCAGCTGACCGGTGGCGAACAGCTGCCGCAGATCCTTCAGCTTGGCGTTCTGGGGATTGTAGCCCTTCTCGTCCAGGGTCTGGAGCATGGTGAATGCGTCCTTCAGACCCTGGTTGCCGGTGGCCAGCTGGCCGTTCTCGTCCAGCACGGTGCCGCCGAAGTTGTAGACCATGCCGGTCAGGGACGCGCCGGACACCGCCACCGAAGCGGTGGTCTGGCCGAAGGGATAGACGGGGTTGCCGTCGGCGGTGGTCAGCTTGCTCAGGGATTCGGCCATGGTCAGCATCTCGTCATAGGTGGTAGGCGGGGTGTTGGGATCCAGGCCGGCCTGCTCGAACAGGTCCTTGTTGTAGTACAGGATGAAGGGGCTGATGTACATGGGCAGACCGTAGATCTCATCGCCCACCTTGCAGCTTTCCAGCACGCTGGGATAGAAGTCGGCCAGATATTCCTCGGTGAGCACGCTGGTCACGGGAACGGTCAGGCCCGCATCCTCCAGGGTGGGGATCCAGTCCAGCTCGCCGAACATCATATCCACCATGTCGCCGCCGCCGGCCATGTTGATGACCTGGTTGGTGATCTCACCGTAGGGGGCGGTGACCCACTCGATGGTGATGTTGGGATACTGTGCTTCAAAGCCGCTCTTGACGCCTTCCCAGAACTCGGTGTAGCCGTCCTCCAGCAGGGCGTAGTTGGCAAATTTGATGGTGATCTCCTCGGTCAGAACGGCTTCGGCAGCGCTGCTGCCGGTTTCCGACCCGCCGGCCGGCTGGGAAGTGGAGTTGCCGCCGCCGCAGGCGGCCAGGCTGAGCGCCAGACACAGCGCCAGAACCAGTGCCAGAACTCGTTTCATAGTGGTTTCCTCCTTGTGCGTTCCTCTCTTATGAGCGTCCCCACAGCAGGGACGCGCTTTCCGGTTTTGTGTACACACGTGTGTATTTCCCTGGAAAATAAATTCGCTCCGCCCCGGGGGCCCTGCGCAAAGGGGCTGGATTTTTGCATTTCGTTTTTCGAAATTTTATCCAATTCGCACAGTGGTCTCCCGCCAATTCAGCCGTTTGGTTTCCACGGGCAGCAGCGAGATCAAATTCCATTTTATAAACACGTGTGTACATTTGCTAGCTTTATTATAAAATCATTTGTATGTCAAAGTCAATGGGATTGGCGCATTTTCGGCGTTTGTACAGTTTTTGTCAAGCCGGTATGTGCAATCCTGCCAACGGCGGCGGGGCATTTTCGGAGCAGATTTCCGGTTCTGTTTCAAAAGTGGCGCGCTTCCCCTTTCCCGGTGAATGACACGAGGAAACGGCGCCGCCCTCCCAGGTGGGAGGGCGGCGCCGCTGTGCTTCTTATTTATACAAGGGTTCGCAATCAGGCAGCGTAGGCCGCGGCGGAAGCGCCGGCGATACGGCCCCAGGCGAAGCAGTTGGCCAGGGTGAAGCCCATGTAGGCGCTGTTGGCGCTGGCCTCACCGGCCACGAACAGGCCGGGGATGCTGGTGCCGTCGGCGCGCAGGACCTCGGCGTCCGCGTTGCGGGCGATGCCGCCGTAGGTGATGATCTCGCAGGGAACCTGGGCCAGGGCCACGTAGGGAGCGGTCAGCTTGGTGGTCAGCTGGTCGCCGATGCGGCCGAACTCCTCATCATAGCCCGCGTCCACGTAGCTGTTGAAGTCGTTGATGGTCTTTTCCAGACCGGCAGCGTCCACGCCCATCTTCTCGGCCAGCTCGGCCACGGTATCGGCAGTGACGTACTCCAGGTCCAGACCGCGCTTGGTGCGGCCGGAAGCGTCGATGGCAGCCTGGTCGCTGATGGTCCAGACGTAGCCCAGGCCGTCCTTGTGCATCTGGTCAAAGATGGGGCTGTTCAGCTTCTGGGTCATGTAGCCCTGGTCCTTCTCGTTGACGAAACGGGTGCCGTCCGCGCCCACCATGATCATGTTGGGCAGGCTCATGAAGCCGGCGTTGGAGGCGGTGGCGGAGGTGCCGTTGTGCTCGGCCATGATCTCATAGTCCTTCAGCACGCACATCATGTCGTCGGTGTGGGTGGTAGCCGCGCCCACGTTGCTGGCCATGATGATGCCGTCGCCGGTGGCGCCGGGGAAGCCGATGCCAAAGGTGCCGGCCAGTTCCGGGCTGAACAGGGCGGTCAGTTCGGGGTTGTAGGCGTAGCCGCCGGTGCAGATGATCACGCTCTTGGCGCTGATGGTGAAGCTCTGGCCCGCGGTCTCGGCCTTGACGCCGGCCACGCTGCCGTCCTCGTTCATCACCAGTTCGGTGGCGCGGGTCTCCAGCATGAGCTCCACGCCGGCCTCTTCGATGCTGCTGCTGAAAGGCTCCATCATGTCGGCGCCGCCGTTCGGCAGGGCGTGCATCATCTGGTAGGGACCGTAGCCCACCTTCACGTCGGTGAAGGGCAGGCCCACCCGCTCCATCAGCCAGTCGATGGTTTCGCCGCTCTTTTCCAGGGTGATGGTGGTCAGAGCGGGATCCAGGTGGTAGGAAGCGTTGCTCATCAGGTTGTCGTACATCTGCTCGAAGGTGAGCTCGATGCCCATTTCGGCCTGCAGCTTGCTGCCGTAGGCGCCCACGACGCCCTGGCTGGTGAAGGTGGTGCCGCCGATGGAGGCCATCTTCTCCAGCAGGATGACGCTCTCAGCGCCCTGATCCTTGGCCTCGATGGCCGCGCACAGGCCCGCGCCGCCCGCGCCGATGACCACCACGTCGGCGGACTTGTCGCCCACCTGGGCAGCCTCGCCGCCGGACACGGCCACATTCTTCAGGGCCTCCACGTCGCCGCCGGCCTGCTCAATGGCGTCGGCCACAGCGGTCAGGATGGCGGTGCTGGTGACGGTGGCGCCGCTCACCGCGTCCACGGCCAGGCTCTGGTTGTCCACGATGGCCTGGGGGATGCGCTCGATGGCGGGGCCGGCGATGCTCTCGGTCTCGGCCTGCTCGGTGACCTTCACCTCGGTGATGGCGGTGTCGGACACGGTGACCTCCACGGTGACCGGGCCGTTGTTGCCGTCGGCGGTGGCGGTGTAGGTACCGGCGGTGTAGGACGCACCGCTCGCAGCGGCGGGAGCCTTCTGCCCGCAGCCCGCGGCCAGACCGGCCAGCATGACCACGACAAGCAGCACGCTCAGCAGCTTCATACGCTTCATACAACTTCTCCTTTTTTGCTTCTTTTCTTCTTTTCTCTTCGTTGCGGTTGGAAGGGCAGCCGCCCTCCCGTCGTTTCCATTTTAACAAAGTTTGGCGCTTTGTCTATGGCCGGGGCGGTTTATTATTTGACAGTTTCAGAACTATTTCACAGAATTTACGCAGATAAAGCGGATTTCCACGCGAGTGTATACGCTGTTTTTACCGTTTCATTCCATTCACACAACCGTTTCGTTCATGAAACGGAAAACCCTGTTGTCCCCTTATGCGCCCGGCGGTTGCGCAAATTCCAACCGCCGGGTGGTAGCGGGAAACCGGCAAACCCGGTATACTGAAGGCAGAAAAACCGCCCGGTGCGCCGGGCGGCGGGAAAGGATGGAACACAGGTATGATCCTGGCAGAAAAGATTGCGCTGCTGCGCCGGCGCAGCGGCCTGTCGCAGGAAGAACTGGCCGAAAAGATGCAGGTAAGCCGGCAGTCGGTATCCAAATGGGAGAGCGGCGTCTCGATCCCGGATCTGGAAAAGATCCTGCGGCTGAGCGTGCTGTTTGGGGTAAGCACCGACTTTTTATTGAAGGACGATCTGAACGAACAGGCGCTGCCCGACGCACCCGCGCCGGACACCGACCCGGACGCCCCCCGCACCCTGACCGCCGAGGAGGCGGACGACTGTCTGACCCTGTACGAGCAGCTGACCGGCCGGATCTCGGCGGCGGTGGCGGCGCTGATTGTGTCGCCGGTGCCGTTTCTGGGGCTGATGAGCCGGGCCGAAGCGGGGCTGCTGCACGAGGATCTGGGGGCCGGCGTGGGGTTGTCGGTGCTGCTGGTGATCGTGGCGGCGGCGGTGGCGGTGCTGATCCTGACCGGGATGCGGCTGTCCCGGTACGAGTATCTGGAAAAGGAACCGTTCCGCCTGGCCTACGGGGTGGAAGGGGTGCTGCTGCGCCGCAAGGAGGAGCTGGAACCCCGGTTCCGGGTATCGGTGGCGATCGGGGTGGTGCTGTTTATTCTGTCGCTGGCGCCGGTACTGCTGGCCGCGGGGCTGGACGCCTCCGGCTCGGTGATCCTGAGCCTGCTCTGCCTGCTGCTGGCGCTGGTAGCGCTGGGGGTGGCCATTATCCTGCGCACCGGGCTGGTGTACGGATGCCTGAACAAGCTGCTGCAGCTGGGGGATTACACCCCGGAAAACAAACGGCTGGAAAAACAGCTGGAGCCCTTTGTGGCCGCCTACTGGTGCGCCGTGACCGCCGGATACCTGCTGTGGAGTTTCCTCACCATGCAATGGGGGTTCACCTGGCTGGTCTGGCCGGTGGCCGCGGTGGCCTTTGCCGCCATCCATGCGGTGCTGCAGGGTGTGCTGGGCCGGCGCTGACAGAGATTTTGCCGGTTGCCGATAGGGGGGTCATTGACCCCCATGCCCCCTTCAAGCGGGCCGAATCCTCGGCCCGCGGGAAACATAAACAGCAAGGCCCGCGCACAGCCGGACGGCTCGCGCGGGCCTTGTTCTATATCATTCCCTGGGGCCGGAGTATTCCGGCCCCGATTTCCGGGGGTCCCGGGTCTGCGAAGCAGCCAAGGCCGCGGTGCGGCCTTGGACCGGCAACGCAGTCGGCGCAGCCGGGCGGGCGCATCGTTGTTGCGCCCGCAGCGCCGGGGGGACGTTGTCCCCCCAGATCGGCTTTGCCGCCCCGGTTGCCCCTGGCGGCAAAGTGTGGTACACTTTATTGCAACACCATGTAAAAAGGGAGGGGCCGGGATGATCGACCGGAAACGATACGTGACCCTGGGCAATCTGCCCCAGAAGATCCACGTAAAAGGCGACGAAACCAAACCGCTGCTGCTGTTCCTGCACGGGGGCCCGGGGGTGTGCAACCGGCACACCGTCATGACCACCCACGCGGATCTGCAGCGGGATTTTCTCGTGGTGGCCTGGGATCAGCGGGGCAGCGGCGGCTCCTATAAAGGCGCGAAGCCCGAAACCCTGACCATTGACCGTCTGGTGGAGGACGCCCGGGAACTGGTGGCCTGGCTGTGCCGGGAATACCGGCGTAAAAAGGTCTATCTGCTGGGCGGCAGCTGGGGTTCCCAGCTGGGCACCCTGCTGGCGCACCGGTATCCGGAACAGGTGGTCGCCTATGTGGGCTTCGGCCAGGTGGTCAACGGGGCGGAAAACGAGCGGCTCAGCTACGCCTTTGCCCTGCAGGAGGCCAAAAAGGCCGGCGACACCGCCGCCATCCGCAAACTGAAACGGGTAGGCCCGCCGGAAAACGGCGTGTACAAGGGCGGTTTTGCGGGCATGATGACCCAGCGCCGGGTCATGATGAAATACGGCGGCTATTCCCAAAGCAAGGCCAAGCGCAGCTATTTTTCCAGCATGGTGGTGCCGATGCTCTTTTCCGGGGAATACTCCCCCGCCGACCTGATCGGGGTGGCCAGAGGATACAAGTACGTCCTGACCGCCATGTGGCCCCAGGTGGGCGCGTCGGATCTGGCCCGGGACTGCCGGGAGTTCCGGGTTCCCTACTTCATCTTTGACGGGGTGCTGGATCAGAACACCCCCGCGGCGCTGGTGCAGGCCTATTTTGACGGCATCACCGCCCCGAAAAAGGAGCTGATCTGGTTCGAGCACTCGGGCCACAACCCCATGACCGACGAGCCGGAACGGTTCAAATCCCTGCTGCGTGACCGGCTTCTCACCCTGGAAAAGGAGGACCCCACCCTATGAATGAATCCGCCATCCCCCGCCTGAAATTTCCCGAGAAATTCGGGTTCTTTACCTTCTCCACCGCCAGCAACGTGGTGTACCAGTTCAAGAGCCTGTACTATCTGTTCTTTCTCACCAACGTGCTCAAGATCGACGTGCTGGCCGCGGGCCTGATCCTGACCATCGGCACCATCTGGGACGCCGTCAACGACCCGCTGATCGGGTTCTGGTCGGTGAACCACAAGTTCAAAAACGGCGAGCGGTGCCGCCCCTTTGCCCTCTGGTTCGCGGTGCCCTGGGCGCTGTCGGTGGTGGCGCTGTTCTGCGATTTCCGCACCAGCCAGACGGTCACCGTGATCCTGGCGCTGGTGATCTATTTTATCTTTGAGTCCTTCAACACCTTTGTGGCCATCCCCTACAACAGCATGGGCGGCCTGGCCACCAACCGGGACGAGGACCGCCGCTCCATCAACGTGTACCGCAACCTGGGCGGCTGCCTGGGCAGCGGCATCGGGGCGGTGGCCTGTCTGCCGCTGCTCAAGGTGTTCGGCGCCCTGGACGAAACCGGCAACCTGATCGACGGTTCCAGTGCCCGGGGCTTCCTGCTCACCGCCATGGTGATGGGGGCGGTGTGCGTGATCGGCAGCCTGGCCCACTACTTCACCACCCGGGAACGGGTGCGCCAGATCGCCGACGACGAGGATCATGTAAGCCCGCTGGCCGCAGCCAGCATGCTGCTGCGCTGCCGCTCCTGGGTGCTGAACATGTTCTATATCATCTGCTACGGCGTCAACAACGTGCTCATCATGAGTTCCATCACCTACTACGCCACCTATGTGATGGGCAGCACCGCCGCCGCCACCGCCATCCAGGCGGTGTACCTGGTGGTGTCCATCGTCACCACCCTGCTGGTGGGCCCGCTGGACCGGCTGCTGGGCCGCAAGCGCACCATGCTGTTCGGCGCGGCGGTACTGGTGCTGGGCAAGATCTGGTTTGTGCTGGATCCCTGGTCCACCGGGGCGATCTATACCAACGCGGTAACGGTGGGCATCGGCCTGGCCATTGCCTTTGTGATGTTCAACACCAACCGGAACAACATCGCCGATCTGATCGAATGGAGCAGCGGCCGCCGGATCGACAGCCTGGTCTCCACCGGGGACAACCTGGCCGCCAAGCTGGCTCAGGCGGGCGCCACCCAGCTGCTGACGGTGGCGCTGCACCTGTCCGGCTTCAACGAGGCGCTGCCCGCCCAGCCCGCCGCCACCCTGGACACCATCAACGCCCTGCTGGGCTGGGTGCCCGGTCTGGTGACCCTGGTGATGCTGGCCGTGCTGCTGGCCATGGACATTGAGGGCGACATGCGCCGCATGAACCAGGAAAAAGCCGCCCGCGGCATCCCGGTCTCGGGCTGACAGCCGAGAGCTGAATCCGGGGGATATGTTATATCCCCCAGATCGGCCTCTGTCTCCCTCACCAGTACCGCTTGCGGCGGAAGTAGACTACGCAGCCGCCCACCACCAGCACGCTCACGGCAATCACCATCGGGTACCCGTAGGGCCATCGCAGTTCCGGCATATAGGCAAAGTTCATGCCGTACCAACCCACAATCAAGGACAGTGGCATAAAAATTGTGGTCACGATGGTCAGCAGCTTCATGATCCGGTTCTGGGCAATATCCACCTGTGCCTGGTACTCGCTGCTCACCTGGCTGGCGTACTCCCGCAGCAGCTGGGTCTCGCTCTGCAGCCGGTCCAGCCGCCGCAGCACATACAACAGCCGGCTCTGGCTGCACTCGTCCAGCAGATCGGCCGCGTTCTCCTGCAGGGTGGTCACCAGATCGTCCAGCTGGGCATAGAACCGGTTGCGCTGGTTCAGTTCCCGGCGCAGGCGGCTCATCCGGGCGATAAACCCTTCCGTGTGGCTCTCCAGCACCGCCTTCTCCAGTTCCGAAATCTGATCCTCCATCGCCTGGATCTCGCCCAGATCCTCCGCCACCAGCGCCAGAAAAAAGTCCATCAGCAGATCGTCCGCCGCGTCGGCGTGATGGGGCCGCATCCGGCGCACCGTTTCCAGGCAGGCCGCCGCGGTTTCGCCCGGATCCACAAACAGCAGGCTGTTCTCCCACCAGGCAAACAGCAGGTTCCGGGCCTTGCGCCCGCCCTTGGCCGGAACGTGCAGTTCCCCCTGGATGCAGTCCGGCTCCACCGTCAGGCGGCAGCCACGGCAGCCGGCCAGCCGTTCCGCCGCCTGCTCCGCCACGCCCCGGGGCAGCCCTGCGCCGGCCAGTTCCTCCGGCCGCAGAACCGCCGCCAGTCCCTGCCAGCCGTTCCGTGCCCCCTGGGGCTCCTCGGCCAGCTTTTCCGCGATGCGATAGTACATCCCGTCTCCCCCGTTTCGTCTGTATTACGCCAGTTCCAGATACAGCCCCGCCAGTTCCATGGTGGCGTGCAGCGCGTCCAGATGGGTGCGCTCCATGCCGTGGGAGGCATGCACCCCCGGCCCGATCAGCGCCGCCCGGGCGTCCATGCCCGCGCCCCAGGCAGCCCCCACGTCCGAGCCGTAATGGGGGTAAATGTCCACCGCATAGTCCACGCCGTTGGCCGCGGCCAGCTTTACCAGACGGCTCACCATCTCGTAGTCATAGGGCCCGCGGCTGTCCTTGGCGCAGATGGATACCTGATACTCGGTGCAGGACAGATCCTCCCCGATGCAGCCCATATCCACGGCCAGCAGCTCGTCCACCGGCGGCAGGGTGGCGCCGCCGTGGCCCACCTCCTCGTGTACGGTAAAGGTCATCCAGGTGTCGAACCGGGGCCGCTCGCCGGTATGTTTCATCCGCCACAGCAGCGCCAGCAGGCAGGACGCGCTGGCCTTGTCGTCCAGAAACCGGGATTTCACAAACCCGCTTTCGGTGATCACCGTCTTGGGATCGTAGCACACATAATCGCCGGCCGCGATACCCAGCGCCTGCACGTCCGCCTTGCTGTGCACCTTCTCGTCGATCCGCACCGCCATGTTTTTCTCGTCCCGGGCGCGGGTGGCCGCGTCGTCCTGCACGTGCACCGACGGCGACAGCCCCAGCACCGTGCCGGCGTACACCCGGCCGTCCCGGGTGTAGATGCGGCAGTATTCCCCGTCCAGCGTGGGCATCAGCGGGCCGCCCACACGGGTCACCATCAGCATCCCGTCGGCGGTGATGGAGCGCACCATCAGCCCCAGGGTATCCACATGGGCGCACAGGCCCACCCGGCGCCCCGGCTCCCGCCCGGGCACCGCCACCACCAGATTCCCCTTGTTGGTGCGCCGGGCCTCAAAGCCCAGTTCCCTGGCGATGCCTGCCGCCAGTTCCACCGCCCGGTCGGTAAACCCGCTGGGGCTGTCCTGCCCCAGCAGTTTGTACAGCGTATCCCGCAGAAACGCGTCCTGCTCCTGTTTCAGGGTTTTATCCATCTTCATATTGTTTCATCCTCTCTGGAAAATGGTTCATCCGGCTCCATCTTACAAAAAAATTCTCGGCTTGGCAAGTGCGGAATGGCTTCAACCCGTCACTCACCGCAAGAGCACCAGATAAAAGCCATGCCGCCTGTCATCCACCCGCCGGCGGACGTACCGTAAAGAAGCGGCTCGCTTTCCCACCCTGAAAATGGTATACTGAAAGCAGAAAAGAGCTTTGCCTGAGAAAGGGGCGATGAAGATGAAGCCTGCCAAACGGCTGCTGGCAGCTTTGCTGGTCCTGGCTTTTGCAGGCTGTAGCCAGCCGAGCGAGACCCCGCCTGTCACTACGCCTGCCGAACAAGCCACTGCCACCCCTGCCCCTACCCAAAGTCCCGTTTTCTGGCAGGAATGGACCGACCCGTTTTCCCCCGAAGCGGCCCGGGAGCTGGAGAGTCGGGCCGGCAGCCGGTGGGAAGAGCAACTGAACCAGCCTTCCCGGTACGCCTGGGTGCTGGATATCCAGAGCCGGTACCTCCCTCCCGAACAGTGGAGCGAAGAACCGAACCTGGCCAATATTCTGACATTTTTCCAGGATGTGGACAACATTGCCCTGGAGGAGGGAACAGCGGGCATCTGCCGGGTGGATTTCACCTTCTGGTACCAGCCGGAAACCTACTACATGGGCCCCCAGTACGGGGACGGCGCCTGCTATGTATATCTTCTGGTTTACCAGGATCCGGCCCGGGAGCCGCAGTGCATCAGCGCCTGGTATTCACCGGAGACTACCGCCCAGCGTCCGGAGAATCCTGATGCTTCCTCTCTGGGCTTGAATGATTACCAGTACACCATGCTGACCCACCAGTGCCGGGCGCTGGCCGCTGCGGGGATTACAGCGCTGCCGGAGCAATGGACTGCCCAGGAACTGGCCCGTTATCTGATGGCCCGGGGGCAGGACTTTGGCCGGAAACCGGAGGAATGGTCGACAAACAGGGCATACGATTTTCTGCCGGGAATGATCCTCAGCATCGACTTTACCGGGGAGGATGATGCGTGGGCCAACGCCCCGTCCCCGGATCTGTTAAAAGCCATCACCCCAGAGGATTGGGAGACAGCCCTGGTCGCCTTGGATACCCCGACCGGCAATTGGACTTACCAGAAGGAAGAGGAGCAGGTAACAGCGGTTCTGGAGGGAGACGTTGCGTACACCTTCTCTCTCTGTCCCGGTTTTGCAGAATGGAACAGCCGCACCTTCTGCACCGGCATTCGGGAACTATAAGCACCTGTGCACAGCTTTTTACTTTAAAAGCCAATCTGGGGCCACAGGCCCCAGACCCCATCCCGCGGGCCGGATCACTCCGGCCCGCACTTTTTATTGATTACGCCGTCATCCATCCACCGCGGGCCTGGTGCGCTTCCAGACGAGGCCGTTAAGACCGACCTTCCGGTGGAAGGTCGGTCAGGCCGAGAGTCCCTGCGAGACGAACGCGAGCCGCAGGCGAAGCGCGAGTCCGCCCCACGGGAAACGATCAGTTTCCCGTGGGGGAAGCAGCACCAAACAAAAAAGCCACCCGGATCGGGTGGCTTTTTGTTCGGTGCGCTTCCTGGGACTCATCCGGTTGCGGCGTGTCGCGCTGACATCGCGCGTTAGCACGCGCTCGCATCGCTCTGCGCCGCTGCCCAGCCCGCTCCGGCTCGCTGCATCCGCCACTGGCGGCGCTCGCCTCCGGGGCACCCAGGACCCGCATCAGCGGTCCGATGGAGTCCGGGTCCCGGGCAAACATACCAAAAGCAAAGGGCCACCCATTCGGGTGGCCCTTTGCTTTTGGTGCGCTTCTAGACGAGGCCGTTAAGACCGACCTTCCGGTGGAAGGTCGGTCAGGCCGAGAGTCCCTGCGAGCTGAACCGGAGCGCG
>CALXAH010000023.1 GCA_944386225.1 uncultured Gemmiger sp.
TGTGCGAGGGAATTTACGCCATCTCTGCCATGGGTGATTCAACGGCACTTGTTTACGTAATTGCGCGGTGTTGCCTTATATATGTTTTTCTTGAAGACTTTTCGGAAAGTGCGCATTGCCTGTGAGAATGTAAAATCCATCCAATCTCCGTCCTCGTTTTTGTAAATTATTCCTTCGATAGAAACTGATTGTAAATGATTTAAAAAATCGTTGCATGCGTCCATCATCTCACGAAGACAACTTACAGTCTCTTCATCGAAATTCTGTTTCACAATTGTATCATAGAGCCTGGCTTTGATCTCAATAGCAGATTTGGCGCACCACGACTTAACTTCCATTTGAGTAGGGTCGACCAGCAATCGCTTTGTTTCCAGAAAATAAAGCAACGACTGGATGTCATGCTTTGCATCTTCTGTATATTCCCACGATACGCCGCCAAATGGAACATCGATTCCGGTAATTCTGATTCCCATTTTCTCTCCTATATTTCTGATTACACCAAATAAGTTTTTACATTACTCGAGCAATGGCTATTCCGTTTATACAACATCATAGCGCGCGTGCATTGTCTACATATTGAAACACCCTTCGCGCGGTGTCCATACTCACCTTGCTATTGCAGCCGTTTTTCAGCCAGTGGTTCACGTTTGCGTTGTTGAGGCCCAGGTCCTTGCAGATGCGATAGGTACTGACCTTTCTATCCTGCTGCGCTTGTTTGATTTTCTCCGCCATCAGGGTTTTGACCCGTTCGTCTCGCTTTGATTTCCCCTTTACGCTGCAAAAAGAGCGCCACACTTTCTGATACTCTTCTGCCAGTTCGCCTGTCTCCTTCTTGAGTTCCTGCAGCAGTTCCGGATACGTAAACGCGTTATACAGTGTCAAATACTCCTCGTAGAGCACCGTCTTTTTGCTGGCGGCCAGCAACGTTTTCAAGCAATCATTTGATGCCGCATAGAGATACAGCGGTTCTTTCAGCCGCGCATTTTGCGTGACCGCTTCCCGAACCAACTTATAAATCGCCGTTGTATGCCAGGCCGACAATTCCGCAACGTATTTTTTCATAAAGCCAGCAAAAGTCAGTTCCCGCATGGTCTGTACCTCCTTTCATACTCTTCGAAGCGCGACAGAAATTCCCTATAACGATATTCATTCAGCGCACTTGCCTTTGCCTCATCGTCCGATGTGGCAAGAAAATGAAGCCTCTCCCAATCTATCGCCTGGAGCACCCGCGGGGAGCAAACATCTTCATAGTCCTTATCTCGGTAAGAATACAGCTTTGCGACCACAATATCTTCCAGAGACGCTGTATAGAAGTCGATGATTTTGCCTTTGAACGGAAGTGGCTTTACCCGGTCAAGATAGTTGTAAGGGAAATTGTTTATATACGTCTGCACATTCATGTTTATGTCGTAATCCGCCAAAAGGTCTTCCAATTGCCTTGACGCTTCCATTGCATCAATATCGTGTGTTCCTCTGGCGATATATTCCATCAATACAAGCGCGCTTCCGCCAACAATAATCAAGCTGAGTCGTTCTGCCAAACCAAAGCGAAGACTTGCTTCTTCATCCAGTTCTCTCAATCGTTGAATTAGGCCTTGATATGAAAGCAGTTCCATAATTTCACCTTTTGAGTACTATTATTCTTTATATATAAATATTATGCTTGATTACCGTTGTTGTCAACCTTTACTTTCCTCATATTAAGGAAATATGCGCATCCTAACGTACAGGTTTTTTCATCGTTGAAGCAACGGTGTTGTAAAAAGCACGCTGCAGCGAACATCACCGCTTGAATCTTGTCAGATTTCCTCCCGCTCACTCACTGAACGCCTCCACGAACCAGCGGCCCTTCTCGAACCAGAGGTACCGCTCCTGGCCCTGGATGAGGCAGGTGTACCGGTCACCCACGCCGCCCACGTCCGCAGCCCGGCGGCAGACGTCCCGCACCTGGTCCACGGTGTAGACCCGCCCTTTGTCAAAGACGATTTGCAGCGGGCGCAGCCGCCCCTCGGCGGAAAAGCGCACGTCCACCGCCACATACCGTTTTTCCCTGTTCCGCTCCACGGCCCTATCCTCCATTGAAATAGCCCACCGGGTGGATGGTATGGCTGGTGGGGTCGATGCTGCCCAGCGCCGGGTCGGTGCGGACCCGCGCCCGCTGCAGGCTGCCGTAGCCATACCGCTCCCGCACCCCGTCCACCGCCCGGTCCAGCCGCTCCCGTTTCTCCCGCCGGGTCTCGTCCCACAGCAGCGACAGCTGCATGGGCGCGCTCGCCGCCACAAGGCCGCTCGCCCGCACCCCGATGCTCCGCAGCGGCCGGCTCCAGTGGTAGTTGCGCCGGACCAGCCCGAAGGCCGTGCGGGCGAGCTCCAGGCTGGTGCTGATGGGGTCGTCGATTTTCTGCTGGCGGGTGAAGCTGTTCAGCTCGGTATCCCGCAGGGATATCTCCACTACCGTACACCGCAAAGCCAGCTCCCGCAGCCGGGCGGCCACGCTCTCGGACAGGATGAGCAGCATCAGCCAGGCATCCTCGTTGCAGACCAGGTCCCGGGGCGTGGTGGCGGAATTGCCCACGCTCTTCACCGCCGCCTGCCAGCCCAGCTTGGCCACCGGCATCTGGTCGGTGCCCCGGCAAAGGAGGACAGCACATACCCGATCTTGCCGAACCACTCCTGCAGATACCGGGGCTCCGTGGTGGCCAGCTGCCCGATGGTGCGCACGCCGTACCAGTTCAGCTTCCGCCGGGTGGCAGGCCCCACATACAAAAGGTCCTCCACCGGCAGTGGGTAGACGATTTGCTCATAGTTCTCCGCCCCGATGCAGGTGATAGCGTCCGGCTTTTTGTAGTCGCTGCCCAACTTGGCGGTGATCTTATTGTTCGCCACGCCGATTGACACCGTGATGCCCAACTCCCGCTTCACCTTGCCGCTTATCTGCCGGGCGATGGCGGCCCCGGAGCCGAAGATGCCGCAGCTACCGGTCACGTCCAGCCAGTTTTCGTCCAGGCCGAAGGGCTCTATCTGGTCGGTGTATTCCTCCAGTATCTCCCGCACGAAGCCGCTGTACCGCACATACTCCGAATAATGCGGAGGTACGATGATAAGGTCCCGGCAGCACTGCTTCGCCTGCCAGATGGCCATACCGGTCTTGACCTCCATCCGCTTGGCCGGATAGCTCGCCGTGAGCACGATGCCGTGCCGGGCCTCCGGGTCACCGCAGACCGCGATAGGCTGGCCCCGCAGACGCGGCTGCTCCTGCATCTCCACCGAGGCGTAAAAGCAGTTGCAGTCACAATGCAGAATATGCCGCGTGCCCATCCTTCCCACCTCCGTCGTCTTCATTATAATTCCACAAAACTATAATTTCAACAGGTATTTTCTGTTGTTTTGTAGATTTTTATTGCATTGCTCCCCCTTTCAGGCTATAATAAGGATGAGGTGATGGCAGGATGTTGTGGAATGAACGGCTGGCGCAGGCGCGCAAGGAACTGGGCAAGAGCCAGGAGCAGGTCGTTCGGGAGGTGGCGCGCTATCTCCCCCGGGGGGAGACGGTGAGCGTGGGCGCGCTGTCCTCCTGGGAGGTGGGCCGCACCCAGCCCAAGGTCCACCACGCCCTGGCGCTGGCCCGGGTGCTGGGCGACGCGGACGTGAACTACCTGTTCGGCACCGGGTTGCTGAGCGACGGGCTGAACGACGAGGGCCTGCTGAAGCTGGCGGAGTATCGCCGGCTGCTGCTGGATTCGCCCCGCTTCCGGGCCCAGCCGCCGCAGCCGGAGAGGCGCACCATCCCCATCTACCTGCAGGCGGCGTCCGCCGGCACCGGCCAGTTTTTGGACGACGAGGCCGCCGAGGAGATAGAGGCAGACGATTCGGTGCCCGCAAACGCCGAGTTCGGCGTACGGCTGGCGGGCGACTCCATGACCCCCCGCTTCGCGGATGGACAAATCGTGTGGGCCCGCCGCCGGGACACGGCGGAGAACGGCGAGATCGTCCTGTGCTATTACGACGGCCAGAGCTACTGCAAGAAGCTGCACATCCGGGACGGCCAGCCGGAGCTGGTGTCCCTGAACCCCCGCTACCAGCCCATCCCGGTGCGGCCGGAGGCGGAGTTCCGGGTCTTTGGCGTGGTGGTCGGTTGAGAGAAGCGAAGGGAGGCGAGCGCCATGTGTGGACGGTATCAGTTCAGCGCCCGGCAGAGCGCCGACCTGCTGCGCATCGTGCAGGACGTGCAGCGCCGCAGCGGTGAAGGGGCGCAGCTCCCTCTGCCCGAGGGGGACGTCTGCCCGGCCCAGCGGGCGCCGGTGCTGGTGTGCCGTGGCGGCAAGGTGGTGAGCGAGCTGCAGACCTGGGGCCTGCCCGGCCCGGGCGGGCGGCTCATCATCAACGCCCGGGTGGAGACGGTCACCCAGAAGAGCCTGTTCCGCCGCAGCATCGCCGCCCGCCGCTGCGTGGTGCCCGCCACCGCCTTTTACGAGCGGGATGCCGCCCGCCGGGCGTACACCTTCACCCTGCCCGGCAGCCCGCTCTGGCTGGCCGGCATCTACGACAATGTGGACGGCGAGGACCGGTTCGTCATCCTGACCACCGCGCCCAATGCCTCGGTGAACCCCATCCACGACCGGATGCCCCTGACGCTGGCGCGCGGCGACATCCGCCCCTGGCTCACCGACCCCGCCGCCGCGCTGGCCCTGCTGGTCAGCACTCCCCCGCCGCTGGACCGCCAGGCGCAGGACGGGCAGCTGGGGATGGAGGAGTTTTTGGAGGGAAGGTGAATGGGTCGCGGCCATTTTTGCATGAAGTACAAAATAAGCGCGGGACCTGTGCGAAGCCGTAACGGCTTCGCACAGGTCCCGCTGCATTTGCATTTCTGACGGTTCAGATGTCCACATCCATCGCGTGGAAGATACCATACCAGTACACCTGGTTTCTGGTCAATGCGATAGCTTTCTGAGACACCGCCTCGCCGCGACACCGTCTTTTATACAAGTTGAACATAGCAGTACACTCATCTGGGTCAAGGCACCGCCTGCCTTTGATTTTGCTGGATGGCATATGCGTTTTGCTATTGGCTACATACAGATTTCTGCCTTCAGCCCAAACGTGGAACCAGACGCCCTCCCCGCGCGTTGGATAGGTACAAACATCCCTCGGATTCTTTTGAAACTCATAAACGATTCTATCCCACATTTTCGGTTCACCTCTTTTTTGTACCGACGAATCCATGCGTTATTGTCTCTCGCATCCGTGTGAGCATACCGAGACTTCTCACAGAATCTGCGTTGCAATTTCATTCAATTGCTGCTTTATTTGCAAGAAATCACAATTCAAATCCAATGTTTTCACGCTGATGATGTTCCCGCTCATCGTATAGCTCTTATCCGGCTGGACGGTGTCATCTGTTTTTGCATACAGGAGCATTCCTGAAACGACCTTCCCTTTTGCCGCGCGGTTTTTTACATATGTAAAAATCTGATAGAGATTGTGGGAATGGATAGACTGGACGCCATACTGAATCTGCATGGTGTGCTCATAATACTTTGTGTCGATGATAAGCTCTTTTTCATCTCCGCTAAGCAGAATATCCGACTTCATTTGCGGCAACCATTCTGGATTTTCATTTTCTTCCAGTGCCCAATCTATATGTGCTGCACTCGGACGTAGTTGTGGGTACTCCTTACGATAATACTCTAAAACAAACTTCTCATATAAACGGCACATTCTCTGTTCGTCGAGGTAATTCATCAACTTCGCTGAGCCATCTGCTTGGGTCTGCAGCAGCCCCTTGATAACTAACCAGCAAATCGAAACCAACATCTGATACGTTCGGTTGCACCGATTGTATGTGAGCTTCCATTTGATTTCCTGCAAGGGGATTACAGCCACATTTTCAAAGTATGGCAATAGCTTCTTCAACTGTTTTTCCCTCGCCTCGGCAATGTCGGCTCGGAGCAGCAGTAAAATGGTCGTCTTCAAAATGCGGTTATAATAAGAATCCTCATTAAACTCATCAAAGCAGCATACGAGCTGACGCCGTATAAAAGCCTGCTGCTTGATTGTTGCAGAAACGTTTATCTTCCCACGCAAACAGGTCAACGAGTCTTCTTTGCTGTGGTACTCGCGGCATAAGCCTTTTTTGACTTGACCCGCGACACCGCGAATCAAGATTTCAGAAAGAAGGTCTGCAGCATTGTCAAATGACTCTGCGGCACAACTTGCAAAGCCCTGCTCATTCAACACTTGAAAAGCATAGGCCAGCATATAATATATGTTTTGTATGCAAATCATCGGATTGCCTCGTTCAGTTTGAGCGCCCATTGGCTGACCGTTTGCAGGTCGTCAAACCAATACTCCTGCAGAAGTGGGACCAACTCATACTCAACTACCGAACGCAACCAGGCGTCGTCTACCATCTCGGTCGTGCAGAAATAGCTATGCCCGATGCAAAACCCACGTCCGAGCGCGGCGTCATCACTTATCGCACGATTCAGCCCTTTGACCACCCTGATCAAATTGCTGTATTTCTCGTTGTGCTTCTCCTCGACACTCGTTTTGAACTGTTCATTCTCAAAAGCGGGCTGCATTTCAAAGAAAGCAAATCGACGACGCAGGGCATAGTCAATCAATGCAAGGCTGCGATCTGCAGTGTTCATCGTTCCAATGATATAAACATTTTCAGGGATGGAAAACATCTCATCGGCGTATAAGAGCTGTAGTTTATTCCCCCGTTTGTCTTTCTCAATCATCATGAAAAGCTCGCCGAAAATTTTGCTCAAATTCCCTCGGTTGATTTCATCGATGATGAAAAAGTAGTCGTTGTCATTGTCTATTTCCGCTGCTTTGCAGAACTTGTAGAAAGGCCCTTCTCGAAGTTTGAAGCCGGCTCCATCCGGGTCAGGGCGGAATCCCATTACAAAATCTTCATATCCGTAATTTTGATGAAACTGCACCATCGCGACCCTGCTCTTGTCCTTGACTCCCATCAGAGAATAAGCCAGCCGTTGAGCAGCATACGTCTTCCCCACGCCAGGCGCCCCTTGCAAAATTAGGTTTCTTTTGCGGCGCAACAGTCCCGCTAACGTATCATACTGCTCTTTGTTCATGTACACTTCTTGCAAAAAGTCCTCTTTTGTGTACACCGGAAACGGTGTGGATGGCGCTTCTTCATCATCCTGGTCTTCATCCGCGAAATAAGAGCAAAGCGTTTTTACATAGTCCGGATATGCTGTAACATCCGTCAAGGTCTTCATGACCGCTTGGCCTGGATGCTCCCAAGTGCCATTGTGTGTCCAATTCACCTTGCGGATATGTTTGTATGCATCGCCCCTGTCTTCGTCATATTCGTAATCCGAGGTAACAATGCCGCGGCCGACGATGCTGTGAAGTCCTTTTTTCACGAACACCACGTCGCCTGGCTTCATCTCGTTGACGAACTGCCACGTTGCGTGGGCTGCATTTTTATAGGATAGGGTCGGGTCCAGGCACGCCTTCATCCGGGCCTTCATTTCCTCTTTCGAGGAGAATTCACGAAGGTCCCCGATCTCCCCCCATCGAATCGCCATGATTCCGGCCTCCCGGAATTCATCCCACATGCAGGCATTGTCACCCGGCGAGTAGAGCCAGTAATGGACTATGTCCACATCCCGGTCCGCCAATCCTTCGCCAACATTGTTCCTCTGTGGCTGGACTTGCTGCGCTCGTTTTTCTTCATTTACGCGCTGTGAAACGTCCCAGGCGTAGTAGGACAATTCCGGGAAATCGTTATATGGGTAGTTTGATGTTTGCAGTGCTTCTTTCGCCGCTTCAGTCAAAGAAAGGTACTCCTCACCAGAAGGCATCTGAGTCAGCTTTCCCGCCTGTTCAACGAACGACTTTGGCATCCTGTCCGGCAAAGTTATGAACCAGCGACTCCGCCCGTCCAGGTTCAGGTACTCATAGGGTCGGATCCAGAAGAGGGCCATGGTCAGGTTCCACTTGACACCCTTGATTTGCGCCGCTGCGTCAAAACAAGACACCAGTCTTGCTCTGTTCTCGTTGGACTGGGCCTGGGCATAATCCATGGCCGCCAGGAATACATCCCACAGTTTGTCGATATCGCGCTCTTCTCGGTCGCCCTTAAAATTGTAGAAAGTTGCTTTCTGGTTGTTCAGCACAGGAACTCCAGCAAACGTGCTGGGCACCTCTTTTTGCAAGCCCAGCACTTGGGCATAGCCCCGAAGCAAAATTGACCTGTTGGCATCAGTGATACCTTTGTTGAAGGTGCCAAAAACAGTGAACGGGTCTATGTCCTCAATTTCGTTGTCCTTTTCCAAGGTGGGAAGTGGCATGGGAACGATCTCATATACCTGCTTCACCTTCTCAATCAACGCTTTCCGGTCTTGATAAAATGTGCGCAGCTTGTCCGCAAGCTCCATATAGAAATCGACCCACGTCAAGGAATTATTCATAGAATCCCCTTCTTTATTATCTGTTTATTTTGTGAGCTCTATTTGGGACGCATTGTAGCATATATATTTTTACCTATACATTTCTGCAAAGGCTTGTTTTTCCGAACGAAGTGGACAGCTCTCACATTGTGGGATCGTTTTTGCTTGCAATACGCTACTAATTACATATTCCGCTACCCTTTTAATGCCCGCGATGGTAAATTCGAAAGAGCAAATAGCATTCTCTATGGTGTTTTCACCGTCAGGAAGTGTTCCATACTGCCGTCTATCATTATCTGCTTTCAACGCATAGATTACAATTTTCGATATATCACCGTTTTCCGTCAGAGAAAGGATATTAAAATGCGCCAGTCCGTTTCTTAAGTACCGTTTAAGAGAATCAGCGTCACATGAACCATCAAACCTTTTTATTGAACATTCTCCTGCTTTCTCCATATCTGAAAGCATCCTCTCAAGCCGCGTACTTTTTAATCCACTTCCCTCTGTCTTTTCAAGGTTTTGCATAACAGCTAAATACATCGTGTTAAGCCACATAGTAACATCGTATGGTCCTGTGTATGATTTGCAGATGTACGCACTTCTACATACCGTACAAAGCCGGAAGTCATAGTATTCAGCCATATAAGATACTCCTTTCACCGGAAGAGGCACTTGAATCGTACTGGTTTCTACAAGTTCACATTGTTTTCATCACATCAAGCAAATGCTGGTAGCTGTCCACCTCATGGTATTTCACCCGGCTGGTGGACATCTCATTGAACAATTTGCGGGCGCAGTTGATTTTAGCCTGTTCGATAGGTTTAAGCTGCAGCGTCTCCATCGTGCCCTTCGTTTCTGCGATGAAGAAAATGTGCTTCACCGTTCCCTCATAGAAAGCGATGGCCCAGTCCGGGGAGTAGTTGCCCACCGGTGTGGGGATATGGAAACCCTTGGGCAGCTTGGCGTAAACACACACTTCCTCCGCGGCATCCAGGTCTTGGGCGAAACGCCGCTCCACACTTTGCTCAGCTGTGCCGTCTGTAAACACATAATCCTGAATGGCTTTTTGAGCCCGGAACGCCTTGTCAAAGTCATGCGAGCTCTTCTCCGCAGTGAAGATCGTACTGTCGTACTGGCCTTCAATCTGGTCGTAAGAAATATGCTCGACAATCATGGTGGCCTTCTGCTCATTGATAAGCCGAATGACCTTGGTGATAAATTCTTCCGGGTTGTTCTTGAACATATAGAGCTTATCCTCCCACAGCCCTTTCAAGATCTCAACCACGGTCCGCCGGGTGAGCACCGTGCCCTGCGCGATTTTTCCCACCAGGTCGTATGTCAGCCGGCTGGTATGCGCCTGTCGCAGCGTCTGGGTACGGGTCCGCTCACCGCCGAAGGAATCGCCGCGTCCAAGCTCATGCTCGTTCATCTCATCCTTCTGGCGGCCTACCGTCGTGGTGTATTGCAATTCTGATACGAACAGCTTGTCGTTGATGTGGTCGACCGCTTTCCGAACCAGTTCCGCGCTATCAAACGACACGGTATACGCATACTTGTGGTTGATTTCATGCCACAGAGCCTGAAACTCCGCTTTGGCAAAGTTTTCGTTCAGCGGGTTTTCCTTCACCTTGGTCTCATGGCCGTCGGTGAACATATCCGCCAGCACCTTATCGTCGTACACGGACTGAATCAGCTGGTGGATACCTTCCGCCATGGGCGCCAGTTCTGGAGGCAGCGGAGCAACGGTGCCCAGCTGAATGTCCGTGCGGTACTTGTCGGTGACTTTCCGCTTCATATCCACATACTGATTGCTGATAAGATAGAATTCTATCATATCCGCCATCGGCCCATCGATCAAAGTGGGCACGCCATCCACCTTGACATATTTGCCCTTGAAGTACTCGCTGGTGGCCGTGGTCGGACGGTCATACAGCTCCTGCTTGATGTCGCTCTGCAAATCCGCCACAAAATTCTTGTAACTCTCGCTGGCAATCACCGTGAGCAAATTGATGTCATGGACACGGTCACCGCAGCTCTGGGCGTCCATACGGTTGCCGCCCTGATTGACGCACAGGCGCAGGCCACGCCCTACTTCCTGGCGTTTGGCAGTCTGGCTGGCGGCGTGTTTCAGGGTGCAGATTTGGAACACGTTGGGGTTATCCCAGCCTTCCCGCAGGGCCGAGTGGGAGAAGATGAAGCGGGTGGGTTCCTCAAAGGAGAGCAGCCGCTCCTTGTTCTTCAAAATCAAATCGTAAGCGGAAATATCGTCGGAGAATTCGCTTCCGCGTTTGACCTGGCTGTCCACGCTGTGGCCGGTCTTTTTGTCGATGCTGAAATAGCCTTTGTGTACCGCAGACGGTTCGCCGCAAAGCTCCCGCAGATATTTTTGATACGGAGTGTTTTCCAGTGTGAGATGTTCGTTGAGGATGTGGAAATACTCCTCTTCAAACATCCGGCCGTATTCTCCCAGCTGCTCGTTGCCGTCCTCGTCGTACTGACGGTACTTGGCCACCTCGTCGATAAAGAACAGCGAAAGGGTTTTGATTCCCATATTAAAGTTTTTCTCTTCCTTTTCAAAATGGGACAGGATAGTCTCCCGAATCTGGATGCGGCGCATATCGGTCTCAGACACGTCGCCCCGCACTTCACCGGTGTGCAGCACCTCGCCGTTGGTGAAGGTCACAGTACCGCGCAGCGGGTCCACCTCGGAGATGGTATAGCCCCGGTACTGCTCCATGCCTTGGGAGATATGGAACAGGTTATCATCCACCCCCAGGACGCGAGTTTCCCGGTTGATGGATTTGTTGTAACCGATCTCCATCTCGATACGGGCCATGGGGGGCTTTTTCGAAGAAAGGACGATTTGTTCCAGGAACAAATAGCTGTCGGTGCCGCGAAGGTTTTTCACCTCAAAACCTTTGACCTCGATTTTCTTGACCAGGCGCTTGTTATACGCATCCAGTGCGTCCAACACATAGACCAGGTTGTGCTGCACGGCATGGGTGGCCGAGTAGTTCAGGCTGAACAACGGATTGAAGTTCTTCAGCGCCTTCTGGGTCACGGCGCCGCCCATCTTCTGGGGCTCGTCCAGAATCAGAATAGGGCGATTGGCCTTGATAACATCAATGGGCCGCCGAGAAGCAAACTCGTCCCGCTTGGAATAGATAATGCGCGCTTCTTTGCTTTTTCCGTCCTCTTTCAGCGAAGAGGCAAATGCCTGGGTGTTGATAATCATCACCTGAATACCCGAACCGGCGGAAAAGCTGTCCAGCTGATTCAGGTTCTGGCTGTTGTAGATGAAGACGCGGGCCTTTTTCCCGTAGTACTCCATGAAATGGTCCGCCATGGTATCAAAGCTCTTCTTGACGCCTTCCCGGATAGCGATGGAGGGCACCACCACGATGAATTTGCTCCAGCCGTAGACCTTGTTCAACTCGAACATGGTCTTGATGTACACATAGGTTTTGCCGGTACCGGTCTCCATTTCCACATCCAGGCTGCACCGACCCAGGCCTTTCACCAGCTCCGGGGACAGCTTGATGTTGTTCTCGCTTTGCAGCTTGTGGATGTTCTGCAAGAGCTGGGCGTCGCTCAGGGCCAGCTCTTCGTTTTTGAAGCCGGTATCGTCATCCAAGTCAATGTCATCCACCGAAAGCTGCCGGTCGGCAGGGATGAAGGACATCTGTTCCGGCTCGGTAAAGTACGGCTCCGCCGGGGCCTTGGGATGAATGCCCAAGTCCCGGATGTAGTGTATTCCCTCATGGAACCCCTGCCCGGCAAATACCTTCACGACAGCGTCCACCGCGTCGGTTTGGTATTGTTGGATTTTGAAGTTGAACTTCATAAAGTTACTCCTCAATTAGGATGTCCAAATCGTCCATATCATCGATTACTTTGAGTTCAGGAAAAGTGGACGTGCTATAGCAATTTGCTCCACAAACAGGACACGTCGCTACGCGATAACGTTCATGCGTGTATTCTGATTCTCTGCTTTCCGGCAAAATAGGAATTTTAATATGCTTCAGTTCCCAACAAAATGCGCATATCTCTCGCCCACTACCATTGGGGAGTTTTTCATGATAAATAGCCCCATCCGATTTATCAATTTCATCTTCTTGCTTCTCAATATTTTGATATTGCGATAGCTTTTCTTGAGCCGATTGAAGTTCCTTTTTTATTTCAGTCAGTTCACGCTTGAGGCCTTTCACCGATTCTCTTTTATTTCTCCGTGAATCGATCCACAACGCTACTGCCGCCGCAATCAGTGCTGAGATAATGCCAAAAATCCCACTAAACAATACGCCGTTAGAGTTGATTAGCTCAAGCATTACAGCACCTTCCTTACTGTTTCAGGGCTATAGGTAGAGAAAATCTGGTCGAAGTTGGCGGCGACGCTGTCGCTGGCGAGGGAGCTGTCGCGCATGACGAAGTAGTAGGGCTTCTGCTTGGCAACGGCGGCGATGGTCTCCTCGGTGACATTGGCATCGAAGCAGGCAATCAGGAAGTTGTCGGCCACGTTGAAAACCTTTTTGCCGGCGATTTCGGTTTGTTCGATTTTGCTGGAGAGCAGAACGCCCAGATCCAGCATCACCTGGAACAGAAGGTCTTCCGGGGTGCGGTCTTCCTTGATGTTGTCTGCCACCATATCAAACATGGAGGCGCTGTATTCGCTCGGGGTGTAGTATACCTCCTCCATATTGGTGGTATCGCATTTGAGCACACGGAAGCCCACATCCAACTCCATGGTGCCCAGCGGATTTTCCTCCTTGATTTTGGCACCGGCACGGCGGATGCGTTCTTTCCCGATTTCGCAGATGTTTTTATATCCCGCTTTATGGGCCTCGCTTTTTTCATCGGTGGGCTCTGGCAACTGCACCATTATGAATTTGCGGTTACCGCCGTCAAGACAATTCTGTCTAATAACTGCATCGGCTGTTGTTGATGAGCCAGAGAAAAAATCAAGAACTATAAAGTCCAATCCATTTGCAGCCGAAACGATTGTTCGAATCAGGTCAACACTTTTTGGGTTTTCAAAAGGCAAGTCGTATTCTTTTGCAATTTGTGATACCTCAATATCCGTCCAATTGCTTGTCCTTAGCGAAGTGTCTTTAGGCGGGACCCAGTATTGAACGCCACCATTTTTTCCATACCCTTCTGGAATTCTTCTTATAAACCGAAGCTTTTCTCCTGTTTTCTCCCAGTATTCTTCTAAACTCATTTCCGACGAATAAGTATCCATATAAGTTCTGTAATTTTCCACTGCTTTGTCGGCTAATTCCTTTTGCCAGCGCCACTGTCCCGTAGTTGGAGTAAAGCCCAGCAGCTCATAGCGCATCGTCGGTCTATCTGCATTGCTCCAAAAAACATTCCACGATCCCTTTTCTGGCACATCACTTTTTTTCATCTGCAGTGGAGCGAAAAGGAATTCTTGAGACTTAGAGTAGACATAGACGTACTCATATCCTACATTAAAGCTCTTTAAGCCGTTATCTGCAAATTGAACATTTAAGCTTTTGATGCGCCTTCTTACCAACAACTGGTTTCGGTAATTTTCAGCTCCAAATAGTTCATCGCATATCTGTTTCATGCGACTGCCTTCATTTTCATCAATGCTAATGAAAATGACTCCATCTTCCGTCAGCAAATCTTTTGCCAATTTCAGCCGCGGATAAATCATATTCAGCCAATCAGTATGGAACCGGCCATTGCTCTCGGTATTCGTCACAAGGCGGTTGCCCTCCTCGTCGTACTGGCCGCTGTTCGCCAGATACTCCTGGGTGCTCTGGGCAAAATCGTCCTCATACACAAAGTCGTTGCCGGTATTATAGGGCGGGTCGATGTAAATCATCTTGATTTTGCCCAGGTAGGTCTCCTGCAACAGCTTCAGCACTTCCAGGTTGTCGCCCTCGATATACAGATTCTCGGAATCAAAGCCGCCGGGGGTGCCATCCTTGCCCACGCTTTCCGCCGGGCAAGGACGCAGAGTTTTGGAAATAGGCGCGTTAGCCAGCAGCACCGACTTCTTTTTGTCCGGCCAGGTGAACTGATACCGCTCGTCCTTGCCTTCCACTACGGTGGCGCTGATCTCCTGCATCAGCACATCCTTATCAATCGCGCGCACCACCACACCGTTTTCGTCCACAGTCTCCGTCACCGCATTGGGAAACAACGCCGCCAGCTTTCTAAAATTTTCATCCGCCTTATTCGGCGTGTGCATTTTCAGCTTGTCCATTTATACAGCCCTCACAAGTTTTGACTCTTTATCTTCTATGTGATTCCCAGGAGATACGCTTATACCCTCCAGGGAATAAATATTAGAATTGATTATCACTTGAATTTGTCGTTTCATTTTCTGCAAAGCGGCCTCGTCGCATCGCCCTTGAGTTGAAAAGAAATCGCGCGCATCATTAGCAATCCGCACTTTTTTGTCGCTGATACAGGCTTTCCGCCTTCTATATATCTACACAAAATCAGTCTATTTTGGGGGCTCGTCAAAAGCCATTTCATGATGTATTCCCACCACGTTTGGTCAGAATCCCCCCAAGAAAGCCCATAAAGAAGGAGGTAGCGGCTTCTATTTATGATGTTACAAAAATCATCTATTCTTCTCTCACCCAGTGCTTTATTCAAATTGGATTTGACCAAATATGTAGCAAGCTCTGGATTTTTACTATTTGATGAGTCGCCAAGCTGATTCATGGAGTTAATGCCCAAGATCAAATCGCCATTTAATGTCCCGTGTATATGTAACGGCATCTTTATTTCGTCGGCATAAGTTGTATGGGCAGTTGTATGACTCGAAAAAGGGCTAAATCTGCTTTTGCACAGCTCAATCAATCTGCTCAAAGTATTCGTGTAATTAAAGTTGACAAATTGGTAAACGATAGGCTCTTTGAGATTCCGGGAAAGCGACTCGTATTCTAAGCGCCACTCCATGTTCAACTCTTTATAAAAATTAATTGTTTTTGCTTTAAAACTATCCGCTACAACGGATTCCGAAGAAAATTTTAACCGTGCCTCTTGCCCTTTTAAATATGTAACAAGGGCGTCTTCCATTTTCTCTTTACTATTAAGGAAACTTGAAATTTCAGAGTCCTTTAACGAGGCCGCAAAATCTGCCAGTCCCATTTCTAAGTCGGACCACTTTGGGTAATCCGCCTTTATTTCTGTAGCCAGAAAGTCATCTTTTGTGGATTCCAATCCACAATAATATGAGTAGAAATCAGTGTATAAAGTATTGAGCCCAAAATTCCTGTCAAAACCATTACCAATCAGAAATGTGACAACCATTTTTTCTCCTTATCTGTTTTTTAATTCATTTATCCTCTGCACCAGTTCAAACTTTTTCTTCGGCTGCTTCTCCGCCCGGGCTAATTTTTCCAGCCGGGCGATTTCTTTTTCCAGTTTTGCGCGCTGCTCGTCCTGGGCTATCTGCTGCTCCAGCGTGTTGCCGCTTTGCACCTGGATCCCGCCAACTTGGGTGACCACATTCTCCCAAACGGCGTCCATGGTGAGCCCCTTGATATTCAAGGTCAAAGCAGCTGGGTCGCTCCAGTGCGTTTGCAGCAGTTTTGTATGGTATACCGCCAGCTTCGACTGCCCCTCATGCTCCAGAAGGAGCACCAGCTTCTGGGGAATCAGCCGGAAAAGGGCTATCAAGGTCTTTTCGCTGAATTCTTTTCGTTTCAGCGTGACCTGCAGGACGAAAAATGTCTGTACCGTTTCGCCGGGGGCCAGGTTCAGTTTGGCAGCAGACACTTCATTGACGATCACAAGGCGGGAGATATCCGCGTCCACTTTCGCCCTCTCCGCCGCACTCATCTGGAACTTGGCATAGATAGCGGTCTTTGGAAGGGGCTTGCTCAACTCAGTATTTTTAGGCAATCCCAACATGGTCTCACCTCCCGAACGGTCAGAAGCGAATCACCTGGCACGGGATACCCTGGGCCTCGGCACACTCAATCATATTTTTGGCACCGGCGGATTGGCCGTCCCAGAACACGATGGCAGCGTCCGCCAGCTGCGCCATCTGGGCGTTGCGCTTTACCGCGGCGGCTTTGCCGAAGTAATGCCAGTTGGCGGGGTACTCCTCCAGCGCATAGCCCTTTTGCCGGGCATACTGTTCGCCCAGGCGGTCAGCTCCCCTGGCCGTGCCGCTGACGATGGTGACCGGTCGCTTGGGCGCCAATTGCTTCAGGAAGTCATCCACGGCGCCCGCCAGGGCCGGATAGTCTTCAAAGCTGCGGCTGCCGGCAATCACCAGTCGGAACGCATCCTTTTTGCCGGCCTTTTGCGGCTCGTCCCGAACGACCAGAAAACAAATCAGCTCAAAGTCATCCAGGCCCTTGATGGTGTTTTCCAGAAAGCTGATTTGCTCGCCGCCCAAAAAGCTGCTGATGTCATTCTCGTCCTTGACCTGGATGATGGAGGAGATGGCGTCGCCCAGCAGGCGGGAAAAGTCTTCCATGTTCCGGCCATCGTGGGTCTCTTTGTTGAACGCCCGATACAGCTCCGGGATGGGTTGGGTCTTGCCTTTGCAGAGGTAGCGCATCTTGTCCAGCATCTGCTTGGGGGAAAGATGGTCGCAGACGATGTCGCCCTCCTTGCTGATATAGACCATGTAGAAGGGATGCAGCCGGTTTTGGTTGTCAATGTTCACGCTGCCGGAACGGTTTTTCAGCACGAAAACCACACCGGCGGGCATATCGGGAGCCGAGGCCGTCACCGAATGCAGGCCAAAGGGAGCGTGCTCGATATCGGGGTGCTCCTTCATATAGTCCAGCAAGTCCAGACGGAACTCGTTCAGCCCCAGGTCCATGATGGAGATGCCGCTGGACATTTCCTCAATATCCACCACTTCTTCCTGCAAGCGGCGTAACTGGGCCTTGCGGTATTCCAGGTCGGTCTTTTCTTCTTCGCTGAGGATATTGTCATCGCCGGTGGCAGTCATATCCACGATTTTCATGCGGGTCTCCACCTTGGCCTTCAGGTCGATGTATTCATCCAGCGTCACATCCGGCCAGAAGTTGACCAGCTGTATGCAGGTATTTTTGCTGCCGATACGGTCGATTCGGCCGAACCGCTGGATAATGCGCACGGGATTCCAATGGATGTCGTAGTTGATGAGGTAATCGCAGTCCTGCAGGTTCTGGCCTTCCGAGATGCAGTCGGTGGCAATGAGGATATCGATGTTCCGGTCATCGCCGGGCATGAGCAGGTGTTTGTCCTTGGAGATGGGAGAAAAGCAGGTCAGCACAGTGTTCAAATCACACCGCAATTTGGGCACAGTTGTACGGCCCTCCACATTGCCGGACACCATGGCAGTATGCAGGCCAAAGGTCTCCAGCATATAGGGGCTTACATTATCGTACAGATATTCCGCCGTGTCGGCAAAGGCGGTAAAAATTATCACTTTTCGGTTGCCGGGGTTGATGGGGCGCTCCACCTTATTCTTCAGCACGTCCAGCAACGTTTGCAGTTTACAGTCGTACTGGGGCGTAATGTCCCCCACCATCAGGGTGAGCAGCTCCAGCACATCCCGGTCTTTGACCAGGCTTGCACGCCAGGACAAATAGTCCATGTCACCGATTTCGATTTTGACCTTGCGGCCAAAGGTGAAGAGGTCGCCCTCACCCTGGTCATCGGCGTCAAACTGGTCCTCCAAGTTGGTAATATCGGTGAGAGTCAGCGTATCTCCCGCATTTTTGTCGTAGGAGTCGATACGCGCAATAGTGTCATCGATCAAAGCCAAGATGCGCTTGAGGGTCAAATTGAAAGAATAGACGGAGCTCTCCATCCGCTTCATCAAGTTGATGGCGGTCAGGCGACGAATGCCCTGCTCTCGGTTGGCTTGGGTAAACCCTACATTGACCTTGTTGTCCTCGTACAGCTCCGCGTACTTCTCTACTTTGCTTCCCAGAATAAAGTGAGTAGGCGTGTAGATAGTCAGTGTCAGCAGCATGAGCTGCTCAAAAATCTGGTTGTAGTTGATGGCCTCTTTCAGGTCTGTCAGTTTCGGACGCAGAGAAATCGGCTTAAGGCGAGTTGGGAAGGTCCCGATTGCGCTGGTATCGTAGTATTTTTGAATGTGCTTGCGGGACCGGGCGATGGTAACAGAGTCCAGCACTTCAAAGAAGTCAAAGTCCAACAGCTTGAGGAGATTGGCGGTAGTGCGCTCCTCGGTCGGCCACTTGCTCCAGGTATTGAACGCCTGCTGCGCATTCCGAAAAATGTCATCAATGCTGCGAGTCGTGTTCAGCTTTTCGTCAATAGCGGCAGAATCGCCCTCATAAGCAAGCGCCAGCTGATTTTTCAGGTCGTTGAACCGATTGTTCACCGGTGTAGCAGACAGCATAAGGACCTTTGTCTTGACGCCTGTGCGAATCACCTTGTTGAGCAGCTTCAGGTAACGGTTTTCCTTTTCATCCTCCTCACCGGACAATTTGCCACCATTCCGGAAATTGTGGGATTCGTCGATGACTACAAGGTCATAGTTGCCCCAATTCAGGCGGCCCAAGTCAAGGCCATTGGAAGCACCATATGTACGGTTCAAATCGGTATGGTACAGCACATCATACCGCAAGCGGTCTGCTGCGATGGGATTGTTGACATAGTTGTCCTTATAGGTGTTCCAGTTGTTTGCCAGCTTTTTCGGACAGAGCACCAGAACAGATTTGTTGCGGTTCTCATAATATTTGATAACGGCCAGGGCCGTGAATGTCTTGCCCAAACCTACACTGTCGGCCAGGATACAGCCATTGTATTTTTCCAGTTTATTGATGATGGCCAGCACAGCATCACGCTGGAAGTTATAGAGCATCCCCCAAATCTTGCTCTGCTTGAAGCCGGTCGCCTCGTTGGGGAGCACGTCTTCGGAGATGTCTTCCAAAAACTCATTGAAGATATTATACAGAGTAACAAAATAGATGAAGTCAGGCGCGTTTTCGGCATAGGCAGCGGAAATGTTTTCGATTACCTCATCGGTGACATCCTGCAGCTTCTTCTCGTCGCTCCAAAGGCTGTCAAACAGCTCCATATATAGGTCAGCGAACGGCGCTTCGGTTTTTTGCACAATGTTATACGCATAGTTGCCCCGCTCGCAACCAAGGTCCACGGTGGTGAAACCGTTGACCGGCATATAGTTTTTGTCATCCAGATTGATGAAGCCTGGCATGTTCTCGCTGGTCACATTGGACTTGAAGGTGACCTTTCGGCGTATCCATTCCGCGCATTCTTTGGCAATGGCCTTCTGGGTCAGCTCGTTGCGAAGCTTGATTTCAAATTCTGTACCATACAGACTGCGTTCACGATTCAAGCGAGGAATATAAAACTCCCGCTTCTCCTTTTTTGCTTTTTCCGTTATAAATGTGGGCGACGTGAAGATGAACCGGAGTTCCTCGATTTTTTGCAGCTCAGCTTTCAATTCCTGAAAAGCATAGATAGAAAAGCAGGCAGCCGCAATCGACAAACGGCTCCCCGCTTTCAGTTCTGCAGCCAAATCATCCCTCAGTGTTTTCGTGGTATTGTTGATGAGTTCCATCTTCACACCGACTTCCCATATAAATTTGAGACCTGACTATCCCGTCCTTCAGGATATTTACTTTTCCCCTAAATCTTCTTCTATCAGATCCACGATATAGCCATTGATGCTCTTCTGAAGTTCATCGGCGCGAGCCTGGATTTTTTCTTTTTGTCCCTTTTTCACACGGAGGCGAATGTCTTCATACGCTTTTTTATTGTAGCGTTCTTTCACTTCAGCAGAAGTCTTACCCATATGCAATCACTCCCTTTTCGTTGGAATAATAGTAAATTTAGTATATCATACCTTCTATCGCGGTACCAGTATGCAATATGCACAAACGCGGTCATGATGGTACCAGTATGTTTCGTAAAATCAGCCAATTTACATGGTGGTACCAGTATGATATAATTTAACCATGGACAGCGGGACACGCTCCCATCATTCAAACAAAACCGGAGGTACACACTTATGAAAAGCACCGCTATCACGCATAGCCACTTCATCTATGAGACCGACAACATCCCCGACCACCGGAGCCGGCGGTTCGGCTGCTGCCCTTGCCTGCTGGCCGTGAGGACGCTTTCGCTGCTCCAACAAAAAAGCCGTGTCCGAGCGGCAACTCAGGCACGGCAAGCGCAAAATGAATCCGACACAAATCAAAGCCATTCTGCCCTTTCATCATACCATGCCAGCCTGTGCGAAACAAGCCGGAAAGGGCAGTTCTCGATAAATCCGCACCACACACCTTTTAAAGAAAAGGAGAACTGACATGAAAAAGGATATCTCGTTTGAAAAGAACTACCTCACCGTGGCGGATGTGAAGAGCTTCCTCTGCATCAGCACCACGGCGGCCTACGAGCTCACCCACCGCAAGGACTTCCCCGTCTGCCGGTTGGGATCGTCCATCCGCATCCCCACCCAGCTGTTCCTGGCCTGGGTGGACAAGCACACCCATGTCCCGGCGGACCTGGCCGCGGTGCGCCAGGAGGTGGGCCTCCATGTCGGGTAAGCGCGGCAAGGGGGAGGGTTCGGTCCATCGGCTCCCCAGCGGCAGCTGGCAGAGCCAAATCATGGACGGCTACACCGACGAGGGCAAGCGGCACATCGTGAGCTTCACCGCCCCCACCCGGGCGGAAGCTCTTGCCCGGATGCGGGAGTATCTTCTGCACAAGCAGGAGGCCGCCGAGCAGGAAACGCCCGAAGTGCCGCTGTTCGCGGAATATGCCCAGCGCTGGTACGAGGCCTACCGCTCCCAGGTGGAGGAGTCCACCTATGCCAACTACCGCTACACCCTGAAGCTGCTGGACAGCGCCTTCGGCAGCCTGCCCTTGAGCGACATCAAGGTGGCGCAGGTGAACCAGTTCATCAACGGGCTGGCGGCCAAGGGCTACTCCTCTTCCCAAATCAACAAGTGCCGGTCCATGCTGATTCAAATCCTGGACGTGGCCGAGGCGGACGACCTGGTGGTGAAGAACTACGCCCGGCGGGCCTTCCGCACCACCAAGCAGCTGAGCAAGGAGAAAAAGGCCCACGCCAAGGATGCGTTCTCGGTGGAGGAGACCGAGCGGCTCCTGACCGGCCTGCCGGACACGCTGCTGGGCAACAGCATCCGCCTGATGCTCGTCTCCGGCCTGCGGCTGCAGGAGCTGCTGGCCCTGACTCCCCGGGACATCGCCGAGGACGGCAGCTGGGTGCGGGTGGACAAGGCGGTGAAGATGGTGGACGGCGTTCCCAAGTTGGGCGACCCCAAAAGTTACACCAGCCGGCGGGTCGTTCCCATCGCGCCCAAGTATCGCCACATCCCGCTCTGGCTGCGGGAAAACGGCGGGCAGGCCTTTCTCTGGTGCGCCCCGCGCCGGGAGAGCCTGCTCTACGCCACCTACACGGTGCGCCGCAAATACTACCGGCTGCTGGAGAAATACCCGGAGGTGCGTCTCCTGTCGCCCCACTGCTGCCGCCACACCTATGTGACGCTGCTGCAGCGCCAGGGCGTGCCCATGGAGACCATCGCCCGGCTCACCGGCCACACCGACATCAAGACCACCGGAAACTACCTGCACATCTCCGGTGACACCCTGGCCAGCGCCGTGACCGCGCTGGAGAGCCTGATTTGAGTACAGAAACGAGGTACAAGACCTATGGAACAGGAATACAAAATCTCCATCAACATCACCTCCAAGGCCTTTGAGGGGCTTGCCCGGCAGGGGATGCTCTGCCACCAGGGCATCTGCGAGCTGTGCGACGACGCGCTCGCCGCCGCCCTGCCGGGGAGCAAGGCCCGCGTCTGTGTGGCGCTGGCCCCGGACCCGGACAAGCACTTCCTCCAGCTTGCTGTGGCCGACTGGGGCTGCGGGATGGAGCTGTCCGCCCTCACCAACGCCCTGCAGCTGGGCAGCGCCCCGCTGAACGACAGCCGGCTGAACGAGCACGGCTACGGGCTCAACAACGCGCTGGCCTGCCTGTCCGGCGGCGCCGGTGACTGGCGCATCTACACCCGGGCCAAGCCCGGCCCCTATTATGCGGTCAGCGGCCCCTTTGACCTGAACATGACCGTGAAGACGGCCGATGCCATCGGCCTGCCCGAAGGGCTGAATCTTCAATGGCCCGAGCCCGCCACGGTCGTCTATGTGCGGGTGCCCATGGCCATCGCCCGCACCCTGCAACGGCAGGGCAACCGAAAGCTCAGCGACCTGGTCACTCTTCGGATGTGGCTGATTGAGCATCTGGGCGTTGCATATCGAGGCTATCTGGAACTGGACCCGGTCACGCTGGAGCCCAGCGCCAAAATCGCGGTGACTGTGGGCCAGAGCAGTCTGCTGGTGCCACCCATCCCAGTCCCTATGATGATGGGCCGCACTGAAAAGCTGGAGGTAGAGCTGGGCGGCCAGGTGGTGCCGGTGACCTACGTCCATGGTACCCTCGATAAATCGAAACAAGAACATCTGGTGCAGGGCAGCAAGGCCCGGTACTACTACCAGTGCAGCCAGCCCACGCAGGGCATTGATATCCGGCTGGGCAAGCGGGTAATTGCCACCGCCCAGTTGGGGGAAGTTTGGCACCGGGAAGATGGCAGACCTCTTTGCCGTCATAACAGCTACAACGATTTTGTGGGAGAACTGATTCTGCCGGAGCTTCCCCGGGGCATTCTGGCTACTCTCAACAACAAGACCGGCATCGACCGCAACGACCCGGATTGGGATGTGGTCTTTGAAACGCTGGCGGATTTCCCGCCGCAGAAAAACGCCGCCGCACTTAGCGAAGAGGAACTGAAAAAGAAGTGGATGAAAATCCTCAAAGCCGCCAATCCGGAGGACGAAGTGACCAGTGAGATCTCTGTCTGGCCCACCGGCACCCGCGTGGATGTGGTAGACAAAGGAGCGAACGGGAAATGCGACATCTACGAGTTGAAGACTCGCAAAGCGGAACCACAGGACCTATACCAGCTGCGGATGTACTGGGATGGCTTAGTGCTGGCGGGCATCCAACCCACCCGGGGAATTCTGCTGACGGCTAAATATAACGATGCCATCCGGGAAATGGCAGAGCAGATGAACAGCCTGCCGACGCCTAATCTGCCAGATGGTACCCCCAGCGAACCCTACCGGTTTTTGCTGGCGACTCATCAGGAAAAAGAATTGTCTGTATAAGGAGGAAATGAAAAATGATTCTGGATGCTATCTATAACGGGGATTTCTGTCCGGGTGAAACCGGATTTATGGACCGCGAGGACTACCGGGAAGCCATGCGGGCGGCGGAACTTTTCCGCGTTCAGCTGATGGAGAGCATTGGGCAGGAGGATAATCTCCTTCTGGAACAGCTGATGTGTTACATCCAAGACGCCGAAGCTGCTGCCTGCGCCGGCAGCTTTCAGCACGGATTTTCCGCAGGACTTCTGCTGATGCAGGAAGCACAGACTCTGATGCGGGAAAATGGCATTTCCGAAAAGGGATAAAATTGTACTGATAATAAGAAACATCGAACAGCAGGCCTGGAGCATTTCCGGGTCCGCTGTTTCTTATTGGAATAGAAAAGTTTTCAAAAATTCACAAAACATTAATAATTTTTACGTCATTTTCGCTGCGAAGCCCCCCAAAAGTGAATATATTATATTTAGTAGCAATGAAATTGTGCTGCTCACAAATAAATGAAAACGAGGTGAAAGAATATGGATAACATATGCGACGTTTTTTTGTTAGTATCTGGTCCTCCTAATGTAGTAGATGCCCTTCTCTTCAAATCAATTTGTCCGCAAGTACGTGAGACAACAGAAGGATATACTTTTCATTTTTCGTTGTCCACTCTTATTCCCTGCCAACCAAATGACGATCCCTGCCAGGTGTGGGGATGTAACAACGATGCATGTGATAATCTCTTTTTAGAATGCCAAGAATGGACTTCAAAAAATAGCTCTATTACTCTTTCTTTCCAGACCCACAACACCCCACCCATCCACTGGTTCTATAAGCTGGCTGAGTGTTATCCCCAGTTAGATTTGCGTATTATTGCCGTCAATTTCTTTCTCCGTTTATCTGCAAATGTACGCATGTTTAATGGTTCAGTCTTATGCGAAGACATTCAGAATAATGTTAAGCTTATTGATAAATCAGAAATCGATTTCGAGCAGGATTACTCTGAATTCGATAACATTGATTGGGACTCTATCATCTTTGAAGAAGATCCTTTAATATCTCCTGATATGTTTTCCGATTTGGAACCAAAAGTGGATGTCAAACATTAATATTTCGCCAGTGAGATCCAGAAAATACTGTCAATAATAGAAAACAGTGGACAGAGACTATCTGTCCGCTGTTTTATTATTTGCCTACCCTGTCTTAAACTTGGCTATTTAAAAAAGGATAACGATACCTCCTAATAACAAAAAGCATGAGGCCCAATTCATGCTATTGAAGTCGGAAGACAATACACCTTATGCATATTTTGACGCGAGTTATAGAGCGCTACCGTCAGGTAATGGGATCACTGACAAAACTGGTTTTTTAGACCGTTATTTGCCCAAAATCTGTCCTAGACATCGAAGCTGCCGCCTGTGCCGGTAGCTTCTAGCACGGATTTTCCGCCGGACTTCTGATGATGCAGAAAGCACAGACTCTGATGCGAGAAAAAGGCATTTTCGAAAAGGAATAAAAGCTACACCGATAATAACAACAGCGGACCTGGAGCATTTTCCGGGTCCGCTGTTTTTGTAACTGTTAAAAGGCCAAGGGGTGTCGCATTTTCAGAAAATGGTGAAGAAGACTTGCAGAAAATACATGACGCAAAGTGACTACAGTATAAACGGCAGATGGGGATAGAATCATCCAACAGAACCATTTTGCCCTCAAAATGGTTCATTCCTTCTGGACAACAGGACATAAGAAAGGAGGCTACCGCGCTATGTCCCACTCACACAATGACTTTCCTATCGCTGGATATTGGGGCCGGAAAAAGCCACATCCCAAAGCGGAGAAAATTGAACTCATAATCACGTTGATAAACCCGTCGACCAAAAAACCCTACACCTATGCGCAAATGCTATCAGACCTCGTACAGCGCCAAATGCAATATCCCGGTCTGGCTCCACTGCTGGAGCCGTGGATCAACAAGCTTATCCCCAAGGCCCAGGAAAAGCCCAACACGGATTTCACCATGTACTGCAGTGGCCGCACCGCAGAACTCGCCGAGGCGCGTTTCCGCAAGCTTCGCTGGGCTGAATTGGAATCCTTGGCTAAACTCTTGTTCCGACCTCTGTATGAACGGAACTTGAAATATGGCAATGTAACAATATCCGACTTTGTTGATTATCAAGCTGAGTCACTTTATGCTGGAGATACACCCGATACGCGTGTTCGCCTATTGGGCTGCCTGAAAAACTATATTCTGCCCGAGATCGGGAAGACAAAGTTGAACGCATTGGATAGTGACCGCCAGAATAAGTCCTTGAAGGCTATTAAACGAAAACTTCAAAGCTGTTCCGATCCTGCCGGTAAATCCACTTGCGGGTACGTGAAGAGGGCATATCTGGGGCTCATCCGAGCAATCGAAAGCAGTGGCTGGAAGGGCTGCTTTGCCGGATTACATTTGGCTGATATGCTCAATCACTCTTCCAGCCAAAACCATCGCATTATCAACAGCTGCCGGGTCGACCATCTGGACGACGCTCAACGTGCGGGGCTGTTTCAGCTGCTTTCCGCACCAGAGCGTTTGTACGATTTGTTCTGGATATCGCTGCTCTACTCTGGCATGGATCCGGCGGACATCGCCGGCCAGACCTATGGGGATATTGAAGAACTTACCTTGCAAGACGGGAACCTCTGCTACACCATCCTGATCAGCCGCCGGGTACGCAAGCTGAACGACCGGTATTCGACGTTGCAGGCTACCAATGAGGATTTTCCCGTCCAAAAGCTCCGCCGTGCTGTGCTTGCTCCCTGGGTCGGGGACGTGCTGCTGCATCGGCTGGCGCAGCTGCATAGTCTTGGCTTTTCCGATGACCAGATCCGGGAAATGCGCCTTACCGCCGAAAAGCCAGGCAACGCCATCATTGGTCCGGAGGAACTCTCCAAGCGCCTGCAGCCGCTTTTGAAGCAGGCAGGCATTCCAAATGTTTCTCCTATCCGCACCGACAAAAAAGGTCGTGTTTATCGACAAGTCGTCACGGAGGATATAAAGTTGCTTGTGCGGGACGCTCGATATCTGTCAAAGCAGTGCGGCGCCGATGATGTGATGCAGCACGCCATGTTTGGCGATGCCTGGTCGGATACAGATGAGGCGGCGTATCTGGACCTGTTGGGTGACCAATACGCTCTGGCCCGTTGGCAGCGGCTGCGGCGCTGGTCTCCGTTTACTTCCTCCCTTCTACATGATGCAGGTGAAGGCCATCTCTCCGGCTATACCCATGTGCCTGCTCGCCACATTCTACGGGTGGACAACACCACAGACCATCCTGTCACTCTGGCCCTGTCTGCGCCCTATGGCCTCAATGTGTACTGGGCCCACAGTAAAAAAGAAAGGAACACTTAATGAAGAAAAAATCATCTCCACCCAAAGAGTTTTCGTATCAAAGCGTGAACTTCCACATTCGCTATGCATACCCATCCGCAGACAAACATAAAGACGCCCCCTGCCGCGGCCTCATCAACCCGCTGGATCCGATGACCGGCAAATGCCTTACAAAACGGCAATTGTCCCTCAAGGAAAGTGATGCGCCGGTCAATCATATTGTACATGGTAAAGACCCTTGGGACATGTACAACAAACGAGAAGCAGAAGCTAGCTATCTAGTTTCCATCATGGCACAGTGTGGTCTACTTGGCAGCGTTGCCGCAACAAATCCTGCCGAAACCGCCGATCTTGCCCAACTGGCCCGAAATTACAAACAGACTCTGTTTGACATTCACCCCAAATGGGCGAAGTCGACGGTGAAAGGCTACAGCTATCAGTACGACAAATTGGTAGAAGAGATGGCCGGATTGCGTGCTGGTGACCTGGACGAGACAGCTTACAGACAGCTTCAGAAAAAAATCTGCCGCAGTGCAGCGAAAGACGCCACCAAAAGCCAAGCCTGGACATACGGTGAGACCCCTCCTTCCTCTGCCCGGACACGATTGAGCCTACTGTGTGAACTAATCCGCCGCCTAAAGGCGGAAGGTGCGGCCATTCCAGTGGTCCCTTTCCCGTACAATGGAAAACCCTCCCGCCAGGAGCTGCTTCTGGATCGGACTGACCACGCCCGCGCGATTCCAGATGAAATTCTTCGCACCATCTGTGCTGACCCGATGATTCGTGGACAAGCGGAAATCTTGGCGGATGCCGGTCTGCGAATCAGTGAATGCACCGGCCTTTTGTTCGACTCTTTGCGCTGGCTGGACACCTCGCAGGGAAGGATGTATTATCTGAACATCAGCGGACAAGTTGAGGATGATGGCAAGCGCACCGAGCTTCCCAAGACCAAGGATTCCTACCGGGCTGTGCCCCTTTCCAGGGAACTGGGAGAAGCTCTTATGCGCTATCGGCAAGAGATGGAAGCCAAATATGGCGACCTTTCTCTTCGTCTTATGTGCGGACACCCCGACGGAAACGGGTTTGACGACAGCCCCGCTAGGATAGTTGCCTGGAAAAATCAGATCCGTGAGCGAATCTTGACACTGCTTCGCGCCCCTGCCGCCTTTCAGGCGGTCGCTGCAGAGCGCGTTTATGTTTTTGACAAGAAAGCCCAGGATGCTGAATTGTACCGTGAGCTTGTCTGCCATTCCTGGCGCCGCAATTTCTGCACCCGAATGTACTGCTCTAGTGGGCTGGATTCGTCGGAAATCCATCAGCGGATGGGCCATGTCTATAAGCCTATCTCTTCGAAAACCGCTACAGGCCTCAATCCAACAGAGTTACGTCAAATGTGTCTGCAACAGCATGTCAGCCCCTCGCTGTATCATTCGGCAAACCCTCTTCGGTATACCGCAGAGGGGCCTTTCCAGGCCACCGAGGTGCCTGCCTGTGCTATTGAGCTGGAATTGAAACCGGGTGAATCGATTGAGCTCACGGTGGAGGATACCGAACCGGGTACCGTGACCCACATTTCCGGCGAGGGGCTAATTGTTCATCGCCTGCGCCGAGATGAACGCCGCAATGTAACCTACGATTACGGGCTACTGCCAGCCGCAGAAACTAACACCGTTGTGAAAAAGCGCAAGCTGTTGGGATAATTCAGAGAAACCATCTCTCTTCCTTATATCCTTCGCGCCAAATAGGTTGTATTTCACCTATTTATGCGGTATTTTAATATTAGAGAGGTGATTAGAATGATGCTTGATACCCGTGAAATGATTTCTGTGACTGAAGCCAACCAAAATTTTTCCCGCGCAACGAGAATTGCCGACCAGCGAGGCAAGGCTGTGATTCTGAAAGGCAACAGGCCAAAGTATGTATTGCTGGACATTGAGGCCGATCCACGACTTCTTTTATCTGACGATGAACTGATTGGGATTTCCGCCACCCGGATTTTCAAAAATCACCGGGCAGCGTTTGAGGAGTTGGCAAAATGATTGTATTGTCCACGCAAAAAGTGATGCAGCTTCACCGGTTCCTCATGCAGGAGACCGGTGGGCTGGATGGTCTTCGGGACGAAGGTTTGTTTGATTCTGCCGTGCAAGGCCCCTTTGCCACATTTGGAGGTCAGGAGCTTTATCCCAGTATCGAAGAGAAAGCAGCAAAGCTGGGCGTTACCCTTACCAAGAACCATGCTTTTCTGGATGGGAATAAGCGCATCGGCGCCTATGCACTGCTTATCTTTCTGGATGTAAACGGCGTGGTCATGGAGTACTCGGACGCTGACCTGATTGCACTGGGTCTTGGTATGGCCGATGGTGCGCTGGGCTATGAAGGCGTTCTGGACTGGATTCACAAGCATAAGACTGAGGCATTTGTTTGAGGCAGCCTTCCAGCAAAAGATTTAGCGATATGTATAAAAACAGCGATTCAAATTTTCTGTTTTAACGAACAAAAAAGATGCGAGAATTTGTGCATTTTATGGATTTTTGATAACAAGGTTCGCCCTTGCTGTTCTGCCTATGGAACGGATTCATTACGCATTCATTATGCAGCGCAAAAGGGCCCCTATCCGGGCGGTTTGCGCCGCCCGGATAGGGGCCCTTTTATCGTACTGCTGTGCCCGCAAACCCGCATGAACAAAGAAAAATCCCCCGACCTTTCGGTCGAGGGATTTTGGTCCGAGTGGCGAGAGTCGAACTCACGGCCTCTTGAACCCCATTCAAGCGCGCTACCAAACTGCGCTACACCCGGACGTCACTCTTGGCGACAGGTAATATTATATCGTACCGGGTGGGTTTTGTCAACACTTTTTTTCGATGTTTTTAAAATAATTTTTCGGGGCCTTTTGGGGGCCGGAATCACCGGTAAAGAAGCAGCACATTGACCGGGGCAATGCCGAATTCCTTGGGGAACTGGGCGGGGCGGCGGTCCTTGGGGACGCGCCACCAGAGCGGGGCGGCGTCCGGCGCCTGATCGCGCCAGCGGAACTCCACGATCCACTCAAAGGGCTCCTCCATCTCCCGCAGGTATTCCACGGGGGCCCGGTTCTGGGCGGTGCGGGGATTGAAGTAATGGGCGCGGATGCCCACCGCCTGGATATTCTCGCCTACCGGCTGGGCGGTTTGCAGGCGCAGGCCCCAGGCGGGCACCTCCACCTCGTACTCGCCCACCTTACGGGCGGCAGCAATATTTTTGCAGCCGGTCAGGCTGGCGGCGCAGACGCTGCCCGGATCAGCAAACAGCTGCTTGGTCTCCTTGAGGGTAAGCAGGCTGCCCTCCTCCAGCACCGCGATGCGGCGGCACAGGTGGTAGGCTTCGTCCCGGCTGTGGGTGACCAGCAGCACCGTATGGCCGAACTCCGCCAGCACCTGCCGCAGCTGCAGCTGCAGCTTGTCCCGCAGGTGGCTGTCCAGGGCGCTGAAAGGCTCGTCCAGCATGAGCAGGCGCGGCTTGTTGACCAGGATGCGCCCCAGCGCCACCCGCTGGGCCTGCCCGCCGGACAGCTGGTGGGGACGGCGGTTTTCCAGCCCTTCCAGCTGCAGCATGTCCAGAACCCGGCGCAGCTCCTGTTCCCGCACGGCCTTGTCCTTTTCCCGGTGCAGGCCGCACAGGATATTCTGCCGCACGGTCATGTTGGGAAACAGAGCATAGCTCTGGAACAGATACCCCACCTGCCGTTTCTGGGGCGGCAGATCGATGTGCTGTTCCGAATCAAACAGGGTCACCCCGTCCAGCACGATCCGGCCGCTGTCCGGCGTTTCGATGCCGGCGATGCATTTAAGGGTATAGCTTTTGCCGCAGCCGGAGGCCCCCAGCAGGCCCAGTATCTCCGGGCCGTCGGTACGGGCTTCAAAGGCCACGTCCAGGGTGAACGCGCCCAGCTTTTTATGAATCTGTACCTGCAGGCTCATCGTTTCACCGCCTTTTTCTGCCGGTCCTCCAGCAGGTTTACCGCCAGCAGCACCACCGCGCTGATCCCCAGGTTCACCAGCACCCAGCAGAATGCACCCGCCTCATCGTTGGTGCGCCAGAGCTGATACACAGTGGTGGAGATGGTGGCGGTTTTGCCGGGGGTGTACCCGATCAGCATACTGGTGGCGCCGTATTCGCCCAGCGCCCGGGCGAAGGCCAGCACCGCCCCCGCCAGGATGCCCTGACGGCAGGCCGGCATGCGTACCCGCCAGAAGATCCAGGTATTGGACAGGCCCAGCGTCTGGCCGGAATAGGCCAGGTTCATATCAAAGCTTTCAAACGCGCCCCGGGCGGTGCGGTACATCAACGGGAACGCCACCACCACCGACGCCAGAATGCCCCCGTACCAGGTCATGACAAACTTGATGCCGAACTGGGCCAGAAACGCGCCCAGCGGCCGCTTGGCACCGAAGATCAGCAGCAGAAAATAGCCGCAGACGGTGGGAGGCAACACCATGGGCAGGGTGAGCACCACGTCCAGCACACCTTTGATCACCCGGGGCAGGCGGGCCGCGTAGTAGGCGCAGAAAATACCGCTGAAAAACACCACCACGCTGCTGATTGCCGCAATGCGCAGCGAGTTCCAGAGAGGATACCAATCCATATTGCAGATTCCTTTTGAACCGATGGCGCACCGGCGGGGCTAGATACACCGCCGGTGCGCGCTGCACGGTTTATTGTATGGGTTTATGCGGTCACGCCACGGGCGAGAAGCCCACCGTTTCAAACACGGCCATGGCCTCGTCGGTGGTCAGGTAGTCCAGGAACGCCTGGGCGGCGTCGTGGTTCGGGGCATTCTTGAGTACGGCGGCGGGATAGATCACCTGGCCGCACATCTCCTCGGTGGCGCTGTCCACCACCTTCAGCTCGGCGCTGAACGCATCGGTGCAGTAGATCACGCCGCAGTCCACGCTGCCTTCCTTGACCTGGGTAGTGACCTCCTTGACGTTGGAACCGTAGGTGATCAGGCCCTCATTGGCCAGGGCGGTCTCGTCCAGGCCGTAAAAGGCCAGGATCTTCTGGGTGTACTGACCCACCGGCACATCGCTGTTGCCCATGCAGAACAGCACGTCCCCGGCCTGGAAGGCTTCGGCCAGGTCGTCAAAGCTCTCGATGCCCTTCGGGTTATCGTCCGGCACGCAGAGGATGACCTTGTTTTCCAGCAGGTTCAGGCGGGTGGCGCTGTCCACAAAATCCAGGCCGTCGGTGTTGACCGAGGGATCGGCCTCGATGTCCAGCTGGTTCATCTGGGTCTGACCGGCCGAGATGAACAGGTCGCAGTCTGCGCCTTCCTCGATCTGGGTTTTGAGGGTGCCGGAGGAATCGAAGTTGTAGGTGATGGTCACGCCGGGATGGGCAGCCTCATAGGTGGTTTTGATCTCGTTCAGGGTCTCGGTCATGGAGGCCGCGGCGAAAACGATGATCTCCCCCGTCGGTTCCTGCCCGTCGGGCGCGGAAGCCGCCGAGGACGGTGCGCTGCTGTCAGGCGCAGCGGAAGATCCGCCGCCTGTGCTGCCGCAGGCGGTGAGGGACGCTGCCAGCACACCGGCCAGCAGCAGCGCGAGAAGTTTTGCGTGTTTCATGGTTTACTCCTTTCCCCGTGTTACGGGGCAGTATATTTTATAAACGTGGATTTACACGCTTATAACCATGGAAAACAAAGGGGTCAGCGGCGGGCGCAGTCGCCCACTTCGCCGCGCAGCAGGCCCATGGCGTGGGGGATGGTGTCCATAAACACATCCATGCACTCCATGCAGGCTTTGGGGCTGCCGGGCAGGTTGATGATCAGGGTCTTGCCCCGGATGGCCGAGGCGGCCCGGGACAGCATGGCGCGGGGGGTGATGGCCAGCGACGCGGCCCGCATTGCCTCCGCGATGCCCGGCGCGGTGCGGTCGGCCACCGCCAGGGTGGCTTCCGGCGTGATATCCCGGGGACCAAAGCCGGTACCGCCGGTGGTGAGGATCAGATCCAGCTGGCGCTGGTCGGCCAGGCGGATCAGCTGGGTGCGCAGCGGGGCGGCTTCGTCTGCCAGCAGCAGCTGTTCCACCACTTCATAACCGGCCTCCTGCAGCCGTTTGGCAATGGCCGGGCCGCTCTCGTCCACCCGCTTGCCCCGCACGCCCTTGTCGCTCAGGGTGATGACCGCCGCCTGCCAGGGACGGGGCGCGGTGCGCGGTTCCAGGGTCATCTCGTCCCCTACCCTGATCTCGCCGGGCACCAGGACACGGGCAAACACGCCCTCCCGGGGCATGATGCACTCGCCCATCTTTTTATAGATCTCGCAGTGGCTGTGGCACTCCTTACCGATCTGGGTCATCTCCAGCAGCACGCCGCCGCACCGCAGCAGGGTGCCCACCGGCAGGCTGCGGAAGTCGATGCCTTCCACCACCAGGTTTTCCCCGAACGCGCCGGGCTTTACGTCCGCGCCCCGGGCGTTGAACGCCTCGATCTTATCCGCCGACAGCAGGCTGACCTGCCGGTGCCAGTTGCCGCCGTGGGCGTCCCCCACCACGCCCCAGTCCACCGTGAACCGGGCCGCGGGTACCGGCTGTTTCTGGGTGCCCCGGGCGGGGCTGGTGCAAATCGCAATGACCTTTCCCATTTGTGTTATCCTCCGATCTCACTCATCTTTTTTTGTTCGGTGATGGCCGCTGTGTCGTCAAAGCAATGGGCGAGGGGCTTATGCCAGATCGCCTGCCGCAGCGCTTCGGTCAGGGTGTCCAGATCGTTTTTCCCGCCGCGCAGCAGCGCCCGCAGGTCGGTACCCTCCCCGTAGCACAGGCAGGGTTTGAGCAGGCCGGTGCTGGTCAGCCGCACCCGGTTGCAGCGCTCGCAGAATTTATGGCTGACCGCGTCGATCAGGCCGATGCGGCCGGTAAGCCCCTTGGCGGCGTAATAGTGGGCCGGGCCGTTGCCCCGGATCTCCGCCACCGGGTGCAGGTCGGGCCAGCGTTCTTTCAGAATGTGAAGAACGGCGTCCCGGTCCGGCCCGGGGGTGCGGGCCCCCTCCCCGATGGGCATGACCTCGATGAACCGCACGTCCACCGGCCGGTTCTGGGCAAAGCGGGCCAGCGTCATCACCCGGTTCTCACAGCCGGGCAGCAGCACGCAGTTGAGCTTGGTTTTGAGGCCGGCGGCCAGGCTGGCTTCCAGCCCCTCCAGCACGCGGGCGTACTGGTCAAAGCCGGTGATGGCGGTGAAGTCCGCCGGGTCGGCGGCGTCCAGGCTGATGTTCACCCCGTCCAGGCCCAGCGCCGCCAGCCGGGGCGCCAGCGGGGCCAGCAGCACCCCGTTGGTGGTGAGGGTGACCTGCTCCACACCGGGCAGGGATTTCAGCCGGGCGATAAACTCGATGCAGCCCCGGCGCACCAGCGGTTCCCCGCCGGTGACCTTGAACCGGGTGATCCCCAGCCGCACCGCCGCGGCAGCCACCTGCAGGAACTCCTCGTAGGTGAGCATATCCTCATGCCGTTCCAGGCCTACCCCCTCCGGCATGCAGTAGCGGCAGCGCAGATTGCACCGGTCGGTGATGGAAAAGCGTATGTAGTCAATGCCGCGTCCGAACCGGTCTTTCATTTCTTGTCCTCAAAGCGGAAGTCCCCGCTTTTGCCCCCGTGTTTTTCAATCAGGTGAATATCCGACAGAACCATCCGCTTGTCCACCGCCTTGCACATGTCGTAGACGGTGAGCAGCGCCGCCGACACGCCGGTGAGCGCTTCCATCTCCACGCCGGTTTTGCCGTCGCAACTGACGGTGCAGCGGGCCAGGATAGCGTTCTGTTCCGGCAGCAGGGTGAACTCCACCCCGCTTTTGGTCAGGTTGAGCAGATGACACAGGGGGATGATCTCGGAGGTGCGCTTGGTGGCCATGATACCGGCCACCTGGGCCACCCCCAGCACGTCCCCTTTCTTGGCGCGGCCCTCGGCCACCATGGCAAAGCATTCCGGGCTCATGGTGATGGTGCCCTCGGCCACGGCGGTGCGGTGGGTGATCTCCTTGCCGCTTACGTCCACCATGCGGGCGTTGCCCGCCGGATCAATATGGGTAAATTCGCTCATAGGGTTACACTCCTTTGCCGAAGCCGCAGTTGGGGAAATGGCATTCCGGGCAGTTCAGGCACAGGCCGCCGTTGCCCAGGCCCGCCAGCCACCGGGTAGTGACCGGCACATCCGCCAGCAGACGGGGCAGCGCCAGGTCAAAGACGGTGCGCTTGGCGTACATGACACAGCCGGGCAGGCCGCAGACCGGGCGTCCGTCCTCGTTATATGCGACCAGGAACATCGCACCCGGCAGAACAGGCGCGCCGTAGCTGACCACCTGGGCCCCGGCGTTGCGGATGGCCAGCGGGGTGCGGTCGTCCGGGTCAACGCTCATACCGCCGGTGCAGAGCACCATCTCGCAGCCCGCGTCCAGCATACGGCGGATGGCGGCGGTGATGGCCTCGCTGTCGTCCCCCAGCACCTCATGGGCCACCATTTCGCAGCCGTATTCGGCCAGCTTCTGCTGGATGACCGGGGTGAACTTGTCGGTAATGCGGCCGTAGAACACCTCGTTGCCGGTGGTAACCACGCCGTATTTCTTGGGTTTCAGCGGGGCCAGCTGCAGCAGCGGCTCGCTGCCGGCGGCCTGTTTGGCCTGCTCCATCTTTTCCTTTTCGATCACCAGCGGGATCACACGGGTGCCGCAGAGCTTATCCCCCTTTTTCACCACAAAGCCGCTGGGACGGGTGGCAATCATCATTTCGCCCAGGCTGTTCACCGCCCGCAGACGGTCGATGTCCGCCAGGAACAGGCCGTCACAGTCGGCGATCAGCTCGATCTTGCCCTCCTTGGGTTCGGTGGCGTGCATATTCGGGCCCTGGCACAGATCCCGCAGGACCTCCGCCGCCTCGTTTTCATGCAGCTTGGTTTCGTCGTTTTCCCACACATACAGATGATCCTTGCCCACGCTCAGCAGCACGGGGATGTCCTCCGGCTGCACGATGTGCCCCTTGCGGAACACCGCGTCCTTGGTCACCCCGGGGATGATCTGGGTAATGTCGTGGCAGAGCACCTGCCCCACCGCGTCCTCTGTGCGGATCAGTTTCATGGTCGTTTCCTCCTTGTATCGGTACAGCGCGGCTCCCCGCGCCGGACTGGCTGGGTTATTCCGCGGCGCGCCGCGCGGCCCGTACCTGGATCATCTGGGCCAGAATGCTCACGGCGATCTCCTCGGGGGTCTCGGCCCCGATGGACAGGCCGATGGGGGTGGTGATGCGGGCGATATCCTGGTCGGTAAAGCCCTCTTCCCGCAGGCGCTGGGCCGACGCGGCGGCTTTGCGGGCGCTGCCGATCACCCCGATGTAGCAGGCGGGGGTGCGCAGCATCTGCCGCACCACCTCATGGTCGTGCCGGTGGCCGTGGGTCATGACGCAGACGTAATCGTCAGGGGTGATGCGGGCACAGACCTCTTCCAGATGTTCCAGATCCGCCTGCCGCACCTCGGCCGCGGTGGGGAAGGCTTCCGGCCGGGCATACTCCGCCCGGTCGTCCAGCACATGGCAGGAAAAGCCCACCCCCGCCAGACCGGGTGCCAGCGCCTGGGCCACATGTCCCGCGCCGAAGATATACACCGTGTCCTGCGCGGCCAGACATTCCAGATACCGGTAGCCGCCCTCGGGGGTATCGGTGAACCGTCCGCCGCCGCAGATCCGTCGGCCGCCTTCCAGTTCCCGGGCCGCGCACAGACGCGCCTGGCCCCGGCCGGTGTTGTCCTGCTCCAGCAGCAGCCAGAGCAGCGGCCCCTCGGGGCTTTGCTCCAGCACCGCCCCGGGCAGGTACTGGAACCAGACCGTAACGTCGCCGCCGCAGACCATGCCCAGATCTCCTGCCCCCTCAGGGCGCAGTTCAAACCGTTCCACCGCGCAGCGGCCCGCCGCCAGCAGTTCCCGGGCGCGGGCTTCGCAGCGGTATTCCAACTGCCCGCCGCCGATGGTGCCCCAGGCACGGCCGGTCTCGGTCACCAGCATTTTGGCCCCGGACGCGCCGGGGGTGGAACCGTCCCGCTCCACCGCCAGCACCAGCATCACGTCCTGCCCGGCCAGTTTACTCAGTTGTTCCTGCCATTCCATCCGTATGTACCTCCCTTTTGGTTACAGGGCGCCGCCTGTGCGGGCCCGGCAGATCTGTTCCAGCCGCAGCGCCCGGTTCAGCCGCCGCTCGTGGGCGGCCAGGGCCTCGGGTGTGCGGCATTTATCCCGGCTTTTGGCAAAGCGGGCCAGGATGGTGGTTTCCTCGCATCCCTGCACCAGCTTGTCCGCCAGGAACACCAGCCCTTCCTCGTTGGGTTCGGGCCAGTCGTCTCCCTCTTCATGAAGCGCCACCACCGCCGCCAGACGGAAATATCCGCTGCGGCGCAGCAGCCGGGCCGCCGCCTGCGGGTGGCGGGGCTGATGGCGGCACAGATCGTGCAGCAGCGCCGCGGTACGGACCAGATCCTCGTCCAGCACCAGGCCCGCTGCCGCCAGACGGCGGCAGAGCCGTACCGCCACCCGGGCCACCGTTTCCCCGTGCAGCCGGGCGGATTCCCCCGCGCCATACTCCCGCCAGAGTGCCTCAATGGCGGGCGGATCGGGCAGCCGGCTGTCGGGCACCCCCGCCTGCAGGCAGCGCCAGCCCGCCGGGCCGTATTCCACCGCGCAGATGCCGCCGTAGGGCAGCGCCAGGCGGCGGTTCTGCCGGTAGGGCAGGCCGGTGATCCGGCACAGGAACGCCCGGATGGCCCCGCTGTGGCTGACCACCACCCGTTCCGCCTGCTCGTCCAGCGGCGCGGCGATGGCGGCCAGGGTGCGGCTCATGCGGGCCGCTGCTGCGGGGAAACTCTCCGCCCCCGGCGGCATCAGGGCCTGATTCTTACTCCGGGCGGCGTACAGTTCCGGGTACTGCGCCCGGATATCGGTAAACCGCTTGCCGTCCCATTCGCCCATGTCCAGTTCCCGCAGCGCCCGCCGCACCCGGATCTCCCCGTCCGGGCCGGCCAGCAGCCGGGCGGTTTCCCGGCTGCGGCGCAGGGGGCTGGCGTACACCGGGGCGGGCTGCATCCCCTGCACCCAGGCGCGGGCAACCCGGGCCTGGGCCTGGCCCTCCGCGGTCAGGGGGCCGTCGGTGCGGCAGCCCGCGCAGACCGAACCCGCCGGTTCCGCCATGGCATGCCGCACCAGATACAGACAGGCCATCCCTCTCCCCTCCGTTTCACAGGCGGCTGCCGAAGTATTTCTCCAGCAGCCTGTCGGTTTGCTGTTTCAGTTCCCGCTGCATGCCCCGGTAAGCGGCCAGAAGCGCCCGGCCTTTTTCGGTAAGCAGGGTGTAGCCGCCCTCGCTGCCGCCATTCACTCGGACCACCACCTTCTCCCCCAGTTCTTCCTCCACTCGGTTGAGCATCTTCCAGGCCTTGGTGTAGGACATGTGCATGGCCTCACAGGCCGCGCTGATAGTGCCGGTCAGATCGATCATTTCCAGCAGCTGGGCGGTACCGGGGCCGAAGAACAGGGTATCGGTGCCCAGCACCAGCTGGTTGCGCACCCGGATGTGCCGGTCTCCTTTTTTGTGGAGCAGGGCCTCGTAGTCCTGGGGGGTGTCCATGTCCAGCACCGTGCCCTCGTCCTCTACCTCCACGTCCCGGATGGTCAGGCCCGCCTCCCCGATGGCGCCCCGCAGCCCGTCCTCACCGGAACAGGCCAGCAGCGCGGGCACCACCGAACGGTGCAGCAGCAGCGGATGCCCGGGCTGCCCGTGGTACAGCGGGCGGACACAGTCCCCGCTTTGGGCCAGCAGGGCGCGCACCGTGTCCGGCTGCACCAGCGGCACGTCCGCCGGGGTCAGCAGGATCTTCTCGCAGCTGTCCCCCATGGCGGCCAGGCCCAGCCGCACCGAGTCGAACATTTTGGTTTGGGCAAACCGTTCGTTATGCGCAAACATAACGCCCGCATGAGCAAGGTGCTCTTTGAGCACCTCGCTTTGATACCCGGTGACCACCAGGATACGGCCTACACCCGCAGTCTGCAGCACCCGGATCACGTTCCGGATGACCGTTTCCTCCCCCATGGGCAGCAGGGGTTTGAACTCTCCCATGCGGGACGAGATTCCCGCTGCCAGGATCACAGCACCATGCGGCATATTGTTTCCTCCGTTTCCAGGTGCGGCGCCGCGAAGGCGGGCCCTTCGCGGCGCCGGGTATCCCTGATTTTTTTATCAGCCCCGCGGCAGATTGGCCAGGCACTGCCGGAGCAGGGTCTCCATGGCCGCGGGCTTTTCTGTGTTGTTTGCGGTGGGGCAAAGCTGGGGACGGATGGTCTCCAGCACCGCCGCCGCGTCGGCTTGCGGCTCCAGGGCGGTAACCTCCCGGTGTTCCAGCCGGCGCTCTCCCTGCGCCAGCCGCACCGGAACCGGCGCGATGCCGCCGAATACCAGCCGGGCGATCTGCACCCGGCCGCCCGCCAGCAGGAACGCATAACTCAGGGTGATCTCCCCCTGACGCAGGCAGCCGCTGTGGAAATCCCCGCTCATGGGGATCTCCAGCGCCGCGGGCGTTTCCCCGGGCTGGAAGGTCTGCCAGGGCGTGATCTGAGCGAAATAGTCCTGGGCGCGGATGGTGCGCCGGTCGGTGACGAGGGCGGTTTCCAGCATGTACAGAGCGGTGCAGGCGCTGGAGGCTGCCACCCCCAGGCAGCTGCAGTTCAGGCAGCGGGAGGCCTCCCGCTGGGCGGCTGCCTGCTGATCGGCTGCCTGCCAGTCCGCGGGGGGCTGGGTCAGGCCGTACCGGTCAAAGGTGCAGAAATCGCCGCCCGGTTCCAGAAAAGACTTGAGGCCGAAATCCAGGTTAATGCGGCGGGCTTCCTCCCGGCCCTGCCGGATGGAGTCCAGCACATCTTGCAAATCCCGGCTGCCGAGGCCCTGCAGATCCAGCGTCAGCGCAAAGGCGGGGCGGTCTGCGGGTGCGTCCGGGCTGTCGGGGGTGAACTCCACCCCCATATGGGCCAGGTTCTGCCGGTAGGTTTCCAGCGGCCCAGCCATAACGCCGGCCAGGTCAGCCCCATAGGGGGCCAGAACATCCGCGGCGGGCTTGTCCCGGAACACCACCACATGGTTGCCCATCCGCCGCAGGTAATAGGCGGCGGCCAGCGACGCGAGGGTGGGCTGGGCCAGGGCGATCCACTTGCGGCTGTCGCCCCGGGGCGGAACAAAGAAGATATCCGGCTGGGCGCTGATGGTCTGCCCCATCCAGTGGATGATCCGGTGCACCGCCACCGGCGCGTCCTCAGCGCTGCGCACGCAGCCGCCGGTGCACCGGCCGCAGGCCCGGCAGACCGTATCGGCCATGGGCAGATACTTCATCAGGGTGCGCCGGGCCTCCAGCAGAGAGCCCTCCCGCAGCAGCTGCAGGATACCGGACAGATCCGCCGAAAGCGGACAGGCCGCCTGGCACCGGGGACTGGCCGGGCTGCGGCCGCCCAGCACCGATACTTCGGCGGGGCCGCCCTCCCGGATGGCAGGACAGGTGCTGCCGCCGTCCCGCAGGCAGGGGTCGCCCTGGCCCCGGCAGGGGCAGAGCAGATCCTGCCGCAGCAGGTCAGCCGCTGTTTCGCTGCCGGTGAGCAGGCCCGCCTGCCGGTCCAGGGCCAGGCCCTGGGCTACGGCGGGGGCTTCCTGGCGCAGCAGGGGCGACGCCAGCAGTTCGTCCACCGTTGTGTCCCCGCTGATCCGGAGCACATCGTCCAGCGGGGTGATCCCGCCGCTTGGTTGTTGCATAGTGTTTCCTCTCTTTATTGCCCGAATGGCACCGAAAGGGCTCCGGCCCGGGCACTGGCCCGCCGGAACCCTGTTCTTTTTGCCCGGTGTGAAAAACAGCCGTTCGGGGCGGCCGGTTTACGCCGGCCGTCCCGAACCGATCTGTTTACAGTTCCAAAGAACGTACGATCTGGGCTTTGACTTCCTGCAGTTTGTAGGCGTTTTCCTTCATGGGCTGGGCGTCCTTCATCGCAGCGGCGAAGGCTTCCTGCGCCAACTCAGCGGATTTCTTCTTGCCGATGAGCACCTGCTCGGCAGCGGTCAGACGGACCGGTACCGGCGCGATACCGCCAGCCACCAGACGGGCGTCCACGATCACGCCGTCCTCCTCTTTGTAGGCGTAGGCCAGAGCGGTGACGGCGAAGTCGATGGCTTCGCGCAGGCGCATCTTCAGATAACCGGTACGGTAGCCGGGCATCTTGGGCAGCTGGATCTCGGTGACCAGCTCGCCGGGCTTCAGCTGATCCACAGAGTGCATCACGCTGAAGAAGTCGGCCGCCTTGAAGGTCTGCTCGGTGGTGTGGATCTCGGCGTCCAGCGCCACCATCACGGTGGCCATATCGGAGGCGTTGACCGAGTAGCAGCCGCAGTTCATGCAGCGGCCGGCCTCGGCGCGGGCTTCTTCCATGGTCAGGCTGGTGGAGTCCTCCTTGTCCAGGCAGCGCTCGGCCACCGGGGTGTCCTTCTCCACAGCGCCCTTGGTGACGTAGATGCGCTCCGGATCGAACTTGGTGAAGCCCTTGTCGCGGGCGGGAACTTCCGGCTCAAAGCCCATGTAGCGGCTCATGCTGCGGGCTGCGATACCGCCGTCGCGGATGGCCTTGATGGCAACCGACGGGCCGTAGGCCGCGTCGCCGCCGGCGTAGATGCCGGGGGCCCGGGTATCCCGGTGCTCGCCGACCTCGATCAGGCCGCGGGCGCTCTTGAGCTCTTCCCGGTACTTCTCGCCCAGGAAATCGATGTCCACCTTCTGGCCGGTAGCCAGGATGATGCAGTCGGAGGAGAATACGCGGGTCTCCTCGCCGTAGCTGGGATTGAAGCGGCCGGACTCGTCGCGGACCGACAGGCAGTTCATGCTCTCCAGGCCGGTGATCTTGCCGTCGGCGCCGGTGATGACCTTCTTCAGGCCCCAGCCGTTAAAGATCTCCACGCCTTCTTCCTCGGCGCGGGCGATTTCCTCGGCGGAGGCGGGCATCTCATCCCGCTGCTCCAGGCAGACCAGCTTGACCTTCTGCGCGCCCAGGCGCACGGCGGTCAGGGCCACGTCCATGGCCACGTTGCCGCCGCCGCAGACCAGCACTTCCTTGCCGATCTGCTTGGTCATGAACTTCTTGACCTCTACCAGGAAGTTCAGGCCGAACTGGGTCAGGCTCTCGCCGTCGATGCCCAGGATCGGCTGCTTCCAGGCGCCGGTATCCAGGAAGACGGTGTCGCTGGCGGACTTGATCTCTTCCAGGGTGATGTCCTTGCCAACCTCGGTGTTGTTCTTGATGACCACGCCCATCCCGACGATCGCCTTGACCAGATCCCGCACATAGTGCTTGGGCAGGCGGTACTCGGGGATGCCGTACATCATAACGCCGCCGGCCTCTTCCATTTTCTCATAAATGGTGACCGAATGTCCAGCTTTTCTCAAATAATAGGCTGCGGTCAGACCGGCAGGGCCGCCGCCCACGATGGAAACCTTCTTGCCGGTCTCCTGGGCGGGCGCGGGATAGAACTTGTCGGCATGGGCCAGGATGTAGTCGCCCAGGGCCCGTTCCACCGAATGGATGCTGACCGAATCACCGTGCTGGCACTGGTTGCACTTGGTCTGGCAGGTGTGGGGGCAGACGCGGGCGGTCAGCATGGGCATGGGGTTGACACGCAGGATGATCTCCGCGGCGCCGTCCCAGTCGTTGGCCCGGATCTTTTCCATGTAGGCGGGGATGTCGGTGCCGGCGGGGCACTCGGTGGAGCAGGCGTTGTGGCCGGTATGCATACCGCCCATGATGGAGTGGTACTGGTTGCGGCCCTGGATGGCGTAGCACTCGTCGCCGCCTTTGCGGGCGCAGAGCAGCTTGCCACCCACCGCATCGGGGTAGCGGTAGTACCAGCAGCGCACGTCCTGGCACAGGTTGCCGCCCACGGTGGCGGAGTTGCGGATGATGGGGGTGGCCACGCTGTGGGCCGCCTCGGCAACCGCCTTCAGCTCACCGGTAAAGACATCGGACTTCTCCACATCGGCCAGGGTGGTCAGCGCGCCCATGGCTACCTTGTCGCCCATGTCGCGGATGTAGGCCGCGTCGGGGATGGTCTTTAAGTTGACCACCAGGCTGGGGTAGTTGGGGAGGATATTCGTTTTCAGGGTGCCCAGCAGGTCGGTGCCGCCGGCAATGGGCTGGCTGTATTTGGCGGCCTGCAGTTCCTGCGCGGCCTGCTCAAAGCTGGCTGCGTTGCTGTGTTCAAAGTTTTTCATTCTACAAGACCTCCTTTGGCCTTACCCAGCGCATTCAGAATCTTGTCCGGGGTGGCGGGATACTCGTTGATCTCCGCGCCGCCGATGGCGTTCTCAATGGCCATCAGCACAGCGGCGGGACCGGCCGCGCCGGTGATCTCGCCGATGCCGATCGCACCGTAGGGATTGGCCGTGGGCCAGACGGATTCCAGAACCGCCGTATCGAACTTGGGCAGTTCGTTGAACGGCCGCCACTTGTAGTCGATCATGTTGTGGGTCATAACACGGCCGATGACCGGATCCAGCACCATCTCTTCCAAATGGCCGGTATCCATACCGGCGGAGCCCAGGCCACCCTCGAACTGCATCTTCAGTTCCAGCGGGTTGATGATGCGGCCCACGTCGGAGGCGCTCAGCGCGTCGGTGATCTTGGCCAGGCCGGTCTCCAGATCGACCTCGACCTCCACAAAGTTCATCACGCAGTTGTTGTGGTTGAAGTCGCCCTTGACCACGCCTTCACCGGTGATGGAGTAGTACATGGGGCAGATGGCGATCCAGGGCAGGCAAACGGAGGGATCGTCCTTGCGGAAAACCATCAGATCCTTGGTATCCAGATCCTCGGCGGAGCAGCCCATCTTCTCGGCGGCTTCCTCCAGCAGTTTCTGGCGGGCAGCCTTGGCGGCAGAGCCCACAGCGCCGCCGGCGGTGATGGTCTCACGGGAACCGGCCGCGCCGAAGTCGGCGGGATCGGTACGGGTATCGGAGGAGTTGATGGTGACGTTCTCCAGAGGAACGTTCAGGATCTCCGCGGCGATCTTGGCCAGGGCCAGGCGCTGGCCGTTGCCGAACTGGGACACGGCGCAGTGTACCATGACCTGATCGTTCTCCAGACGCACATAGGCGAAGGTCTCGTCGCTCTGGGGGTCGCCGCTGCTGTGCAGGCTGAAGCCCACGCCGTAGGCCTTGTTGCCTTCCACGCGGCTGGGCACGCCCCAGCCCTTCCAGCGGTCGAACCAGCGGAACTTCTCCGCCGCCACGTCAAAGCACTTGTCGTAGTTGATGACCGGGTTGCTGTACTTGTGGCCGGTACGCCAGTAGTACTCGTCGCCCGCCTGGCAGAAGTTCTTCTTATAGAAGGTAACCGGATCCATGTCGATCTGGCGCAGAGCACGGGTCAGCAGATGCAGCGCGCAAGCTTTCAGTTCCTGGCCGCCGAAGCCGCGGGCGATACCCACGGGGATCTTGTTGGAGACGACCACCTTAGCCTCAATGTCCCAGTTGGGGCACTTGTTCAGGGCAATGTGCAGCTCGCCCAGACCCTCGGCCACCTGGCCCTGGGTCAGCTCGGAGCCCGCACCGGTACCAACCAGCCAGTCGCCCTGCAGGGCCTTGATGCGGCCGTCCTTGGTGATGCCGATCTTGCCGATGAACTTGTTGTCCAGACGGCGCTCGTAGAACAGCAGGTGCTCTTCCTTGGTCAGGGCGTACTTGACGGTAACGCCGGTCACCTTGGCCAGGGCCACGGTGAGCATGGTGATGTAGCCCAGGGCGTCCTTGTTGCCGTAACTGCCGCCCACGTTGGGGGTGGTAACGTTGATGTGCGCGCCGATGGTGTAGGCCAGCGGACGGCAGACCATGTTGGGGCCCTGGGAAGAAGCCCACACGTTCACATGGGTGTCGTCATCCCAGCCGGCGGCCACAAAGGGGCTCTCCGGTGCGCCGGGGAAGGTCCAGGTGTAGGCAACCTTGCCCTCCACGACCACGTCGCTCTCGGCAAAGCCCTGTTCCACGTCGCCGTCCTGGATCTTGTAGAACGGAGGATCGTTGCCCTCGAACCAGCTGCCCGGAGGCAGGCAGTTGCGCTCATAGTGATAGCCCTTGGACTCGATGTTGTCCTCGGCCCGGTAGACTTCGGGCGCGCCGGGCTTGATGGCGTCCTCCACGTCGTAGACGGGGGGCAGCTGCCGGTATTCCACGCGGATCAGCTCCAGCGCCTGCTCGGCGATCTGGGCATTCTCCGCAGCCACGGCGGCCACCGGATCGCCCACGAAACGCAGATGCTGGCTCATGACCGGGCGGTGCGCGGGCACGCCGGTCTTCCAGTCGGGAGCATTCTTATAGGTCATGACGCCGCACACGCCGGGCAGCTTCTCGGCCTCGGAGGTGTCGATGGACACGATCTCCGCATGGGGATAGGGGCTGTGCAGCACCTTGGCAACATAGCAGTTCTTGATGGGCAGGTCATCGCAATACAGGGCCTTGCCCGTGACGATGGCGCGGCCGTCCTGACGGCGGCGTACCTTGCCGATATGACGGAATTCGCTCATGCCTGTTCTCCTCCCTTTACGATAGACTGAACGGCTTCGATCACCTGGTAGTGGCTGATGCAGCGGCAGAAGTTACCGCTGAGCGCTTCCTTGATCTCGTCCTCCGTGGGATGGGGATTGGCATTGAGCAAGGATTTTACCGCGATGATGATGCCGGGGGTGCAGAAGCCGCACTGGAATGCGTTATGCTCCAGGAAAGCCTCCTGGATGGGGTCCAGCTCGCCGGTGACCGGATCGGCCAGGCCCTCGATGGTGGTGATCTCCTTGCCCCCGCACTCGGCCGTCAGGGTCACGCAGGAGGCCACCGCCTTGCCGTCCATCAGCACCGCGCAGCAGCCGCAGGCGCCTTCCCCGCAGGAGAGCTTGGTACCGGTCAGGCCCAGACGTTCCCGCAGAGTCTCCAGCAGCGTTTCGGATTCCGGGATCTGGCCCAGTTTCCGGCCAATGGTAAACTCGTAGGTCTGCCCGTTGATGTGTAGCGTAAGTTCCTTACTCATTTCCATCATTACTCCTTTCCATGAGTAGATGCATTCTGTTATTATTTTAGCAACGTTGGAGTCCGCTTCTCTGCATACGGCGATATATCCGCAAATCTTTTTTTGTCTACCGGTAGACAAATATTTAACATCAGTTGTCCGTTCTGCTCTTGTTTTTCCTTGAATTTTGCTGTAAACTGTATATAACTATCAAAAATTATAGGTTTCCCGCCGTTTTCTTTCAACTGTCAGGCTGTGTAAAAGCCGTGTAAAAAAGCGGTATTTTCTGTTCCGGAGGAACGTTTGATGAGCAGTATTCGTTTTTTTGTGGAAGGCTCCCTGCGCAAATACAGGGAGTTTTTTGAGAGCGTATGCCCCGCCCCCATGACCATCCCAAAAGGGCAATCCCTCTGCACCCAGTGCTGCACCCACGGCTGGATGTACTACATTCTGGACGGCCTGGCCAAGGTGTACATTACCACCAGCGACGGCAACGAACAGATCATCGATTTTATGAAGGAAGATACCCTGATCGGCATGGACTGCGTCGGGGATGGCAGCCGTTCGGTGGTAAGCATCACAAGCATGATGGACATGCGGGTGCTGCCCTTCACGCCGGAGATCCTCAAACGGATGATCCTGCAGAATCCGGAACTGGGCTTTGACCTGGTGGTCTACTACGGCGACGTGCTGCGACAGGTGTCCTTTCTCGTTGGCAGCCTGGGCCATTCCAACCTGATGGTGCGGCTGGCCTCTTTCCTGCTTCTCTTTGTGGACACGCCCGAATACCAGCGCACCAAAAAGATCTACCTGACCCAGCAGGAGGTGGCCTCCTCCATCAATGTGTCCCGGGCGCAGATCGCCAAGATGTACGGCCAGCTGCGCAAGGAGGGCACTATCGATACCGGCAACCGGTATGTGACCATTCTGAATGTGAAAAAGCTGCAGGAGTACAGCAAGCTGTAAAACAGCCCGCCCGCCGCACCTGGAAACGGTGCAGCGGGCGGGCTGCTTTGCTTTCATCGTATCAGCCTGAAATGTTCTTCCAGCGCGGCCAGGCCCTGGGTGGTACGGCCGGTGCGCAGGGATTCCAGAATACGCCGGTGGGTAGCGCACAGCGGCGCGCGGACGGATTCGTCCAGGGTAGTCAGGGTTTCGCGGCGGTAGGTCTGCCCCGGGGCAGCCAATGCATTCTGAATCAGCCGGAACAATCGGTTTCCGCTGCAGGCAAGCAGCGCCCGATGGAAAGCCTCCTCCGCCTGTTCCAGCTGCTCCAGGGTACCGGCCTGCTCCATCTGCTCCACCGCCTGCTCCATCTCCGCCAGGCATGCCGAATCCGGTGCGGCAGCTGCGGCGGCAAAGGCCGAAGTCTCCAGGCAGCGGCGCAGTTCCCAGAACTCCTGCCGGTCGGTCTGATGCAACAGCAAGAGCATGGAAAACAGTTCCGCAAAGCCGCGGCCGGCTTCGTTGACAAGAAAGCTTCCCTGTCCGTGGACGCTGCGCACAAAGCCCATGTTTTCCAGTTGGCGCAGCGCCTCCCGCACCGAGTTCCGGCTCAAAGACAGCCGGGTCATAAGCGTTCGCTCGCTGGGCAGTTTGTCCCCCAGTTTCAACTCACCGGCGGCGATCTCTCCTTTTATATAAGCCAGCACAAGATCGTAGGCGCGGGTCTCTGCCGCATGGTTTGTGTCCATTGGCATTTCTCCTTATAAAAACTGCGCGAACACCGAGGCAGTGACCACCGTAAGCAGGCCCGCTACCGCCACCGCCAGGCCGCTCATGGCGCCTTCCACCTGGCCCATCTCCATGGCCTTGGCGGTGCCGATGGCATGGGAGGCATTGCCCAGTGCCAGCCCCCGGGCCACCGGTTCCTCAATGCGGAACAGGGCAAACACACCGTCGGCAATGACGCTGCCCAGAATACCGGTGACGATAATGGTGGCCACCGTGATGGTGACGATACCGCCCAGTTCTTCGGACACGCCCATACCGATGGCGGTGGTGATGGACTTGGGCAGAAGGGTCACATAAAGTTCATGTTCCAGACCAAAGACCAGTGCACAAATCAGAACCCCCGCCATACTGGCCAGCACCCCTGCCACGATTCCGCATACCACGGCGGTCAGGTGTTTTTTCAGCAGTGCCAGCTGTTCATAAAGCGGCACCGCCAGACACACGGTGGCCGGGGTAAGCAAATAAGAGAGATACTGCCCGCCCGCGTTGTAGGTCTGATAATCCACCTTCATCACCGCGTTGACCCCGATCACGCAGATCACCGCAATCAGCAGCGGATTCAGGATCGCCAGCCGGAACCGGCGCTTGAGCAGCAGCCCCACTTCATAGGCCAGCAGGCTGACCACCGCGCCGAAAAACAGCGATTCTTCCCATACTCCGTTCATTTGGCATCTCCTTTCCGGCAGCGGATGACAAACTGGGTCACAGAACCGGTAACTGCCATCACCAATACAGTGGTAAACAGGGTGGTCACCGCGACCGGCAGCAGCACCGGGGCCAGACTGGACCAGGCTTCGGTAAGCCCCACCGCTGCCGGAATAAACATAACCGGCATGATCTCGATCAGAAACAGCGCCGCCTGCCGCACCTGCCCTACCTTGAGCAGGCCGGTGCGCAGAAACACCAGCATCAGTATCAGCCCGTATACGCTGGCCGGGATCGGCAGCGGCAGCAGTGCTTTCAGAATTTCTCCCAGCAGCGATACCAGCAGGATCCGGGAGAATTGTTTCAGCAGATTCATAGGTTCCCTCTCACAGTTTTGCAGTCGGCTCCAACTGGTAGGACCAGTTGCGTTTTGCATTATACCCCACCGCCGGGGCGGTTGTCAATCAAAACCACCGGCTTAGCCGGTGGTTTGAGTAAGCCCTATAAGGGCATTATACTAGCAAAGCCCCTTAAGGGGCCATGAATGGGTCTGCCAACTGCATTCCTTTCTCGTGGCATGAACCGGTCCAGTAAAAACGGACAGTGACAAAAGTCCCCCTGATGTAGGAAAATAGACTACATCAGGGGGTCATTTCATGGAGAAACGAAATTATACGCATGTTCAAGCACTGCTGCCTGAGATCAAGGGCATGCTGGCAGAGGGAAAAACTCAGCGGGAAGTTGCAGAATACTACGGCTTTCAGGATAAGCAGGTGGTAAAAAGGCTGCTTGAGCGTGAGAGGAGAAAAGAACGCAAGCTGGAAGCCGGAATCCGCCCACGGCCCAAAGGACGGCCGAGAAAAGATGCTGCGCCAAGAGACATTGTGGCTGAGCAGGCCTATGAGATCCAACGGCTTCGTATGGAGAATAAACTACTGCGGGATTTTCTGCACTGCGTAGGAAGGAAGTGAAGGCAAAGATAAAATATCATGTTATATATCGTCACAGAACAGAGTATCCAGTGGCAGTCATGTGCAAATTCTTTGCAGTATCCAGAAGCGGCTACTATGACTTTGTCCATCGCCTGGGCAAGCCGGAGAAGGATGCAACTCTTGCGGAACTCATTGCACAGCAGCGGGAACGCAGTTTTCACACCTACGGTTATCGGCGGATGTGGCTATGGCTGAAACATCAAAATATTTTCTGCAATCCCAAAACCGTGTTGCGGATCATGAAGAAATATGATCTGCTCTCAGAAATCCGCCGACGCAGGAAATGGCAACAGATGGGACAGCAGGTACACAAGTACAAGAATCTGCTGAATCGCGACTTTCATGCGGATAAGCCCAACAGCAAATGGGTAACAGACATCTCTTACATCCACACCAAGCAGGGTGTATTGTACCTGTCCATGATTCGGGATCTTTACGACAACAGCATTGTGGCTTACAAAACCGGAACGGAACAAACGGTGAATCTGGTTCTGGACACCATTCGTCTGGCAATGAGGCAAGATAAAAAGAATGTCGCTGCGGAGTTGCACCTCCACAGCGACCAGGGGGCTCAGTACGCCTCACAAGCATATTTTGAGCTAACTAAAACATACGGCATTACGCCATCTATGTCAAGACGCGGAAACCCTTATGACAACGCAATGGCAGAGAATTTCTTCTCTATCCTCAAAACAGAATGTATTTACCGCCACAAACCGGCTACCTTCTCACAAGCCAATGAGTTAATTGATCGCTATATTTACTTCTACAACTATGAGCGCATCCAGTTAAAGTGAATTGTCAAACTAAGTGCAACAGGAATTGAGCTCAAAGTCCCATAATTCCTGGGCAGAGTGGAAGTTAAGAATCTTGCGAGGCCTGGCGTTAATCAACGCCAGGTTTCGTTTTAATGTGGCGGGGGCAACGCGGGAAAGATTTCTGCCCTTGGGATAAAACTCCCGAAGCAGCCCGTTCAGATTCTCATTGGTGCCTTTCTGCCAGGCGCAATACGGGTCGGCAAAATAGACAGCACAGTGCAATCGCTCTTCAATAAGGCGCCAGTTGGCAAACTCTGTGCCTCGGTCACAGGTAATGGTCTTGACCAGCTGAGGAGGAAACACGGACAGTGCAGCGACAATGGTGTTCTCCATGGTCTCTGCTCGTCGGTCCGGCATTTTCACCGCAATGTAAAACCGGGTTTTTCGTTCCGCCAGGGTGGCAAAGCAGGCCTTACTCTTGCCTTGACCGCTCACTACTGTATCCGCTTCCCAGTGCCCGACTTCCTGGCGGCTGTACACAGACTTGTCCCGCTTGCGGATGGACTTTCCTTTGCTGTACTTCCCCCGTGTTTCTTTCACTCCATGACTCTTTCCCTTGCGGCGAAGCACCTTCAGATTGCCGTTTACCAGATACTTCTCGTAAATCCAGCGGTAGATCGTCCGCCAGCTGGGCATCTTCAATTCACAAGGAGTACAGGCGATCTGCTCCGGCGACCACGTCGCACGCAGTTTTCCCTCTATGTAGTCGATAATCTCCTGGGAACGGAACATTCCTCGGTGGCAGTAGGAACGCCGCAGCAGATACTTCTTCTGTGCTGTGTGTGGGTAGTAGGTCGGGATGTCATACATGTGGGTGCAATTCCTCCGTATCTCTCGCGATACTGTACTCACGTTTCTCCCGATCAGCCGGGCTATCTCCCGGTAACTCAATCCGTCCACATAATATTTCCGTATACAACTGCGTTCTTCTATGGTAAGATGATGGTAGTTCATACAGTTCCCTCCGGTGGTTTAGTTGTGTGGTAACTTCATTCTACCAGGGTTCTGTATGAACTTCTTTTTATTTGCTAAAAGTGTTGCACTTGATAGTATAATTCACCGTTAAAAACTGGAGAGGCGCCGCTTGCGCGGCGCCTCTCCACCTAAAACTTAATATTTCCTACCAGGGCTCTTTTTTGTACTGTCTGCACAATCTGGGGCAGTTCACAGCAGCTGCACGGGCAGGCGCTTTTGTTATCGCCGCAGACGGCGCAGAACCAGCAGAACAGCCAGTACCAGGACGCATCCGCCGGCTATCAGCCACAGGATAACGGCGGCCGGGCGGCTGCTTTGGATCGGGGCGGCAGGGGTATCACTCTCCTCCACCGTCTCGCCCAGTTCTGGGTCCGGGGCCGCGGTAGGGTCGGCGGGAGCGGTTGCGGTGGGCGAGGGCAGCGGCGTGGAGGCCGTCTGCATTTCCTCTGGCGCGGAGGAAATGCCCGAGGCCGTAACTTCCGTCGTTTTCTCCGGGGCAGGGGTCGCGGTTTCTGGCATAGCTGTGGGATCCGGCTGGGTGGTAGGCTCGGGTTTGGCGGTAGGATCCGGGAAACGGGATGCCTGGGCGCGTTCCAGCAAGCCCAGCAATTCCTCCGCCAGCGCGGCGGCCTGTTCCTCCGTCATGGAGAGATCACGGGCCGAATCGGTCATGCGGCCCGCTGTTTCGGCCAGTTCAGCCAGCAGTTCTGCCGGATATCTGGCCGGATCGGCTTCGGCCAGGAATGCCAGCGTCCGGGTCAGGGCCGTATCCAGTGCACCGGTATCCGCCGGTGCAGGGTCGCCCGGGACCTGCCGGACAGCCGTGAGGGTGTCCAGCGCCAGGTTGTATCCCTTGCTGGCCCCGGTTTTGCCTGCGCCGGTGAGCCGCAGAGCATGGGTCTGGCCATCTCCGGGCAGAGTCCCTAGCTCCATCTGGGCCATATTCCCGTTGCTGCTGCCGTAGCCCTGCAGGGTCAGGCCCAGCGGTTCTCCATCCAGGGAGAGGGCGTAATTGCCATAATCGGTATAGGTTTTGTACCGCAGGGACAGGGTATATTCTCCCCCTGTTAGTACCGGCAGGGTAAGCTCCAGCCATTCATCACCCGCATTGGGCTTGTAGACCAGCAGGCCGCTTTTTCCTGCCGGGGTGCCGTTGTCCTGGCAGAAAGAGGCGCGGGACAGATCCTCCGCCTGCCAGGTAACGGTCTCGCTGACCGTCTGGCGGACGGTCAGGGCAGCCTGTGCCTGCGCGGTACGGCCTTCCCGGGTCACGGTGACGGTGATGGTCAAATCCTCGTCGCTCTGGCCCGCGGTGATCACGCCAAAGGGCGACACCGACGCGTCGGTCTGGCCCGCCAGCGCGTACTCGATCCGGGCGCCTTCCAGCGAGAGGGGCTGGCCGTCGGTGCCGGCGGCCTGCACGGTCAGCAGGCTCTTGCCGCCCCAGGCCAGCGCGGCGGGTTCCGCCGCCAGGGAAATGCTCTGCAGCGCGGCAGGGCCGACCGCTATTGCCAGGGTTTCCTTCACAGAGGGATCGGCCTGGGCGGCGGCGATGATTACCGCCGTACCCTCGGCCAGGGCGGTGACGCGGCCGTCCACTTCCACCTTGACCACGTTGGGATCGCTGCTGGACCAGGTCAGTGCAGTGTCGGTGGCGTTCTCCGGCAGAACTTGGGCGATGAGGGTTGCCTGCTCCCCTTTTGCCAGGGCGGCGGGGCCGGTCAGTTCCACCGCGGCGGGCTGCACCGGCACAAAGTCCTCCACGGTCACCACGGCGGTCTGTTCAAACAGGCCCACACCGTAGGCAAACACCAGGCTCTGCTGCATCGGAACCTGCACCTGCGCGGTAAAGATGCCGGTGTCCGGGCCGGTCTCGGTAACCGTGATCCGGCTCTTTTCGCTGCCGTCGGCGGTGTACAGGTAGACAAATCCGGTCTCCGCACGGGACGGGTCCAGATTCATGGGCGCTTCCAGGGTCACGGTGACCGTGTCCCCGCTGCGGGCCGAGGCAGGCGCCGTGATGGCGGTGGCGTCGGCCGCGGAATAGGCCAGTGAATCGTTCCAGGCGGTGTTGTAAGCCACCCAGCCCTCGGTATAGCCGGTATCGTAGTTTTCCGGCGCATAGGGATAGCAGCTCTCCGGCGGGTTGGCGTCGATCACGGCGGTACAGCCTTCCAGCTTGCCGTAGCCGCCCAGATGCTGCTTGTACCATCCCAGGTCACCACCGGCAAAATCCCGGGTGAAATCATAGAAGAAAGCCCGTCCGGTGGGGTTGCGGCCGAACAAATCGTCGATGGAGGCCACACCGATGGCTTTGAGCCGTTCCACCGTTGCCTCGTCCTCCAGCACACGGGCGGCGGCATAGGTGATGGCCTGCACGCCCGCGATGTTGCTGGGCTCATTCTTGGGGGCCGGGTTCTGCTTGTCGGCCAGCGCGTAGGCCGCGCCGGTCCAGTAATCCTGGGTGATGGGTCTGCCGTCCCGGAAGGTGTACTGCCCGTCCCCGGCTTCCAGGCAGATCGCCTTGCGCATATCCCACAGATTGTCCGAGCGGGCAATGGTCACCTGCGCCCAGTCGGCAATGGCCTCTTTCAGGCCCGCCGGGGCACGGTCCGGATACATCTCCTGGAAATAGGCCAGGGCAGTCATGGTCACATGCTCGCTCATCCGCTGGCCCTTGGCGTAATAGGGATCGTTGATGTCGATCTCGCTGATGGTGTATTCGCAGTTGTTGTAGGCCGCGTTGAAGAACCGGTCGGCCACGTTCTGGCCCAGACCATCTCGCAGTGCCACCTCGTACATCATCAGGTTCGGCACAATGGAATGTCCCGGGGGTTGCTGGCCTTTCAGGCCGCCGAACACCGTCTGGGTATTGTACAGGTTGTGGTTGGTACCGCTTATGGGATACCATTGCTTGTTGCACTGGTAGTTGCCCCACTGCCCGATGGTGAAATCCCGGATCTTTTCATAGACTTCCCGGTCCACATACTGGCTGATCTCCGGATAGATGTACAGGAAATAGGCCAGCTGTTCCTTGATGAGCATGTGCAGCTGGATATTCTTCTGGGTACCCCAGTAGTAATAGCGCAGCGCCGCAAACTGCATGAGCCACACAATATCCGGCTCGTCCTGCACCCGCAGTTCGGAATATTCACACTGGGCCGCGTCGGTAACGTTATAAGGCAGCGACTCATACAGGGACGGGTTGGCCATGTACTGCAGCACCAGGCTGTTAAGTTCAAGCTGAACTGGTGGCTGTCCCGCCAGGCGTAGCCGGTGCTGGCACCCTTGATGTAGTCCTGCCGGGTTTCCACCATGAAGGCCAGGGCCGGTGCCACGCTGACCTTCTGGATCAGATCCTTGTCGATGACAAATTCATAGGAGGATACGCCGGCGCTCTCCAACCGGTAGCTGCGCCCGCCCTGAGCCGGGTCAAAGGCGGTAAAGTCGATCACGTTCTCCTGCACGGTGCCGGTGTACACCGCCTGGCCGGTCTGCACGTCCACCAGGCGGTATTCGGTGCCGTCCGGGATATTGGGGGCGGTGGCCCGTTTGGAGCGGCCGATGTCATAGCCGATCTGGTTGACGATCACCACCGGTTCGGTGGAAGACCCGCCGCCCGGCACGTACACCGCGTCGGCCGCCGCCGAAGTAGGCACCAGGCAGAGGCGTCGGCAAACAGCAGGCCTTCTCCCTGGCCGGTCAGGTTCACGCTCAGGGCTGTACCGGCCGTGGCGGACACGGTGGCGACCCGCATCCACTGCCCCGCGTGGGTAGCCGGGTCCAGCGTGACCCGCCAGTTGCCGTCCTGCGAAGAAAGGGAGAACTGCATGGTCTGCCAGTCCCCTTCCGCGGCGGGGATATAGGCATAGACCGGCTTATGGCTAAGTAGATGTAATCAAGAAAAGAAAGCATCGGTGTACAAGGGGTACAAACGAGATAAAATAGAAATGAGGCGCGATAGAGCGGAAATGTCAGATTTTCCACTCTATCTGAACACGGTCGCTGGTGGCCTTGATTGTAGAAATCAAGCCATCGGCGGCTTTTCTTTTGTCGTCAAAATCTATGCTCTCCCAGTTGTCGAGATAATAGGACAGTTTCTTTATCTGCTGGGGCGATATGGTTTCGACGCTCAAATCGGCTATTGCTTTTGAAATGGTCTGACGGCGGGTGTCCAGTTCTTCGATTTTCTTGTTGGCGTAGGCAAGCAAGGTCGCATTGGCTCCGGTCAGCGTGTCCAGCAGTTTTTCAATTTCTGCCTCCACCTGTGCCAGCTCTACTTGATAGGCTGTCAGCTTCGGATTGACCTTTTCCTCTTGGCCGTGGAGTATCTGAAAATCTTTGAACTTCTCCTGCATGGCCGAGAAAATGAATTGCTCAAATTCTTCTTTGCGGATTTTCCC
>CALXAH010000024.1 GCA_944386225.1 uncultured Gemmiger sp.
TCACAGACAACAAGCCCTTTCGGCTGCTTGAACTATTCTTGCTTCAAAATATTGTCTAACTTTTTGGGGTCACTTCACCGCTCTTTCCGGGGGCATTCTGTTTGCTTTTAATCCTGCTGCTTATGGTGCAGACCCAGCAGCACCTTTTCCGGTGTGATGGGCAGTTCCCGATGCCATATGCCGGTAGCGCTGTGAATCGCGTGGGCAATGGCCGGCGAAGGGGTGTTGATCACGATCTCGCCGATGGATTTGGCGCCGAACGGACCGGTGGGCTCGTAACTGGGCTCAAATTCCACATGCAGGGTACCCATATCCTGCCGGGTGGGCAGCTTGTACTGCATGAAGCTGTTCTCGGCGATCTGGCCCAGAGCGTTGGTGGTCACGTTCTCGTAGAGGGTCATGCCGATGCCCTGCACCAGGCCGCCCTCGGTCTGGATACGGGCCAGATTCGGGTTGATGGGGGTGCCGCAATCCACAACCGCCACAAATTCCAGCGGGCGGACGCTGCCGGTTTCCGGATCCAGTTCGATCTCGGCCATGCCCACCATGAACGGCGGGGGCGAAGTGGGCGAAGAGTGGGAGCAGGTAGCCTGCAAAGCCGGGGCAATGCCGCCCATGGAGCGGGTGGCAATATCCGCCAGGGATACCGCGCCGCCGCCGTCCAGCCGGCGCACCTCACGGCCCGCAAACTCCAGATCGGACGCTTCGCAGCCCAGCATCTCCGCGGCCAGGGAGCAGATTTTGGTTTTCAGTTCGGCACAGGCTTTTTCCACCGCCTTGCCGGTAACATAGGTGGTGGAGGATGCATAGGAGCCGGAATCGTAGGGCGAAGCGTCGGTATCCGCACCGAACACCGCCACGTCGTCCACCGAACAGTCCATGCACTCGGCGGCCATCTGGGCCAGGATGGTATCACAGCCGGTGCCCATATCCGCCGCGCCGATGATCAGAGAGTAGCAGCCCTGGTCATCCAGTTTGATGGTGGCAGAGCCTACGTCCACGCCGGAAATGCCGGAGCCCTGCATGGCCATCGCCACGCCGGCCGCCCGGATCTTGCCGTCGGGCTGTACCCGGGGGGTGCGGCGGTGCTCCCAGTCAAACAGATCGGCGCAGCGCAGCATGCACCGGTCCAGCGCACAGGCCAGCGTTTTTTCGTTGTAGTAGGCGGGCATGACCTGGCCTTCCCGCACCATGTTGCGCAGCCGCAGCTGCACCGGGTCGATCCCCAGCTTGTCGGCCAGTTCGTTCACCGCCGATTCCACTGCAAAGATGCCCTGGGTAGCGCCGTAGCCACGGTAGGCACCGGCGGCCTGCTGGTTGGTATAGACCACATCATAGGCAAACCGGAACGCCTCCAGCCCGCCGGTGTACAGCGGGATGGATTTGTGGCCGGACAGGCCCACGGTGGTGGGGCCATGCTCGCCGTAGGCGCCGGTATTGGACAGGGTGTACACATCCATGGCACGGATGCGGCCCTCCTTGCTGGCGCCTACCCGGACATGAATCTCCATCTCGTGGCGGGGAGAACCGGCGATCTGGCACTCCCGCCGGGTATAGATCATCCGGGCGGGGCGGCCGGTTTTCAGGGTGACGAGGGCGGGATAGACCTCCGCCACCACTGTCTGCTTGGCGCCGAAGCCGCCGCCGATGCGGGGCTTTTCCACATGGATGCGGGAAACCGGAATATCCAGCGCGTGGGACAGGATGCGGCGCACATGGAACACGATCTGGGTGGAACTGACCACATGCAGCCGTCCGTACGGGTCCAGCTCGGTATAGGTGCGGAAGGTTTCCATCATGGCCTGCTGAAACGCCTTGGTGTGGTAGGTATGTTCCACCACCACGTCACAGTCGGCCAGCACGCCGTCCACATCGCCGTCGCTCTCGCTGCCGCAGGCGCACAGGTTGCGGGTGTTGTCCGCCCCCACCGGGCAGCAGGCTTTCCAGTCTTCCTCCGGGTGCACCAGCACCGGGTTGTCCTTGGCGGTGTGGAAATCCAGCACCGCGGGCTGCACATCATACTGCACCTTGATCAGCTTGAGCGCCTTGTCGGCGGCCTTTTCGTTTTCGGCGGCCACGATTGCCACCGCGTCCCCCACAAACCGCACCCGCCGATCCAGGATCAGACGGTCATAGGGAGAGGGTTCCGGATAGGTCTGCCCGGCCTGGGCATACCGCTTCCGGGGCACATCCTGCCAGGTATAGATACCCACCACGCCGGGCACCTTGCCCGCCACAGTGGTGTTGATCTCCCGGATTACCGCGTGGGCATGGGGGCTGCGCAGCACCTTGACCACCAGACAATCGGAGGGGGTGACATCCTCCAGATAGGCAGGCTTGCCCAGCAGCAGATGCATGGCGTCCTTTTTGCGCACCGGACGGCCCACGACCTTATTTTTCTGCTCCATCCCGGGCACCTCCCTGCTCTTTTTTGCTGTTCAGATAGGCGCGGATACCCCGCAGCTGCCCGTCATAGCCGGAGCAGCGGCACAGATTACCCGCCAGGTAGGCGCGGATCTCCTCATCGGTGGGATCGGGATTCTCCCGCAGCAGGGCGATGGTGTTCATCACAAAGCCGGGGTTGCAGAAACCGCACTGATCCGCACCCTGATCCGCGATAAAGGTGACAAATTCTTCCGCTTCACTCTGCAGACCTTCCAGGGTCTGCACCGAATGGCCGTCGGCACGGGCTGCCAGCACACTGCAGGAGAGCACCGGCACACCGTCCAGCAGCACGGTGCACAGCCCGCAGTTGGCGGTATCGCAGCCCCGCTTGACGCTGACGCATCCCTGCGCACGGACAAAATCCAGCAGCAGGGTATCGGGATCGGCCTGCGCCGTAATGGCCCGGCCGTTCAGATTCAGTTTGATTTCCATCTCAGCACCCCTCCATCTGTACAAGGCCGCGGCGCACCAGTGCTTCGCATGCAAGGCGGCGGTACTCTTCCCCGGCACGCAGATTGCTGCCCAGCGGCACACGGGCCGCCAGGTCTTTGGCAAACGCAGCGGCACTGGTTTCGTTCACACCGGCTGCCAGCAGGCCTTTCTCGTCGTCAAATGCCATGGCGCGCATAGGCCGGGCACCGATGACGCAGCAGGTCTGCCCGTTCTGCCGGGCGATGGCGCAGGTCAGGGTGGGAAAATCCGTAGCCGAGTTGCGCTGGCTCAGGTACACCACCCGGCGGGGCGCACGGGGCAGGTAGACCCGCACCAGAATATCCCGCTGCTGGCGGGGCATCCCGATAAAATCGGCAAGGGACATCATCCCGGCGTGGTACAGTTCCACCCGGGCATCCAGCGCCAGGAACAGGGTGAGCACGTCCGAAAAACCGAACCGGCCATACAGGCTGCCGCCCACTGTGGCCAGGTTGCGGAACTGCACCCCCACGATATGCTTGACCGCCTCGGCCATGGCACCCTGGGTCAGAGCGGCCAGGCCGGGGTGCTGTTCCAGCTGGCGCAGGCTGACCATGGTGCCGATCACATAGTCGTCCGGCGTCTCTTCAATGTGGTTCAGCCCCAATTCACACAGGTCAATGGCAGTACCCACCTGGCTGTTCTGCATCCGCAGCCAGAGCATGCCACCCAATACCACGCTGCTTTTTTTCTGGCAAAGGGTATAGGCTTCCTCCAAAGTCTGGGGACGCACATACTCCCGTATCGTCAACACGATCTTCTACATCCTTCCGGCGCCGTGCCAAAGCACGGCGTTTCTTGTGATTTTTCAGCCCCATTATACCATGGGCCCGGCACAAATACAAATACCGTTAACACAGAAAAGCGGCGCGCCGCCCTGAAACAGGACAGCGCACCGCTGCTTTGCGTATGAAACAGAGATCAGATGCCTTCCTTGCGGTAGCGCTCGGCCATCTCGTCCAGGGTGACCTTCTCCACCAGGGGAGCCTTGCCCACGCTGCCGAATTCCACGATCAGGGTACCCACAACCTCGCGCACGCCCTTTTCGATGCAGTTCACGATAGCGGCCACGTCCTCGTCGGGGATGTTGCCGTACATGACGGTGTCCATGATCGGGGGCAGGAACGCGCGGGGATCAAAGGCGGACTTCTTCTCTTCCAGCAGCTGGTAGATTGCACCGATGGAGGGGCTCTTCTGCAGCTCGGGACGGGCCACAAACAGCTCCTTCATGTTGCGGGTAACGGCCAGGCGGATATCAGTATCCACATTGATCTTGCCGATGCCGCAGTGGGAGACCTCTTTCAGCTGGGCCAGTTCAATGCCGTAGGCGTTCTGGATGTCGCCGCCCAGGGCGTTGATCTCGTTGACGATGTACTGGGGAACGGTGGAAGAACCATGGCTGACCAGCACGCAGAAGATGCCGGCATGGCGCAGGCACTCCTTGGTGGCAATGGCGATCTCCTTGCGGAGCTTGGCCCCCTTGCCCTTGTTGGCGCCGTGCATGGTGCCGTAGCTGATGGCCAGGGCGTCCACCTTGGTCTTTTTGATGAATTCCACCGCATCCAGGGGATTGGTATAGGTGGAGTTGTTGCTGAACACGTGGTCTTCCACGCCGGCCAGCACGCCCAGCTCGGCCTCTACGGTGACGCCGCGCTCATGAGCATACTTGACCACCTCACGGGTGAGCTCGATGTTCTGCTCAAAGGGCAGGCTGGAACCGTCGATCATAACGCTGGTGTAGCCGCCGGCGATAGCCGCCTTGCAGCTTTCAAAGTTGCGGCCGTGATCCAGATGCAGGGCCACGGGAATGGGGCTGTTCTCACCGTATTTCTTTACCGCGTCACCGATGTTGGCGGCACCCTTGATCTTATCTTCCAGGGTGGCGTTCATAAAATCGGTGCGGCCGCCCATAAAGCCGTTGGCCAGATCAGCGCCCTGCAGAATCGCCGCAGAGCGGAACATCTCGTGTACTTCGATGGCGGCTTTCGCCTGGGCCACGGCGTTTACGTTGAACGCGCCCTGGGCGTAGTCGTATTTATCGGTGGCTTCCAGAATCGCGCGAAGAGGTACTAACATGGCGGATACCTTCCTTTCTTATGCGTCGGGCCGCTTAAAACGGCTGCTGGGCCGCGTTGGCGTTGGTGATGATCATAGCGTCGGGATGGTTCTGCAGCAGGGTAGCCGGGAAATGGGCGCTTACCTCGCCGTAGGCAGCCTGCCGGATCACCGCCCGGTGCCAGTCACGGAAGACGCCCAGACGCACCTTGCGGGCGGACAGAATCTCGTGGATGCCGATGGTGACACACTTTTTGGGCATAGCGTCGATGGCGCCGTTCAGATCGCCGATGGCGTTGGTGGTGCGGGTCTCGCGGGAGATGTCCAGCACGCGGGTATGCAGCTGGGCGTATTCCTCTGCGGTCAGTTCGTCCTGAGGCTCGTTGAAAGCCAGGTGCCCGTTGATGCCGATGCCGCCAAAGGCAATGTCCACACCGCCCAGTTCCTCGATCAGGCGGGGAATGTACTCCAGGTTCTGCGGATCCGGGAACACCCGCTGCTCCTGCGGTACGACCAGTTCCGGATCAATCTGGCTGTAGACGGTACGTTCCATGAAGCCCCGGAAGGACAGCTTGTTGCCCATATCAATCCAGCTGCCGTCGTCTTTCAGGTACTCGTCCATATTGATGAACCAGCAGTTCTTGAGGCTGACCCGCTCCCGATTAACCAGCCGCACAAAGATGGGATACTGCCCCACCGGGCCCACCGGGCAGATGAACACCGTCTTTTTGCCGGCGGCGTTGTTGGCCTTGATGCAGTTCAGCATCTCAAGAGCCAGTTCGTAGAATACTTCGCCCGAATCCCCCAGTTTGAGGATAGGCACCTTGGCATCCTTGCCCAGGTCCTGCGCCGAAATCTGATAATACTCGAAGCTCATACTCAACCTCCTGTTGTGACAGCCTCACAGGGCGGGCCGAACGATCCGGCATCCGCCTTTTTCTCTATAAATATCCTAACACAACCGAAGGATTTGATGCAACAAAACAAACGCAATCGTTTACTTTGCTGCCGATTTTTCCACTTCCTGCTGCACCTGGCGGAGGGGAACGCCCTTCTGCCGGGCAATGCGGGCCGCGTCGTCGTACTCGGCCTTGATCCGATCCACGCCCCAGCCCCGGGCCCTCTTGGCCCTGACCGGGCCATATTCGGTATCTACCGTAATAGCTTCCCGTTCCAGCATATACCGCTCGCAGAGGGTGCGGCGCACCCCCAGTGTGGTGGTATGGCGCAGCAGCAGACCGGCCATCTCGTCCGCCTGGTCCATACGGCACAGGCAGGTCAGCAGCACCGCCGGGCGATTCTTTTTCATCTGGATGGGGGTGCTGAACACATCCAGCGCCCCTGCATCCAGCAAAACCTGGGTGCAGAAGCCGATAGCTTCGCCGGTCATATCGTCCAAATTGCAGCACAGCTGGGCGATCTGGGGCAGGGGTTCCCCCTCCGCCTGGCCCAGGAATGCCCGCACACAGTTGGCGGCGCCGAAGTCCTTTGTTCCCATCCCGTAGCCGATCTTCTCGGCGCAGAAGGGCGGCATGGGGCCGAAGCGGGTGACGAAATGTTTCAGCAGGGCCGCGCCGGTGGGGGTGCACAGTTCTCCCTGCACGCTGCCGCCATACCAGGGAATCCCCTGCAGCAGCCAGGCCGTGGCAGGAGCCGGTACCGGCAGCACCCCGTGGGCACAGCGCACATGGCCGCTGCCCGCGTGCACCGGGCTGGCCAGCACCTGCTGCGGCGCCAGCATATGCATCAGCAGGCAGACACCGGTGATGTCCGCCACCGCGTCCATGGTGCCCACTTCATGGAAATGGATCTGCCCCACCGGGCAGCCGTGCGCATGAGCCTCGGCCTGCGCAATCAGGTCGTACACCGCCAGCACATCCTGGCGCACCGGCGCGGGGACATTCATCTTTTCCACCATCGCCCGGATATCGGCCGGGGAAGCATGGTGATGATGGTGGTGGGAATGGGCGGCTTCTTCGCCGGGATGCATGTGCCCGTGGACATGTTCCTCCCCGTGGCAATGGGTATGGGCAGCATGGGTGTGCAGGTCCACATCCTCGCTGTGCTCCTCCTGCCCGTGTACGGTCACCTCCACCCGGGTGCCCCGGATGCCGCAGCTTTCCGCGTCGCGGCGGGTCACCTGCACACCGGGCAGGCCCAGATGGTTCATGGTTTCAAAAAATTCCTGCCGGACTGCGGGGTCCAGCAGCTCGCTCAAGGCACTCATGAGCATATCCCCCGCCGCGCCCATGGCACATTCCAGATAGATGGTGCGCATTCTGTCACTCCCCTATATGATTGATCATGCTGGCCAGATACCCGGCCCCGAATCCGTTGTCGATATTCACCACGCTGACCCCGCTGGCGCAGGAGTTCAGCATGGAAAGCAGGGCGCTCATCCCGCCGAAGGAGGCGCCATATCCCACGCTGGTGGGCACCGCGATGACCGGGCAGTCCACAAGGCCGCCCACCACGCTGGCCAGTGCGCCTTCCATGCCTGCCACGGCAATGACCACCCGGGCGCTCATGAGCACATCCAGGTTGGCCAGCAGACGGTGCAGCCCGGCCACCCCCACGTCGTAGAGACGCTCCACCTTGTTGCCCATGGCCTGGGCGGTGAGGGCAGCCTCCTCGCAAACGGCCTGGTCGCTGGTTCCGCCGGACACCACCACAATAGTGCCCTTGGCGCTGATATGGGGCCGGGGCCAGGCAATGCCCACCCGGCTCAGCGGGTCGTACTGCAGGCTGTGGCCCTGGCTGCGGGCCAGGTCGGCGGCTTCGGCGCTCATGCGGGTGATCAGGATGTTCTCTGCCCCGCGCCGGTGCATGGAGGCCAGGATGCCGGCGATCTGCTCCGGCGTTTTGCCCGCGCCGTAAATCACTTCCTGCGCCCCCTGGCGCAGGCCCCGGTGGTGATCCACCTTGGCAAAGCCCAGGTCTTCAAAGGGTTCCAGCTTCAGCTGCAAAAGCGCCTGCTGCGGGTCTACCCGGCCGTCCCGGACTGCTTCAAGCAGCTGCAGCGCGTCCTGTTTTTCCATTCTGTTTCCTCCTCACTCCATCGGTTCTGCCCGGCGGGCGGCGGTATCCAGCCACACCTGGGCAAAGTAAGGGCGCAGCAGTGCGCGGAGGGTTTCCCGCTCCGCCGCAGCGCGGCCCCATTGTTCTTCGGTAACCTGCAACAGGCAGGCATCGTCCGCCCGCAGGCGAACCCGGAAATCCCGGTAGCCCTGCCCGGCCAGGCAGTTTTCCGCCCCCTCTACCCGGGCCAGATCCGCGGGGTCAATTTGTCGGCCGGTGGGAATTCGGGTGGCCAGGCAGGCATAGCTGGGTTTCTGCCAGGTGAACAGGCCCAGTTCCCGGCTCAGGCGCCGCACCTCCAGTTTGGTGATGCCGCACTCCCGCAGCGGACTGCGCACCCCCAGTTCCGCCAGTGCCTGCATACCGGGCCGGTCGGCCGCGTCGTCCGAGGCGTTGGTGCCGTCCAGCAGCAGGTCATAGCCGTCGGCAGACGCCTGGCGGCGCAGGGCGGTGAAGATGGCCCGCTTGCAGTAGTAGCAGCGGCGGGGACCGTTTTCCCGCACTTGCGGGTCAGCCAGGGGATCCAGCTCGATAACCCGGAGGGTCACCCCGGCGCGGGCGGCCAATTGCTGCGCGTCCTGCCGCTCGAAGGCCGGCTGGAACGGGCTGGACACAAAGTAAGGCTGGATCTGCGCCCCGGCCTGCACCCCGGCCTGCAGCAGCAGCGCGGAGTCGGTGCCGCCGGAGAAGGCCAGCGCCGCCCTGGGATGACGGGCAAAAAATTCGGAAAGCTGCATAGAGAAAAGGGCTCCTTTCGACAGATCGGGGCGGGGCCCCATACAGAAAAATGCGCCGCGAAGCAGGCCGGTGGCGGCGGACTGCACACAGCCCCCGCACCCGGCGCAGAGGGTATTCCCCCGCCTTCGTGGCGCATGAACCCGGCCTGTCTTCCTGACGGCGCGGGCGGTTTTGTTGTTGATTTCAGTATACCGGGCCCGGCAGCGGTTTGCAAGCCGCGGGCAAAGCAAACGTTTGTTTTAGCGATGCAGGGTGCCAATCATATCCTCAGGGCGTACCCAGGCATCAAACTGTTCCGCCGTAACCAGACCGGACTGGATGGCGGCCTGCCGCAGGGTAAGCCCCTGGGCGTGGGCGGCCTTGGCGATGCGGGCGGCGTTCTCGTAGCCGATATGGGGATTCAGTGCGGTGACCAGCATCAGGGACTGTTCCAGATTGTGGGCAATGCGTTCCCGGTTGGGGGCAATACCCACGGCGCAGTTTTTGTTGAAGGAGCGCATGGCATCCGCCAGCAGCCGCACCGACTGCAGGAAATTGTAGATGCAGACCGGCATGAATACGTTCAGCTGGAAATTGCCCTGGGAGGCAGCCATGGCCACCGCCGTATCGTTGGCAATTACCTGCACCGCCACCATGGTGACCGCCTCGCACTGGGTGGGGTTCACCTTGCCGGGCATGATGGAACTGCCGGGCTCGTTCTCCGGGATGGTCAGCTCGCCTATGCCGCAGCGGGGGCCGCTGGCCAGCCAGCGCACATCGTTGGCAATCTTCATCAGATCCGCCGCCAAAGCCTTCATGGCCCCGTGGGCGAAGACCAGCGCGTCCTTGCTGGTGAGGGCGTGGAACTTGTTGGGCGCGGTGACAAACTCGGTGCCGGTGAGGGCGGTGAGCCGCTCGGCGGCCTTTTCCGCAAAGCCTGGCAGGGCGTTCAGGCCGGTGCCCACGGCGGTGCCGCCCAGCGCCAGCTGACGCAGACCCGGCAGGGAGGCCACCAGCATCTCCCGGCAGCTGGTGAGCATGGCCTGCCAGCCGCTGATCTCCTGGCCCAGGGTCAGGGGGGTGGCGTCCTGCAGGTGGGTGCGGCCGGTTTTGATCACATCGGCGTAACGCCCGCTCAGATCGGCGAAGGTAGCCGCCAGCTCGTCCATGGCGGGCAGCAGCTGGCCCTCAATCTCCAGCACTGCCGCCAGGTGCATGGCGGTGGGGAAGGTATCATTGGAACTCTGGGAACGGTTCACATGGTCATTGGGGTGCACCGGCGTATCGTCCCCCAGAATCTGCTGGGCGCGGCGGACGATCACCTCGTTCAGGTTCATGTTGGTCTGGGTGCCGCTGCCGGTTTGCCAGACCACCAGCGGGAACTGATCGTCCCACTTTCCGGCCAGAATCTCGTCGCAGGCGGCGCAGATGGCGTCGGCACGGGGGCCGTCCAGGTTGTCCAGTTCCCGGTTGGCCTGGGCGGCAGCTTTTTTCAGATAGGCGAACGCCCGGATGACCGGCAGCGGAATGGTCTCGCCGCCGATGCGGAAGTTCTCGTGGCTGCGCTGGGTCTGGGCGCCCCACAGCTTGTCGGCAGGTACCTTTACCTCGCCCATGGTATCATGCTCGATACGGTATTCCATCGTTCGCCCTCCTTATACCCGGGCCAGGCCCAGGCGGCGGGCTTCCTCGGCCACCGCACCGGCCACCGCGTCGGCCACGCGGGGGTCAAAGGCATTGGGCAGAATGTAGTCGGCGTTCAGCTCTTCTTCGCTTACCAGCGCGGCAATGGCGCGGGCCGCCGCCAGCTTCATGCTTTCGGTGATCTCCTTGCTGCGCACCTGCAGCGCGCCCTTGAAGATGCCGGGGAACACCAGCACGTTGTTGATCTGGTTGGGATAATCCGAGCGGCCGGTGCCGATCACCGCCGCGCCGCCGGCACGGGCCTCGTCCGGCATGATCTCAGGCACCGGGTTGGCCATGGGGAACACGATCGCGCCGGGAGCCATGGAAGCCACCATCTCCCGGGTGACCAGGCCGGGGCGGGACACGCCAATGAACACGTCCGCGCCCTTCATTACGTCGGCCAGGGTACCCTGCTTGTTTTCCTTGTTGGTGATTTCGGCCAGCTGGGCCTGAGCCGGGTTCATCCAGTCCGCGCCGCGGTAGAGCGCGCCCTGCTTGTCGCAGAGCACGATGTCCCCCACCCCCAGCTGCAGCAGCAGGCGGGCAATAGAGGTACCGGCCGCGCCGGCGCCGTTGATGACCAGATGCAGGCTTTCCATCGGCTTGCCCACCACCTTGGCAGCGTTAAGCAGCGCGGCCCCCAGCACAATGGCGGTGCCGTGCTGGTCGTCGTGGAATACGGGAATGTCGCAGCGCTTTTTCAGTTCTGCCTCGATCTCGAAGCAGCGGGGGGCGGCGATGTCCTCCAGGTTGATGCCGCCGAAGCTCTTGGAGATCAGGGCCACCGTGTTGATGAAGGTTTCCGGATCCTTGCTGTCCACGCAGATGGGGAATGCGTCCACACCGGCGAAGGCCTTGAACAGGGCGCACTTGCCCTCCATGACCGGCATGGCGGCTTCGGGGCCGATGTCGCCCAGGCCCAGCACGGCGGTGCCGTCGGTGATGACCGCCACCAGGTTGCCCCGGCGGGTCAGGTCATAGGAAAGGGCCGGGTCCTTCTGGATGGCCAGGCAGGGTTCGGCCACGCCGGGGGTGTAGGCCACCGAGAGCTCTTCCCGGTTGGTGACCGGCGCCCGGGAGATCACCTCGATCTTGCCCTTCCACTGGCGGTGTTTTTCCATTGCAAGCTGTTTTGTATCCATATTGCTTCTCCTCTCCCCCGACGGGTGGAACATACATCATACTGCTTTAGTATACTCGTACAGATTTTTCCCGTCAACTTGGCAAAAGGGATTTTTTGAGTGTCCGGGCGGCGGGCAGCGGCATACCATGGAACAGCGAAAGGGGTGCTGAAAATGGAATGCAACACACGCTATCTGGACTTTTTCCTCGGGGCGCTGTCCCCTGCCGGGTTTCACGGCTACTTTGCCCAGCTGACCGCCCAGCCGGGTCTGACGCCCTTTCTCATCAAGGCGGGGCCGGGCTGCGGCAAGTCCACCATGATGAAAAAGCTGGCCGCCCTGGGCAGCGGCACGGTGGAGCGCATCCACTGTTCCTCCGATCCGGCCAGCCTGGACGGGGCCGTATTCTGGGAGCAGAACACGGCGATTCTGGACGCCACCGCCCCCCACACGCTGGAGCCCGCCTGCCCGGTGGCGGTGGAGCAGGTGGTGAGCCTGTACCACACACTGGACCGGGCCCGGATGCAGGCCAACGCCGGGGAGGTGCGGGCATTGTTCGGCCGTTGTTCCTGTTTGCAGGGACGGGCGGCCCGGTATCTGGCGGCGGCGGGCGCGCTGCTGCTGGAAAACCGTCGTCTGGCCGCCGGTGTGGCGGATGAGGGCAAAGCGCGCCGGTACGCAGCCCGGCTGGCGGAACGCCGGATGCCCCGGCAGGAGGGGCCGGGCCGGGAGAGCGTGCGGCTGCTGAGCGCTGTGACCCCGGACGGGATACTGGCCTACCGGAATACAGTAGAAGCGCTGGCTGACGATGTGATCGTGCTGCGGGACGAATACGGCGCGGTGAGCCGGGTAATTCTGGAGGAACTGCGGCGGCAGGCGCTGGAGCGCGGATTGTTTGTGATTACCTGCCGATGCCCGTTGGCCCCGGAGGATAAAATTGACCATCTGCTGCTGCCGGAGCTGGGGCTGGCGGTGCTGACCTCCAACAGCTGGCATCCCATGGAGTTCTGCGGCCAGCACAACATGCGGTGCAGCCGGTTTGCCGACCCGGAGGGGCTGCGGGCCCGTCGGCAGCGGATGCGGTTCAACCAGAAAGCGGCGGCGGAATTGCTGGCCCAGACCAGCGCTTTGCAGCGGGAGGCCCGCTGTGCCCACAACGAGCTGGAGACCTACTACAAATCCGCCGCGGATTTTGCCCGGGTGGACGCGGTGATGGCCGAGACGGCCTGCTCCATGGGGCTGGTGACAAAGCCCTGATGGTGGTATAATAGGAAACAAGAAAAACAGCCCGCGCCGTTTTGTTGGCGGCGCGGGCTTTCCGGTGTTTTGCGGGAGGTGACGGGAGATGGACGCGGTGCAGCTTTCGGTGCGGCAGCTGGTGGAGTTTCTTTTGCTGACTGGCAGTATCGACAGCCGGTTCTCCGGGCCGGACCGGGCGCTGGAGGGGGCTCGTATCCACCGCTGGCTGCAGAAGAAAGAGGGGCCGGATTACCAGCCGGAGGTCTATCTGCGCTGGGAGCAGACGGTGGAGGAGGTTCCCTACCGGATTGACGGCCGGGCGGATGGGGTCTACCCCGCCCCGGACGGGGTAATTTGCATTGACGAGATCAAGACCACCACCCTGCCCTGTGAGCAGATCACCCCGGATCACAGCCCGGTGCACTGGGCACAGGCCAAGGTATACGCGGCCATCCTGGCACAGCAGAAAGGTCTGAGTGAGATGGGGGTGCGGCTGACCTATTTTCAGGTGGACGAGGAGCGGCTGTTCCGGTTTGAAGAGCGGTACAGCGCCGATGAACTGCGGGACTTTTTTCTGGATCTGCTGCGGCAGTACGCCCCCTGGGCCAAGCGCAGCGCCGCCCACCATGAGGCCCGGGGCGTTTCGCTGCGGGGGCTGACCTTCCCCTTTGACGGATACCGGGCGGGCCAGCGGGAGATGGCGGCCATGGTCTACCGGGCCATGCGGGACGGCAAGCGGGTATTCTGCCAGGCGCCCACCGGCATCGGCAAAACCATGAGCGCGCTGTTCCCAGCGTTGAAAGCCCTGGGCGAGGGGCACGGGGAACGGGTGTTTTATCTCACGGCCCGCACCACCACCCGGCAGGCGGCCCGGGACGCGCTGGAACTGCTGCACCAGAACCGGGGGCCGCTGGAACTGAATTACGTGGTACTGACCGCCAAGGACAAGATCTGCCCCCGGGAACGCCGGGAATGCAATCCGGAGGCCTGCCCGCTGGCACGGGGATATTTTGACCGGCGGCGGGACGCGCTGTGGCGGGCGCTGGAACACCGGCACTTTGACCGGGAGACGATTGAACGGCTGGCCGAAACGGAACAGCTTTGCCCCTTTGAATTTGGGCTGGACATCTCGCTGTGGTGCGATGTGATCGTGGGGGATTACAATTATCTGTTTGACCCCACCGCCCGGCTGCAGCGCTTTTTTGAGGGCGGCGACGGGCAGAGCCTGTTTCTTGTGGACGAGGCCCACAACCTGCCCGACCGGGCCCGGGAGATGTATTCCAGCCGGCTGGAAAAGGAGCCTCTGTACGCGGTGCGAAAGGCGCTGGGCGGACGGGGCAAGCTGGCCCGGGCGCTGGCGGCGCTGAACACCGCCTTTGTGAACATCCGCCACGAGAGCGAGGAAAAGGAGACCCGCAGCTGGTTTACCGATGCAGCCCCGGAGGAGTTTCTCAAGGCGGTGCGGCACTGCACCGCGCCGATGCAGCAGTGGCTGGAGGAACACCGGGGCGAAAACGGCGGTGATCTGTACGATCAGGTACTGGACGCCTATTTTACGGTCAAGGATTTTCTGCGCACCGCCGACCGGTACGATGAGCATTACGCCACTCAGTACACCGCCGCGGGAAGCCGGGTACGGGTGGAGTTGATCTGCCTGGATCCAAGCCTGTTTGTGGACGAAAGCCTGGCACTGGGCCGGGGCGCGGCGCTGTTCAGCGCCACCCTGACCCCCCTGCCTTACTACCGGGATGTGCTGGGCTGCGGCGAGGCGGCGGCGGTGAGCCTGCCCAGCCCCTTTGATCCCGGGCGGATGGGGCTGTTCTGCGCACTGGATGTGGATACCCGCTACGCCCGCCGGGAACAGAGCCTGGACCGGGTGACCGACTATCTGGCGGTGATGGCCGCCGGGCGGGTGGGCAACTACCTGGCCTATTTTCCCAGCTATGGCTACATGGAGCAGGTGCGGCAGCGGTTCTGCGAGCGGTATCCGGAGATTGAGATTCTGGTGCAGGACAGCGGCATGAGCGAGGAAGAACGGGCCGCTTTTCTGGACAACTTCCGGGAAGAACCGGACAAGACCCTGCTGGGCTTCTGTGTGATGGGCGGGGTGTTCGGCGAGGGTATTGACCTGACCGGCAGCCGCCTGATCGGCACCGCTGTGGTGGGGGTGGGTCTGCCCCAGGTGAATCCCCGGCAGGAGATGCTGCGGGATTATTTTACCCGCACCCGGGAGGACGGGTTTGCCTACGCCTACCAGTATCCCGGCTTCAACAAGGTGATGCAGGCCGCCGGGCGGGTGATCCGCACCCCCGATGACCGGGGTGTGGTGCTGCTGCTGGACAGCCGGTTCGGCACACCGGGCTACCGGCGGCTGTTCCCCGGGTACTGGCAGCATTGCCGGGATGTGCGCGGCACCGATACGATGAAAACGCTGTTGGCGGAGTTCTGGGCCGCGGACAACCCATAAAAACAGGCAGACCGTGACAGTCTGCCTGTTTTTTGTTACAGGATAATGCAGATCAGGCCGGAACAGCCCTCGTTGATGACCCGTTCCAGGGTCTCCTGCAGGCGGGCGCGGGCCTCCTGGGGCATATGCAGCAGCTTGTTCTGCAGCCCCTCGTTGACCAGTTCGTGCAGGCTTTTGCCGAAGATGTTGGACTCCCAGATCTTGAGCGGATCCTGCTCGAAGTCCTGCAGCAGGCTGAGAACCAGTTCCTCGCTCTGCCGCTCGGAGCCCACAATGGGGCTGATCTCGGTGTGGATGGTGGCCTTGAGCAGATGGATCGAGGGGGCGCTGGCCCGCAGACGGACCCCATACCGGCCGCCCTGGCGCACGATCTCCGGTTCCTCCAGGTGCAGCTCGCTGATGGCCGGCATCACGATGCCGTAGCCGGTGGCCTCCACCTGCTCCAGTGCGTTGCGGATCTTCTCGTATTCCCGGCGAGCCTTGGCCAGGCTGATCACGCAAGGCAGCAGGCTGGCCTCGTCGCAGACTTCCAGGCCGGTGGTCTCCCCCAATACCCGGTAGAAGATGTCCGGCTCCAGCTGCAGGCGCATCCGCACGGTACCTTCCGCCAGATCCATGCCGTCGATCACGGCGCTGCTCACATACTCGCAGGCAAAGGTATCCGCGTTGGCGGCCACGTCCTTCATCCGGTCGATCGGATCGGCCCACTCCCGCACCCCGGCATAGACCGCCTGCTGCAGCCAGTGGTCCGCATCCAGCATGGGAATCCACCGGGGCATGGCAAAGGCAATCTCCCGCACCGGGAACTCATACAGCACGCTGGCCAGGATCGCCTCCAGCGTCTGCACGTCCAGGTCCACGCAGCTTACCGGCAGCACCGCATGCCCGCACCGCTGCTGCATCTGCTGGGCCAGACGGCGGCTTGCTTCGCTGTCCGGCTCGGTGCAGTTGAGCAGCACCACAAAGGGTTTGCCCAGCGCTTCCAGTTCCTGAATGACCCGCTGCTCCGCCGGCTCGTACCGCTCCCGGGGAATGTCGCTGATGGAGCCGTCGGTGGTGATGACCAGGCCGATGGTGGAATGGTCGCAGATGACCTTGTGGGTGCCGGTCTCGGCGGCCTGGTCAAAGGGAATCTCCTCCTCAAACCAGGGGCTTTTGACCATGCGGGGCTGGTCGTTTTCCTCGTGGCCCATGGCCCCCTCCACCATATAGCCTACACAGTCGATCAGCCGGGTGCGGAAGCTGCCGCCCCCTTCCAGTTCCACCGTGACGGCGGTTTCGGGCACAAATTTGGGTTCGGTGGTCATGATGGTGCGGCCCGCGGCCGACTGGGGCAGTTCGTCCCGGGCACGGGCCCGGCGGGCCGGGTCGGTGATACGGGGGATCATCAGCAGTTCCAGAAACTTTTTGATAAAGGTGCTCTTGCCGCTGCGGACCGGCCCCACCACCCCGATATAGATGTCGCCTCCGGTGCGGGCGGCGATGTCCTGATACAGTTGCTCACGCTCCATAGTTGCGATACCTCCTTTTCTGTCAGCCCACTACCGGGATCAAAAGCCGGGCGGGCGCGTCCAGACGGGGCTGTTCCAGCTGGTTTGCGCGCAGCAGCGCCGCCGGCGACACATGGTACCGCTTGGCAATGTGGAACACGTCCTCCCCTGCCTGGGCGTAGCAGATCCGCAGCGCCACGTCCGGATCGGCGGGCTCCAGCGGGTCCTGGCAGGCCATCTCGCTGACCACTGTCTGCTGCCTGGCCCGGGCCATCAGGCCGGAGATGCGCAGCGTCAGGTCGGCGGCCATGCCGCCGCTCTCCTTGCGGGCGGAGCACTGCACCACATCCGCCCAGCACTCGGCCCGGTACTCCTGGATCTGGCCCTCCCACACGTCGGGCAGCTGATACTCAAAGGCTTTGTCGTAGCATTCGATCTCGCCCAGGCTGTTCAGACAGAGCACATGGGCGGTACCGCGGCCCCGCAGCATTACCCCCGGCCCGGCCTGGGCGGCTTCCGCCGGGGCCAGGCTGGCAAAGCAATGCAGGATACGGGCGTTCTCGTCCGGCAGGGCACCTTCCAGGGTCAGGCGCACCGTCTGGTCCACCGGCGCTTCCATCTGCTCCACCGTGACCGTTTTGTACTCCACCTGGGCGTTGTATTCGGTGGAGAAGGCATCCTCCACCACCACGCATTCCATGGGCCGCCAGACCCGCAGCCGCAGCATGGCCGTGACCGACACGGTGCCCGGCGTCTGGGGATTGGGGGCCGCCATCAGGGTGCAGCCCACCGGCTCCACGTAGGCAAAGCAGCGGCAATCCTCCGCCGCGCCGTCCACATCCACGATCTGATTGAAGGGCACCGCTCTGGTCAGCTGCTCCAGCTCACAGCCCGGGGCGGTGCGGTAAAGTACCCGGGCTTCCACTTCACCTTTTACCACCGCCTTGCCCGGCAGCAGACGGATCTCCTGCACGGTGGCAAGGCCGGTCACGTCCAGCACGGCTGCGGGCGGCGTGGGGAAGGTGATCTCCTCCTCGGCGGTGATGAGCTTATCCAGAGCCGCCACCGGGCGGGCCCCGGTCAGGGTACCCAGCAGCTGCTCGGCCCCGCTGCCGGACAGAGCCGTGATCACCGGCTGCTCCTGCCGCAGGGTCAGGGTTACATTCAGCGAGAACGCCCCCCGCACGTCCACCCGGCGCTGATTCACCGCCCGGCAGTTCAGGTACTCCACCTCGCCGCCTGTGTGCACCTGACAGCCGCCGTATTCCGGCGCGGGCAGATCCAGCGTTTTGGTGAACGGCAGTTTCTGCTCGGTCTGGCACAGGTTCTGCTGCTCGTCCGACTGGTAGAACACCACACACCGCAGATAGCCGTCCAGCGTGAGACGGCCGCCGGTGGTCTGGGCCTGCAGCACCACCGGCCGCACCTGGCATTTGACAATCTTGAACACCTGCGGCAGATAGTCCGGGATCAGGATCTCGGTTTCGATGGGAAGTTCGGTCTTTGTATCGCACAACCCGCCCGCCGCAGTCAGGGTGTCTCTGAACACCTTCAATTCCATAGTTTCGCCCCTTTCGCGCGTTTCTATGGCCATGTATATGAGCGGCGCGGACAGGATATGCAGACATGCCGGGCAGCAGAAAAGCCGGGGCACACCCGCTCTTTGGGTGCGCCCCGGCTTTTGCTGAGGAGGGATCAGCCCTCCCGGTTGATGTGAAAGATGGCCCGCAGAATACCCGCCAAGAATTTCGGACTTTTGATAACCACTACCTGCATGGATGCTTCCCCGCTTTCTCCCGTCTGGGTGATGTTGGATGCTCCATACTATGCTGCGGCGGGCAGAATGTGCGGCTTTTGCGGCAGTTCGGGAAGCTCAGTCCGCTTTGGTACAGATTACGGCCAGTGCCCCCTTGTCAATCCGCACGGTGACCGGGCGACGGTTTTCGGCCCACTCGTTGCTGACCCCGATCGGGAAATCCGGGGTCAGGACGGCGTTGTCCAGCTCATAGAACGCCCCCTGCACGCAGACGCCCTCGGCGCGGCCCTCCAGCGGAAACAGTGAAAAATACTGCCAGCACGCCGGCAGCAGGGTCAGGGTATGGCCGGGCAGCAGAAAGCGGATCTCGCTGCGCTCATTGGCCAGGCAGGTATCCACCCCCTGTTTCTGCAGCCACAGGCCGGTGGCCAGGTTGGCCAGGGTGTGTTCCAGCCGGGCGCCGCCCAGCGCCCCCAGGATGGTGACCTGTTTTGCGCCCTGTTCCGCCGCCAGCCGAGCGGCATAGTGGGTGTCGGTATCGTCCTTTACATGGGGCAGAACCACGGTATCCCCGCCCGGCGGGGGCGGTGCGGAATCAAAATCCCCCACCACCAGATCCGGTGTCAGGTCCAGTTTCTGCAGATTATGCCAGCCTGCGTCGCAGGCCACCAGACGGCAGCCCGGCGTGATGTAACGGCGCATCGCCTCCCCCACCGGGCAGGCAGACACGATCACCCAATCCTGCATAGGGCATTCTCCTTTCCGCCCCGGTATGCGGGGCCGCAAAAGCCCGGCGGAGACAGGGCTCCGCCGGGCTTTGGTCACTTTTTGAGTTCCCAGCTTTTTACGTCCTTGACCTCGTCGTAGATGGCGCAGTAGCTTTCGTAGCGGCTGGGGCTGATCTTGCCCTCGGCCAGGGCCTGCCGCACGGCGCAGCCCAGTTCGGTACGGTGGGAGCAGCCGGTAAACCGGCACTGGCCCAGATAGGGCGCAAACTCCGGGAACGCATACTCCAGATTCTCTTTGGGAATGTAGCAGGCACGCTCCAGATCCAGGCTGGCAAAGCCCGGGGTGTCGGCGATGCGGCCGCCCAGCGTCTCAAAGATCTCCACCTCCCGGGTGGTATGGCGGCCGCGGCCCAGCTTCTGGCTGATGTCGCCGGTCTGGCGGCCCAGCTCCGGCGAGAGAGCGTTGAGCAGGGTGGATTTGCCCACCCCGGAGTTGCCGCAGAAGGCGCACAGCTTGCCGGCAATGCGGGCGCGGATCTCATCCAGCCCCGCGCCGGTCTCATGGTCTACCCGGATACAGGCAATCCCTGCCTTTTCGTAGGCGGAGGCCAGATTTTCGTCGCTGGCCAGATCGCCCTTGGTGATCACCAGCACCGGTTCGGCGTCCTTATCCACCGCAATGGCGGACAGCTTATCCAGCACCAGGGTGCTGGGCACCGGCTGCACCGTGCTGGCCACAATGAACAGCACGTCCAGGTTGGCAATGGGCGGACGCACAAACACGTTTTTGCGCGGGCCGATGGAGGCAATAACGGTGGTGCCCTGTTCCCGTTCCAGGGTTACGGTATCCCCCGCCACCGGCGTGATGCGCTGTTTGCGGAAGATGCCCTTGGGCTTGCATTCCACAATTCCCTCGTCGGTTTTCACATAGTAAAAGCCGCCGATGCTTTTGGCAATATAGGGTTCCATACGCTGCCTCAATCCTTATCCTCGTCCCCGCCCGTTGGCGTGGACTCCGGTGTAGTAGTGGAGGAAGGCTCCGTGGGCTTGGGAGTAGCGGAAGGCGTAGCAGTGGGCGTCGGGGTTGCCGTCGGGACCGGGGTGGGTTCCGGCGTGGGTTCCGGCGTAGGCTCAGGCCCAAGCGAGACGACCACGTCCACGCGGGAGTTCCAGTTGGCCTCGCTGCCCGGCTCCTTGCTCTGGCTGATGATCACATCCACGGGATATTCGCTGCTGTACTCGGTGGTCTGCAGGCCCAGGGTGAGCATCTTGTTCTGCAGAGCGGTGGCTGCCTGTTCCACCGTCAGGCCGCGCAGGTCGGGCACGGTGGTAGTGGTATCTACCTCCTCACGGCTGACGATCAGGCGCACCTGAGTGCCTACCGCTACCTCGGCCCCGGCCTCCGGCTCGGTACGGATCACGGTACCCACCGGATAGTTGTCATCCACCTGCGGGGTGATGCTGACCACCAGGCCCTGCCCCTGCAGGCGGGTAGTGGCATCCTCGGAGGTCATGCCGTACACGTCCTCCACATTCACGATCTCGGTGCCCTTGCTGACCTTCAGGGTGACGGTCTGGCCCTCCTTGACGGTACGGGGCGGACGGGGACTCTGACTGTACACCTGCCCGGCAGGGTACTGGGAGTTGTACTCCTCCTCAAACACGATATTGAACTGAGAATAGGCAGGGTTGCCCTCAATCTCGTCCCGGGTCATGCCCACGAAATTCACCAGTTCCACGTCCGCCCGGTTGCTGAACAGGGGGTTGGTGGAGTTGGTAAAGATGATATAGCACAGGATGGCAGCGCCGATGGCAAAGGCGGCCGCCATACCCGCCAGGATCGGCAGCGTATAATTTTTGCGTTTTTTCTTTTTGGGAGCCGGGCGGCGGGTGCCGCCGGCGGACGGCTTGGCGCCGGAGCCGGATTTGGTTTGCTTGACCACTTTGTCGATATACCTCTCTGGTTCAGAATCTGTCAGATACTCGTACTCAAACCGGATGCTGGGGTTCTGCTTGAACTCCTCCAGATCCATGAGCATGGCCCGGGCGCTGGGATAGCGGTCTGCCGGGTCCTTGGCCATGGCACGGGCGGTGATGGCCTGCAGGCCTTCCGGCACCTGGGGCGCGACCTCACCCAGCGGGGTGGGGGTGTCGGAAATCTGCTTGATGGCCACCGATACCGCGCTGTCCGAGGTGAAAGGCAGTTTGCCGGCCAGCATTTCGTAGAGCATCACGCCCACTGAGTAGATGTCGGTCTTGCCGTCGGTAACCTCGCCTCGGGCCTGTTCCGGGCTGATGTAGTGCACCGAACCGATGGCCTTTTCGCTGACCACCTGGCTCTCGGCCCGGGAAAAGCGGGCAATGCCGAAATCCATCACCTTGATACTGCCGTCGGCCAGCAGCATGATGTTCTGGGGCTTGATGTCCCGGTGCACAACGCCCTTGCCGTGGGCGTGATCCAGCGTCTCCAGAATCTGGGTAATAAAATGGACGGCTTCCTTCCAGGTGAGCGGGCCGCCCCGCTGGTTCAGATATTCTTTCAGCGTGATGCCGTCGATGTATTCCATGACGATATACTGGATCTTGTCGCTCACCGACACATCGTATACCTTGACGATGTGGGGATGATCCAGAATGGAAATCGCCTTGGACTCGTTCTTGAACCGCTGGACCAGCTCCGCGTTTTCCATGAATTCCGGCCGCAGGATCTTGACGGCCACCACCCGGTCCTCCTTCAGGTCGCGGGCGCGGTAGACATTCGCCATACCGCCCACGCCGATCAGGCCTTCCAGCAGATAGCGGCCATCCAACCGTTTGCCGATCACGTGTTCCAGATTGTCCATGTAATAAAACCTCCCTGCGCCGGGGCGCGCTGTGAAAGAAAAACGGGGCGGCAGGCCGGATCATGCGGTACGCGGAAGAATCTGAATCTCTGCCGCAGGCCGCCCCTGTGGTTCATCCGCAGCCCGTCAGGGCGCGGGGGCTGCCGCCGGCTCCACGCCGATCAGCAGCACCGTAATGTTATCCTGACCGCCATGCTCCAGGGCCTTGGCCACCAGAACATCCGCCGCCTCATAGAACGGAACTTCGGTCAGGATGCGGGCCATGGTCCGGTCACTGACCGGATTGCTGAGCCCGTCGCTGCACAAAAGAAGCACATCCCCCGGCCGCACCGCGCATTCACCGGTCTCGGTTTCCACCGTAGGGTTGACCCCCAAAGCACGGGTGATGATGTTTTTTCGGGGATGGGTGGCCGCCTGCTGGGCGGTGATGGCACCGTTCTCCACCAGTTCCTGCACCATGGAATGATCCCGGGTAAGCTGGCGGATCTGCCCGGCCCGGAACAGATACACCCGGGAATCCCCTGCGTGGAACAGCCAGGCATGACCGCCGCGCACCAAAGCACCGGCCACGGTAGTACCCATGCCCGCGTGCTCCCGATGCCGGCTGGCCTCCTCATAGATGGCCTGGTTGGCCTGCTGCACAGCCTGCCGCAGGAATTCGATCTCCTGTCCTGGCGCCAGATCTGCCAGGCCCTGATCAAAATACTCCTCCAGCGTCTGTGCCGCCAGCTGCGAGGCCAGCTTGCCGGAATTGGCCCCGCCCATGCCGTCGCAGATCAGGCCCCAGACGGTGTCGTCCGGCAGGCGGGCAGCCCGATAGTTGTCCTGATTTTCCAGCCGGCCGTAGCCGATATCGGTTTTGGCTGCCAGTTTCATGGCGTCGCCTCCTTGGGTGGTTGTTGGGCTTCGTCCCGCCGCAGCTGACCGCAGGCGGCGCTGATATCGCTGCCGAGACGGCGGCGCACGGTGGCGTTGACCCCCAGACGGGTCAGCGCCTGCTGGAACCGACGCACATTTTCCGCGTCGGTAGCGGAATAGGGGCTGCCGTCCACCGGATTAATGGGGATCAGATTCACATGGGCCCCCATGCCCCGGATCAGGTCGGCCAGTTGCCGGGCGGTGGCGTCGCTGTCATTGACGCCCCGCACCATGGAATACTCAAAGCTGATCCGGCGGCCGGTGGTTTTCTGGTACCGGCGGCAGGCGGCGATGAGCTGTTCCACCGGATAGGCATCGTTCACCGGCATCATGCTGCTGCGCATGGCGTTGTTGGGGGCGTGCAGCGAAATGGACAGGGTAAGCTGCAGCTTTTTCTCCGCCAGCCGGTCGATCATGGGCACAAGGCCGCAGGTAGACAGGCTGATGTTGCGCATACCGATGTTGGCGCCTTCCTCCGAAGAGATAATGGTGAGGAAATCCATCACGTTATCAAAGTTGTCCAGCGGTTCGCCGATGCCCATGAGCACAATGTGAGAAATACGCTCCCCGATGTCCCGCTGGGCAGCGTAGAGCTGGGCCGCGATCTCGCCGGCTTCCAGGTTGCGCACCCGCCCGGCCTGGGTGGAAGCGCAGAACCGGCAGCCCATCCGGCAGCCCACCTGGGTGGACAGACAGACGGTATTGCCGTATTTGTACCGCATGACCACCGTCTCGATACAGTTGCCGTCCTCCAGGGCGAACAGGTACTTGACGGTACCGTCCCTGGACTGCTGGCGGCGACGGATGGCGGGCGCGGCGATATAGTACTGCTCCTCCAGGGTTTTCAGCAGAGCTTTGGGCTGGTCGGTCATGGCGGAAAACTCCGTGACCTGCTTCTGATGCAGCCAGCGGTAGATCTGCCCGGCCCGGAACGCAGGCTGCCCCAGGGCCGCCAGCGTTTGGGCCAGCTGAGGCCGGGTCTGGGAGGAAATGCAGTTCTTGTTCATTGTATCACAATCTCTCCAATGTTGCTATGAAAAATCCGTCGAAACCGGTCTCGTCCGGGAAAATCGTCATGCCGAAAGGCCCTTCCGACGCCTGCTCCGGATGGAAAGGCGGCGGAACCAGCCGGAATTTTGCGCCCTCCTCCCCGGCCAGGAACTGCTCAATCTGGTATTCGTTTTCCTGGGGGTTGAGGGTGCAGGTGGAATACACCAGCCGCCCGCCTTCTTTTACATAACGAGAGGCGGTGGCCAGAATCTTCGCCTGCACCACACAGAGGGACGGCAGTTCTCCCAGCGGCTTGTAGCGCAGATCCGGTTTTTTGCGCAGAATACCCAGACCGGAACAGGGCACATCGCAGAGCACCCGGTCGGCCCGGGCCAGTTCCGGCTGCCAGACCGACGCATCGGCACAGGCCACATCGGCGCACTGTATGCCGCTCCGTTCCAGCGCCTGCCGGATCAGGGAAACCCGCCCTTCGGCGGCGTCACGGCTGTACAAACGGCCGGTATCCTGCATCTGCTGGGCCAGCAGCAGGGTTTTGCCGCCCGGCGCAGCGCACAGATCCAGCACCTTCTGGCCGGGCTGTGCGTCCAGGCTCAGGGCTGCCAGCTGGCTGGACAGCCCCTGCACATGGAAAAGCCCCTCGGCAAAAGCAGTGCTCTGGACGGGTGAGCCCTCAAAAGCCGCCAGCAGGCTGCCCGGCAGCGGACCGGGACGGCTGGGCGTACCCTCGTCTGCCAGGCGCCGGGCCAGCTGCTCGGCGTCGGTGCGCAGGGTGTTGACCCGCAGGGCGGTTTCCCGGCTGGGGGTGGACATGGACAGCAGAAGCTGTTCGGTACGGGTGGGATAAGCCGCCAGATACAGCCGCACGATGGGTTCAGCCACCGAATACTGCACCGACAGCCGTGCGGCCCGGTTGGGAAACTTGGCGGCGGCAGGGTCCTGGGCCGGGGCACGGCGAAGCACCGCGTTGACCAGCCCGGCGGCGCTGGAGCAGCCCAGCTGCCGCACCAGGGCAACCGATTCGTTGACCGCCGCGGCAGGCGGCACCTGCATGTACACGATCTGGGCCAGCCCTGCCCGCAGCACCGCCCGCACCGGCGGATCCAGACGGCTCACCGGACGGTTCAGGCACTGGCGCAGCTGCCAGTCCAGGGTGATCTGATGTTCCAGAACGGTATAGAAAATAGCGGTACAAAAGGCTTTGTCCCGGCCGGTCAGGCCGCTGCGGCGCAGCCGCCCGTCCAGCACCAGGTTAGAGTAACCGGCCTTTTCCTGGTGGATCAGCGCCTCTACCGCCGCGCGGCGCGCGGCGCTCACAGGCTGTCCCCCGCCTTGAACCGCCGGCCGGCCGCCCAGGCGGAGCCCTCCATGGGCTTGCCGCCCTCCGGCACCACCTGCAGCAGCTGCAAAGCACCGGAGGCACAGGCCACGGTAAAGGGTTTCAGCGCCAGGATAGTACCGGGCTGCGCGCTTCCCTCGGCCACACGGCTGGCCAGCACCTTGATCTTTTTGTCGCCGTACTCAAAGAAAGCCGCCGGCCAGGGATTCATACCCCGAACCAGATTGTGCAGATGCGCGGCGTCGGCGTCAAAATCAAAGCGGGCCATCTCCTTGCGCAGGGGCGGGGCCAAGGTGGCGGCCGCGTGATCCTGGGGCACGGGGGTCAGCTCGTCAAACCGGGCCAGGGCATCCAGCAACGTTTCCGCCCCCAGGGCGGTGATCCGGTCGAACAGTTCGCCGCTGGTTTCCTCCGGGCCGATGGGCGCAGGGCGCACCAGCAGGATATCGCCGGTGTCCAGGCCCTCGTCCAGCTTCATGATGGTCACGCCGGTCTCGGCGTCGCCGTTCAGTACCGCCCATTGCACCGGCGCAGCGCCCCGGTATTTGGGCAGCAGGGATACGTGCAGGTTGATGCAGCCCCGGGGCGGGATTGCCAGCACCTCCGGCGGCAGAATCCGGCCGTAGGCCACCACAACGATGATTTCCGGTTCCAGCGCGCGGATCTGCGCCTGTACCTCTTCGTCCCGCAGGGTCACCGGCTGAAACACCGGCGTGCCGTGGGCCAGCGCCACCTGCTTGACCGGCGGCGCGGTGAGCACCTGCTTTCGGCCCACCGGTTTATCCTGCCGGGTGAACACCCCGCAGAGGGTATGCCCGGCGCCGTACAGGGCTTCCAGGCAGTGGGCCGCGATATCCGGCGTGCCCATGAACAGGATGCGCATTATTCCTCTCCGTCCTCGTCGAATTCTTCTTCGTCCTCGTAGAAATGGTCGGCCAGATCCAGGATGGTCACACCATCCAGATGGTTGGTCTCGTGGCAGACGCAGCGGGCCAGCATGTCCTCCGCTTCCAGCTCAAAGGGATTGCCATGCCGGTCGAACGCCCGCACCTTGACCCGCTTGGGGCGGCTGATGGCCGCGTTGCGGCCGGGGAAGGACAGGCAGCCTTCGTAGAGCATGACCTCTTCGTCGCTGCGTTCCAGAATCTCCGGGTTGATGAACTCCAGATACTTGGGTTCGTACCCTTCCGGCACAGTGCCGTCCTCGGGCAGATCCCGTTCATCCAGGCTTACGAACACCCGGCGCATGACCCCCACCTGAGGGCCGGCCAGGCCGTAGCCCTCGGCGTCGGCCAGGGTCTCGATCATGTCGTCCAGCAGAGTAGCCAGACGGTCGTCAAAATTGGTCACCGGGCGGCAAACCTTTTTCAGAATAGGATCGCCGTCCTGTACGATGGTGCGCAGAGCCATAGTTTTCCTCTCCTTTTTTCGGCGGGCGGCGTTACAGATCGCCGTCTGCGTTGAAATCCAGTGTGACCGCTGCCTTGGCGGGCAGACCCTCCTCCCCGTACCGGGCCAGGACGGCGCGCATCAGGGCGCGGAAATCGTTTGTGTTGCGGCATTTGATGGTAAGCTTGAAACGGTACAGATCCTTGACCATCGCCACGTTCATGGGGGCGGGCCCCAGCACCCGCATGGGCAGTTTGGGCCAGTTCTGGCGGGCCGTTTCGGCCAGGATCGCGGAGAACCGGGCGGCCGCGGCCAGCGCCGGGCCTTCCTTTTCGCCGGAAAAACCCACCATGCACAGATCGCAGAAGGGCGGGTACAGGCACAGCTGCCGGAAGCCGATCTCCTCTTCAAAGAAGGCTTCGTAATCCTGCTTGGCCGCCAGCTGCAGCACCGGGTGCCCCGGGCAGACGGTCTGGATGATGGCCCGGCCGGGATACTCCGCCCGGCCGCCCCGGCCCACCACCTGGGTAATCAGGCTGAACACAGTCTCATACGACCGGTAGCCCTGGCTGAACAGCAGCGAATCAATGCCCAGCACCCCCACCAGGGTGACCTTTTCAAAATCCAGCCCCTTGGCCACCATCTGGGTGCCCAGCAGGATGTCATACTCCCCTTTGGCAAAGCGGGCCAGCAGCTGTTCGTGGGCGTTTTTGCGGCTGGTGGAATCCTGATCCATCCGCAGCACACGGGCTTTGGGGAACAGGTTCTCCAGTTCTTCCTCCACCCGCTGGGTACCGAAGCCGGTATACAGCAGTTTGCCGCCGCACTGGGGGCAATGGGTGGGAGCGGGCTTGATCGTTTTGCCGCAGTAATGGCAGAGCATCTGCCCCTGGGCTTTATGGTAGACCATGGGCACGCTGCAGGACGAGCATTTCAGCGCGGCCCCGCAGTCCTGACACAGGGCCACGGTGCGGTATCCCCGGCGGTTAAGCAGCAGAATGGTCTGCTGGCCATTTGCCAGGTTTTCCCGGATGGCGTCGGCCAGAGGCTGGCTGATATCCTCCGGGTTGCCGGCGGCGGCTTCCGCCCGCATATCCACGATCTGCACCGGCGGCAGCGGCTGCCCGGCATACCGATGGGTGAGCCGTACCAGCTGGTACCGGTCCTGCCGGGCGGCCCGGTAGTAGCTTTCCACCGAAGGGGTGGCGCTGGCCAGCAGCAGCAGCGCGCCGCTGTCCGCCGCCCGCAGCCGGGCCACGTCATGGGCATCAAACCGGGGGCTGGACTCGGAACGGTAGGTATGCTCCTGTTCCTCATCAATGATGATGAGCCCCAGATTCTGCAGCGGTGCAAAGATGGCGCTGCGGGTGCCTACCACGATCTGGGCGCCGCCCTGCTGGATCATCCGCCATTGCAGCAGCCGCTCGGTATGGTTGAGGGCGGAGTGCTGCACCGCCACCCGGCTGCCGAAATTTTCTTTCAGGCGGCGGATCATCTGGGGGGTCAGGCTGATTTCCGGCACCAGCACCAGCGCGGTGCGGCCCAGTTCCAGCGTGTGACGGATCAGTTCCAGAAAGACCAGCGTTTTGCCGCTTCCGGTAACCCCGTGCAGCAGCGCCGCGTGGGGTTTGCCCGCCTGCAGCGCGGGCAGCAGCGCATCCAGGGCGGCCTGCTGCTCATCGGTCAGGGTGATGGTCTCGCTGGTCAGCGGGATATGGGCGTACAGATCCAGGGTTTTGTCCACCTGTTCCTTTTCCAGCACGCCCTTTTTGACCAGATTGTCCGCCACGGCGGCGGATACCCCGGCCTGCTGCAGTTCCTCCCCGGTCAGGGGGCCGTCCCGCAGCAGCTGTACCGCCAGGATCTGGGTCGGGGTGGGGCGGGGCTTTTCCGGCAGGGGCGCCGCCAGCCGGTACTGGGGCTGGGTGTGGCGCACCAGCTGCTTTTGCAGCACCGGACGGCCATCCTGCAACACAGGGCGGTACTGGGCCCCATAGGGAATGACCGTTTTTACCGCCTCATACCAGGTACAGAAGGTGCGCTCGTGGAGAAACTCCACCAGGCGCAGCAGATCGGGGGTCAGGCAGGCGCTTTCCGGCGCGGCGTCATAAAGCGGTTTGACACGGGGGGAGAGCTCCGCGCTCTCCCCTGCCGCCAGCACCACCGCCATGCGGGGCTTGTCTCCCCGGCCGAACGGCACCAGTACCATCCCCCCTACCGGCACCTTGCCTTCCAGTTCCGGCGGAACCCGATAGGTATAGAGTTTGTCAAAATGAAGGGTGGCGTTGTTTACCGCCACTTGCACGGTATGCGGCAATCGCTGCCCCTTTCCGGGCCGAGCCGGTCAGCCCTCTTGTCTTGCCCGGATGATCTCGTACAGCTGCCGGGCGCAGTCGTCCACCTCCCGGTTGACCACCGTGGCGGTGTACTGATCCGCCAGGGCCAGCTCCTCCCGGGCGCGGGCGAGGCGGCCCTGGATGGCCTCCTCGCTCTCGGTGCCGCGGCCCCGCAGGCGGTGTTCCAGTTCTTCCAGGCTGGGGGGCGCCACAAAGATGGTGGTGGCCTCCGGATACAGGCGGCGGATATTGCCCGCGCCTTCCACCTCAATCACCAGCACCACGGTGACACCCTGGCCGATGCGGCGGTCTACCTCGGACTTGGGGGTGCCGTAGTAGTTGCCGCAATAACAGGTGTGCTCCAGGATTTCCCCGGCAGCCAGTTTCGCTTCAAACTGGTCGCGGGTCATATAATAATAGTTTACCCCTTCGGCCTCGCCGGGACGCATGGCCCGGCTGGTGGCCGAAACCGAGATCTCAATCTCCGGGTGCAGCTGCCGCAAACGGCTTACGACGGTGTCTTTGCCGGAGCCGGAAGGCCCGGACACAACCACCAGATACCGATCCTTATTCATCTTCCAGTTCCTCATCCAGTTCATCCGCATCGTCGTTGTCGTTCAGACGGTTCGCCACCGTCTCCGGCTGCACAGCCGACAGGATCACATGGTCGGAATCCATGATGATCACCGCCCGGGTGCGGCGGCCATAGGTGGCGTCGATCAGAGCACCCTTGTCCCGGGCTTCCTGCACGATGCGCTTGATGGGGGCGGATTCAGGGCTCACAATGGCGATCAGCCGGTTTGCGCTGACCATATTGCCGAACCCGATGTTGATAAGCTTCATGATAGCTCCCCTTTTATTATTCGATATTCTGCACCTGTTCGCGGATTTTTTCGATCTCGGCCTTCATCTCCACCACCAGACGGGTGATGGCCAGATCCTGGCACTTGGAACCAATGGTGTTGGTTTCCCGGTTCAGTTCCTGGGTAAGGAAGTCCAGCTTGCGGCCCACAGCCCCGGCTCCGGTAAGAATCTGCCGGTACTGCTGGATATGGCTGCGCAGACGGACGGTCTCCTCATCCACGGCGGTCTTGTCCGCAAAGATGGCCGCCTCGGTCAGGATACGCGCTTCGTCGATGGAGCGATCCTCCAGCAGAGGCTGCAAACGGGCGTACAGCCGCTGGGTGTAGGCTTCCACGCGGCCGGCGCTGTCCTGCTCTACCAGGGCCACGTCCTGTTCCAGGGTGTCCAGCCGGGACAGAATGTCCGCTTCCAGCTTGGCGCCTTCCGCCGTGCGCATGGTCATGAAGCTGTCCAGGGCCATACGGCAGACTGTCTCCACGTCCGCGGCCAGCTGCTCCTCGTCCACCTGGGCGTGACGCACCGACAGCACATCGGGGAAACGGGCCAGCATCCCGGCAGCCGCATCGCAGGCTACACCGCAGCCCTCGGAAATCTGCCGCAGCGCTTCCAGATAACTGCGGGCCAGCGGCAGGTCGGCCTGAACCTCCACATCGCTGACGCCGATGGTCTGCAGCTGCAGGCTCAGCTCCACCTTGCCCCGGCTGATGGTGCCGGAAAGCAGCTTTTTGAGCCGGTCATCCAGAAACAGACAGGCCCGGGGAAGCCGGGAAGAATACTCAAAATACCGCGAATTGACGCTGCGGATCTCCACGGTCAGGTCACGCCCGTTGAGAACCGCCTTGCCCCGGCCGTAGCCGGTCATGCTCAGCGCCATAGCACACCGCCTTTCTTTTGTGTTTTTCCGCAAGGTATATCGCCTCAGGGCACAGATCCCCTATTTGGATATACACAGGGATATTTTACTCTTTTTGGGCTGTTTTTGCAAGGCGCACGCCACCATCCGGGGCGGGCGGATTGCCCAGGTCACGAAACAGACGGCGCAGCACCATAGCTGCAACCAGGCACAGGATGATCTCCGCACAGGTCTGGGCATAGGCAAGCCCGTAAAGCGGCCAGATCCAGTTCAGGATGCACAGTGCAGGGATTTCCATGACGATCTTGCGCAGAATCGCAAAGATCAGCGAGCGGCGTCCCATGCCGCAGGCCTGGAACACACCCACTGCCAGGAAGTCCACCCCCAGGAACGGCAGGCACAGACACATACCCCGCAAAAAACGGGAACCGTAGGCCACGATCTCCGCATCCTTCATGAACAGGCGCACCAGCCAGGCGCTGCAGGTCCAGTCAAACACACAGAGAGAAATCAGGAATGCCATGGCAACCTTCAATGCAAACAGAATGCACCGTTTCATCCGGCGATAATCACCGGATGCGTAGTTATAGCTGACCAGGGGCATCAAGCCCTGGGACAGGCCCAGCGCCACATAGAAGGGCACCTGGTTGACCTTCTGCGCGATCCCCATGGCGGCCACCGCATTGGAGCCGTACACAGAGGTAAAGTTGTTCAGCACGGCCATACCGGTCACATTCAGCAGATTCTGCACCGCAGCGGGAATGCCCACCGCACAGACGCCCACCACAATGGCACGGCCGGGCAGCGTGGGCCGCAGGCTGATGTTGCTGCTGCGCCGGCGCACCGCCAGCAGTACCAGAAAATAGCAGCAGGCCACGCAGTTGGAGAGGAAGGTGGCCAGGCCGGCGCCGGCCGCCCCCATATTCAGGCCCCAGGGCAGGATAAAGACCGGATCCAGCAGGATATTCAGAAAACAGCCGCTCATGGTACCGATGCCCGCGTGGAGCGCCGCCCCCTCGCTGCGGACCATATAGGCCAGCACCACATTTAAAATAGCCGGCACGGCACCGCAGGTGGTGGTCCAGAACAGATAGGCGGAGGTGGCCGCGGCGTTTTCCTCGGTAGCGCCCAGCACGGCCAGCGCCGGGGCGGAAAAGGTTGTAAAGCTCACCGACAGAAGCGCCCCGCAGAGCAGTGCACACCAGAAACCAAACGAAGAACTGCGGCGGACGGTTTCCCTGTCGCCCCGGCCCAGCGCACGGCTCATCATGCTGGAGGAGCCCACGCCGAACAGGTTGTTGATAGCGTTGAATGCCAGCAACACCGGTGCGGCCAGGGTAACCGCGGCGTTCTGGATGGGATCGTTGAGCATCCCGACAAAATAGGTATCCGCCAGATTGTACAGCACCATAACCAGAGAACTGGCTATCGTAGGCGCAGCCATGGACATGACCGCCCGGGAGACGGGGGCTTGTTCAAACAAATAGGTACGACCCTGCATATGACGCTTCCCTCTTTCTGCCGTTTGCCGTGCGGCAGTTATGGAAAGAGCGCCCCGCGGGCGCGGGGCGCTCTTTCGGATACAACATTTGGATGTATCCCATGATAGCACAGGAAACGAGGCTTTTCAACCCGACAAAACCGGCGCGCTGTTTGAATCTTTGGCACTTTACCGTTTTTTGTCCTCGCTTGTTTCAATCAGCAATCTGCGGTTTTGGGGACGGTTTATCCAGCAGGATGCAGCGGCATACAGGACGCCGAACGAAGCGAAATAGACCACAACGCCTACGATGGGCATACTGTCGGGGATCAGGGCGCTCACGTTGGCCGCCAGGAAACAAAACAAAAGGTTCAGCCACGGCGATACCAGTTTTCTGGGCTGCAGGATCCATTTTTCTTCCAGATCCGAAAGGCCGTCGAACAGATCGTACTCACTCATGCGGAATATCCCTCCCTTTCCAGAAAATCGCGCAGTTTGTTCCTCGTTCGGTGCAGGGAAACCGAAACCCGATTGTCTGAGCATTGCCGGGCGGCGGCAATTTCCTGTATGCTTGCCCCGAAAAAATAGCGCTGCAGAAAGATTTCCCGTTCTTCTGTACGGAGCGAGGCAACGAAACGGTTGAGCAGATCCCGGATCTGAACGGAATCCAGCGGCTGACGGGTTGTCTGATCCGGAATGCATTCCGTCAATTCATCCAGCAGCACGGTGATCCCGCTGCGTTTTTGCGCCTGTGCCCGTTCCAGATACCGCAGGGACGTGTTGCGGGCTGTTTTGGCCAGATACGCCCGGAAATATTTCGGCCGGGCCGGCGGAATCCCGTTCCACACTCTGAGCCATACATCGTTCAGTGCTTCTTCGGCATCCTGGGCACTGTTCAGCAATCCGGCTATGATCCGCCGGCAGAATCCGCTGTACCGGTTTTCCAGAAGCGACAGCGCCCGTTCGTCGCGCTGCCACAAGAGCGACACGATTTCATCCATGCGCATTCCCTCCTTATCTATACAGGACCGGAACAAAGCCGGAATTCTTACAGCGCTTCCAAAAAAGTTGGTTTCTGCCGGCATGCGCAAAACGGCCACGCCGCAAAAACGCGGCGTGGCCGTTGTATCATAGGTTTTTGTGCCGGATTACCACAGGTTCATGACCTGCTCGTACATCTCCACATAGGAGCGGGCAGAAACGTTCCAGCTGAAGTCGCACTGCATCGCGCGCTTGACCAGAACCGGCCAGCCCTCTTTCTGCCAGTAGCCTTCCTTGGCACGCCAGCAGGCCTCGTAAAGGTCATGGGCACTGTACTGCTGGAAGACAAATCCATTGCCCTTGCCATCGCCGGAATCCTGAATGGAATCCTGCAGACCGCCGGTAGCGCGCACCACCGGGATGGTACCGTAGCGGCAGGCCACCATCTGGGCCAGGCCGCAGGGTTCGGACTTGGAGGGCATCAGGAAGATATCCGCGCCGGCATAGATCTGACGGGCCAGCGGCGGCACAAAGCCGATGTATACGCCCACGCGGCCGGGATGGCGGCCGCACAGATCACTGAAGAAGGACTCGTAGGCATACTCGCCGTTGCCCAGCACCACCAGCTGGATTCCCTGCTGGAGCAGACCCTCGGCCACGCTCTTGACCAGATCCACGCCCTTATGGCCAACCAGACGGGTAACCATCGCCATGATGGGGCTGCCGTCATCATCCAGGCCGAAACGCTCGATCAGCTGCTTTTTGCAGACCAGCTTGCCTTCCTGGAAGCTATCGGCGTTGTAATGGGCCGGAATGTTGGGATCCGTTTCCGGGTTGTAGCTGTCCACATCGATGCCGTTCAGGATGCCGCACAGCTTGTGCTGACGCTGACGCAGCAGACCGTCCAGACCGTAGCTGAACCAGGGATCCAGAATCTCGCCTGCGTAGGTGGGGCTGACGGTGCTGACCCGGTCGCTGACCTCAATGGCGCCCTTCATGAAATTGGCGCAGCCGTCATACTCCACAATGTGGGCGTCCTTGCGGCCGATACCGCAGATCTCCTCCAGGATATCCAGGCCGTACTTGCCCTGGTACTGGATGTTGTGGATGGTGAAAACCGTTTTGATCCGGCTGAACTTGTCCAGATGACGGTAATACAGGTTCAGGTATACCGGAGTCAGGGCCGTCTGCCAGTCGTTGCAGTTGATCACATCCGGAGTGAAGTCGGTGTAGAAGAGCATCTCCATAATGGCACGGCTGAAGAACGCAAACCGTTCCGCGTCGTCATAGAAGCCGTACAGGCTGCCGCGCTTGAAGTAATACTCATTGTCCAGGAAGTAGAAGGTCACGCCTTCATACTCGCAGGTAAACAGGCCGCAGTATTGGCTGCGCCAACCCACCGGTACGCTGAAGTTGGTGACAAAGCTCAGCTGATCGCGGTATTTCATGGTCTCATACAGAGGCATGACCACGCGGCAATCCACACCGGAGCGAACCAGTGCCTTAGGCAGGCTGCCGGCCACATCGCCCAGGCCGCCGGACGCAGCGAACGGATTGGCCTCACTGGAGCAAAAAAGAACTCTCATGTGTCTCCTCCTTGTTCAGGGTTATAGAGGGAGGGGGCGGGAGCCGAGGCGGCTCCCGCCCCTGGGGAGAAAAGGGCGGCCTCCGGTCAGGCCGACGCCTTTTGGCAGGGTTTATACGGTCTGGCCCTTGGCCACATAGACCGGGAAGGTATCGGTGCCGCACAGGTTCTTGTCGGCCGTAACCTTGACGCACTTGTCGGTGACCACATATTCCAGCGTAGCGCCCGGCTCCACCACGGTATCCTGCATGAGCACACAGTTCTTGACCTTGGCACCCTTGCGGATCCGCACGCCGCGGAACAGCACGCAGTTTTCAATTTCACCCTCAATCACGCAGCCGTCCGCCACCATGCAGTTTTTCACCTTGGCATCCATGGCATAGCGGGTGGGGGCATCGTCCCGAACCTTGGTGTAGACGGGCTTGCCGGCCGGGAACAGCTGATCCAGGTTGGCCTCATCCAGCAGACGCATGTTCTCGTCGAAGTAGCTCTTCATGCTGGTGATCCGGGCGGTATAGCCCTTGTATTCCAGGCCCTGCACATTGAGCAGCTGCAGGTTGCGGGACAGGATATCCCGTTCAAAATAAACCAGACCGCGGCTGGTGGCATCCTGCACCATGGTGATCAGGGTCTCGCGTTCCACGATGTATACATCCATGGACAGGTTCTGCACACCGGGACGGTAATCGTTGGTGAGCAGTTCCACCACACGACCGTCCTGCAGTTTGATGGTGTGGTTGTCGTTCTTGCAGCCTTCCGGAATCTCACGGCGCTCGTACAGCATGGTTACATCAGCGCCGCTGGCCACATGGGCCGCGATCAGTTCCTTAAAGTTGTAGTTGAAGGCAATGCTGGCCTCGCTTAGCACCACGTACTTCTCTTTCTGGTTCTTCAGGAACTCCAGAATGCTGGCCAGCGCTTCCACGCGGCCGTTGTACATCTTGACAGTGGACTGGGCGTACGGCGGTACGATGTTCAGGCCGCCCAGTTTACGGGTCAGATCCCACTCACGGCCATTGCCCAGATGATCCATCAGGGAGTGGTAGTTCTTTTTTACAACAACGGTCACATTGGTGATACCGCCGTTGACCATGCTGGACAGCACAAAGTCGATCATACGGTACCGGCTGGCAAAGGGGATGGACGCCATTGTGCGCTTTTCCACCAGCTCCGGTACAAAATTATCGCCTGCGTTGGGCAGAATTACGCCCAGCGCGTTCGCAGTAGAATTTACCATTGTTCTTCGCCCTCCTTCACGTCTTTGACCACCATGGCCTTGGGGCCGATCTTGGCGCCAGCACCAACGGTGATGCCTTCACCGACAACCGCTACGCCCCACTTGGTGATGTCGTCCATGTCCTCGGGACGCACACCTACCATGGCACCGCGCTTAACCACCACATTTTCCGCAATAATGGAGTAGCGCACGCAGGCACCGGGTTCCACCACCGAACCGGGCATCAGGATCGACGCCTCAACGGTAGCGCCCTCGGCCACACGGGTATTGTCAAACAAAACGCTCTGGATCACGGTACCGTCCACGCGGCAGCCTTCGGTGATCATGCTGTTGTCAATCACAGCCTTGTTGCCGATCTTATGGCCGGGCAGACCGGAAGTACGGGAATAGATCTTCCAGTTGTCATCCCACACGTCCAGCGCCACATTGGGATTCAGCAGGTCCATGTTCGCATCCCACAGGCTGTCGATGGTGCCCACGTCTTTCCAGTAGCCCTCGAAAGCATACGCAACCATCTTTTCACCCGCGTTCAGCATATTGGGGATGATGTTCTTGCCAAAATCGTTCTCGCTGTTGGGATCGGCTTCGTCCTCGGTGAGGAATTTGCGCAGTTTTTCCCAGGTAAAGATGTAGATGCCCATGCTGGCCAGATTGCTCTTGGGCTCCTTGGGCTTCTCTTCGAACTTGGTGATGGTGCCGTTCTCGTCGGCAGTCATGATGCCGAAACGGCTGGCCTCTTCCCAAGGCACCTCCATAACGGCGATGGTGCAGTCAGCGCCCTTCTCTTTATGGAAGTCCAGCATCTTGCCGTAGTCCATCTTGTAGATATGGTCACCGGACAGGATAACCACGTAGTTGGGCTCATACCGGTCGATGAAGTTGATATTCTGGTAGATCGCATTCGCGGTGCCCTTGTACCAGTCGGAGCCGGTGGCTGTCTGGTACGGAGGCAGCACATGAACACCGCCGTACAGGCGGTCCAGATCCCAGGGCTGGCCGTTGCCGATATACTCGTTCAGCACCAGAGGCTGGTACTGGGTCAGGATGCCCACCGTGTCAATGCCGGAATTGACACAGTTGGAAAGCGGAAAGTCGATGATCCGGTACTTTCCGCCAAAAGGCACCGCGGGTTTTGCCAGGCGCTGGGTAAGCGCATACAGACGCGAACCCTGACCGCCTGCCAACAGCATTGCGATACATTCTTTCATGACAATTCTCCCCTTATTGGCGCATCGCGCCTTTTCTATTCTAAAAGGCCGTTGCTTTTAGACGCGGGCCTTTTTCGACTGTGTTCTCTCCCTTACGCTTTCTTGGCGGGCTTTTTTGCAGCAGCCTTTTTTGCGGCAGGCTTTGTCCCACTTTTAGCAGTCCGCTCGGCACGGGCAGGCTTGGCCGCCTTTTCTTCCGGCTTATCTGCTTTTTTGCGGGACATCGGCACCGAATAATAAGCTGTGCTCATAGGCGCCAGATCCAGCGTGATATGGTAATCGAACCCGTGCATCGCACCCTTGACCGCCCGTTTGACCGGGTTGTGCAGATCGCCGCCGCCATAGGCCGCATCGTCGCTGGTCAGCAGTTCCTTATACTGGCCGGCATTGGGTACACCCATCTGGTAGCCGGCACGAAGCACCGGATTGAAGTTGCAGACTACCAGGATCATCTTGCCCTCCGTATCGCGCCGCAAGAACGCGATCACCGACTGGGAACTGTCGTCCGGCACGATCCACTGGAATCCCTCCCAGCTGTAGTCCACCTGCCAGAACGCGGGATTTTCCTGGTAGAACCGGTTGAGCGCCTTGACCCAGGCCTGCAGCTGCTGATGCTTTTCATAGCCCAGCAGCATCCAGTCCAGCGGTTTCGCCTCGTTCCACTCAATGAACTGGCCGAATTCCTGGCCCATGAACAGCAGCTTTTTGCCGGGATGCGCCATCATGTAGCCATAGAAGGTGCGCAGGTTGTCGAACTTGGCGTCATACTCGCCCGGCATCTTGTTCAGCAGGCTGCACTTGCCGTGAACCACCTCATCGTGGCTGACGGGCAAGACAAAATTCTCGCTGAACGCGTAGAAGAAGCTGAAGGTCAGCTTATTGTGGTTGCCGGACCGGAAAAGCGGATCGGTGCTCATGTAGCTGAGCATATCGTTCATCCAGCCCATGTTCCACTTGAAGTTGAACCCCAGGCCGCCGTCCGCCGCAGGTTTGGACACCAGCGGCCAGGCGGTGGACTCCTCCGCAATCATGAGTTTTTCCGGATGCCGGTTCAGCACCTCGGTATTCAGTTTGCGCAGGAACGCAATGGCCTCCAGGTTTTCCTTGCCGCCGTACATATTGGGCTCCCACTCGCCGTCCCGGCGGTTGTAGTCCAGGTACAGCATGCTGGCTACTGCGTCCACGCGAAGGCCGTCCACATGGTACTCCTCCAGCCAGAACAGGGCGCTGGACACCAGGAAACTCTCCACTTCGGGCATGCCGTAGTTGAATACCATGGTGCCCCATTCCTTATGCTCGCCCCGGCGGGGGTTGGGATCCTCATAACAGGGCTGGCCATCAAACATATACAGGCCATAGCCGTCTTTGGGGAAATGGGCAGGCACCCAGTCCATGATAACGCCGATGCCGGCCTGGTGGCACTTGTCCACAAAATTCATAAAATCCTTGGGGGTACCGTACCGGCTGGTAGGCGCAAAATACCCGCTTACCTGATAACCCCAGCTGCCGTCAAAAGGATACTCGGTAATGGGCAGCAGTTCCACATGGGTATAGCCCATTTCCTTTATGTACGGCACCAGTTCATCCGCCAGTTCGGAATAGTTATAGGGCAGATCGCCCTCTTTCATCTTCCAGCTGCCGGCGTGAACTTCGTAGATATTCATGGGGCTGTTGATTACGTCCCGGCCCTTCTGCGCCGCCATCCACTCGCCATCCCCCCAGGCATAACCGGACAGGTCATAGACCTTACTGCCGTTGGATGGACGGGTTTCGGCGTGGAACGCATACGGGTCGGCTTTGAACAGAAGCTCATCGGAAGCGGTCGTCACACAGTATTTATATACATCATACTGTTTAAGACCGGGAATAAACGTCTCCCAGATTCCGCTATCCTCCAGGCGGGCCATCGGATGGCTTCCCACAACCCAGCTGTTGAAATCCCCCACCACACTGACGCTTTTTGCGTGAGGGGCCCATACGCGGAATTTTACGCCGTCTTCCCCATTTTCCTGCATACAATGAGCGCCCAAAAACCGGTAGGCCTCAAAGTTGTTTCCCTGATGGAACAGATAGACAGGCAGATCCGCTTCGCTTTGTTTCTTTTTTACGGGCATGGTGTCTCCCTTCTCTCCTCTGCGGCCCGCAAGCGGGCTCGTGCTGTATACTATATATAATGATACTCATTTTACATTCGATTTTCAAGGGTTTTCTGTCATAAATTGCTAAAAACGTAAATTGTAAAGTTTGCGTTTTGTGCAGTTTGCATGCAAATTTTTCCACTTCATTGGCAAATGGTAGATTCTTCTGGCTAAAGTGAGCACAAACGTCCCGGTTTGGTGCACAAACAGGTCGTATTCTGCCCGCAAGACCGTCAATTCGCACAAAAAAAGAACGTCTCTATCCCGAAGGATAAAGACGTTCTTTTCCGACCCGGCGGTAAACTGCTCAGGTCCCGATTGCTGTTTGTGTTGGAGCACGTTTCCGGGTCAGCCAACCACGTAAACGTTCACTGTCTGTACGCCGTTCATCAGTGCTTCCGTGTAGGTGTCGTAGTACAGATCCACCAGGCAGGAACCATTCATCAGGGACGTACCGGTATCGGTTGCGATTGCATAGCCATACACAAAACGTCCGTCGGTACTGGCGATATACAGCTTGGTGCCGTAGGGGATCAAAGCGGGGTTGACCGCCACCGTACCGCAGTACAGACCCAGGCCGGAGGCTCCGCGCCCGCCGCTGGAACTGTATCCCGTAGCCCGGCCGGTATAAACCGCCGTATAGCCGGACGGCACTCCATTAACCACTTCCGGACCGCTTAGCGAAGACACCGGCGCACCGGCCTTATAGGCTTTGACCACGGTGTTCTGCGGCGCCGCGGTCTGCACTACGCTAACCACCTGGCTGGACTCCACTTCACCGTCTACCACCCGCTCGCGGCTGGTAATTTCGTTTGTGCCTTCGTGACCGGTCTGCAGCGTCATAGTACGGCTGCGATTACGATAGAACAGGCTGGTATACACGTATTCGGTTTCGAAGGGAATGGACTCGTAACTCACCGTATCCCGGTATTCGACCCGGTGCACCGTTACGGTGTCCCCTTCCTCCAATTGGGTGTGCAGGCTGGGCTCGGTATAATCGTGCTCGCCCAGGCTCACGCCCGTGGCATCCAGGGCATCCTCGACCGTACCACCGCACAGCTGCGCGGTCAGGTTCTGGCCATCGGCTTCCACATATACCGGGTAGGCGCGCTGGATGCTGAGCGACGCCAGATTGCCGGCATAGGCCGTGTAGTAGACCTCGTCATGGGCTTCGGCCACAATGCCGGACAGCTCCATAATCTGGTCGGGGTCGTCGTGGGTAGTGATCAGGGTGCGGCGGTTGCCGTCGGAATCCGATACATGCACGACATTCAACGAAAGGCTGAGGACAAACAGGGCAATCGACAGGCTGCACAGGGAGCCCAGCAGCGCCCACACCCGGACCGGAATGGCCAGCCAGCGACGCCGCAAGTGTTCTGTGAATTTTGTCATACGCTCTCCTTATCGGTTCCATGCGAGGGCATGTATGCACCGCCCGGTCCACAGGGCGGCACGGCGGCCTTTGAAGCATGGCAAGGCCGCGCCCGCGAAACCCGTTTGACGGCGCAAACAACGCCGTCAACGGAACGTGCTGTTCAGCACTTGTGGCATTGTATCAAATCCGAAAGAAAGCGTCAAACAGGAGAAACAGCTCTTTTTAGCTTAATTTTTTAGAATTCTGCTTGTTTTAAAAAATGTTTCCCTGTTTTCTTCGTCTGGCGCACTATAGCTTCTGTTTGCTCTCGTTTTTAATATTTTTTCAGGATATCTTTTCTATTATTACCTTTTTCTTCCATATAAACGCTTTCGTCAAACCGTCAAAAAAGCAAGCTTTTATGTGTGCTATTTGCATAGCTTTTGTGCGTTTTCTTATTTTTGTAAGAAAGCATTTTTTCTCCATCTATCAAAGGAAAACCATGCAATTCAAGCTGCTTTTGCAGTCCGCTAAAAGTAAAAAGCCCGGAAACCCAAAGGTTTCCGGGCTTTTTGAAAACTTCTGATAACGATCAGCGCTTGCTGAACTGGGGAGCGCGACGGGCAGCCTTCAGACCGTACTTCTTACGTTCCTTCATACGAGGATCGCGGGTCAGGAAGCCAGCCTTCTTCAGAGCCGGACGCAGGTTCTCGTCGTACTGCAGCAGAGCACGGGACAGGCCGTGACGGATAGCGCCAGCCTGGCCGGACACGCCGCCGCCGCCCACGCGAACCACGATGTCGAACTTGCCGTCCACATCGGCCACAGCCAGGGGCTGACGAACGATCAGCTTCAGGGTCTCCAGACCAAAGTAATCGTCGATGTCACGATCGTTGATGGTGATCTTGCCGGTGCCGGTGTACACGCGAACGCGGGCAACGGAATTCTTACGACGACCGGTGCCGTAGAAATAAGGTTTCGTCTCGTACATCTTCTATTGCCTCCTAATCAAAACTCGTAGATCTCGGGCTTCTGAGCGGCGTTGTCATGCTCGGCGCCCTTGTAGCAGCGCAGACGGGTCATGGCCTTGGCGCCCAGCGCGTTGGCCGGGATCATGCCCTTGACGGCCACGAACATGGCCTTGTCGGAATTCTCCGCCATCAGGGTCTTGTACTGGATCTCCTTCAGGCCGCCGATCCAGCCGGAATGAGTGCGGTAGTACTTCTTCTCCAGCTTCTTGCCGGTCAGAACCGCCTTGTCGCAGTTGATGATGATGACATGGTCGCCGCAATCCACGTTGGGGGTGAAGGTGACCTTGTTCTTGCCGCGCAGCAGCACAGCAGCCTGGGCGGCAACACGGCCCAGCGGCTTGCCGGCCGCATCGAGGACGTACCACTTGCGCGCCGCCTGGGCGGGCTTTGCCAGAGTAGTGCTCATAATCTATTTCCTCCCTGAAAGATTTGGTTTTTTCGGTCAGGTCCGATTGGACGCAAGTTAGATTATAGGACATGAATTGCCGTTCGTCAAGACCTTTTTTGCAAAAATTTGATTTATTCCTGCGTCACTCTCAAATGCTCTTGTTTTCTCCCGAATGCTCCCGTTTTCTCAAACTTGATTTTTACTTTTTCTTGCCGCGGGAAACCAGAAAGCGGAAAACGGGTGCAAACTTTTCTGTTTTGCTATATACTATACCATAATATAATGCAACGGCGGGCGCTTTGTCCGCAGAAAAGGAGTCTGCATGAAACTGTTTACCCGCATCCTGGCCGGAACCGCCGCGGTGCTTTTGCTTGCCGGCTGTACTGCGTCGGAGCCGGCGATGACCGAAAGCGAAAGGTTTGCCGCCTACACCCATGAGCAGTTCTGCGAAACGGCAACCTCCAGTGCGCTGAACCTGAACTACACCCTGAGCCGCCCGGAAGAATGGGGCCTGGAGCGGATCACCCAGGAACCGTTCGGCGAACTGGATCTGGATTTTGCCAAAGACGCGGAAGAGTTAAAAACCGACCGGGAAGAGCTGAACGGCTATGACCGTTCGCAACTGACAGAAGCCCAGCAGCTGACCTGGGACGCATTGGATTTTGCCCTTACCACCCAGGAGCAGGCTGTAGGGAAAGAACTATACGACGACCTGCTGGGCCCGGTGACCGGCCAGCATATCAACGTACTGCTGAGTCTGGCTGAGTTCTCTTTCTACGAAAAAGCAGATCTGGACGTATACATGGCTCTGTTGGAAGATCTGCCCCGGTACTTTGACTTTGTAGCACAGTATGAAACCATGCGGGCGGACGCCGGGATGGTAGCCGCTGCCGAGACTCTGAATCAGGCCGCGGAATACTGTGAAATGATTTCCGCCGCCCCGGAAGACTGCCTGCTGGTAACCGGATTTGCCGACCGGCTGGCCGAACTGGACTGGCTGGAAGAAGCCGACCGCGCCGCATATGAGGCCCGCAACCGGGAACTGGTCTGCGGGCCGGTGGCCGAGGCCTATCAGGCGCTGGGTGAGTGCGCCCGGGAACTGTCTGCTCAGGCCGGCGAACCCCAGGGTCTGGCCGCCCGGTTGGATGACGGGGCGGACTATTACCAGCTTCTGGTGCGGGCCATGGTGGGCAGCGACCGTTCCATCGAAGACTACCAGAAACTGCTGATCAGCAGCATCAGCGAAGGCCTGATGGAGATGGGGCTGCTGTACCAGCAGGATCCGGCCGGGTATGAGGCGTTCTTCACCACCGTGCCGGCACAGGGCAGCCTGCCCCCGGAGGAGATTATTGCGCAGCTGCGGGAAGCCAGCAAGGAGGACTTCCCTGCTTCGGAAGAACTGCCCTACACCGTCAAGGACGTTCCCGCGGCGCTGGAGGAATATACCTCCCCTGCTTTCTTTATGATCCCGCCCATCGACAGCCAGGACAAAAACACCATCTATATCAACAACAGCGCGCTGGACGCCAGTTCCCTGTTCACCACGCTTGCGCACGAGGGTTATCCCGGGCACCTGTACCAGACGGTGTACAGCCAGCTGCTGGATCTGGACCCGCTGAACAATGAACTTTCCGCCACCGGATATGCCGAAGGCTGGGCTACCTATGTGGAGCACGAATATGGTTACAGCTATCTGGACGAGAGCGAAACCTACCGCCGCCTGGCCCGGCTGAACGCACTGCTGTCGCTGGAGGTGTCCGCCCTGGCAGACATCGGGGTAAACTGGGCCGGCTGGAGCGAGGACGATCTGGCCGCCTGGCTGGATATGCTGGGATTCAACGGAGATGTTGCCGGCGATCTGATGGCCCATGTATGTGCCGAGCCCGCCAACTATATGGCCTATGCCGCGGGGTATCTGGAATTTATGGAACTGCGCAAGACCGCGGAAAACACCCTGGGCGATACCTTTGACGCACTGGAATTTCACACCTGGCTGCTGAACCAGGGGCCCGCACCGTTCCCGGCGCTGGCCGACCGGCTGTCGGTCTGGCTGGAGAGCAGCTCCGCCCTGGATCAGGCCGCCTGAGCCGGAAATCCGCCTGTTTTTGCTCTGCTGCGGCGCAAAAAAGCCTGCAGCAGGGCATTTTTTTGCAAAAAGCGGGTTCAAATCCGGCGGCGGTATGCTATAATAGTCGGGAATGCGAGGTGATGGGCCATGCAGCGGCTGGAAGGGCTGATGCGCAAAGCGATACAGGATTATGAGATGCTTGCCCCGGGTGACCGGGTTTGCGTTGGTGTGTCCGGCGGCAAGGACAGTGTAGCCCTTACCGTAGGGTTGGGCCGGCTGCGCCGGTATCTTGGCATCCCCTTTGAGGTGGTGGCAGTCACGCTGGATCCGCAGTTTGGCGGCCAGCCCATGGACTGCACCCCTCTGGAGGAATTGTTTGCCCGGGAGCAGATCCCCTATCACATTCATCGCACCGATATCGGGCGGGTGGTGTTTGACCTGCGCAAGGAGCCCAATCCCTGCGCCCTCTGCGCCAAACTGCGCCGGGGTACGCTGCACACGGCGGCGCTGGAACTGGGCTGCAACAAGGTAGCGCTGGGCCATCATCTGGATGATGCGATTGAGACCTTTTATATGAATCTGTGGCGGGAGGGGCGGCTGGGCTGCTTCTCCCCGGTGACCTGGCTGGACCGGCGCAAGCTGACCCTGATCCGGCCGCTGCTGCTGGCCACCGAAGCCCAGGTAACCTCTGCGGTACGTCACGCCGGGCTGCCGGTTGTAAAAAGCCGCTGCCCCGCCGACGGTGCCACCGTGCGGCAGGATACCAAAGATTTTGTGCGGCGGATGGCCCGGGAAGACCCGGCTTTCCGCCAGAAGATGCTGGGCGCTTTACAGGACAACGGCCTGGACGGCTGGAAGCCTCTGCACACCGGCCGCGGGCTGGGCACCCAGACGGAAAAACGGGAGAGAGATGCGGAATGAACTTTGAAAAACACTGTTGGGCGGAGGTTGATCTGGACGCGCTGCGCCACAACTACCGCCTGATCGACCGGCTGGCCGGGCCGGCCAAAGTTTGCGCCGTGCTGAAAGCCGACGCCTACGGCCACGGCGACGTGATGACCGCTCAGGTTCTGGCTCAGGAGGGCGCGGAGTGGTTTGCGGTGAGCAGCCTGTCCGAAGCGCTGCACCTGCGGCGGGCCGGTCTGGAGCAGCCCATTCTGGTACTGGGTCACACCGACCCGGCCCAGGCGATCGTGCTGCACCGCCAGCGGATCATCCAGACGGTATACAGCCCGGACTATGCGGCGGCGCTGTCCGAGGCGGCCGTAGCCGCACGCTGTACGGTACAGGTACACCTCAAGGTGGATACCGGCATGGGGCGGATCGGATTCGGCGCACTGGGCGACGAGCCAGGCGCGGTGCGCCAGCTGGCCGCCTGCTGGCAGCTGCCCGGGCTGGAGGTATGCGGCATGTTCCAGCACTTCTCGGTGGCGGACAGCACCGAACCGGAGGATATCGCCTACACCGAACGGCAGCACAGCCTGTTCTGCCGGGTACGGGATGCACTGCAGGATCTGGGACTGGACACCGGGCTGACCCACTGCTGCAACTCCGCCGGGCTGGTAACCCACCCGGAATGGGGCTTGGATCTGGTGCGGGCCGGCATCATTCTCTACGGTATTGATCCCAGCGACCAGGTACGCCTGCCCGGGCTGCGGCCGGTGCTGCAGCTGAAAGCCACTGTAAGCCAGGTCAAGGAACTGCATCCGGGCGAAAGCGTAAGCTACGGCCGCGCCTTTACCGCCGAACACACCATGCGGGTTGCTACCCTCTGCGCCGGTTACGCGGACGGCTATCCCCGCCTGCTCTCCGGCAAAGGGCTTGTCTGCCTGCACGGGAAGGCTGCCCCGGTGCTGGGCCGTGTGTGCATGGATCAGATGGTGGTGGATGTGAGCGCTGTCCCGGAGGTGCACAGCGGCGATGAGGCACTGCTGTTCGGTGCCAAGGGGCCCGGAGACACCGTCTGCACCGCAGCCGTCAAAACCGGCACCATCCCCTATGAAATCCTTTGCGGCGTAACCCGCCGGGTACCCCGGGTATACCGGGAGCAGGGCCGTGTGGTGGAAATCGCCGATTTTCTGACCCAGCCGTAAGGGCCGGGCACAACAACTGAAAGGAGAAACCCCGTTGGCAAGAGACAATATCCGCAATTTCTGCATCATCGCCCATATCGACCATGGCAAATCCACCCTGGCCGACCGGATTCTGGAAAAGACCCACAGCGTGGACGAACGCCAGATGGAGGACCAGCTGCTGGATGACATGGAACTGGAACGGGAACGGGGCATCACCATCAAAGCCCGCGCCGTTACCCTGAATTACACCGCTCGCAGCGGTGAGACGTATGAGTTCAACCTGATCGACACCCCGGGCCATGTGGACTTTGGCTACGAGGTGAGCCGCAGCCTTGCCGCCTGCGAAGGCGCGATTCTGGTGGTGGACTCCAGTCAGGGTGTGGAGGCCCAGACCCTGGCCAACACCTACATGGCGCTGGAGCATGACCTGGAACTGGTGCCCATCCTGAACAAGATCGACCTGCCCAGCGCCGAGCCCGACCGGGTAGCCCAGGAAGTGGAGGACGTGATCGGTCTGCCCTGCCTGGATGCGCCCCGGGTGAGCGCCAAGCTGGGCACCGGCATCGAAGATGTGCTGGAACGGGTCATCACCGACATTCCCGCCCCCAAGGGCGATGAGAACGCCCCGCTGAAAGCCCTGATCTTTGACAGCGTGTACGACAGCTATAAAGGCGTTATCGTATATATCCGGGTATTTGAAGGCACCCTCAAACCCGGTGACACGGTGAAGATGATGGCCACCGGGGCCCAGTTCACTCTGGTGGAAGTAGGCCATATGGGCGCTACCAGCCTGTCCCCCTGCGACAAGCTCTGTGCCGGTGAGGTAGGCTATCTGACCGCCAGCATCAAAACGGTTCGGGACACCCGGGTGGGTGACACCGTGACCCTGGCTTCCGCCCCCTGCACCGAGGCGCTGCCCGGCTACCGTAAGGTAACCCCGATGGTGTTCTGCGGCATCTACACCGTGGACGGGGCCAAATATCCGGATCTGAAGGATGCGCTGGAAAAGCTGCAGCTGAACGATGCGTCCCTGAGTTTTGAGCCGGAGACCAGCGCGGCGCTGGGCTTTGGCTTCCGCTGCGGCTTTTTGGGCCTGCTGCATCTGGATATCATCACCCAGCGTCTGGAACGGGAGTTTGATCTGGATCTGATCACCACCGCCCCCAGCGTGGAATATCGGATCACCCTGACCGACGGTACCCAGCTGACCATTGAAAACCCGTCGGATTATCCTGATCCGGGCCGGATTGCCAAGCAGGAAGAGCCCATTGTGGACGCGCACCTGTACACCCCCACCGAATATGTGGGCAGCCTGATGGATCTGTGCCAGGACCGGCGCGGCACCCTGATCGACATGAAGTATCTGGATGCCACCCGCGTGGATCTGCACTACGAACTGCCGCTGGGCGAGATTGTGTACGACTTCTTTGACGCCATCAAGAGCCGCAGCCGGGGCTACGCCAGCTACGACTACGAGATGAAGGGCTTCAAAGAGAGCAAACTGGTCAAGCTGGACATGCTGCTGAACGGCGAGATGGTGGACGCGCTGAGCATGATCGTACACGCGGACAAGGCCTACGCCAAGGGCCGCCGCCTGGCAGAACGGCTCAAGGAGAATATCCCCCGTCAGATGTTTGAAATCCCCATTCAGGCGGCCATCGGCGGCAAGGTGATTGCCCGCGAGACGGTAAAGGCCATGCGCAAGGACGTGCTGGCCAAGTGCTACGGCGGCGATATCACCCGAAAGAAGAAGCTGCTGGAAAAGCAGAAGGAAGGCAAAAAGAAGATGCGTCAGCTGGGCAGCGTACAGCTTCCCAGCGAGGCATTCACCGCGGTGCTCAAGCTGGACGAGGACTGAGCATACGCAAAACGGGCAGAAACCATTGGTTTCTGCCCGTTTTGTTCATTTTCTGATTCTGCGCAGCAGGAATACATAACCTGCGGCCAGCGCGGCTGCCAACCCGGCTGCCAGCAGACGTGGAAGCCACGGTTTTTCCGCAATAAGCGCATACAGGACAAGGGAGCTCACTGCCAACACAAATATCAAGGTCAGCAGTCCCTTTGTCAGGAGCCGCACCCAGCGCGGCGCCCCGGAAAGGGATGCCATTTCCACAAGCAGATCCAACAGGAACTCCATATTGATCCCCTCCTGGTTGTTTTCCTGAATCCAGTATAGCATACACGTTCGCCGGCAGGCAACAGACTGTTTCTTGCCCGGCGGCAGGCGGGATGCTATACTGGTGGCAGCGAAACGCAGAGGTGATTGGATGGAAAGCAAGAATAAAACACCGGAAGGGTTCGGCGCCCGGCTGGCTGAACTGCGCCGGGCCGCCGGGCTGACACAGCAGCAGCTGGCCGAGCAGCTGTTTGTAACCCGGCAGGCGGTTTCCCGCTGGGAAAGCGGAGTTTCCCATAGTTAAGGATACCACACCACAAACCCACGCTTACACTACTTCCAGAACATCAAATTTTGGAGGTACACCCCATGAAAAAACTGATTTCCTGTGAATTTAACATCGATACCACCTGTGTGGAACTGAAATATTCTGATGGCAGCATGGTTTCCATTGATACCATCGCCGTGGAAAATGAGGTTGTCGAAAATATGTATGAACAATCTGAGCTGGACTATTTAATTTATAACGCTCCAGCTGAGTATGCGGATTTGATACTGAATGGTGATCCCGTAACATATCTGAAAACTGTTACCAGATATAATTCACTTAATGATTAACTGCACTACCGCCCGTAGGAAAGTCCTGCGGGCGGTTTTATCTTTGCGAAATTCACAAGAAGTTGCGAATTTTAGCCAAATTATAGCTGCATTTCATTGACTACATAGCTAACCCGATGTATAATATTCCCATACGGTTACAGTAGCAGATTGAGAAAGAGTGAGTTATGAAAATTAGTTATAAAAAGTTATGGATACGTTTGATTGAACAAGAAGTATCCCCTGCAACACTTCGAAAAGATTTGAATATCGCTACGGGAACCATGACCAAATTGCGGCGGAATGAGGAAGTGGCACTTTCTGTGTTACTGCGCATCTGCGAATACCTTGACTGCAATATTGGAGATATATGCGATGCAGTACGCACGGAAAGCAATGATTCCTTTGACGAATAAATAAATTTTGGGGGACGAGAAAATGCCTGTTTTTACATCAGATAATGGGGCATCCAAACAGAATTCAAACGGCAAAAAAATGATGTTTTGCCCTTATTGTGGAACTAAACTGGATGATGGCGCACGATTTTGCAAAAACTGTGGAGAAGCGGTCTTAGGCAACAACGATAATTCCAGAAAATCTCAATATGAAGAACATTTCGGCGGGAATCCAACCGAACGAAAGACAGTTTATGAAGGGTATTTGCATAAGTGCCCCACTTGCGGCGAAGTGTTGGAAGCATTTACTACGATATGCCCTTCTTGTGGGCATGAGATTCGGGATGCAAAAACATCAACTTCTGTACGAGAATTGGCGCTAAAATTGGAAAGCATTGCTGCTCAGAAAATGCCCTCTTTTGAAGAAAAAAAGTCGGTAATGAAAATGATTTTCGGAAAGGACTTCAAAGAGGAAAATGAAGCTGATGAAGCACTAAAACGCTTTGAAAGTCAGAAACAGCAGGAAATGGCGTCACTGATTGTCAATTTTTCTGTTCCCAACACCAAAGAGGACATCTTAGAATTTATGATATTGGCTGCATCGAACATAGATGTCCGGCACGGCGTTGACGATGATGTAACAAAAGCATGGATCGTAAAATTGGATCAGGTTTACCAAAAAGCTAAAATTTCTATGGGCAGACACCCTGACTTTGCAAAGATTGAAACTATTTATAATCAAAAGAAGCAAGAACTGAAAAAGCGGAAAATCAGAAACTTTTTGATTGGTGCTGGCTGTGTTGCTGGATGGTTCTTTTTATTGGGACTTCTCTGGAATCCTGCTGCCACAATAGGAATTGCTGTAGGTGTCCTGGTTTTAATCGTTATTGGCGTGTTTTTATTCAAAAGAAGATAAACAAATGTGAGGTGGAAAGAGAATGGCTCTATTTGATAAAAGTAAAAGAACCGGTGGCTTCATGGATGAAATCCGTTGCGATGAGCCATCATATCTCATTTGGAAATGGCATCCTGCCGGTGTTCAACTTGGTACAGGAAACAGAGAAAACGCTATTCGCTGGGGTTCTTCCCTGCGTGTTAAGGATGGAGAAGTAGCGGTTTTTGTCTATTCCCAATATGATGGCACTGTACAGGAGTATATTGAGGGGCCTTGCGATCTGATTCTCAATACGGAAAATCTTCCCATTCTCGCAAGTCTTGTTGGCCTTGCGTATGATGGCGGAACACCTTTTCAGGCAGAGGTTTATTTTATCAATCTTGCCCGAATTATTCAGGTGAAGTTCGGCGTTCCATTTTTTGATATATACGATCCTCGCTTTGCGGATTTTGGCGTACCCGTTGCGGTTAGAGGTACAGTCAGTTTTAGCATTACGGACTACAGAGAGTTTATCAAGTTACATCGTTTGAATAATTTTCAACTTGAGGATTTTCAGCAGCAAATCCGGGATACTGTTAGCCGGTATGTGAAGGATACAGTGGCTAATGCCCCGGCTGCCCATAATATTCCGGTAATTCAGATTGAAACCAAAACAGCACAGATTAATGATGTAGTGGAGTATGATCTGGTCGAGCGGCTGAAGGAAAACTTCGGCGTTCTGGTTTCTGGTGTGGATATTGGAGCCATTGAGATCGACAAAAACAGCGAGGGATACCGCCAGCTTATGGCTGTCACAAAGAATGTTGCCGCAACAAAGATCGAAGCCGAGACGCAGGATTACGTGGAGCGTCTGCGTATCCAGCGTGAAGAAGGCCAGTATGCTATGCACAAGCAGACGCAAACAGCCAATATCGGTGCTTTCCAAGTAGAGAAGCAGGCTGACGTTGGCATTGCAGGTGCACAGGCTCTTGGTCAGATGGGTGCCAATGGTGCCGGTGATGTGAATTTGGGTGGCTATGGAGACGGCTTTAATATGGCCGCTATGATGGCGAGTATGGCTGTCGGTGGTGCCGTCGGGCAGAATATCGCCGGAGCGATGAACAATATGATGGGCAGCATCAATCAGCAGACAACACCCAGTGTTGTACCTCCTCCCATTCCTACAGTGGCCTATCATGTAGCAATCAACGGGCAAGCTGCGGGTCCGTTTGATATGACCTCTCTTACGCAGATGGCCGCAAACGGGCAGCTGACTGGGGATAGTCTAGTATGGAAAAATGGTATGGCACATTGGGAAAAAGCAATATCGGTAGATGAACTGAAAGGATTGTTTAGCACAATGCCGCCGATTCCAGAAGAATGAAGGAGAGTAGAGAAATGATTAAATGTTCGAAGTGCGGAGCAGAATTGTCTGATGACACAAAATTTTGCTCATACTGCGGAAACAAAATTAATGCAACCACGCCTCCCCCTACCGAGGAAGATTCCATTTCCTTTGAAACTTCTCACCCTGAAACAGCTTGGTCAAATGGCGACAAGGTAGATACTCCAAAATCCTTGGCAGATAAAATCAAGGATAAGGCTTCCGATAAATGGCGCAATCTGAGTACATACGGAAAAATAACAATGGTTGCAATGAGCGTATTTGTTTTGCTATGTCTTGTGGCGCTACTGTTCGGAAAAACCGCTGCCGTTATTATTGCAATTTTGCAAATTGTTTTGACCGTGGTTGCGGTGCTTATGAAAAAGCAGGTCATCAAGGTGCCTCAGAAGTGGCTTCATATTGTTGCGCTTGTCCTTGCCGTGATTCTCTTAGTGCCGTATATGACCTTGTTTGGTACGGATTATGGTGATGCCGAGAAATTTGCGTGGTCCGATATTTTGCTTGCAGATGTTATTCCTGAGCCGAAATCTCATTTGGGAGAGATTTTAGCAAACTCTGACGAGTACCTGTCTTTGTATGTGTATAAAACCAGCGCAGAAGATTACAGCAAGTATGTTGATGCTTGCGAGGAAAAGGGCTTTACGGTTGAAGCGGAGCAGTCTGATCTGTCTTATTACGCCTATAACGCGGATGGGTATAAATTGTCACTGTATTATGATGAAAATGACAGCAAAATGAGTATCAGCGTAGATGCTGCCGAGGAATATGGAGCACTCGTGTGGCCCGACAGTGAAATTGCGAGCATGCTTCCTGTCCCCAAATCGACAACAGGAGAAATTACTCAGGATGACGAAAAAGGTTTTGCAGCCTATGTAAGCGACACTCCGATTGAAGAATATAATGCTTATGTGGCGGCGTGTGCCGATAAGGGATTTACTGTGGAAGCCTCTGAATCAGAAAAATCGTATTCGGCAAAAAA
>CALXAH010000025.1 GCA_944386225.1 uncultured Gemmiger sp.
AATTTTCTGAATATGGGCTAATAAATGTCGGTATTACTACTGGAAACAATGGCTATTTTTCTGTTACAGAAGAAGTCACAAATCATTATCATCTAGAAGAAGCCACGCTCCCACTAATAGGACGAAGTTCTCATGCACATGGAATCTATTTTACCGAAGCTGATTGGAATTTGAATAAAGCAGCAGGTAAACCGGCCCGTTTAGTCAAATTCCCGGATACTCCATATGAAGATTATCCTCAAGGGTATAAAGATTATATCATGGCAGGGGAAGCAAAGAGTGAACATGTAGGATATAAATGCTCGATTCGTGATAGGTGGTATATTGTTCCTTCTGTTTGGATTCCAGATGCCTTTTTTCTGCGACGAAATAATCTTTATCCCAAGTTTGTTCTTAACCGTTGTGGCGCAGTATCAACAGATACTATGCACAGGATGAAATTCAAGAATGGTGTAGACCCTGAAAATGTCCTTCTTGCATATTACAACAGCGTTTCTTTTGCATTTACAGAAATCTGTGGTAGAAGTTATGGTGGAGGGGTTCTTGAAATTCTTCCGGGAGAAATGGGTAATATCTTGCTTCCGAAAATCCAACGCATTAACCCTGTGTTTAGAAGTGAACTTCTGCAAGAAGTAGATCACGTCGTCCGAAATGATGACGACATTGAAAAAGCACTAGATTTGGTGGATAGAGAAGTCCTTATTAAACTGTTAGGCATTGAACAGGAAATTTGTTCTCAGTGCAGGGTTATTTGGAAAAAGATGCAAAGAAGAAGATTGGGGCGAGGATAATCTTATATCACATAGATTGGTTTTCTCTAATCTGTGGTGAGTTTTATGCAATTATGAACTCTGGTGGTGATAATATGCGGCAGGCAGACAGTACAATTCGAGGTTACCTCTACCAATTTAACAAATCAATATACGAAATTTTGCAGTCAAATGATGACGAAGAGATTACGTTGGAAGGCGTAATTGAAGATATTGATATTCAATCTCCCACAAGCACGACCACAATACAATGCAAATATCATGAAGATAAAAAGTATCTGATTTCAGGGGTAGCGGCTCCAATCTTAGAGATGTTGTGCCATTATTATGAATGCCATGCCTTAGGTAAATCGGTATCGTATATTTTATATGCGTACTATGAGGAAAATACAGATAGTGTTACCATGGATGCATTTGCTGATTTTCTTAGTAATACCAAAGACAAGGATATTCAAATTAAATATTTTCATAGGATATATACTATTCCGGATGATAATATACTTGCCATTGCCATGAAGCCCCAGAAGAAAAAAGATGAGAAGCAGGCATTGCTTGATTACTACAAAGACCATAAAGAATCTTTAGCTCTCAAAGTATCAATTGAAGATTTTTGGGCGAGATTCAGATATGAGCCAGCAGAGCAATTTGATGTCTTGAAGGAAAATATCATGTCTCAATTTGAAGCAATAGTAGACATAGATACCGCAAGAACACTTTATTATCCAAACTCATTTTCTTTTGTCGCAAACTGTTCTGCCAAATCAGATGTTAGGGATCGTATCGTATCAAAAGCCCAGCTACTTGCCTATCTAAGTACTCAAAAATCTGTGTTGCTGAATAGATGGACATTAGCGGCAATGGATCAAGAAAAGGTGTTAAAGGATAAGAAAAAATACCTATCTGGATACTTTGCGGGAAATACTGATATTCGTGCATTTATCTTCTCCGATGAGTTTTTGGAGGCCAATAAGGACAATATTTTACCTTTTCTCATCGAATATTTGAACAAGTATTTCAAAAAGCCGCGTCTACATAGACAGCCTATTTTCATCTTTGGAAATAATAATTCAACACTACAGCAATCTGTTTTATTGGGGCTATATCAATATCAGAAGCCTGTTAATTACGGAACTATCGGGGAGTGCTTTTCGGAAGATAGTTTTGTAAATAACACCACTTGTCCGCCCAATTTCACATGTAAAATAACTTTGGAAAAGAATATTTCTGCTAACTTGCTGGAAAGATGTCAGGTGAATCAACTGTATGTGATAGGCAAGATGGAGGATAGGTTCAATAGTCCGAACTATTTTGTTGAAACGTTGGATGTAAAAAATGTAAATGCACTTAGATATTTAGTGGGTCTATCGAGGAAATTGGAGGTGTAAAGTGTATGGTGGAAATTGGTAAAGTTGTTACAAGCACACCTGGTACTATCCAAGTAATGTTGGACGGTGTTCAAGTGTTTGAAAACAATAAGTCTGCAATACGCATATCACGATATGTTGTGATTGAGGATGGAAATGAGTTGAAAATACTTGCATCCATTCAAAATATCGCAGCAGTACAATCTGATGCACAAACTATTAGCTATACGCTTTCATGTACACCTATTGGCTGCTACTCTGAAAGCGAAGACGGCATTGATTTCAGACAAGGTGGCGTAAATTTGCCCTCACCAACAGAGCCTGTATACATACCGGAAGATGAAACCATAAATGCGATATTTAGTAGCAATGAAAACTTCTCTTTTTATGTGGGGCGATTAACAAATAACAAAACGGTGAACTATTTTGTGGATGGTAATCGTTTCTTTGGTAAGCATATTGCGGTTGTGGGTTCTACAGGATCTGGTAAGTCTTGTGCAGTGGCTCGCCTGTTGCAAAACATTATGAAAATCAACCAGGGACATAACGAAAATGCGGGCTCACTCAAAAACTCACATATTATCATTTTTGATATTCATTCAGAATATCAGTCGGCATTTACATTGGATGAGGAAGAAGCATTCAGCTTAAATTGTTTGGATGTGGAAAAACTCTGTTTACCATACTGGCTAATGAATGCACAAGAGTTGGAATCTCTTTTTATAGAAAGCAATGAAATGAACTCGCATAACCAGATATCCCAATTCAAAAAAGCTGTTATTCTAAGCAAGGAAAAAAATAATCCTGGAATGGAATATATTACTTATGACACTCCGATATATTTTGATATTTGGGAAGTGTATCGCTATATTAAAAATAAAAATGCGGAGGTCATCAGTAAAAAAGAAGGAGATCCTCATCTTCCGAAGAGAAAAGATGGAACCCTGATAGAAGATCCAGATACCGTATATCTGACAGAAGATGTGGAATTTGCAGCAACAAGTCAAGCAGGTGCTACCAAAGCTTCAATTGGACCTTATAATGGCGAATTTGAAAGATTTATTACACGCCTGGAAACGAAACTATCTGATAAACGCTTGAAGTTTATTACAAGGCCTGAAAAGGAAGATAAAACTCCATATACAACCCAAGATTTTGCAGAAATACTGAAGCAGTTTCTCGGATATATTGATAAATGTAATGTGACAATCATAGATTTAAGTGCCATTCCGTTTGAAGTGCTTAGCATTGTTATAAGTTTGCTTTCAAGAGTTATCTTTGATTTTGCATTTCATTACTCAAAGATTAGACATCACGAGGGATTAGTTAATGACATTCCCTTCATGCTTGTATGCGAAGAAGCACACAATTATATTCCTAAAAACGGTGGTGCAGAATATGCTGCTTCAAAGCATTCTATAGAAAGAATAGCCAAGGAAGGCCGTAAATATGGATTAAACTTAATGGTTGTTAGTCAAAGGCCCTCAGAAGTGTCTGAAACTATCTTTTCACAGTGCAATAATTTCTTAGTGCTTAAACTGACTAATGTAAACGATCAAAATTGTATCAAGAATCTGCTCCCTGACAACAATGCAACATTGGTTGATGTTCTTCCTACACTCTCTGCCGGAGAATGTTTAGTTGTTGGTGACGCAGTTCCGTTGCCCGCAGTTGTTAAAATGGACATGCCCAATCCAGTGCCTAATTCTAGCAATGTAAATGTTTATGATGAATGGAATAAAGACTGGATTGATATAGCGTTTGAGGATGTGATCAGTCGTTGGCGCAAAGAATAATTCCGTGTTCATTCTTTTGACAGTTTCATCTGTATATTAAAAATGTGTGGAGCATCAAAAAGTGAGTGTTATAAAAAACGAAAACACTATCTGGAAAAGTGTTTCTGTATATGCTATAATACTCCTAAGCCACCTGATCGTCCCTCTCAAGCAAAACCCCCGATAGGATGGCCCAGATAGATTTTTGATAGCAAAAGTCCGAATAGACCTTAGGATAAGGATAATCTGCATCAAATAGAACCACGTCAAATCAAATCCTCTATACAAAAAAGTTTAGAAATGGATTTAACTTGGCGAGTGGGAATAACCCCCGTTCCTATAAGACAGGCCCCGCAGCCCGGATCCGGGCTGCGGGGCCTGCTGTTTCCTGTGGGCGGAATTAAAGATTAGTCCAGCTTGCCCCGATTGGCTTTGCCGCACAGGGCCGTGATTTCCATGCGCAGCATTACCACTGCCGGCATACCGCGCATGATCCGTTCATACGAAGGGGTATCCAGCCCCTCCGGATCGTACTTTTCGCAGATGGCCCGCATGGCGTCCGTCCGCTCCTGCTCATCCTCTACAATATGTACCACACCATCCGCCATGCAGCTGGCAAACTCTACGGTAAACTGCATCGGTACCGTGCGACTGTTGCGTACACAGGTAAACTGGGCCCGGTTGTCCCGGCGCAGGTTGTCCAGCTTCTGCCCGGCGCGGGCGCAGTGGAAATACAGCGCGCCGTTGTACAGAGCATAGGCGATGGGAACGCAGTGCGGGGTTCCGTCCTCGTTGATGGTGCTCAGAAATCCGTATTCGCTATCCCGCAGTACGGTCATGGCGTCCTCGTCGCTGAGTTTGCGGTCGATGCGCCGCAGCGTGTTGATCATGGCTTTTCGTCCTTTCGCTTCATTGTTTGCCATCATTTTAGCACGGGTGCGCCCGGCTTTCAATGCGCAAAAGAAAGCGCCGCCTTTTTTCTTCAAATGATTGCCAATTCTCTGTCACTGTATTATGATAAAGGAAACCTGCCGCAAAGGCAGGTACCACCTGTGAGGAGGCGTGTTATGCAATTTGATCCCAATAGTCTGTTTCTGTTCTGCGTGGCGGGCGCGGTCATCCTGTTTGTGATTGCCCAGTCGGTCTTTTTCCTGGTCCGGGCCTACCGGCGCGGCTGCGCCATCGGCATGGACAAAGCGGTGCTGCGGCGCACCGTGCTGTCCACGGCGGTGTTTACGGTTGCGCCGGCAGTGTCGATCCTGCTGGGGGTCATCACCCTGGCAAAGTTCCTGGGCATTCCGCTGCCCTGGGTGCGGCTCAGCATTATCGGCGCCATTACCTACGAGCTGCCCGCTGCCACCACCACCGCCCAGGCGCTGGGGGTTTCCCTGTCGGAAACCATCACCGACCCGCGAGTGTATTCCGCCATTGCCTGGGTCATGACTCTGGGCATCATGCCGGGGATGTTTGTGGTGCTGTTCGCCCTGAAAAAGATGCAGCACGGCATTCTGAAACTCAAAACAAAGGACAGCAAGTGGGGCGACCTGTTCCTGACCTCGCTGTTTCTGGGCATGATCTCGGCGTTTCTGGGGATGGTATTCTCCGATATCCGCAGCGGCCTGCCCGGTTTTATCCCGATCTTTGTGCTGTTGTTCTCAGCGCTGCTCATGGGGATCTGCGGCTTTCTCATCCGCCGCTGCGGCTGGAAATGGCTGGAGACCTACGCGCTTACCGTCAGCATGCTGGGTTCGCTGGTGTTCGCGGTGATCATCACGCCGCTCATCGGCTGAGAAAGGAGATCTGCTCATGAAAAGCTACGACGACCGTACCCATACCGTCGGACGCATCTGGATGGCCCTGGCCATCTCGGTGGTGCTGGCGGTACCGGTATCCATCTGCGTGTATTACAATGCCTGGCCTTCCCTGACCGCGGTCCTCAAGGGCCTGCTGGGGGTGGCCCCCATCTTCTGGACGGTGGGCATCATTGAGGTGTTCACCTACGGCCCGATGCTGGGCTCCGGCGGTTCCTACCTGGCCTTCGTTACCGGCAACATCACCAACCTGAAAGCGCCCAGCGCGCTCAACGCCATGGAGAACGCCCGTGTCCGTCCCGGCAGCGAGGAAGGGGAGATCATCTCCACCATCGCCATTGCCACCAGCTCGCTGGTCACCACCGCGGTGATTGCGCTGGGGGTGCTGGGGCTGTCCTTCCTGACGCCGCTTCTCAACGACCCGGTGCTGAAACCCGCCTTTGACAACATCCTGCCGGCCCTGTTCGGCGGCCTGGCGGTGGTCTATATCAGCAAGAACTGGAAGATCGCCCTGACCCCGGCTGTGTTTATGGTGGTGCTGTTCCTGTGTGTACCGTCCCTGTCCAGTTCGGTGGGCATACTGGTTCCGGTTGGGGCGCTGATCTCCATCGGCATGGCCCGCCTGCTGTACAAAAAGGGCCTTGTCTGACCCGCAAACCGAAAGGAGAAATATCCCATGTGGCTGCTCTGGATTCTGCTGGCGGCGCTTGTGCTGTTCGTTCTGGTGGTTCTGGTGCGGGCGGCGATGTTCAAACCGCTGCCCCTGCCCGAACCGCTGCCCGACAAGGCAACGCTGAACAAACAAAAAATCACCGAGGATATGCAGGCCATGATCCGCATCCGGACGGTATCCCATTCGGATGACAGCCTGACCGACTTTGAGGAATTCCGCCGTTTCCGGGCGCTGCTCAAAGAGCGGTTCCCGCTGGTGCACGCGGCGGCGGAGCGCACCCGTGTGGGCGCCACCGGCGTGATCTACCGGATTCCCGGCCAGGCCCACGACGCTCCCAGTGTCTGCATGGCCCACTACGATGTGGTGCCGGTGGAGGAAGCCGGCTGGGACAAGCCCGCCTTTGACGGCCTGATCGAGGACGGCGTCCTCTGGGGCCGGGGCACGCTGGACACCAAAGGTACCCTGTGCGGTGTGCTGGAGGCGGCGGAGCAGCTGCTCTCGGAAGGCTACCAGCCCAAACAGGATCTGTATCTGGCATTCTCCGGCGACGAAGAGGTCAGCGGCGCCAGCTGCCCGGCCATGGTGGCCTGGCTGGAAGAGCGGGGTGTGCGCCCGGCCTTTGTGCTGGATGAGGGCGGCGCCGTGGTGGAAAAGGTGTTCCCCGGTGTGCCGGGGGAGTGTGCCCTGATCGGCGTGGCGGAAAAAGGCCCGGTAAATCTGGAACTCACCCTGCACAGTGCCGGCGGGCATGCCTCCACGCCGCCGGCCCACACCGTAGCGGGCCGGCTGGCCAAAGCCATGGTCAGAATTGAGGAGCACCCGTTCCCGGCCCGGCTCACCCCGCCGGTGGCCGGCATGTTCAACACCCTGGGCCGGTACTCCTCCTTCGGATATAAGGTGCTGTTTGCCAACCTGTGGTGTTTCCAGCCGCTTCTCAACCAGATCTGCCGGGCTTCGGGCGGCGAGCTCAACGCCATGATGCGCACCACCTGCGCTCTCACCCGCATGGAGGGCAGCAAGGCGTTCAACGTGCTGCCGCCCTCGGCCACCGTGGGCATGAACCTGCGCCTGCTGGCGCCCGAAACGGTGGACAGCGCGGTGGAGCGGCTGAAAAAACTGGTGGGCGACCCGGATATTCAGTACCGGGTGGAGACCGGTATGAACCCGTCCCTCTGCTCCGATACAAACTGTGATGCCTGGAACACGCTGGGCCGGGCCATCCGTACCACCTGGCCTCAGGCGGTGGTGTCGCCCTATCTGATGATGGCCTGCAGCGACTCCCGACACTATTGCCGTATCACCGACCGGGTGTACCGCTTCTCGGCCATGAAGCTTTCCAAGGAAGAGCGGGCCATGATCCACGGCAACAACGAGCGGGTACCGCTGGAGACCCTGTACCGTACAGTAGAGTTCTACATTCATCTGCTGCGCTGCCTGTAAATCGGCCCTTGACAAAGGAGCTTGCTTCGGAGTAGAATATCCCTCATACAGTGGACAACGGCGTTCACAGCCTTTGCACGTTTGTGCAGGGGCTGTGAGCGCCGCTTTTTTTGTGTCCGCATAAAGAGGGGGAACGGGTTATGGAAGGTAAACAGACTCTGTACGATCCGCGCTTTGAACATGACGCCTGCGGCATCGGTGCCGTAGTGAGCATTGACGGCAAGAAGTCCCATGCCACGGTGGACGACGCGCTGCGCATCGTGGAAAAACTGGAACACCGGGCCGGCAAGGATGCTGCGGGCGAAACCGGCGACGGCGTGGGTATCCTGCTGCAGATTCCGCATGACTTTTTCCAGCGGGCGGCCGCGGAGTGCGGCGTGACGCTGGGAGAGGCGGGCAGCTACGGCGTGGGCATGTTCTTTTTCCCACAGGATACGCTGCGCGCCAGCCAGGCCCGCAAAATGCTGGAGATCATCGCGGAAAAGGAAGGTGTGCCGGTTCTGGGCTGGCGTTCGGTGCCGGTCCGGCCGGAGATCCTGGGAAAACGGGCGCTGGACTGCATGCCCTGCATCATGCAGTGTTTTCTGCAGAAACCGGCGGACGTGGAGCCGGGCCTGCCCTTTGATAAGCGGCTGTATCTGATCCGCCGCACCTTTGAGCAGAGCAGTGTGGATACCTACGTGGTGTCCATGTCCTCCCGTACGATTGTATATAAAGGCATGTTCCTGGTGCAGCAGCTGCGGGGCTTCTATCCGGATCTTTCCAGCCCGGACTGCGAGAGTGCCATCGCGCTGGTGCACTCCCGCTTCTCCACCAATACCAATCCCAGCTGGGAGCGGGCCCATCCCAACCGGATGATCCTGCACAACGGCGAGATCAACACCATCCGGGGCAATGCCGACCGGATGCTGGCCCGGGAAGAAACCATGACCAGCCCCTTTGTGCGCCAGCAGCGGGAGAAGGTGTTCCCGGTGATCAACGGGGAAGGCTCCGACTCCGCCATGCTGGACAATACGCTGGAGTTCCTGGTCATGAACGGGGTAGAGCTGCCGCTGGCGGTGATGATCACCATTCCGGAACCCTGGCGCAACGATAACACCATCAGCCGGGAAAAACGGGACTTCTATCAATATTACTCCACCATGATGGAGCCCTGGGACGGCCCGGCGGCCATCCTGTTCTCGGACGGCGAACTGGTAGGCGCGGTGCTGGACCGGAACGGCCTGCGCCCGTCCCGGTACTATATCACCGACGACAACCGGCTGATCCTGTCCTCCGAGGTGGGTGTGCTGGACATCCCGCCGGAGCATATTGTGAAAAAGGATCGGCTGCGTCCCGGCAGAATGTTGCTGGTGGACACCCGTGCCGGCCGTCTGATCTCGGACGAGGAATGCAAGGAGCGTTATGCCTCCCGCAGTCCCTACGGCGAGTGGCTGGATATGCATCTGGTGCAGCTGAGCGAGCTGCCGGTGCCCAACAAGCGGCCGGAACATCATACCCAGCAGCAGCGGGACCGGCTGTACAAGGCGTTCGGCTATACCTATGAGGATGTGAAATCCGCCATCCTGCCCATGGCCCGCACCGGCGGGGAGGCCACCGCCTCCATGGGCGCGGACATCCCGCTGGCGGTACTCAGCGACCATCATCCGCTGCTTTTCAACTACTTCAAACAGCAGTTTGCCCAGGTTACCAATCCGCCCATCGACGCCATCCGGGAACAGGTGGTCACCGATACCCATGTATATGTGGGATCGGACGGCAACCTGCTGGAGGAAAAGCCGGAAAACTGCCGGGTGCTGCAGATCGAGAACCCGATCCTTACGGCGGTGGATCTGATGAAGATCCGCGCCATGAAGCGGGAAGGCTTTGCCGTTGCCACCATCTCGCTGCTGTATTATAAGAACACGCCGCTCAAGCGGGCGCTGGATCGGCTGTTCGTTACCTGTGACCGGGCCTGGCGCGGCGGAGCCAATATCCTGATCCTGTCCGACCGGGGCGTGGACGAAAACCATCTGGCAATCCCGTCCCTGCTGGCGGTGTCGGCCATGGAACAGTACCTGGTTCGCACCAAAAAGCGCACCGCCGTCTCCATCATTCTGGAAAGCGGCGAGCCCCGGGACGTGCACCAGTTTGCCACCCTGCTGGGCTACGGCGCCCGGGCCATCTATCCCTACCTGGCCCACGAGTGTATCGAGGAACTGGTGGACCGGGGCATGCTGGACAAGGATGTGTCCACCGCCATCGACGACTACAACAGCGCCATTCTGCACGGCATTGTCAAGATTGCCGCCAAGATGGGCGTATCCACCCTGCAGTCCTATCAATCCTCCCAGATCTTCGAGGCCATCGGTATCCGGCAGGACGTGATCGACGACTATTTCACCAATACCGTCAGCCGGGTGGGCGGCATCGGCCTGGAGGAGATCGGCGAGGATGTGGAATACCGCCACAGCCACGCCTTTGATCCGCTGGGCCTGGGGGTGGATACCACCCTGGACAGCGTGGGCCAGCACAAGCTGCGTTCCGGTGAGGATACGGAGGATCACCTCTACGATCCCCAAACCATCATCGCGCTGCGGGAGGCGACCCAGCACAGCGATTACAGCCGCTTCAAGGAGTATACCGCCCGCGTGGACGACGAAAAGCGCCCCCATACCCTGCGGGGCCTGCTGGAGTTTGACTTCCCGGCAGGCGGCGGCATCCCTCTGGAAGAGGTGGAGCCGGAAACCGAGATCGTCAAGCGATTCAAGACCGGCGCCATGTCCTATGGCTCCATCTCGGAAGAAGCCCACGAGTGCATGGCCATTGCCATGAACCGGCTGGGCGGCAAGTCCAATTCCGGTGAGGGCGGCGAAAAGCCGGAGCGCCTGGGCACCGAGCAGAACAGTGCCATTAAGCAGGTGGCCTCCGGCCGGTTCGGCGTGACCAGCGAATATCTGGTCAGCGCCAAGGAGATCCAGATCAAGATGGCGCAGGGGGCCAAGCCCGGCGAGGGCGGCCACCTGCCCGGCAAGAAGGTCTATCCCTGGATCGCCCGCACCCGGTATTCCACGCCGGGCGTGTCCCTGATCTCGCCGCCGCCCCATCACGATATCTACTCCATCGAGGATCTGGCCCAGCTGATTTACGATCTGAAGAACGCCAACCGGGCTGCCCGCATTTCGGTCAAGCTGGTAAGCGAAGCCGGCGTAGGCACCGTGGCGGCCGGCGTGGCCAAGGCCGGCGCCCAGGTGGTGCTGATCTCCGGCTGTGACGGCGGCACCGGCGCCGCGCCTCAGAGCTCCATCCACAACGCGGGCCTTCCCTGGGAGCTGGGCCTGGCGGAAGCCCACCAGACCCTGATCCAGAACGGACTGCGTTCCCGGGTGATTCTGGAAACCGACGGCAAGCTCATGAGCGGCCGGGATGTGGCCATCGCGGCCATGCTGGGCGCCGAGGAGTTCGGCTTTGCCACCGCGCCGCTGGTCACCATGGGCTGCGTGATGATGCGGGTGTGCAACCTGGATACCTGCCCCTGCGGCATCGCCACCCAGAACCCCAAGCTGCGGGCCTGTTTCGCGGGCAAGCCGGAATACGTGATGAACTTCATGCTCTTTGTGGCCCGGGAACTGCGGGAGATCATGGCCCGCCTGGGCGTGCGCACCGTGGATGAACTGGTGGGCCGTACCGATCTGCTGAAGGTTCGCACCGAAACCACCGGCCGGGGCGGCGCAGTAGACCTGAGCCGTGTGCTGGCCAACCACAGCCAGAGCGGCGCGGCCTGCCACTTCCGCGCTCAGGATGTGTTTGATTTCAAGCTGCAGAACACCCTGGATGAACGGGTGCTTCTGCCCGCCTTTGACAAAGCGATGCAGGGCGGCCCCCGCCGGGTGCAGGTGCCGGTATCCAGTACCGACCGGGCCTTCGGCGCGATTCTGGGCAGCGAGATCACCCGCCGCCTGGGGCATGATGCCCCTGCGGACACCTTCACGGTGGAGTGCACCGGCGGCGGCGGCCAGTCCTTCGGCGCCTTTATCCCCAAGGGCCTTACCCTGCGGCTGGAAGGCGACTCCAACGACTACTTCGGCAAGGGCCTGTCCGGCGGCAGCCTGGCGGTCTATCCGCCCAAGGGCAGCCGGTTTGAGGCGGCCGACAATGTGATCATCGGCAACGTGGCGCTGTACGGGGCTACCTCCGGCACGGCCTTTATCGCGGGCGCGGCCGGCGAGCGGTTCTGCGTGCGCAACTCCGGCGCGTCGGCGGTGGTGGAAGGCGTGGGCGACCACGGCTGCGAATACATGACCGGCGGCCGGGTGGTGGTGCTGGGCTCCACCGGCAAGAACTTCGCTGCCGGCATGAGCGGCGGCATTGCCTACGTGCTGGACGAAAAGCACGATTTCTACCTGCGGCTCAACAAAGAGCTGGTTACCATGAGCACCGTTACCGAAAAGCACGATGCGGAGGAACTGTACGGGCTGATCGAAGCCCATGTGCAGGCCACCGGTTCGGTACGGGGCGCGGCGATCCTGGCAGACTTCGACCATTGGCTGCCGCTTTTCAAAAAGGTGCTGCCCAACGACTACCGCCGCATGCTGGCTGCCATCGGCCGTTTTGAGGAAAAGGGCCTGACCCGGCAGCAGGCGGAACTGGAAGCATTCTACGCCGTGAGCGGCCGATGAGAGGAGAGGGAACAAATGGGAAAGGCAACAGGTTTTCTGGAATATACGCGGTGCAACACCGCGTCGCAGGACCCGCTGGAGCGTATCCGGCATTTCAATGAATTTCACCCGCCCCTCTCGGAGGAGCAGCGGCGGGAGCAGGGGGCCCGCTGCATGAACTGCGGCGTGCCGTTCTGCCAGTCCGGCATGGTGCTCAACGGGATGGCCACCGGCTGCCCGCTGCACAACCTGATCCCGGAATGGAACGACGGCATCTACACCGGCAACTGGGACCATGCGCTGGCCCGTCTGCTCAAAACCAACGATTTCCCCGAATTCACCGGCCGGGTCTGCCCGGCCTTGTGCGAGGCGGCCTGCACCTGCGGGCTCAACGGGGATCCGGTCACCGTGCGGGAAAACGAACTGGCGCTGATTGAGTACGGCTTCTCCGCCGGGCTCATGCAGCCCCAGCCGCCCGCCGTGCGCAGCGGCCGCCGGGTGGCGGTGGTAGGCAGCGGCCCTGCCGGTCTGGCCTGCGCCGACCGGCTGAACCACCGGGGCCACCAGGTCACCGTGCTGGAAAAGGCCGACCGTCCGGGCGGGCTGCTGATGTACGGCATCCCCAACATGAAACTGGATAAGTCGGTGGTGGAGCGCCGCATCCGCCTGATGGAGGCGGAAGGCGTTGCGTTCCGCACCGGCGTGGAGGTGGGCGCTGATCTGCCCGCCGCCGACCTGCTGGCGGAATACGACGCGGTGGTGCTCTGCGCCGGGGCTGGCAAGCCCCGGGATCTGGCGCTGCCCGGCCGGGATGCCAAGGGCATCCATTTTGCGGTGGACTTCCTCACCGCCGCCACCAAGGCGGTACTGGCCGGGAGCGAATCCGCCCTCTCCGCCCGCGGCAAGCGGGTGGTGGTGGTCGGCGGCGGCGATACCGGCAATGACTGTGTGGGTACTTGCCTGCGGCAGGGCTGCAAGTCGGTGATCCAGCTGGAGATGATGCCCAAGCTGCCGGATACCCGCGCGCCGGGCAACGAGTGGCCCCAGTGGCCCCGTGTCTGCAAAACCGACTACGGCCAGCAGGAGGCCATCGCCGTGTTCGGCGCCGACCCCCGGCTGTACCAGACCACGGTGCAGCAGTTTGTGCCCGATGCCCGGGGCCGCCTGAAAGAGATCGTAACCCTTCGGCTGCAGCCGGAAAAGGACGAAGCCACCGGCCGTACCCGCATGGTGCCGGTGGAGGGCAGCGAAAGCACCATCAAGGCGGATATGGTGCTGATCGCAGCGGGCTTCCTGGGCCCGGCGGACAGCATTGCCGACGCGTTCGGCACCGCCCGCACCCCCCGCAGCACCGTTTCCACCGCGCCGGACGGCTATGCCACCAGTGTGGCGAAGGTGTTCTGCGCCGGGGATATGCGCCGGGGCCAGTCGCTGGTGGTGCATGCCATCGCCGAGGGCCGCGCCGCCGCCCGGGAAGTGGATCGCTTCCTGATGGGGTATACCAATATGCTGTAAACGATAAGGGCGTGACCGCGGTCACGCCCTTACGTCTTGTTATTCCCAGCCCTGCCAGACCTCCGGGCAGTACCCCACGGTGGCCTGACGGCCGTTGCGCACGATGGGGGTGCGCAGAAGCTGCTGGTTTTCATACAGCTTGTCGGCCTTGGCTTCCTCCCCGGCCAGATACCGCAGCAGGGTCAGGGTGGCCTGATCCTTGGCCTTGGGATCGGTCAGGGCTTCCCAGCCGCCCACAGCCCGGCAGACGTTGTCAAACTCGCCCCGGCTCATGGGCTTTTGTTTCAGGTCAATCATCTGGAAACGAACGCCCCGTTCCTTGAACCACCGCTGGGCTTTCTTGGTATCAAAACACTTGTTCGTGCCAAAAATCTGAATGTTCATCGCTGCCTCCCGCTTGTGCCTTTTCTGCCAGTATACCGCGTCCGGCGCGATGGCGCAAGGCGGCAGGATGGATTTTCCCCGTCCTTTTCTTGACAAGTTTCGGCTGTTTTTGTATAGTATACCTTAATAAATATTGGGCTATGGGGGCGGCGAAAGCCCCCGCTTTTTGTGTTGCCCCGGCAGCACAAAGCAGCCCGGTTCTGGGGGCGTGTGCAGAATGGAACATCCGGTTGTTGTTTCCTTACAGGATATCGTGGTGGATTTTGACGGGGAACCGGTGCTTACCGGTCTCTCGCTGGATATTCACGACAAGGAATTTGTCACCTTTCTGGGGCCGTCCGGCTGCGGCAAAACCACAACGCTGCGGGTGATCGGCGGGTTTGTGCAGCCCAAAAGCGGCCGTGTGCTGTTCGACGGGCAGGACATCACCAATCTGCCCCCCTACAAGCGCCATGTGAATACGGTGTTTCAGAAATACGCCCTGTTCCCGCACCTGAACGTGTTCGAGAACGTGGCGTTCGGCCTGCGCCTGAAAAGCCGGGACGAAAAGGCGATCCGCAGCCAGGTGCTGCAGATGCTGGAGGTAGTGGGCCTCAAAGGGTTCGAGCGCCGCCGCGTCACCACCCTGTCCGGCGGCCAGCAGCAGCGGGTGGCCATTGCCCGCGGCCTGGTCAACCGGCCCCGCGTCCTGCTGCTGGACGAGCCTCTGGGTGCGCTGGATCTCAAGCTGCGCAAGGAGATGCAGCTGGAACTCAAGCGGCTGCAGCAGGCGCTGGAGATCACCTTCATCTACGTGACCCACGACCAGGAGGAAGCCCTTACCATGTCCGACACGGTGGTGGTCATGAACGGCGGCCTGATCCAGCAGATCGGCAGCCCGGAGGATATCTACAACGAGCCCACCAACGCCTTTGTGGCGGACTTCATCGGCGAGAGCAACATCCTCAACGGCGTCATGCACCGGGACTTCCTGGTGGAGTTTGCCGGGCGGGAATTCACCTGCGTGGACAAGGGCTTTGCCCCCAACCAGCTGGTGCAGGTGGTGGTGCGCCCGGAGGACATCCAGGTGGTACCGGCCATTCAGGGCCAGCTTACCGGCGTGGTGCGGGATGTGATCTTCAAGGGCGTGCATTTTGAAATGCATGTGGAGCAGGGCGATTTCGAGTGGATCATCCATTCCACCCGCGCCAGCCAGCCCGGCGAGATGATTGGTATGTGCATCGGGCCGGATGAGATCCACATTATGCCCCGGGAGGAATAAGCCATGCGCCGAGATACACGTCTGGCCTATCCGTATGTGGTATGGATGGTGATCTTCATCGCCGTGCCGCTGCTGATTGTGGCCTACTTTGCCTTTACCGACAAGACCGGCCAGTTCACCCTGGACAATCTGCGCCAGATCGGGGAATACGCGCCGGTTTTCCTGCGCAGCCTGCTGCTGGCCGCCCGCGCCACCGTGATCTGCCTCGTGCTGGCGTTCCCGGCCGCCTGGTGGCTCAGCCGCCTGCGGGCCAACCACCAGCGCATCATGCTGATGCTGGTGATGCTGCCCATGTGGATGAACTTTCTGCTGCGCACCTATGCCTGGATGACCCTGCTGGAAAACAACGGACTGCTCAACCGGCTGTTCGGCGCCATGCATCTGTTTGATCTGGTCAACGGGGTCAACGCCGCGCTCAACGGCCTGTTTGGCTGTTCGCTGCCCACCGGCATCACCTATTTTCCCATGATCAACACCTCCGGCGCGGTGGTGCTGGGCATGGTGTACAACTATCTGCCCTATATGATCCTGCCGCTCTACACCATCATGGTCAAGATCGACAATTCCGAGATCGAAGCTGCGCAGGATCTGGGCGCCAACACCCGTATGATCCTCACCCGGGTGCTGATCCCTATGTCCACCCCTGGTATCTCTACCGGCATTACCATGGTGTTTGTACCCAGCGTATCCACCTTTATCATCAGCCGGATGCTGGGCGGCGGCGGCAACATGCTGGTGGGCGATCTGATCGAACTGCAGTTCCTGGGCAACAGCTACAACTATAACCTCGGCAGCGCCATGAGCCTGGTGCTTATGGTGATCGTGCTGCTCTGCATGGGGGTCACCAATACCTCCGGCGGCGAGGACGGCATTGAGGGGGTGGTATGATGGGCAAACGACGCGGCAGCGCGCTGATGCGCGCCTATCTGGTCTTACTGTTCAGCTTCTTTTATCTGCCCATCGTGGTGCTGATGGCCTACAGCTTCAACGAAAGCAAAAGCCGCAGCAATTTCACCGGCTTTACCTTTAAATGGTACGAAAGCCTGTTCCACAACGATATGATCCTCAGCGCCCTGGGCCTGAGCCTGGCGCTGGCGCTGATCAGCGCGGTAATCGCCACGGTGGTGGGCACCATGGCGGCCATCGGCATCAGCGGTATGGGACGCAAAAGCCGCCTGATCATCAACAATGTCAGTTATATTCCGGTTGTCAACCCGGAAATCATCACCGGCGTTTCCCTGATGCTGCTGTTCGTGGCCTGGAGCGGCGCCGCTGCCTGGTGGAACCAGAACGCCCCGGCCTTTCTGCGCTTTTTTCCGGAGGATGTGATCGGTTTTCCCAGCCTGCTGATCGCCCATATCTCGTTCTGCCTGCCCTACGTGATCTTTAACGTGGCACCCAAGCTGCGCCAGATGGATGTGCGCCTGTATGAGGCCGCGCTGGATCTGGGCTGCAACCACCGGCAGGCATTCTTCAAGGTGGTGCTGCCGGAGCTGGCCCCGGCCATCTTCTCGGCTTTTCTGATCAGCCTGACCTATTCCATCGACGATTTCATCATTTCCTACTTTACCTGCGGCACGCTGCAAACGCTGCCCATCGCCATCTACAGCATGACCCGCAAAAAGGTCAGCCCGGAGATCAACGCCCTGTCCACCATCATGTTCCTGGTGATTCTGGCCATCATCCTGATCTCCAACCTGGCGGACAGCCGCCGCGCCCGGTACAAGGCGGCGAAGAAGGAGGAAGTATGACCAAACGATTTGCGGCGGCCGTGCTGGCCGCGGTGCTGGCAGCGTTCTGCCTGCCGTTTTCCGCTTTTGCGGCGGGGGAGGATACCCTCCCTGTCACAGAGGATATTTCGGTATCCGCGGATTACGACTGGGACCGTCTGGCCGACCAGAACATCACCCTGAACGTCTACAATTGGGGCCAGTATATTGCCGACGGCACCGACGGCAGCGTGGATGTGCTCAGTGCCTTTGAGACACTCACCGGCATCAAGCTGAACTACACCACCTTTGACACCAACGAAAGCCTTTACGCCAAGCTGAAAAGCGGCGGCGCCCGGTACGATGTGATTTTCCCCAGCGATTACATGGTGGGCAAGATGATTGCCGAAGACATGCTGGAACCGCTGGATTTTGCCAACATCCCCAACGCGGGCGATGTGGGCGATGCCTACCGGGGCCTGAGCTACGACCCGGACAACGCCTATTCGGTGCCCTATACCTGGGGCCTGGTGGGCCTTGTCTATAATACCACCATGGTGGAAGGGGAGCCGGACAGCTGGGATGCCCTGTGGGATCAAGCCTATTCCGGCCAGATCCTGATGTTCAACAACAGCCGGGATGCCTTTGCCATTGCGGCGCGGCGGCTGGGCATGAGCCTGAACCCCGCCAGCGAAGAAGAGGTGGAACAGATCGCCCAGGAACTCAAGGCCCAGAAACCGCTGGTACAGGCCTATGTCATGGACGAGATCTTTGACAAAATGGAGGGCGGCGAGGCTGCCTTTGCTCCCTATTACGCCGGCGATGCCCTGACTATGATGGAGGAAAATCCGGACCTGGGCTTTGTGATCCCCAAAGAGGGGACCAACCGGTTTGTGGACGCCATCTGCATCCCCAAGGGATGTGCCAACAAAGAGGCGGCGGAGATCTTCATCAACTATCTCTGCGAGCCGGATGTGGGCCTGGCCAATATCGACTATCTGGGCTATTCCACCCCGCTGGATACGGTGTGGGAGCGTCTGGACGACGAGATCAAATACAGCCCCGTAGCCTATCCCGACGAGAGCGTGCTGGCCAGCACCGAAACCTTTGAGGTGCTGCCGGACGAGGTAAACGCCGCTATGGACAAGGCCTGGAGCAGCATGAAAAGCTACAGCGAGGACAGCGGCGAATCCATCCCCACCCTGCTGGGTCTGGCGGTGCTGGCGGTAGCCTGGATCGCCTGGCGGCGCAGTGTGCGCCGCCGCCGTGACGAATACTGAGCCAGCGGCGCTGCCCATCGGAAAGGAGTGCTTGGAAGATGGATTTCATCCCTGATTTTACCCGGTCGTTTTTTGTGTTCCGTCATGAGGCGGATTTCCAGGGGCGTATGCTGCCCGGCGCGCTGCTTCGCTTTGCCCAGCAGGTAGCCACCGACCATTGCAACGCCATGGGGCTGACCGACGAGGTGTACGCCCGCACCCATACGGCTTTTCTGCTGGTGCGTCAGACGCTGGAATTTTACCGTGTGCCCCATGTGGACGAAACGCTGCGCTTTGTTACCCTGCCCGAAGCACCTCAGCGTGCCACCTATAAGCGGATTACTCTGGTTACCGACGAGGCAGGGGAGGAGGTTGCCTGTGTGGACAGCCGCTGGGTTCTGGTGGATACCGAAAGCCGCCATATCCTGCGCAAGGCCCCGCCCGAAATGCAGCTGGACTGGCCTGTGCAGGTGGATCGCCAGCTGGAGGTGGGCCTGCCCGCCCGCCCTCAGGATATGGAACCGACCGGTGAGACGATTGCCCGGTATACCCTGTGCGATATGAACGGCCATATGAACAATACCCGTTACGCCGACGTGGCCTGCGATGTGATCCCGGTGGAAGCGTGGCAGAACGCCGCGGTTCGCCGCATGACCATCCACTACCATAAGGAGATCCCTCTGGGGGAAAGTGCACCGCTGACCCGCGCCCGCATGGAGGACGGCAGCTGGCGTATCACCGGCTGGCGGGAAAATAAGCCCTGCTTTGATGTACAGTTGTGGCTGGGCTGATTTCAGCCGATCCAAAATAAGAACGGTTCCGCACCCGGCCGATCTGGCTGGTGCGGGACCGTTTTCGAATTTTTGTAACTTTTTTGAAATAACCTATTGACAAAGGGTATCAAAACGGTTACAATTTAATTGCAAGAAAGTTACAACCTTTTTCATGTGTTCTGAGGCGTCTGGTGTGCTCCTCCTCCTGCCGCACCCCCTGCGGTTTTCAAGCACACGGTTTCACGGGCGTCTCGCCGATCTCTCTTTGCGCAAAAACCCCCGCCGTCCCTCCGGCGGGGGTTTTTGTGCATTGTAAGACAGTGTCAAACCACACGGACGTCCGACTGGCCTCCTTGCTGCATTGCCCCACAGCCGGGGTGCCGGCCTGTTGTACCACAGTGAAGGACAAAAGTGAAAATGGCGGTAAAGTATGACTGTTTGGCCTTCCGGCGGGCGAAATGTATGTTTTGGCCCGCTCACAGGGAAAAAGTTTGTGCCGCCCGCATTTTGCATTTCCCGGCAAAATGTGCTATACTCGTACAAATATATAAGACGCTACCGCGCGGCCCGGAAAACTATGCTCTCCGTGCCGTTTTCTGTTCTCCGCGCGGAATCAGGACAAACTACAAAAGGAGAAAGAATATGGCGTATTATTTTGAAGAGCCCTCCCGTACCTTTGGTGAATACCTGCTGGTTCCCGGCTATTCTTCGGAGAAGTGTATCCCCGATGCGGTCAGCCTCAAGACCCCGCTGGTCAAGTATCGCAAAGGCCAGGAGGACTGCCCCCTTACCATGAACATTCCGATGGTCAGCGCCATCATGCAGTCTGTCTCCGGCGAGAAGCTGGCCATTGCGCTGGCTCGTCAGGGCGGTATCTCCTTTATCTACGGCTCCCAGAGCATCGAGGATGAGGCTGCCATGGTGGCCCATGTGAAGAGCTACAAGCGCGGTTTTGTCACCAGCGACTCCAACCTGAGCCCGGATGCCACCCTGGCCGACGTGCTGGCCCTGAAGCAGAAGACCGGCCACTCCACTGTGGCCATTACCGACGACGGCACCCCCAATGGCAAACTGCTGGGCATCGTGGCCAGCCGTGACTACCGTGTAAGCCGCATGTCCACCGATGTGTGCGTCAGCAGCTTTATGACCCCGCTGGACAAGCTGGTCACCGCGCCGGACACCACCACTCTGAAAGAAGCCAACGACATCATCTGGGACAACAAGATCAACAGCCTGCCCCTGATCGACGCCGAGGGCCATCTGAAGTACATGGTGTTCCGCAAGGACTACGACAGCCATAAGGAAAACGTCAACGAGCTGCTGGACGCCGGCAAGAGCTACGTGGTGGGCGCGGGCATCAATACCCGTGACTATGCACAGCGTGTTCCCGCCCTGGTGGACGCCGGTGTGGATGTGCTCTGCATCGACTCCTCGGAGGGCTTCTCCGCCTGGCAGGCCCAGACCCTGGCCTGGATCCGGGAGAAATACGGCGACACCGTCAAGGTGGGCGCCGGCAACGTGGTGGACCGGGAAGGCTTCCGGTTCCTGGCGGAGGCCGGGGCCGACTTCGTCAAGATCGGCATCGGCGGCGGTTCCATCTGCATCACCCGCGAGACCAAGGGCATCGGCCGCGGCCAGGCCACCGCTGTGATCGAGGTTGCCAAGGCCCGGGACGAGTATTTTGCCGAAACCGGCATCTATGTGCCCATCTGCTCCGACGGCGGCATTGTACACGACTACCACATCACCCTGGCCCTGGCCATGGGCGCGGACTTCGTCATGCTGGGCCGCTATTTTGCCCGCTTTGACGAAAGCCCCACCAACAAGGTGCGGATCAACGGCAGCTACATGAAGGAGTACTGGGGCGAGGGTTCCAACCGCGCCCGCAACTGGCAGCGGTATGACCTGGGCGGCGCCGCCAAGCTGAGCTTTGAGGAAGGCGTGGACAGCTATGTACCCTACGCCGGTTCTCTGGCGGACGGTGTGAACACCACCCTGTACAAGGTGCGCAGCACTATGTGCAACTGCGGCGCGCTCTCTATCCCGGAGCTGCAGGAAAAGGCCCGCCTGACCGTGGTGTCCTCCACCAGTATTGTGGAAGGCGGCAGTCACGACGTGGTGCTCAAAAACAATCCCAACACCTGATCTGTGGATATACAGACAGGCAAAAAAGCACGGCACGCATGGCGTGCCGTGCTTTTTTGTACTGTCGAAACAGGGAAAGTCGCATCGTGTCATTTTTATGGGGAAAAAGTTGCATTCCACCATGGAAAGGGAACGACATTCACAAAAAAGACATATTCTTTTTGTTGAAATCGGCCAAACACAAGATGAAACAAAAAAATCATTGTCATTTTGCACAGAAAGAGCTGTCAAACGGGAAGAAAAACGGGCGTAATAGTCCAAATGCAACCGGACCTGTTCTAAATGCGACGAAAGTCGCAAAAACACATGTTTTATACTGCATACCCCCATTTACCCCAGACGCAAATCGCCATACCATATAATCAACGAAAACCGCAGACGGCCGCTGCGGAAAACGGTTCGCAAAGTTTGAAAGGAGAGCAAATCCACATGAGAAAGATTGCAAGCATCCTGGCGCTGGTATTGGTTGCGGCGCTGGCATTCAGCTTTACCGGCTGCGGCTCCAAGAGCAGCGACGGCACCATCACCATGCAGATCTGGGATACCGCCCAGCGCGACGGCATGCAGGCCCTGGCCGATGCATACCACGAGATCAACCCCGACGTGACGGTGGAGATCCAGGTTACCAGCTGGGACGAGTACTGGACCAAGCTGGAAGCTGCCGCCACCTCCAACACCCTGCCGGATGTTTTCTGGATGCATACCAACTACATCCTGCAGTACGCCGATAACGGCATGCTGGCCGACCTGAGCGGCCTGTATGACGAGGAGGATCCCAACTTCTACACCTCCCACTACTCCGAAGTGTCCCTGTCCAATGCGCAGGGCAGCGACGGCAAGATCTACGGCGTGCCCAAGGATAAGGATACCGTCGGTCTGGTCTACAACAAGGAAATGTTCGATGCCGCCGGCGTGGCTTACCCCGACAGCACCTGGACCTGGGATGACCTGGTAAGCGCCAGCGCCGCCATCTACGAGGCCACCGGCAAGTACGGCTACATGGCCTACGCCGACGACCAGCTGGGCTACTGGAACTTCGTTTACCAGAACGGCGGTTATATCCTGAACGAGGACAAGACCGCTGCCGGTTTTGATCAGCCCGCCACCATCGAAGCCATGAAGTTCTACATCGGCCTGCAGGACAATGAGTGGTGCCCCGATCAGGTCTACTTCGCCGAGACCGCTCCCGGCAACGCCTTCTTCTCCGGCCAGGGCGCCATGTTCCTGGAGGGTGACTGGAACATCATGAGCGAGATGAAGAACTACCCCGACATGCAGGGCAAATGGGATGTCGCGGTTCTGCCTGCCTGCCCGAACCCCGCCAGCGGCGACGGCCGCGCCACCATCTCCAACGGTCTGTGCTACGCCACCAGCGCCAACAACCAGAATAACGAAACCGTTCTGGACTTCCTGCGCTTCCTGGGCAGCGAAGAAGGCCAGCGCATCCAGGGTGAAAGCGGCGCCGCCATCCCGGCCTACATCGGCCTGGAAGACACCTGGGTCTCCGCTTTCGACCAGTTCGACTACGACCTGAACGTGGAAGCCTTCATCGAGATGTTCGACTACAGCGTGCAGTCGGTCAACGACAAGTCCCGTCCCAACTGGAAGAGCAAGATCACCGATGAGCTGCTCAAGATCTACGGCGGTACTGTGGACATCGACACCGGCCTGGCCAACATGAACACCATCATCAACGACGCTATTGCCGAGGCGGCGGCCTGATCAGGCCTTTTGCCCCGCGGCAGGGGAGCGCGGCTCTTCGGGGCCGCGCTCTGCGGCGGATGCCTGGAGAGGAGATCGTATCATGAAGCAAAAACTGACGCAGGCGGAGAAGCGGGAACAGCGTTGGGCTTATCTGATGATCGCGCCCACCATTCTGGGCCTGCTGATCCTCAACTACTACCCGCTGCTGGATACCATCCGGCTGAGCTTCTCCAAAACGCAGACCTTTGGCAAATCCACCTTCAACGGCATTGAAAACTACATCACCATGTTCAGCACCCCCGAGTTCTGGAAGGCTACCCTGAACACCATCTGGTTCTGCGTGCTCACCGTACCCGTGGGCATGGCGGTAGCCCTGCTGGTGGCTCTGCTGCTGAACGCCAAGGTCCGGTTCAAGTCCGGATTCCGCGCCATCTACTTCCTGCCGATGGTCGTGGCCCCCGCGGCGGTGGCCATGGTCTGGCGCTGGATGTTCAATGGCCAGTACGGCATTATCAATACCATTCTGGGCAGACAGGTCAACTGGCTGACCGATCCTTCCACCGCCCTGATCGCCTGTGCGATCGTGGCGATCTGGAGCGCGGTCGGTTACGACGCGGTGCTGCTGCTGAGCGGCCTGCAGAACATCAGCCGCACCTACTACGAAGCCGCCGACATCGACGGCGCCAGCAAGATCCGGCAGTTCTTCAGCATTACGCTGCCCATGATCTCGCCCACCCTGTTCGTTACCCTGATCATGCGAATGATGGCCTCCCTGAAGGTGTACGACCTGATCTACATGATGATCGACACCTCCAACCCGGTTCTGCCGGACGTGCAGAGCCTGATGTACCTGTTCTACCGCGAAGCGTTCGTGGCGGGCAACAAGGGTTATGCGGCGGCTATCTGTATGTGGACCATCCTGCTTATCGGCCTGGTGACCATCATCCAGTTCATCGGCCAGAAGAAGTGGGTCAACTACGACGTGTAAGGAGGGGCTCCGATGAAAAATGAACAATCGCTGCGGCGCTCCATGCTGATCGGCAAACTGCTCACCTACCTGTTCCTGATTGCCGGTTCGATCGTGATGATCTTCCCCTTTGTGTGGATGATCCTTACCAGCCTGAAGACCCTGGCGGAAAGCATGCAGGTTCCGCCCACCATCTTCCCGGCCCGGGCGGTGCTGGAAAACTTTACCTACGCCATTACCAGCCTGCCCTTCGTTAACCTGTACATTAATACCATCCTGCTGATCTTCTTCCGCGTTCTGTGCGCGGTGGTGTTCAGCTCCATGGCGGGCTACGCGTTTGCCAAACTGAACTTCCGGTTCAAGAATCTGCTGTTCAGCCTGATTCTGATTCAGATGATGATGCCCAGCCAGATCTTCACCATTCCGCAGTACCAGATGCTGGCCAAGTTCAGCCTGACCAACAGCATCTTCGCGCTGGTGTTCCCGGGCCTGGTCAGTGCTTTCGGCACCTTCTTCCTGCGCCAGAGCTACATGGGCATTCCCGATGAGATCGGCGAGGCCGCCTGTCTGGACGGCTGCAACCAGTGGCAGACCTTCACCAAGGTCATGGCGCCTCTGACCGGCGCCTCGGTGGCCGCGCTTACCGTGTTTACCGCGGTGTTCGCCTATGCGGATCTGATGTGGCCTCTGGTTGTCAATACCGACATCACCATGATGACCCTGTCTTCCGGCCTGGCCACCCTGAAAGGCCAGTTCACCACCAACTACCCGGTACTGATGGCGGGCAGCCTGCTGGCTATGATCCCCATGCTCGTTCTGTACCTGATCTTCCAGAAGCAGTTCGTGGAAGGCATCTCCATGACAGGCGGCAAGTAAAGATTACGCTCGCCTCATGCTCTCTTTCAGGCGGGCAGCCTCGTGCCTTACAGGCCGGGGCTGCCTTGCCGTATTGTGAAACAAATTTCAAACGAGGACAAACCTATGATCGGATACCAAGCTGAAAACCATTTGTTTACCCTGCATACCCGTACCAGCAGCTACCAATTTATGGTTGACCCCAGCGGTTATTTGTTGCATACTTATTACGGCCCCCGTGTGGGCGGCGGCAGTTTTGCCTATCGGCTGCGCCAGGCGGACCGGGGCTTTTCGCCCAATCCCAGCAGCGAGGGGCATCTCCGTACCTTTTCGCTGGACACCCAGCCGCAGGAGTATCCCTCCAGCGGGGTGGGGGATTTCCGCATTCCGGTGCTGGAGGTGGAAAATGCCGACGGCAGCCGCGCGGCGGATCTGCGGTACCAGAGCCATGTGATTCGTCCGGGCAAGTATGACCTGCCGGGCCTGCCCGCCTTCTTTGCGCAGGAGGAGGACGCGCAGACGCTGGAAATCACCCTGGAAGATCCGGTCACCGGCCTGCGGGCTGTGTTGTACTACGGCGTGATTGAATCCCGCGATATGATCACGCGGGCTGTCCGCATTGAAAACGCGGGGGATAAACCGGTGGCCCTGACCCGGGTGATGAGCCTGTGCCTGGACCTGAACCATGGCGATCTGGACCTGATCACCTTTGACGGCCGGCACACCGGGGAGCGTCACCCTCATCGGCGCCGCCTGGCTCCCGGTATCCAGCTGGTCAGTTCCACCCGGGGCGCGACCAGCCATCAGCACAACAACTTTATCATGCTCTGCGCCCCCGACGCAGGGGAGACCCACGGCTGGTGCCTGGGCGCTGCGCTGGTGTACAGCGGTAACTTTGAAGCGGCGGTGGAGCGTACCCAGTTCGATACCGCCCGTATGACCCTGGGCATTTCGCCCTGGCAGTTCCGCTTTACCCTGGCGCCCGGCGAGACCTTTACCGCGCCGGAGGCCGTTATGGTCTTCTCCCGGGAAGGCTTTTCCGGCATGACCCATCAGTTCCACCGGGCCATCCGGGACAATCTGTGCCGGGGTGAATGGGCGCACCGCCGCCGCCCGGTGCTGCTGAATACCTGGGAAGCGGCCTACTTTGATTTTGATTCCGAAAAGCTGCTGGAGATCGCCCGCTGCGCCGCCGAAACCGGCGTGGAACTGTTGGTGATGGACGACGGCTGGTTCGGCACCCGGAACGACGACCGGGGCGGCCTGGGCGACTGGTTCGTCAACGAGCAGAAGCTGCCCGGCGGCCTGGCGCCCCTGGTGCATGCGGTCAATGAACTGGGGTTGAACTTCGGTCTGTGGATCGAGCCGGAGATGGTCAGCGAGGACAGCCGGCTGTTTGCCGAGCATCCCGACTGGGCGCTGCGCATTCCCGGTCGGCCGGTCACCCGCGGCCGCAGCCAGCTGGTGCTGGATTTCTCCCGCACCGAGGTCTGGCAGTATGTGTATGCCCAGATCAAAAAGGTGCTTTCCAGTGCCAACATCACCTATGTGAAATGGGACATGAACCGCAGCCTGACCGATGTGCTGTCTGCCGCGCTGCCTGCCGAGCGGCAGGGCGAGGTCTACCACCGGTTTGTGCTGGGCGTGTACGCTATGCTGGAACAGTTCCGCAAGGACTTCCCGCACATCCTGCTGGAAGGCTGCTGCGGCGGCGGCGGCCGGTTTGACTGCGGCATGCTCTACTACACCCCGCAGATCTGGGCCAGTGACAACACCGACGCCATGGACCGCCTGCTGATCCAGTACGGCACCTCCTTCTGCTATCCGGTCAGCGTGGTGGGCTCCCATGTGTCGGCAGTTCCCAACGAGCAGACCGGCCGCGTTACCGGGCTGGATACCCGGGCGGCGGTGGCGATGGCGGGAACCTTTGGCTATGAGCTGGATCCCCGCAGCCTCAGCGTGGTGGAGCGTCAGCAGATGCGTCTGCAGATCGACCGGTTCCGGCATCTGTACGATCTGATCCAGTACGGCGATTATGACCGTCTTACCGATCCTTTTGTTCCCGGCCCCTTCACCGCCTGGCAGCAGACCGCGCCGGACGGTTCGGCGGCACTGGTAACGGTGGTCACCGGTATGGCCCGCTCCAATGACGCCTTTGCCACTGTATACCCCCGCGGCCTTCTGCCGGATGCGCTCTACTCCGTAAACGGCGAGGGCGCGGTGCGGGGCGATGTTCTGATGTACGGCGGTATCCCGCTCCCCCATGTGGGCGGCGACTACCGGGCCATGCAGTTTGAACTGACCCGACAGGGTTAAAAGCCGGCCGGCGGCCGGGCAAGGAGATCCTCATGGATGACAACTATTCCTTTTCCATCTTTCCCAACGAGAACTTTGTGGATCTGCTGATCTTTCAGTACGGCTGGGAGGAGTGCAAACCGCTGCACTCCTTTGGCCCGGCCATCCGCAACCATTACCTGTTCCATCTGATCCTGTCCGGACGCGGCGTTCTGCGTAGTGCCGGGCCGGACGGGGCGGACCGGGAATATGAGCTCTCGGCGGGGAACGGTTTCCTGATCTGCCCCGGCCAGGTCAATACCTACTGGGCGGACGAAAAAGACCCCTGGACCTATGCCTGGGTGGAGTTTGACGGGATTCAGGCGCTGAAACGCCTGGAACAGGCCGGGCTGGATATGGCTCATCCGGTATACCGCTTCCGCTCGCCGCTGGCACACCGCCCGGTGCGTCAGGAGATGGAAGCCATCGTCCGCAGCAAGGATGCGTCGCCGCTGTTTCTGGTGGGCCATCTGTACCTGCTGCTGGACGCGCTTACCCAGGCCTCCAGCTCCCGCCGGGAGCTGCGCAACCAGTCCCAGAAGAGCTTCTACGTGCAGGAGGCATTGAACTTCATCGCGCAGAACTATCACCGGGACATTGATGTGCAGCAGGTGGCGGCTGCCTGTAACCTGAACCGCACCTACTTCGGGCGGGTGTTCCGGCAGATGATGGGCAGCACGCCCCAGGAATACCTGATCCGGTACCGGCTGTCCAAAAGTATGGAGCTGATGCGCAGCACCGATTACCCCATCAGTCAGATTGCGCCGATGGTCGGTTATGCCAATCCGCTGCATTTTTCCAAAGTATTCAAGAAAGAAACGGGCGTGTCGCCCCGTACCTGGCGTGCCAACGACGAGCAGGTGCGGCGTCAGCCGGCGCGCCAGGGGGAGGATACCCATGAGTGAATCCACTGCGGCTGCCCGTTCCCGCCGGTTTGACCGGCGGCTGGCTGCTTGTTACGACGAGTTCAAGTGGCTTTATTGCGAACTGTATGGCCAGACGGAGCACTTCCAGCAGCTGCTGGATGCCGCCCGGGAATTTTTCATCCAGAGAAAAAGCGCTCTGGTCAAGCTGGACGCCGCCCGGGAGAAGGATCCCGACTGGTACCGCCGGTCGGATATGATCGGCGTGATGCTCTATACCGATCTGTTTGCCGGCAGCCTGGACGGTGTGCGGGAAAAGCTGGATTATCTTGCGGAGCTGCAGGTGCGCTACCTGCACCTGATGCCGCTGCTCAAGATGCCGGCGGAGTTCAACGACGGAGGATACGCGGTAAGCGACTTTCGTCAGGTGGATCCGCGCCTGGGCAGCAACGAGGCGCTGGAAAAGCTGGCGGATGCCTGCCGTTCCCGGGGAATGAGCCTGTGCCTGGACTTTATCGTCAACCATACCTCCGATGAGCACGACTGGGCCGTCCGCGCCCGGAAAGGCGATCCGGAGTACCAGGCCCGCTACCAGTGCTACGACAACTATGACATTCCCCGCCAGTTTGAACAGACCATGCCCCAGGTGTTCCCCAATACCGCGCCGGGCAACTTCATCTGGTGTGAGGAGATGGGCAAGTATGTGCTGTCCACCTTCAATCCCTACCAGTGGGATATGAACTACCGCAACCCGGTGGTATTCAATGAGATGGCCTGCAACCTGCTGTTCCTGGCCAATCTGGGGGTGGACGTGTTCCGCATTGATGCCGTGCCCTATATCTGGAAAGAACTGGGTACCAGCTGCCGCAACCTGCCTCAGGTGCATACCATCATGCGGATGCTGCGCATCCTGGCCAAGCTGGTCTGCCCGGCGGTGATCTTCAAGGGCGAGGTGGTCATGAAGCCCAACGAGGTAGCCCCCTACTTCGGCCCGGTGGATAAGCCGGAATGCGACGTGCTCTATAACGTGAGCAGTATGGTCTGCATCTGGAATACGGTAGCCACCCGGGACGCTACCCTGCTGCGCTGGCAGCTGGATACACTGGCGGCCCTGCCCCGGGAATATACCTTTGTCAACTATGTGCGCTGCCACGACGACATCGGCTGGGGCCTGGAAGAGGAATCGGTGCGTTATCTGGGGATGGATCCGCTGGAGCACAAAAAATTCCTCTACCATTTCTTTGAGGGCAACTATCCCGGTTCGTTCGCCCGGGGCGAGCTGTACAACTACGATCCCGCTACCCAGGACGCCCGCAGCTGCGGCACCGCCGCCAGCCTGTGCGGTGTGCAGGCGGCGCTGGAACAGCGTGACAACGGGGCGCTGGACATGGCCCTGCGCCGGGATCTGTTGATTCACGGCCTGATTCTGAGCCAGTCCGGTATTCCGGTGATTTACAGCGGGGACGAGATCGCGGCCCGCAACGATTACAGCTACAAGAATGATCCCGCCAAAGCAGGGGACAGCCGTTTCCTGCACCGGGGCGTTTTCAGCTGGGAAGCTGCCCAGAACCGGCACAATCCGGAGACGGTGGAAGGGCGGATGTTTACCGGCCTGCAGAAGCTGATCTCCCTGCGCCGGGGCGAACCGCTGTTTGACGCGGATGCCGCTGTACATACCGCTGACTGCGGCAACCCTCACGCGCTGGTTCTGGTGCGGGAGAAGGCGGGCCGCTGCCTGCTGGCGGTGTTCAATTTCTCGGAAAGCTGGCAGGAGCTCACCACGCCGCTGGTAGGTGGCCGCTGGGTGGATCTGGTCAGCGGTGATGTGATGGAGGGCAGCATCGGCTGGATGCAGCCCTGTCAGATGCGCTGGCTTGTACCGCAGGAGGAAACGAAATGAAAAAACTGGTGGCAATTGGGGAACTTCTCATTGATTTTGTACCGCAGCAGTCCGGCTGTGCTCTGGCGGATGTAACCGGGTTTGACCGGGTGGCAGGCGGTGCGCCTGCCAACGTGGCGATGTCGGTGGCCTGCCTGGGCGGTCATGCATCCATGATCTCGCAGGTGGGCACCGAGGCGTTCGGCGACTATCTGGTGGCCAATCTGCAGGCCCACGGGGTGGAAACAGACGGTGTTTTCCGCACCGACAAAGCCAATACCGCCCTGGCCTTTGTGGCCCTGGATAAAAACGGCGACCGGCAGTTCAGTTTTTACCGCAAACCCAGCGCCGATCTGTTCCTGCACGAAGACCAGATCGACCCGGTTCTGCTGCGGGATGCGGGCGTGCTGCACTTCTGCTCGGTGGATCTGGTGGATGCACCGGTGCGCCAGGCCCACCGCCGGGCGATCCAGATTGCCCGGGAAAATGGGGCCATCGTCAGCTTTGACCCCAATGTGCGTTTGCCGCTCTGGCCGGATGCAGCCTCTTGTCAGGCCGCCATCCGCCAGTTCCTGCCGCTGGCCGACATCGTGAAGCTGTCGGAGGAAGAGGTGGAATTTGTCACCGGTATCGCGGACCGGGAAGCGGCAGCCAAAGCCTTGCTGACCGCCAGCTGCCGTATGGTGGTCATCACCAAAGGCGCGGACGGCGCGGAAGCCTGGACGCCTGCCGGCCACGCAGCCTGCCCGGTTTGCCCGGGCCCGGTCGTGGATACCACCGGCGCAGGGGACTGCTTTATCGGCGCGCTGCTTTATCAGCTGCTGGAAAACGGCTGTACCCCCACCGACCTGCCCGGTCTGGACAGCGCGGCGCTGTCCCGGCTGCTGACCTTTGCCTCCCGCTGCTCCGCCTTCACGGTGGCGCAGAAGGGCGCGGTCATGCCCAGCCTGGCCCAGATCGGCGAGTAATTCTGCAAAACGAAGGCCTCCATGCCCGCAGGCATGGAGGCCGTTTGTGTGTAAAAGGGTTCAGCGCTCAATAAAGCCCTCTCCCAGCACCTCATGGGAGGAGAGGATAATAATGAACGCCTGCGGATCCACCTTGCGCACGACCCGCTCTACCTCGATCATCTGTTTGTTGCTGCAGGCGCACATTACCACCGATTTGTCATCGCTGGTATAGCCGCCCCGCCCTTTCAGCAGGGTAACGCCCCGGTCACAGGCATCCTGAATAGCCTGACTGACCATGGAGCCGTTTTCCGGCGCGGTGACAATCAGCGCCAGTTTGCCGGCGTTCATGCCGTACATGAGTTTGTCCACCGCGATGGAGTAGATATAACTGATGATACAGCCGTAGATGATGCCGTCCATGTCCTGAAAGATAATGCCGCCCAGCAGCACAATGGCCATGTCCAGCGCCATCACGATTGCGCCCAGAGACAGATGCGGCCGCACCGCCTTGACTGCCATGGTGATAAAGTCTGCGCCGCCGGTGGAAGAGCCGCGCACATAGATCAGCGCATATCCGAAACCGCCCAGTACGCCGGTGCAGATCGCAGCCAGGATCCGGTCGCCCCGGTATACCGGCAGCAGGGGAGCCAGATAGTCCACCATCAGGCTGCTGATCACCATACACCGCATGGAACGCAGAAAAAATGCGCGCCCCAGCAGCTTGTAGCATAAAAGTGCCACCGGAATATTCATCACGATGGTGGTGATACCAATAGGAAGATCGAACAAACGATACAGAATCAGCGCCAGGCCGGAAAAACCCGTCATGGGAAATTCCGCCTGCGCGGCAAAATTGTACAGGGCGATGCTCACCATAAAACTGCCGATCAGTTCCAGCAGCAGGGTGATGCCTTCTTCTTTCCAGTCAAATTTCTTTTGCATGCTTTGTCCTCTTCCGATCTAGACGCCAACCCGCGGGGGGTGTACAGCACAAAATTCCACAGACAGTATTATAATATGCCCGCCCTTGGCCCGTCAACCAAATGGGAAAAATGCAAAAACCCTCTTGCAAAATCAAAAAAACGCGCTATAATAGTATATGTTCCGTTCCTCAATAGCTCAGTCGGTAGAGCATGCGGCTGTTAACCGCAGGGTCGTTGGTTCGAGTCCAACTTGGGGAGCCACATAAAAAGCCCCGGAATTGGCTGCTTCAGTCAGATTCCGGGGCTTTTTTCTGCCTTACGAGGGACAAAAAGCTGCGCTTCAGAAAAACGACTGTCCGGCTATTATTTCGGTTTGCAGGAATGCGGCTCTTTATCCCACCGCCTGCGCAGGGTTTCCACCGCCTTTTTCTCAATGCGGGATACATAGCTGCGGCTGATTCCCAGAATCTGCGCCACTTCGGACTGGGTCAGCGGGGATTGCCCGGCAAGGCCGTAGCGCAAAACCAGAACCTGGCGCTCCCGGCCCTGCAGAGCATCCACCAACTCGTGCAGGCGAAGCTGCTCCTCCTGCTGCTCGTAGTCCTCGTCCAAAAGGAAGTTGTCGGTCACCACATCCATAACCGTCAGACCGCCTTCCTGATTGTCCAGCGGATCCTGCAGGGAGAGAGCGGCAGGTGTCCGGCGTACTTTGCGAAACTGCATCCGCAGCTCATTTTCAATGCACCGGCTGGCATAGGTGCTGAACCGCGCCTGCTTTTCGGAGTCAAAGCTGTTCACCGCCTTGATCAGCCCTATGGTTCCGATGCTGATAAGGTCATCCTGATCCCCAAAAGATGCATAATATTTTTTGGCAATGTGCGCCACCAGCCGCAGATTGTGGCGGATAATTCTGTCCCGGGCCTGTGGGTCGCCCGCCCGCAGCGCGCGGAACGCCTCTGCCTCCTGCCGGGGAGAAAGCGGCCGGGGAAAACTGCCCGCTTCCAGATGCAGTGCCCAGAAAAGCATGTGAGCGGCAATGTTCTGTAGAAAAACAAACAACATAATGCAAGACCCTCCTTCTGGTGTATGCTATGGCATTTGCCGGCCGGGTATGCTATACTGTTCAGCAAATCAGCGTGTTGTTTGCGAAAGGAGAGAAACTCGATGGAAACTGCTCAGCTTCTTGCGTTTCTGCGCCGGATAGAAACATTGAAAACCAATCCGCGTCATGCCTATACGGCTGGTGGCGTGCGGGAAACGGTGGCGGCACACAGCTGGCGCACGGCGCTGCTGGCCATGCTGCTGATGCCGGAGTTCCCGGATCTGGATATGAACAAGGTAATCCGGATGTGCCTGATCCATGACCTGGGTGAGGCTGTGACCGGGGATATTCCGGCGTTTGAAAAAACGGACGAGCACCGCAGCCAGGAACACCTGGCGCTGGCGAAGCTGGTAGATACCGCCCCGGCTGCCGATGCGGCACAGATGCATGCCCTGTTTGCCGAGATGGATGCCCAGCAGACCCCGGAGGCCCGGCTGTACAAAGCGCTGGACCGGATTGAGGCGGTGATTCAGCACAACGAGTCGGACATTGCCACCTGGATTCCGCTGGAATACCAGCTGCAGCAGACCTACGGCTGGGAGAATCTGGAGGAGTTTCCGGCTATGCTGGCACTCCGGCAGCAGGTCCTGGCGGATACGCAGGAGAAGATCCGGGCTGCGGGCGGCGAGCCGGCGATGGGATAAAACACAAAAAGCCAGGGACGTTTCCCCCGCTGGGATACGTCCCTGGCTTTTGCTGTGTGCGCCAAAACCCGGCAGCCGGGCAGGAGAGGAGAAGCCTGTCGGTTGCGGATTGGTACGCAGATACAAGCGTTTTGTCAGGCGGTCAGTTCAAAGGTCAGCTGTACCGGATTGTGGTCGCTGAATGCAAAATCCGTGTCCAGATTCTCCGCCCGGGCAATCACGTTGTCCGATACGGCAAACCCATCCACTACGGTGGTGTAGTTGACGCCTTTTTTATAAGGAATGTCCGCGCCGCGGCAGGTGGGGACGGCAAAGCCGTTGTCCGCCTGCACAAACGAGAAGTGTTCCGGAAGATCGCTGTCGTTCAGCGACTGCACCCAGCCGGGGAACTGCTGCTGACTGGGGAATGCCAGTTCAGTGCCATACAGAGCGTGGTTGAAGTCGCCGCCCACAATCACATAGTTTCCGGCGGCGTATTCTTCTTCCAGAACCTGGCACAACAGTTCCAGCTGCTGGGCCCGGATAATTCCACCGCTGTCGTAGGCGGACATGTGGCTGTGAATCAGAACCAGCTGCCGGTCGGTGTCCTCTACGGGCAGCCGCATGACCGAAAAACACCGGTCCAGATCGGTGAACTTGATGAAAAAGTTATCGTCAATCGGATAACTGCGGCGCACCGCATCGGTTACGGAATAGCGGGTCAGGGTCAGAAGTCCTGCCGTCACCGCACCATGGTGATCATTCAGCGGATACGCCAGGTAGCCGCTGTGGAAGTTTTCCGCCCAGGTATAGCCATAGTCGGGAAAAGCCTCGGCAACCATTTCCCGCTGGTCTACCTGAAAACTGCGGTGAGAATTCCGGTCTATCTCCTGCAAAAGCAGAAAGTCTGCGTCCAGCGGTTGCAAGGTTTCAAGGGCCAGTGTGGTGTTGCGCATTACATCTTCCAGGCTCCGGGCCTTGCCGTATAACCCCTGCGTGGGGGTTCTGTCTTCCATAACACCGGTATCCATAAAAAAGGAGTATTCCGGCCCATAAGCGCCGAATCCCAGATTGCAGCTTACGGCGGTGTAGGGGGTGTCGGTCTGCAGCAACGCCTCCTGTGGGGCGACTACTTCCAATGCAATCCCGTCCTCGATCCGGTAATACTGCAGCTGCAGATACCCGATGTATCCGCCAACTGCCAGTATCAGAACACCCACAAGCACCCCGCAAGCCAGCGCGGTACGTTTCAGAACTTTTTTCATTACTGCCTCCGTTTTTTTGTGCATATAAAAAAGCGCAGCACAAACCGGATGGTTCTGTGCTGCGCTCTGCCTCTCGCACACTGTTTTATTATCATACAGGAAAGCAGCGAAAAAGACTATTCGCATGAAGCATGAAATCATTCCTGCGAATTTGGTAATTTTGCCGTGTAAATACTGCACAAACACAAGAAAAAGCTTTTGGCTATGAAACATAAAAAATAAGCGATGAATCCTCGCAATGCAAGCTGTACCCCCTGTATAACTAACTTTGGAACATGTTTGGATGGCAAAAATGACAAACCAAGGGCCGCCCTTCTTGGAAAGGCGGCCCTTGTGCAATCGTATTATACCCGCTCGGTGACCAGCTTGAAGCCTGCCTTGGTCAATTCCTCGCGGATCTGTTCGATCTGAGCCTGATCGCGGGTTTCGAGGCCCAGCTTCAGGAAGCAACTGGTAATGGACATGCTCGTGTCGCCCCGGTCATGGTGTACACTCACCACGTTGGCGCCGCAGCGGCTGATAATTTCGCTGACGCCCTGCAGCTGGCCGGGCTTGTCCTCCAGTGCAATGGTCAGGTTGGCGTTCCGGCCGCTCATCACAAGGCCACGGGTAATCACACGGCTCAGGATATTCACGTCGATGTTGCCGCCGCTTACCACACAAACAGCTTTTTTGCCGGTCAGCGGCAGCTTGCCGAACATGGCTGCGGCCACGCTTACAGCGCCGGCGCCTTCGGCGATCAATTTCTGTTTTTCGATCAGGGCCAGCACGGCGGCGGCAATCTCGTCCTCGGTTACGGTCACAACCTCATCCACATACTTTTCCACTAAGGCAAAGGTGGTGTCGCCGGGATGCTTCACCGCAATGCCGTCAGCAAAGGTGGATACGGTGTCCAGGGTGATCTGGTTGTGCTCCTTCACGCTGTTGAACATGCTGGGGGCACCTGCCGCCTGAACGCCGTATACCTTACACTCCGGCTTCAGGCTCTTGATGGCAAACGCCACACCGCTGATCAGGCCGCCGCCGCCGATGGGAACAATCACCGCGTCCACATCGGCCAGCTGATCCAGAATTTCCAGACCGATGGTGCCCTGCCCGGCAATTACTTCATCGTCGTCAAAGGGATGAATGAAGGTGGCGCCCGTCTCCTCCTGCAAGCGGCATGCGTAGGCATACGCATCGTCATAAGCACCTTTTACCAGCTGAACCTTGGCGCCCAGCCGCTTGGTGTTCTCTACCTTGCTGATGGGGGCGCCGTCCGGCATACAGATGGTGCTGGGAATCCCGCTTTTGGTGGCGGCCAGTGCCACGCCCTGGGCGTGGTTGCCGGCGCTGCAGGCAACAATGCCCCGGGCTTTTTCTTCCTCGGAGAGCTGACTGATCTTATAGTAGGCGCCACGCAGCTTAAAGCTGCCGGTTACCTGCAGGTTTTCGGTTTTCAGATACAGCTGGGCGTCAGGGCACAGGTTGGGCGCGGCAATCAGGTCGGTTTTGCGGGCCACTTCTTTGAGCACAAACGCGGCGTGGTAGATACGATCCAAGGTTAACATACGGTCAAGGCCCCTCTCTGAATGGTCGTTTCTTGGCAAATTCAATAATCTTTACCCTACAACATTCATGCACTTTTGTCAAGTAGTGGCTTGAAGCGGAGGGCGAGCCCGCGGTATAATGAAACCATTCCCGCGGAGGGTGTACACCTGCCGAGGAGAGGGAGGAACAGTATATGCAGATTCGACCGATTGCCTTGCGGATGCGGGGCCTTGTGATTTTTCGCGGCTTGCTGGAAGACCCTGTAGTGGCCCGCCTGCTGGCCCTGCTGGAATGCGATCCTGACAATGAAATTGCCTTTGCGGACGCCTACGGTGCGTTTTGCGCGGCGTTGTTTCCCCATACGCTGGACTGGGGACGATACCTGAAAGAAGCCGTGCTCCAGCAGGAGGACCTGTATGTGGTGCGGTACTGCGGCCCTGGCGGCGCACCGGAGGGGATGCGTGCCATGCTGGACAAGGAACTTGCGTTTTTGAGCCGTCTTACCGCCCTGGCAAGTGATGAGGTGCTTGCGGCGGTGCCCCGGCTGGAATTCCTGCCCCGGTGGAACACTACTCCTGCGGATCTTGCAGCCGCCTATGAAGCGCGGCTGGCCAATGCGGGCCGTACCGGCTACGGGATGTTTGCCCGGTATCATGTGTTTACCGTCAAGGACGGCCGGCTGATCCCGGTGGAGCATCCTGATCCCCAGCGGCTGGACCAGCTGCCTGGTTACGAGACTGAACGGGAAAAGGTGGTAGCCAATACCCGGGCGCTGCTGGCTGGCCAGCCGGCCAATAATGTGCTGCTATACGGGGATGCAGGCACCGGCAAATCCAGCGCCATCAAGGCCATTGCCAACCGGTTCGCGCCGGAGGGGCTGCGCCTGGTGGAGGTGAAAAAACACCAGCTGTACCAGATTCCCCGGCTGATGGATTCGTTGGCCGCCAATCCGCTGAAGTTCATCCTGTTTATTGACGATTTGAGCTTTGCTGTCAATGATGACAATTTCGCCGCCCTCAAAGCCATTCTGGAAGGCAGTGTGGGCGGCCGCAGCAGCAACATTGCGGTCTATGCCACGAGCAACCGCCGCCATCTGATCAAGGAAACCCTGTCGGATCGGGAAGGGGATGATATCCACCATGCCGATACCATGCAGGAATTGATGAGCCTGTCGGCCCGGTTTGGCCTGACCGTCACCTTTACCCGCCCGGATAAGGAGCGGTTCTCTCGCATTGTGCAGGATCTGGCCGCCCAGTACGGCGTGGATCAGCCTGCCGACCAGCTGCTGACCCGGGCGGAGGCGTTTGCCATCCGGGCGGGCGGCCGCAGCCCGCGGGTGGCCCGTCAGTTTATCGAAATGTGCAAAGCAGGTGTGCTGTAAGCCATACCAGCAAAATGCCCGCCGGAATTTCCGGCGGGCGTTTTTGCACCTTGCTGATTGAAACGTGGTTACTGTGTCCATACTCCGGGCGTAATCTTTTGCCATCGGAGGAAACGATTATGCAGTTGTATCGGGGATATTCCCGGTCGGCAGCGCAGGCCTTGCGGCAGGCGCTGTCTCTGGCCGGACGGCAGGGCCTGGCCCAGGCAGGTACCGGGCATCTTCTGGCAGCGATTCTGCAGCAAGGCCCCGGTCCGGCCACCGCGTTTCTGCGCGCGCACCGGATCACCGCCGAGGCGGTGGATCGCCGGGTGGAGGCACTGGCGGCTCCCGGCGCGTCGGCGGTGCGCAGTGCTCCCGCGCCGGAACTGCGTAAAACCATGGAGTTTGCCAAGGTGGGGGCCCGCAGCGCCCGCATCAAATATGTGCAGACGGAACATCTCCTCTGTGCCATGCTGGAGGATCCGGGTTGCACCGCCTGCCTGTGGCTGGCCCAGATGGGGGTAGAGACCGGTGAGGCGGCCCGGGAATGCCGTCAGCTGTCCGGTCAGCTGGTGCTGCCGCTGCCGCCGCCCCGGGCCGCCGCACCCGCCAGGGCCAGCCGGGCCAGTGAAAAGTACGGCCAGGATCTGACCCGCATGGCCGCGGAAGGGGCGCTGGATCCGGTCTTTTGCCGGGAGGAAGAACTGGCCCGCCTGGAAGAGATCCTGTGCCGGCGCCGCAAAAATAATCCGTGTTTGGTGGGGGAGCCGGGTGTGGGCAAAACCGCGCTGGCCGAGGCACTGGCCCAGCGGATCGCCTCCGGAGCCGCGCCGCTGGCTTTGCGTGGAAGGCGGGTCATCAGCCTGGATATGGGAGCGCTGGTGGCCGGTACCAAATACAGAGGCGATTTTGAGGAGCGGTTCAAAAATCTGCTGGATGAACTGTCCCGGGACAAAAACGCCATCCTGTTTATCGATGAGATCCATGTGATCGTGGGGGCGGGCGCTGCCGAGGGCGCCATCGACGCGGCCAGTATCCTGAAACCGCTGCTGGCCCGGGGCGCACTGCAACTGATCGGGGCTACCACCCAGGAGGAATACCGCCGCTGCATTCAGAAAGATGCGGCGCTGGAACGGCGGTTCGGTACTGTAACGGTGGAGGAACCTTCTCCGGAGGCTGCCTGCCGGATTCTGCAGGGCCTTGTGCCCCGGTACGAAAGCTATCATCATGTAACCATCCCGGAAGAGGCGGTAAAGGCGGCGGTGCGCTTGTCGGTGCGGTATATGCCCGGACGTTTCCTGCCGGACAAGGCCATAGATCTGCTGGACGAGGCGGCAGCGGCCGCCCGGATCCGGGCAGCTGATGCGGGCGCGCCCGCTCCGGTACTGACCGCAGAGGACATCGCGCAGGTGATTTCCCGGATCAGCGGGGTACCTGTCCAGCGGGTAGGGGAGAAACAGCGCGCCCGTCTGGAACGTCTGGAACAGGAACTGGCAGGGCAGGTGGTGGGCCAGCCCCGGGCGGTGGCCGCGGTGGCAGGGGCCATCCGGCGCAGCCGTACCGGACTGCGGGAGAGCGGCCGCCCCATTGGCGCTATGCTGTTTCTGGGCCCCACAGGGGTGGGGAAAACTCACCTGGCCCGGGTGCTGGCGGCCAGCTGGTTCGGCAGTGAGAAGGCTTTGCTGCGGTTCGATATGAGCGAGTATGCCGAATCCCATGCCGCCGCCCGGCTGCTGGGCTCTCCGCCGGGATATGTAGGCCACGGCGAAGGCGGGCAGCTGACCGAAGCGGTGCGCCGCCGTCCTTACAGCGTAGTGCTGTTTGACGAGATGGAAAAGGCCCATCCCGATCTGCAGAATCTGCTGCTGCAGATCCTGGAGGACGGTTGCCTCACCGATAGTATGGGCCGCAAAGCGGACTTCACCAATACGATTGTGCTCATTACTTCTAATCTGGGGGCGCGGTTCCTGGCTGGTCAGACCGGCCCGGTGGGATTTGGCGCAGGTCCGGAAGCCACGCTGGCACGCCGGAAAGAACAGGCACTGGAAGAAGCCAAACGCTTTTTCCGACCGGAGCTGCTGGGCCGTATGGACGAAACGGTGGTGTTCGAGCCGCTGGGGGCTGATTCGCTGGAGGCAATTGCCGACCGGCTGCTCTGCCAGCTGGAAGAACGGGCGGGCCGCAGCGGGTACCGGCTGCACCATACCCCGCAGGTGGCCCGGGCACTGGCCGGGCAGGCAAAGCCGGGCTACGGCGCGCGGGAGCTGCGCCGTCAGGTAAGCCGGGCGGTGGAACAGGCACTGGCCGATCGGATCGCCGCCGGGCAGGCGGTGCCGGGCTCCAGCTTTACCGCGCAGGTGGGAGAAAGCGGCATCGAGCTGCGGGCAGACCAGGCCGCACTGGTATAAGCACAACACAAAGGGCAGGAAAACATGTTTTCCTGCCCTTTGTGCATATACTGGCAGCAAACGGAGGGCTGCCCATGCAAAAACCAACGCTGTATCTGAAAAATGCTGTGCTTCTGACCGTCAGCGGATTTGGGCTGCGGGCGGTGGGGATGCTGTTCCGTGTCTGGCTGGCGGCCTGGATCGGGGCCGAAGGGATGGGGCTGTATCAGCTGGCCCTTTCGGTTTATAATCTGGCCGTAACCTTTGCCACCGCCGGGATATCGGTAGCCGCTACGCGGCTGGTAGCGGAAGAACTGGCGGGTAAACAGCCGTCCCGGGCGGCAGGGGCGCTGCAGCGGGTAGCCCGCACCGGGGCATTGCTGGGATTGGCGGCAGGGGCGGTGCAGTTTTTTGCCGCCTATCCGGCGGCCAAGTACCTGCTGGGGGATGCCCGGGCCGAATTGTCTTTGAAGCTTTTGGCCCCCAGTCTGCCTTTTATGGCGGTGGCTGCGGCGCTGCGGGGATATTTTCTGGCCCGGCGGCGGGTGGCCCCTTCGGTGGAAAGCCAGATGGCAGAACAGCTGCTGCGCATTGCCCTGATCGTCTGGCTGCTGCGGCAGGTGAAGGACTGGGGCGTGGGCTGGGCCTGCGCCGCGGTGATGCTGGGCAGTACGGCAGGAGAGGTGGTTTCCTGCCTGCTTATGCTGCTGTTCTGGCTGCGGGATCGCCGCAGTTTGCCTGCGGGTGACCGTAGGGCTCCGGCGGACATCACTCCGCGTCTGTGGCGCATTCTGCTGCCGCTGGAGGGAAGCCGCTGCCTGGCCAGCGCGCTGGCGGCTGCCGAAAATGCACTGGTGCCGGCTTGCCTGGCGCTGTACACCGGTTCTCGGGCAGAAGCTTTGGCTCAGTACGGTGCGCTTAAGGGCATGGCGCTGCCGGTCCTGTTCTTTCCGTTCTCCATCCTGGGGGCGCTGGCTACTCTGCTGCTGCCTGAAATCACCGAAGCCCATATCCGGGGCAGAACCGTTTCGCTGCAGAATCTGCTCAGCCGGATGCTGCTGCTCACCGTTGCGTTTTCGGTGCTGGGCGGTGGATTGTTTACCCTGTATGCCCGGCCGCTGGGGCAGTTGCTCTACGGCAGCGGTGAGGTGGGGGTATATCTGGCGGTACTGGGGCCGCTCACGCCACTCATGTATGTGGAAAGCATGGTAGATGGTGCGCTGAAAGGCATGGGCCAGCAGATGGCTACCTTCCGGTACAGCCTGCAGGATTCGGTGCTGCGGATACTGCTGATCCTGCTGGCGCTGCCCCGGTTCGGCATCGGGGGATTTCTCGGTGTAATGGCGTTTTCCAATGCATTCACCTGTCTGATGAACCTGCGCCGCCTGCTGGATACAGCCGGTCTGCGGTTTGACTGGCTGCGCTGGGCGCTGCGCCCTCTTGCATGCCTTGCGCCCGCGCTGGGATTAGCCGGGGTTGTGTCCGGTTATATCGCTCCATGGGGGACGCTTATACAGATCGGCGCAGGCGGCGCGGCCGGTGCGCTTGTATATCTGGTGCTTATGTGGCCCGGAGCGCTGAAACCTGCCCTGTACGGGATGCGTTCCGACCGGCAGAAAAAGGCCCTGCAAATTTCTGACACGAAATCCGCAAAAATCTCTTGACAACTTGCCGTAAATCGTTTATATTATATAAGCGCCTTGCGGCATGGAGAGATGGCTGAGCTGGTCTAAGGCGCACGACTGGAAATCGTGTGTGCCCCATAAAGGCACCGAGGGTTCGAATCCCTCTCTCTCCGCCAGGAAAACCCCGGAAACCATTGGTTTCCGGGGTTTTTGCTTGCTTGTGTCTGTGCGCGGAAATGTATATTCCTTTTTGCTGCGGGTACAGCCGCTGACATAACTCCCGCTGGGGGTAAAAGCCCTTCCGCACCCCTTCCACAGGGAATCAGGCCCTGAAAAGCGTCCCGCCGCATAAACGAAAAACCGGCCGCCCATTCGGGCAGCCGGTTTATTTCTCTCAGTGTTCCTTTACGCCGGATCAGATCGCGCGGGTGACCTTGCCCGAGCGCAGGCAACGGGTGCAGGCGTAAATATACTTGGGAGAACCGTCAACGATCGCTTTCACGCGCTTCACGTTGGGCTTCCAGGTACGGTTGCTCCGACGATGGGAGTGAGACACCTGAATGCCGAAAGCGACGCCTTTACCACAACAATCACACTTTGCCATTTGCTGCACCTCCTCGTAATCAAGTCGCTAAATTATACTAGCAGAAATCATCCGGAAATGCAAGACTTTTTTTCAAAAAAAGCGCATAAACCTTTTTTTGCTTGTCACCGTGCCGCCAAACCGCTATAATATAACGGTATGTAATGGGTTCAAAAGCATAACAACCAGGAGGCGCGGCGGATGAATTACGAAATGCTGGTGGTGTATCTGACGCGGCTGCTGGCCATGGTGCTGGTGCTGCCGGTGCACGAAGCGGCCCACGCGCTGGCATCGGACCGGCTGGGGGATCCCACCGCCCGCCGGCAGGGGCGGCTTACCCTGTCGCCCCGGGCACACCTGGATCCGTGGGGTGCGATCTGTATGCTGGTTGCGGGTATCGGCTGGGCGCGCCCTGTGCCGGTAGATCCCCGGTATTTCAAAAATCCCAAATGGGGTATGGCCCTCAGCGCGGCAGCGGGGCCGCTGTCCAACCTGGCCATGGCCTGGGTAAGCGCACTGGGAATGCAGATCTGCGCGGGCCTGGCGCAGAACGGCGCGGGCCTGGCGCTGGTGATCGCGTTCCTGTTTTTTCAGACCTTGTTTTATCTGAACCTGAATCTGGCAGTGTTCAATCTGGTGCCCATCCCGCCCTTTGACGGCAGCCGCATCCTGCTGGTGGTGCTGCCGCAAAACCTGTATTTCCGGGTCATGCGGCATGAGCGTATACTGATGCTGGCCATCTTTGCGCTGCTGATTCTGGGCGTATTCAACCCTGTGCTCAGCTGGCTGGACCTGCATCTGGCCCGGCTGTTTCTTTGGTCCACCGGTTTTGTGGGCCTGCTGTTCTGATTTTTGCGTATGAGAGGATTCTATGGATACCATAACCTTTAAACTGGAAGATTTTGAGGGCCCAATGGACTTGCTGCTCTACCTTGTAAGTAAAAACAAGATGAGCCTGTACGATATTTCCATCCTGGAACTGATCGACCAGTATACCCAGATCATCAACAGCCTGCAGCAGAACCGCATGGAGGTGGCAAGCGAGTTTATCGAGATGGCGGCCCGGCTGGTGCAGATGAAAAGTTTCCTGCTGCTGCCCCGCAGTGCCGAGGCGGAGCGCATGCGGGAAGAACTCACCGGCCAGCTGATCGAGTACAGCCTGTGCAAAAAGATCGCGGGCAAGCTGGGCCGGATGGCGGGCACCGCATTTGTCACAGTGCGTGCCCCCATGCAGGTGGAACAGGATTCCACCTATACCCTGCGGCATGACCCATCCCTGCTGGAACAGGCCTGGAACAGCCTGATGGGCCGCAGCCAGCGCCGCCGCCCTCCGGCGCAGGAGAGCTTTGAACCGCTGGTCACGGCGCCTTTTGTGTCTGTGGCCTCCCGGGTGGTGCATGTGCTGCGGGGCCTGATCACCGGCAAGGTGCATCGGTTGCGGCAGCTGTTCACCCCGCGGGACAGCCGCAGCCAGACGGTGGCTACCTTTCTGGCGGTGCTGGAACTGGTTCGCGCCGGCCGCATCACCATCGACGACAATGGCGCGCTGGCGGTGCGCCGCAACAAAAACCCGCATCACAGGGAGGGCTGATAAATGGACTGGAAAGAATATAAAGCCGTGGTGGAAGCCATGCTCTTTGCACACGGGGAACCGGTCAGCGCGTCCCGCATGGCGGAAATTCTGGAGATCGACGTTTCCCTGGTGCAGCAGGCATTGGAAAAGCTGCGGGACGATTATGACTCCGGCGACCGGGGCCTGACCCTTCTGCAGATGGAAGACCGCTGGCAGCTGGCCACCAAACCCCGCTTTGGCGAGCCGGTGCGCAAACTGCTGGATACACGCCGTAACACCCCGTTGTCTCAGGCGGCGCTGGAGGTGCTGGCGATTATTGCCTACAACCAGCCGGTATCCCGCTCCTTTATTGAGCAGGTGCGCGGCGTGGACTCCTCGTCCACCGTCTCCACCCTGATGGAAAAGGGCCTGGTCGAGGAAGCCGGCCGCCTGGATCTGCCCGGCCGGCCGGTAAGCTTCCGCACTACCGACGTGTTCCTGCGCACCTTCGGGCTGGAAAGTCTGAGCCAGCTGCCCTCCCTTCATGAGGACGACCTGCCGCTGGAGCAGGTGGCCGACAACGGCGGCGAACTGCCGGACGAAGCGCCGGCGGGTATGTGATATGGGCGCCCTGCTGCTGGCGCTCAAGGCGCTGGGCTGGCTGCTTGCGGTGCTGCTGATCCTGCTGCTTCTGCTCCTGCTGGTGCCGGTTACCGTACAGCTGGAATATGCCCACGAACAATTCACCGCCCGGCTTCGGGTGCTGTTCTATACCCGGCAGCTTTGGCCGGAACCGCCGCCCCGGGCAAAAAAAGAACGGCCTCGCCGCAAAAAACGGGCCAAGGCTTCCGCGGCACCGGCCGCCCAAAAGCCGCCGGAAAAGAAGGAACCGACCCCGCCGCCCGCAGTCCGCAGCGCGCAGCAAACCGGAACGGCGGCTGCCGCGCCGGCCCGGGAACCCCGCCCGGCGCCTGAATCCAAAAAGGAACCGTCGGTGGCCGGTGTTCCGCTGCGCCGTATTCTGGATCTGCTGCCCACGGTGGGCGCGGTAGGCAAACGGATTCTGGCCGGCTTGCGGGTGCATGCGGTGCGGCTGTACTGGCCCCTTCAGGGGGCGGACGCCGCCGAGACTGCCCTGCAATACGGCCGGTTCTGCGCGGCGTGGGGCAATGTGACCGGTCTGGTGCAGAACCTGGTGCGGCTTCAGTGCGACCAGGTGCAGCCGGTGGCCGATTATCTGGGCGAACATACGGGCGAAGAACATTTTTCTTGTAAAATCACCGCCCGGGTGTTTATAATGGTAACAGCAGCTGTATACGGTCTGTACCGTCTGCGGCAGCTTGCCGAAACACAATCTATATAAGGAGGGCTCCCCATGGCGGAACATCCGATTCAGGGCCTGATGGGCGTCACAATGGAAAAAATCCGGGAGATGGTGGACGCCGACACCATCGTAGGCGCCCCGATCAACGCGGCGGAGGGCGTAACCATTCTGCCCATTTCCAAGGTTACGTTCGGCTTTGCCTCCGGCGGGTCGGACATCGGCAGCAAAACCAATAAGGACCTGTTCGGCGGCGGCGGCGGCGCGGGGGTCTCCATCTCGCCCATCGCGTTTCTGGTCATCCAGAACGGCAACGTGCGCACCATCCAGCTGGCCGACCATGCCAGCACAGTAGACCGTGCGCTGAACATGGTGCCGGAACTGGTGGACAAACTCAGCGAGCTGCTCAAAAAGGACAAGGAAGAGAAACCGGGCGGAGAAGCGACCGAATGACCGGCTTGCAGGCAATCGTGCTTGCCGGCGGGGGCTTTCCGCCCCTTTTTCAGAACATGAGGACGGAGTAAATTTATGGCATTGACGAGAATTCAAAAGGTGCTGTCCGAGCAGGGCTACTGCTCCCGCCGGGCGGCCGAGCAGATCATCCGGGAGGGCCGGGTCAAGGTGAACGGCCATCCGGTGGGCCTGGGGGACAAGATGGATCCCAACCGGGACGTGCTCAGCGTGGACGGCCAGCGGGTCTGGCTGCAGAAAAAGCAGGAGATGTGCTACCTGATGCTGCACAAACCCCGGGGCTATGTGACCACCACCAGCGACGAGCTGGGCCGCAAAACGGTGATGGATCTGGTGGCGGATTACCCGGTGCGTGTGTTCCCGGTGGGCCGTCTGGACAAGGACAGCGAGGGGCTGATCCTGCTTACTAACGACGGTTCCTTTGCCAACCTGATGATGCACCCCTCCCATGGGGTCAGCAAGCTGTACCGGGTCACGGTGCATCCCCGCGCCACCGAGGAACAGGTGGTGGCCCTGAGCGAGGGCGTGGTGCTGGACGACGGTGTGCGCACCCAGCCCGCCGTCATCAACGTGGTTACCGACGAGCCCGGCCGTACCGTGCTGGAGATGACCATTAAGGAAGGCAAGAACCGCCAGATCCGCCGTATGTGCGAAGCGGTGGGGCTGGAGGTGGTGCGGCTGCGCCGCAGCGCCATGGGCGCGGTCAAGCTGGGGATGCTGCAGCCGGGCCAGTACCGGGAACTCACCCGCAGTGAGGTAAACGCCCTGCGGGCCGCCGCCGTCAAGGGCCAGGCCCGGGCGCGTACCCAGGCCAGCCAGGCCCGTGCCGCCGCCCGCGCCGAGGCATCCAAACGTCCTGCGCGCACCGGCCGTTCCGCCGCGCGCAAGGGGGTAAAGCAATGATCCGGATGATCCCCGTGGAGGAAGCCGAGGTACTGGACAGCCTGGTGCAGGGCCGTTTTTCCGGCGCAGTGCGCGGGTATGTGATCATGGATGGGCCGGAGTACCGGGGCCATTGCCTGTTTACGCTGGAGCCGGGCTGTACCCGGGTGCTGGAGGTGCAGGTCAGCGATCCGTCCCTGCTGGACGGCGCGGTGCGCGCCGCGGTGGCGGCAGGGGAGAACGCGGGCGCAACTGCCTTTGCGCTCTCCGACCAGCCGGAACTGATCCGCTGGCGGGACGCCTGGTTCAAAGGCTGCCCGGACCCAATCCCCAACGAAAGGCTTTTTCATTTCTGCGGATGAATTTTGCCTGTTTTGCCGTAAATTGTCAAAATCCTCTTGTGAGGTATTTGACAAAGTAGTATAATAGAATTAATTTGGATTATTTTTAGCAGGAGGGCTGTTTATGGCTTCTAAAACTTTTGGCAAAGAGCAGATCCTTGCCTCGTTTTTTGACGAAGGCGCCTATACGGTCCTGTTTGCCCGCAGCGCGGTAAGTGCCGCGTTCGGCAGTGCAAACGGGCAGCCGGTGTACGCCATCTGTCAGGACGGCGAGGCCGTCACCGTGGCCGATGTGGACAAGTGCGTCAAGGTGCTGGACATGGCTGTCAAGACCGGCAATCCGGTCGTGACCTTCTATGATTCCACCGGTGCCTGCCTGTCCGAAGGGCTGGGTGTGCTGACCGCGCAGGCCCGCTGGACCGAAAAGATCGCCCAGATTTCCGGCGTTGTGCCGCAGCTGGCCGTTGTGACCGGTGTCTGCGGCGTTTCCAGCGCGCTGGCTGCCGCCGCTGCCGACGTGTGCATCGCCGCCGAGGGCTGCGAGATCTTCTTCACCGCCCCCTTCACCAGCGCTGCTGCCGGTGACAAGGTGGAAGGCGCCGGCTCTGCCGAACTGGCCGCCAAGGCCGGTGTGGCCGCTGTCGTGGCCAAGGACGCTGCCGAGGCTGTGGCTACTGCTGCCCGCCTGGTGGCTATGCTGCCTGCCAATAACCTGTCCGCCCCCGCTATGTTTGACGCGGCCGAGCCTGCTGCCGCCCTGGATCTGAACAAGTACACCGCTGCCGGTGCCGCCGCTGCCGTGGTGGACGCGGACAGCGCCGTGGAGCTGTTCGGCGGTTTTGCCAAGGGCGTGTACACCGCTCTGGCCACCGTGGCCGGCAATCCCGTGGGCGTTGTGGCCACCGAGCCGGGCGCCCTGTGCCGCGGCAGCGTGTCCAAGGCTGCCCGCTTTGTCCGTCTGTGTGATGCGTTCAGCCTGCCCGTTGTGACCCTGGTCAACAGCGAGGGCTTCACCGCTTCCGTCAGCGAGGACGTGGCCGGCGCCATCCGTGAGGCTGCCCGTCTGGCCGGTACCTACGCCGACGCCACCACCGCCCGGGTTGCGGTGCTCACCGGCAAGGCCGTGGGCCCTGTCTACACCGCCCTGGCCAACGCCGACCTGACCATCGCTGTGCAGGGCTGCACCGTGTCCGCTGTGGACCCGAAGGTTGCGGTCACCGTCCTGTACAAGGATGAGCTGGATGCCAGCGACAACATCGTGAACGCTACCGCCGCCAAGGCTTCCGCCTATGCCGCGGAAAGCTGCAGCGCCGACGCGGCCCTGGCCGCCGGTGTGGCCGACTTTGCCGTGGCTCCCGCGCAGGTGCGCAGCACCCTGGCCGCTGCCCTGGATATGCTGGCCACCAAGCGCACCCAGCGCCTGCCCAAGAAGCACGGCAACATGGCGCTGTAATCGCCGCAAACCGTCATACATGGATCGAACAGATTGAAGGAGGCCATTCTCATGAAATACTACAACATTACCGTTAACGGCACCACCTACAGCGTTGCAGTGGAAGAGGCTGGCGGCGCTGCCGCTCCCGCCGCTGCTCCCGTGGCCGCTCCTGCCGCTCCGGCTCCCGCCGCTGCGCCCGCTCCTGCTGCTCCTGCCGCTGCTCCCGCTGCGTCCGGCGCTGTGAAGGTGAGCGCTCCCATGCCCGGCACCATCCTGGACGTGAAGGTAGCCGCCGGCGCCTCTGTGAAGGCCGGTGACATCCTGGTCATCCTGGAAGCCATGAAGATGGAGAACGAGATCGTTGCCCCGCAGGACGGCACCGTTGCCGGCGTGCATGTGAACAAGGGCGACAGCGTCAACTCCGGCGACCTGCTGGTGAGCATGAACTAAGAAGAAACGCGAGGTGAACAACATGGCAAAGCCTGTTAAGATTACGGAAGTCGCCCTGCGCGACTCCCATCAGTCGCTGATCGCCACCCGTATGACCACGGACGAGATGCGGCCCATCCTCCCCGCGATGAACGAGGTGGGCTACTTCTCGGTGGAATGCTGGGGCGGCGCAACCTTTGACGCCTGCATCCGCTTCCTGGACGAAGATCCCTGGGAGCGCCTGCGTATCCTGCGCAAGGAAATGCCCGACACCAAGCTGCAGATGCTGTTCCGCGGCCAGAACATGCTGGGCTACCGTCACTATGCCGATGACGCGGTGGAGTACTTCGTGCAGAAGTCTGTCGCCAACGGCATTGACATCCTGCGTATTTTTGATGCCTTGAACGATCCCCGTAACCTGGAGACCGCCATCAAGGCTGCCATCAAGGAAAAGGCCCATGTGCAGGGCTGCATCAGCTACACCCTGAGCCCGGTGCACTCCAACGAGTACTTCGCCAAGTACGCCAAGACGCTGGAGGAGATGGGCGCGCACTCCATCTGCATCAAGGATATGGCCGGCCTGCTGACCCCCTACGCCGCTTTCGAGCTGGTGAAGGAACTGAAGGCTACCATCTCCATCCCTGTGGATATCCACAGCCATTACACCTCCGGCCTGGCTTCCATGTCCATCCTGAAGGGCATTGAGGCCGGCGCGGACATCATCGATACCTCCATCAGCCCGCTGGCTCTGGGCACCTCTCATATGCCCACCGAGAGCCTGGTGGCGGCCCTGCAGGGCACCGAGTACGACACCGGCCTGGATCTGAAGAAGCTGAACGTGGTGCGTGCGCACTTCGCCAAGCTGCGTGAGAAGTACCTGGCCAGCGGTCAGCTCAGCCCCAAGATGCTGGGCGTGGACGCCAACACCCTGCTGTACCAGGTACCGGGCGGCATGCTGTCCAACCTGCTCAAGCAGCTGAAGGATGCCGGCAAGGAAGACCAGCTGGATGCCGTTCTGCAGGAGATCCCCCGTGTCCGCAAGGACTCCGGCTATCCGCCGCTGGTTACTCCCACCAGCCAGATCGTGGGCACCCAGGCGGTGTTCAACGTGATCCTGGGCGAGCGCTACAAGATGGTCACCAAGGAGTTCAAGGGCCTGGTACACGGCGATTACGGCCGCACCCCCGCCCCGATCAGCCCCGAGTTCACCAAGCAGATCCTGGGCGACGAGCAGCCCATCACCTGCCGTCCGGCCGACCTGCTGCAGCCTGAGATGGAAAAGCTGAAGAAGGAAGCCGAGAAGTGGTCCATCCAGGAGGAGGACGCCCTGACCTACGCGATGTTCCCGCAGGTTGCGCCCAAGTTCTTCGAGACCCGCAACAACAAGCTGGCCGGTGTGGACGGCGATCATGTAAACTTCGCCAACAAGTCCCATCCGGTTTGATCCCGGCTGTATAACGCATAATAAAGCACCCCGGCGGAGCTGTAAAACGCTCCGCCGGGGTGCTTTTTGTGAACAATGAGGATTCAACGCAGGATACCGCCGTCCGCGTAGGCAACGGCCGCGCCCCACTGCACGGCCGCACAGAAGATGCATCCGGCCAGCAGCAGCCAGAATGCCCGCCCGGGCCGCCAGTGCTCTCCCGCCTGCGCGGCCTTATCTGCCCGGTGCATCTCCCGGAACAGCAGCGCAAAACTCAGGATCATGCCCGGCATTCCCCAGCCCATCTGTACCAGGGCCCCGGGCGTGTTGTTTGGAATACGGTAAACCACCATCAACCCGATGCACAGTCCCAGCTGGATGCAGAACACCACGCCCCAGATTGCCAGAACCAGCAGCGAAGCCTGGCTGCGGCGCCGCTCGCCCTCGTCGGGCAGCAGGGAAGCGCTGTATTTGAAGTTGACCATAAAAATACTGGCCAGCATTCCCAGAATATATCCGATCAAAAGAACCGGAAATCCCCACTGCCGGGTTTCAGCAGGCATGGGCAGGCAGAGCAGAAATCCGATAAGCACCCAGGCCAGCCCGTTCAGCTGTATCGTCAGGTCGATCATCTGCACCATCCGGATCAGAGTAGGCCGGTGATAGTGCAGCCGACGGTCAAATCCAGCCAGCAGGGTGAAATCCCCGCTGCGCACCATCGCCTCCAGCGGCAGGTATACGCTGCCGTCGCAGAGCAACAAAATAGCCGGCAGCCAGACTCCGGCAGGCTTATCCATCCACAGCCAAAGGCTAATCTGTACGGCGGCCAGCAGTACCTTGCCCCAGAATACCCACCGGCAGGTGCGCTGCAGCCCCTCGTCCGGCCCGGCGGGCGGTTCCAGACCGCCTACCAGCTGTTCCAGCGTGCAGCCCAGCGCCTGTGCCAGCCCCTGCAGCCCGGCCAGATCCGGCTGTGTACGGCCGGTTTCCCAAAGTTAAAGATATGGATACAGGTTAATCAATTTTGCCGATAAAGCGGTAGTAAATCTCAATCTCTTGCTCTCTCATACTATCTTCGCCTTTAGTGGCCTCGTGAATGACGATTTTTTCAATCAGGGTATTGAGAAGTTCGGCGGTCAGTTCCGTGGGATTGGCGTACTGCTTGATGAGAGCGACCCACTTTTCGGCATCCAGGGCAGTTTGCTGCTCTGCGGACAGCTC
>CALXAH010000026.1 GCA_944386225.1 uncultured Gemmiger sp.
ATCACGGAACTGGACGCCGCCACCTTAAACCGCCTGATTAAAGAAATCGTTGTCCATGAGAGCATAGACAGCGATAAAACAAGACACATTTCTATCGAAATTCATTTCAATCTCAAACCCATCCCGGAGGTGGAGCAGGTCACGGCCTGACCTGCCCCCGCCGGGGCGGTTCTTAAAAACTCCATAGATATTTCTTGACACGCCGCCGCCCGCCATCGAGCCGTTTTCCTACACCTATTTGGGGATAAAACACGTAATTACCGGTGGCGGGCGGGTAGGCACCCCAGGAGCAGCCTGCCCCGGCGCTGCCGGTATGCACGCTGCCGCCGTCATGGCCGGTCGGCTGTTCCGTCACCGTCCAGCCGGACGCGGCGGAGAAGATTCCGTCGACATCCTCCCAGATCACCGCGGTATCGGTATAGCCTTCCAGAAGTTCCAGCTTCAGGTCGGCAATGCGGGCGGTGCCGCCCAGTGAGCGGACGGTAAACCGGAAGGTCTGGCCCTGTTCCAGATAATAAACGCCGATCTCCTGCCAGCCCTTGGCGGCGGGCGCATCCAGCCGCAGCCGGGTGTAACCGGAGGCGTTTTCCGGCCGGAACTCCCCTTCCATCGCCGAGGTATCCGGATAGGCCCAGCGGCTCAGCCGGTACCAGCCCGCGGCGGGTGCCTGCCCGGTATAGACGGCGGTATCCCCGCCGTGTTGCTGTACCGGCTAGGACCGGAACCGGTGGAATCGGTATAGGAACTCTCGCTCCAGGTTCCGGTGAGCGCCGTGGTCCCGTCCAGAGGCAGGCGAAGGGTCTGCACCGGTTCCGGAGGCAGATCCCCCACCCGCACCAGCCGGAACCGGTCCGCCACAACGCCGTATTTGCCGGCGGCGGCGCTGTTCTTGCCGGTGCAGGTCATCCGCAGGGAAATAGCCTCACCGGCGTGCAGGGCGGCCTGCCCGATGGCGTGTTCCTGATATACGCCGTTGCTGTTGGCGTAAAAATCCACCGTTCCCACCGCCGTACCGTCGGCCAGGGTAAAGGCCATGATGCCCCGGTCCTGGTTGTCCTTGCTGCGGATATACAGTTCATACAGGCCGTCCTCCGCTACCGCGGGCAGGGTGAACTGGCTCCAGGCATTGACGCCGGCCTGCATGAAATAGAACTTGCCGCCGCTGGCTGCGGAATCGCTGCGCACATCGTAGTTGCCGCTGATGGACGAGGCGCTGTTGGTGATGGGCTGGGCGGTTTCGCACTCCACCGTAATCTCGACCGCCGCCAGCGCCGCAAGCGTGGTCGGTTCTTCTGTCGCCGGCAGGGGCTTTCCGCCGGTTCCGGCGAGGGAGCCGGTTCCGCCGTGGCAGTGGGGGCCGGGCTGGCGGTGGGTTCCGGCGAGGGTGCGGGGCTTTCCGCCGGAACGGACGTGGGAGACGGCTCCGGCAGCGGGGTCGGTTTCGGGGGCGAGAGGGCCGCGGCCCCCAGCAGCTGCACCGCCAGCACAGCGGTGAGCAGCAGGGCGAGCAACCGTCGTTTCATAGCAGTTCCTCCTTACAAATTGGGTGATTTCGGGTAAAAAAGGGTGCAAAAAAGCGCGGCACGCAGGGGAGCGCGTGCCGCGCGGACAAAACGAGCCGCGGGCTTACCCCTTGACAGCACCGGAGGTGAGGCCCTGGATAAAGTACCGCTGCAGAAATACGAAGATAATGGTTACGGGAACCGCCGCCACCAGAGAGGCCGCCATCATGCTGGCCCAGTTGGTGGAAGCTTCGCCCAGGAAGGTCATGACCAGACCGGGCACCAGGGTACGGCGCGCGGTGTCGGTGACCAGGGTCATGGAATAGAGCAGGTCGTTCCAGCTCCAGACAAAGCCGTAGATGGCAATGGAGATCATGCCGGGCACTGCCATGGGAAAGATGATCTGGAACATGATCCGGGCGTGGCCCGCCCCATCGATCTTGGCGCTCTCAATCAGGGCGTCGGGCAGCTGATCAAAGTAGCTTTTCAGGGTCCAGGTGCCCACCGGCAGGGTGAACACCACGTAGCTGACCAGCAGGGCCCAGTAGCTGCCCAGCAGGCCGGTACGCTGCATAAGCAGGTAGATGGAGAGCAGCAGGATCGCCTGGGGGAACGCCTGGCTCATCATGAACAGGCCCATGATGAACTTGCGGCCCCGGTAGCGGAACTTGGAGAAATGGTGGCCATCAGACTGCTGCCGAAGGAGACAATCAGGCTGTTTCGCAGGTACCCCATGATGGTGGCGTCGGTGACGATGTTTTTCAGGTTTTCCAGTGTTTTGGTGCCGGTGAAAAAGGTCAGGGTAAAGGTCTCCGCCGAGGGTTTGAGGGCGGTGTTGATCATCCAGAGCAGCGGCAGAAAGACAAACCCGCCGATCAGGATGAGAAACACCCAGAAGAAGATGCGGAACCCCAGCGTTTTCTGAAACATTCTCATGCGCTCACCTCCCCTTTAATCCGACTCGTTGACCTGCCGCAGGTAGACAAAGCTGAAGCAGGCAAGCAGAATAGCCCAGATGGTGCCCACGGTGGCCGCCTTGCCCATATCCCAGTTCTTGAAGGCGGTGGTGTACACCTCGATGGACAGGGTGGTGGTGGCCCGGGCGGGGCCGCCCTCGGTCATGGTCCAGGGCAGATCAAAATGCTGCAGGTTGCCGATGGTGCCCAGAATCAGCACCAGCGTTACGATGGAGCGCATTTCCGGCAGCACCACATGGGTGAACACCTGCCAGTTGCCCGCGCCGTCGATGCGGGCGGCTTCGATCTGGTCCATGGATACGCCCTGCAGCCCGCCCAGCAGGAAGGCCATATACCAGGGCAGCATCTGCCAGGTGCGGGCGATGACCACACAGAGCAGCGCGGTCTGGGTCTGCCCCATCCAGGATACTCCTTTATCCAGAATACCCAGGCTGGTGAGCATCCCACTGAGCACGCCGTACTGACCGTTGAAGATCCAGCTCCACAAGAAGCCGATGGCAATGCCTGGAATGATCCAGTTGACCAGGGTGATGCCCCGCAGCAGCTCACTGCCTTTGAAGCCCTGGTTGAGCAGAATGGCCCAGATGAATCCCAGCGTAAAGGGGATCAGGGTGGCCAGCACCACAAACAGGCCGGTGGTGATCAGGGTGTGCACGAAATACGGATCCTTGAATACCTTGACATAGTTTTCAAACCAGATCCAGTTGGAGGTGGGAAACAGCAGGGAGCGGTCGGTAAAGGACATGAGGACCGCGTCCGCAAACGGATACAGGATGATGGCGGCGAACACCGCCAGACCGGGCACCACCAGCAAGAAGCCCACCTGGCGGCCGGTAAGACGGCCGCCGTTTTTGATCGCTTTCACGGAAAAGCCTCCTTAAACGAACGGGGCCGCCCCGCTTGCGGCAAAGCGGTCCCGGTTGGTTTGGGATGTTGCCCGGCATTGGTTTGCGCAGGCGCGGAAGATTACAGCGCGTTCAGACGGCTCTCCATATCAGCCACGGCCTGCTCGGCGGTCTTCTGACCCAGCAGGGCGTACTGCAGTTCCTCGGTGATCACGCTCTTGATTTCGCTGGCGTTGGTCATGCGGGCGGTCTCGTCCAGCCGGGCGGTAGCCGTGGCATCGATGAAGCCGCTCAGGTAGGCGTCGTTCTTGACAGCTTCCTGTTCCGAAGCGCTCTTGGTAACAGGGGGCATACCGTTGTTGGTGAAGTAGTCCATGGCGACCTCGTCGCTGACCAAGGTCAGGGCCAGATCGGCGGCCTGCTGTTTGTACTCGCTCTTTTCAAAGATGACCAGCATATGGCCCCACATGGTGGACTGGGGCTGGTCGCCAGCCTTCATGACCGGACGGGGCATGGCAGGGCAGACATTCACGACCTCTTCCGGGGCCACGCCGTTGCTCACCGCCTGGCCTTTAGCCACCACGGCGTCGTCATAGAACGCCATCTTGCCCTGGGCGAACAGCTGCCGGGCTTCGCCGCGGCCGGTATCCATGGCGATGTAGCCCTTGGCCAGCAGATCCTGGTACCACTTGACGCACTCCACAGCGGCTTCGCTGTTGATGGTCACCGCGCCGTCCTCGCCGAAGATCGCCCCGCCGAAGGTCCACAGCCAGGGCATAAAGTCACCGGCGCAGGTGTCGTCCTTGGTGGACACGCCGTAGGGCACGATGCCGTTGCCCAGCGCGGCCACGTCGGCCAGGCACTGCTCAAACTCTTCCATGGTAGCGGGCACGGTGTCCCAGCCGGCCTGGGCCAGGATCTCCGGGTTATACACCATGGTGATGGAGGCCATGCTCCAGGGCAGAGCCAGCTGCTTGCCGTCCACATTGCCCACGTCCAGGGCGGACTGGGTGAAGTTCTCTTTCAGGAAATCCTCGCCCAGGATCTCGTTCCAGTCGGCCAGGACGCCCGCCTGGGCCACGGTGTTGAAGATACCGATATCCACCTGGGCCAGATCCAGCTGTTCCGAACCCTGGTTGCGGATCAGCAGCTGCTGGGCGGTATCGGCCCAGGTCCAGCCTACCCAGGTCACGGTGTTGCCGCTGGCTTCCTCATAGGTGGTACGCATCCGCTGGAAGATCTCCTTGGAGGCTTCTTCCTCGCCGGATCAGCCGGCCCATACCAGGTTCACCGGTTCGGTGGCGGAACTGTCGCCGCCGGCGGTGGAGCCGCCTGCCGGTGCGGAGGAGGAGCTGCTGCCGCAGCCCGCCAGCATTGAAACTGCCATCAGTGCGCTGAGCCCCAGCGCCATCCACTTTTTCATCTTCATACGTCATTCTCCTTTACGGTGGATTTGTGTTTCAGCCGATACTCGTTTGCTTGGATCTATCCGAACCAGCCGTCTCATCCCCGGGCGTCCCCGGAAAGGAGGGCTGATTTTCCCAATGGTATACCCGCATCTCAAACAGATGGGCCCGCTCGTCGCCCCAGGTCTCTTCACAGACCAGGCGCACCGCCGGGGCGGTGACCGGTTTGCCGGTGTCCAGCCTTACCAGCCGCTGCCAGTTTTCCTCGCAGCGGGCCACGGTATGCCAGCCTTCCGGCCCGGGCACCTCCAGCCGGAACCGGCGCATCAGCTGCGGCGGCATCCCGGCGCGGAGAGCGAATTTATGGTGCTCGTCCCACCGGTGGGCGTGGCTGCTGGGCAGCTCCATCGACAGGTCCGGGTCCAGATACAGCAGTATGGTGGTGAAGGTGCGGGGTGCGTCCCACCGCAGTTCCAGCCAGGGTTCCGCCTCCGTCGCCGAGCACCAGAGATGGGGCTGCCGCCAGATGCGGGAAACCCCGTCCACCACGTTGGCGGGCTCGTAAAAATGGTTTTTGCCCGGCAGCCAGAAGGGATCTGCGTATTCCGGGCGGTCAGCCCGGCTGCAGAGCACACCCGGCAACCGGTTTGCCGCCAGCAGAAGGGCGGTACCCGGCGCAGGGGCGAATACCAGCATACCATACTGTCCCGCCGCCTGGGAAGGGAATCGGGCAATCAGCCGGTTTTCTCCGGCGGACAGTTCCCAGCTCTGTTCCCCGGCCGGCTGCCCCGGACAAAGCCGGCTGGGCAGCGGCGAGGTGTACCACGCCGCCCGCAGCGGGCCGGGTGCCGCACACCAGACCCGGAACTCCGCCTCGGCATCCTCCGGGCAGGGGCTGGCAATGAACCCCCCCCAGCGCCAGATCAAAGCTGCCGGGCCCGGGCTGTGCCGGCGGACTGTACCGGGAACTGGCGGTAACCGCCGCGTCCCGGGCCAGATCCGCCGCGTCCCGGTTGACCGCCCCGGGCAGGAACATATCCTCCCGCAGCAGGGTCTGGCGAATCGTTTCGATTTGTTCGGGGGCCAGTTCCGCAGGCGCTGCATCCCAGCGCAGGCAGCCCCAGGCCAGCGCTGCGGCCGCCTGGCCGGAGAGCGCGCAGGTGTTCATGACCCGGGTGGAAACAAAGGCGTCCCGTTGGGTGCCGATGTCCCGCCCCGCAAACAGCAGGTTGGGGAAGTCCCGGTGATACAGGCAGCGCAGCGGCACGGAGTACACATTGACCGGGATCTGGATGCAGGAATCCTCCGCGCTGCCGATCCCCTCCGCCGGATGGAAGTCCATGTACCAGCCGCCGTAGAAGCCGCCGTCGGCAAACTGGGTATGGCTGCGCACGTCCTCCCCCGCCAGCATGTATTCGGTGGCCATGCGTCGGGATTCCCGCTTGCCGGGCAGGCTGCCCACCCATTCCAGGGTGGAACAGTCTGCGTCGAACTTTCCGCTGTTCTTTATGTAGTTCCACACCCCCATCACCATGCGCTTCAGCTCAAAGGCGATGTCCTGGGCGTCGGCGATGGTGTTGCGCACCCCGCCGTATTCAAACCACCAGCAGTCGCTGCCGCTCTGCTGCTCGGAGATGATCCGGCCGCCCCGCCCCAGCAGGGACTCCACCGTTTTCATGTCGTAAGCATAGTCCGGCGCCACAAAGGTGACCGGGTGGTCCTCTTTTCTCACATAGTACAGAATCGAACTGCCCAGCAGGCCGTTGGGTGCGGCGGGGGGCTTTTTCGTCATACAGCCGGTCCCCTACCCAATACGGCACCCCGGCCCGGGCGCCCAGCGTTCCGTCACCGGTGGCGTCCAGGAACATCCTGGCCCGTATCCGGTAGGTGCGTTCGCTGGACTGCTGGCTGCCCTGTACCCACTCTACCCGGCCGTCCCGCGCCGAAAGGTCGGTGACGTGGGTGTTCAGCAGCAGGGTCAGCCCCGGCTGGGCCAGCGCCGCGTCCAGCAGCACCTCGTCCCAGAACACCGGATTGCCGTTCGGATTGGCGTAAAGGTTGCGCATCTTGAGCAGCCCCAGCATCCCCATCTCTTCGCTGAACAGGTTGCCGGCGCCCACCGCGCCCCGGGTCCAGACCCGGATCTCGCTGCTGGAGTTGCCCCCCAGCACCGGGCGGTTGTGTACCAGCACCGTCTGCAGCCCCAGCCGGGCCGCCTCCAGCGCGGCACAGATACCGGCCGGACCGCCGCCCACAATCGCCGGATCCCCGTGTAACTCTTTCATATGTCACGCACCTTTGCTAAAGGACAGAATTTTCCAAGTAAATCATCCGATTTCCTTTTATCTTCTTGCCTGAACATCAAAATTTCTTCATGAAACAGAATGTTTTTGTTTGATTTGTCTCTATTTTAGCAGGCAGATTCCGCTTTCGCCATAATTGTTCTGTCTATTTTCTGGATTATTCTGCACTATTCATTGATGGAAGTGTCTTGGTGGAGTACACTGAATGCAGAACAACAAAGGAGGCGGCGGCATGAGCAATCCCTACCAGGGCCTGGGGGCCTATCTGCAGTTTATTCGAGACAAATACAACGTCCAGATCTGCGTAAAGGACTTCGGCGGGTTCATCCATATCAACCGGGATCTGTACGAGGCGCTGGATCCGTTTCTGGCCCATACCAACCCGTTTTGCCTGTATATGAAAAGCGAGCCGGAGCGTTTCCATGTCTGCCTGTCCATGATCCGCCGGATGCACGATAAGGCGCTGCGGGAGAAAAAAGCGTTCTTCGGGGTATGCCATGCGGGTCTGGGAGCGTACGTAGTGCCGGTGTATTCCGGCGATCTGCTGCTGGGCACGGTAAACGCGGGCTTTTTCCAGACCAACGAGGCCCGCACCGAATGGTGCATCCGCCGGGCCTGCCGGTACAGCGAGGGGCTGGAGCCAGAGCAGGCGCTGGCGCTGTACAAAAGCAGCATTGTACATCCCGGCATCCCGACCGATGACCTGCAGGTGCAGCTGCATCTGGTGGCGGAGTACCTGGGCCGCACCTATCAGGCGCTGGGCAACACCCACACCGCCCCCAACATGACCCGCCGGTACCAGAATTCCAGCGAGGACCCCATTATCTCCCACGCGCTGGAGTATGTGCGGATCAACAGTGCCCAGCATATCACGCTGGCCTGTCTGGCCGAGTTTTGCCATTGCAGCGAAAGCTATCTGAGCCGTCTGTTCAAGCGGCACACCGGGGTAAACGTAAACACCTATATCAATAAGGTGCGGATCGAACAGGCCAAGAACGCGCTGCGCCATACCCGGCTGCCGGTGGCCGACCTGGCGCTGGCCTGCGGTTTCAACGATCCCAACTACTTCTCCCGTGTATTCAGCCAGATCGTGGGGATCCCCCCTTCCGAATACCGGCGGCGGTTTTCGGAAAATGACGCAGGGGATCTTCCTTTATAATCCAAAATATGCGAAACCCCGCCGGGCGTTTTACCCGGCGGGGCCGTTTTGTTATTTCCCGTATATCTGCTGATTGCCATAGATGGCCTTGCCCAGATACTGGTCGATCCAGGCAGCCGCGGCGGGCTCATCCCGGTTTTTCAGATGGGTATAGAGCAGCTCGGTGTTGCGGCAGAGGGATTCGATGCCGTAGCGGCGGCAGAACCGGATCCACAGGGCAAGCACCGGGGAACGGAACGAGTAATAAAACAGCGGCAGAATGCTGTTGCCGCTGGCCAGCGCCAGCTCGTGCTGAAAATCAAAAGCCCGTTCCGCCGCCTGGGCCGGGTTTTCCGATGCCGCCAGACGGGCCAGCGTGTCCCCCAGCGCGGCGATCTGCTCGTCGGTGGCAAAGCGGATGATACGGGTCACCGCCAGGTGTTCCAGTGCGCGGCGTACCTCCAGGATGGAGCGGATCTCCTCCCGGCCCAGTTCGCCGCCGTTGTATTCCATAATGGCGATCAGGGTGCTCAGGTTGCCTTTGCGCCGGTAATCCGCCACAAAGGTTCCCTGCCGGGGACGCACTTCCACAAAGCCCTGGGCGGCCAGTTCGGTCAGGCCGCCGTTTACCACCGCCCGGCTAACCTGCATCTGCCGGGCCAGTTCCCGTTCCGGCGGAAGCGGCGCTCCCTCCGGCAGTTCACCCGATAGGATCATCTTCTGCATCTGCTGTACAAACAGCTGTTTCAGGCTGGGGGCGGATAGTTTTTCAAACTCCATGGCGCTTTCCTCCTAGTCTTGGTTATACCAGATACCACAAGCGTATTTTACCATGCAAAAGGCTGAATAGCCAGAAGATTTTTTGCACAGATCGGAGAAAAGTTTTTGGCTTATTGACGCTTTTTGTTTGCGTATGTTATTCTTTTAACGTAAGGTTTTCCGGCGCATTTTCCGCCCATATGCCTGGACATACCAGAGGAGAACCATTGCAACAGGTTTGTGCAGGCCGCGTTCCCGTAAAGGCGCGGCCTGCTTTTATCGCCGGACACCGGCAAAGAGAGGAGAAACCGATGAGCCAAACACATTTCCCCCTGGACGAGAGCAAGCTGTCTTTCAAGATTCCGAAAGATGACAAGCCCCGGGAAAAAATCATGAAGCTGGGGCGCAAGATCACCGACCGCATCCCCGCCAAGATCAAGGGGGTGACGGTTGATGATCCGGAATACTGGGGCCTGGCGGGCCTGGTGACCGACGAGATGGCGGACGTGGCGCTGAAGATGGATGTGCGCAAGCCCATGACCCTGCCCCAGCTGGTAAAGGCCACCGGCAAGAGCGCCGAGGAACTGGAGCCGCTGCTCTACCAGATGAGCTACATCGGATTGCTGGAATACAACTGGGAGAACGAGCGGCATGAAAAGCAGTACGTGCTGCCCATGTTTGTGCCGGGCAGCGCCGAGTTTTTCAACATGCAGAAACACCAGATCGAGGAGCATCCGGAGGTGACCGCTTTCTTTGAGCGGATGACCTTCCTGCCGCTGGAGCACATCCCGGCCATGGTACCGCCGGGGGGCGCGGGCATCGGCATGCACGTGATCCCGGTGGAAAAAGCCATTGAGACCGAGAACCGCTCGGTGGACATCGAGCATATCAGCCACTGGCTGAAAAAGTACGACGGCAAGTACGCCGCCAGCCCCTGCAGCTGCCGGATGAGCCGGGCCAAGCTGGGCGAGGGCTGCGGCGACGACCCGGAGGACTGGTGCATCGGCGTGGGCGATATGGCCGACTACCTGGTGGAGACGAAAAAAGGCCATTACGTGGACTACGACGAGGTGCTGCGCATCCTGAAACGGGCCGAGGACAACGGCTTTGTGCACCAGATCACCAACATCGACGGCGAAAACAAGATCTTCGCCATCTGCAACTGCAATGTAAATATTTGCAACGCGCTGCGCCTGAGCCAGATGTTCAACACCCCGAACCTGGGCCGGTCGGCCTATGTGGCCAGCGTGACCCCCGAAAACTGCGTGGCCTGCGGCCGGTGCGTGGAGTACTGCCCGGCGGGCGCGGTGAAGCTGGGCCAGAAGCTGTGCACCAAGGACGGCCCGGTGACCTATCCCCGGGTAGAACTGCCGGACAACACCCTCTGGGGCCCGGAAAAGTGGACGGTGGACTACCGGGACAAAAACCGGATCAACTGCCACGACACCGGCACCGCCCCCTGCAAGACCGCCTGCCCTGCCCACATCGCGGTGCAGGGCTATCTGAAGATGGCGGCGCAGGGCCGGTACGAGGAAGCGCTGGCTCTGATCAAGAAGGAGAACCCCTTCCCGGCGGTCTGCGGCCGGGTGTGCAACCGCCGCTGTGAAGAGGCCTGCACCCGGGGTACGGTGGATCAGGCGGTGGCCATCGACGCGGTGAAGAAGTTCATTGCCCAGCGGGATCTGGACGCGGCCACCCGGTACATTCCGCCGGTGGTGACCCCCTCCAACCGGGGCGGCTTTGCCGAAAAGATTGCCATTATCGGCGCGGGCCCGGCGGGTCTGTCCTGCGCCTACTATCTGGCGGAAAAGGGCTACAAGCCCACCGTGTTTGAGAAGAATGCCAAGCCCGGCGGTATGCTGGTATACGGCATCCCCTCCTACAAGCTGGAAAAGGACGTGGTGGCCGCCGAGATCGATGTGATCCGCGCCATGGGCGTGGAGATCCGCTGCGGCGTGGAAGTGGGCAAGGACATCACGCTGGGTCAGCTGCGGGCCGAGGGCTACAAGGCATTCTACCTGGCCATCGGCTGCCAGGGCGGACGGATGGCCGGCATCCCCGGCGAGGACGCCGCCGATGTGATGACCGCCGTGGACTTTCTGCGGACGATGGCCGACAACGAGGGCACCTCCGTGACCGGCCGGGCCGTGGTGATCGGCGGCGGCAACGTGGCCATTGACGTGGCCCGCACCGCCCGCCGCTGCGGGGCCGAACAGGTTTCCATGTACTGCCCGGAAAGCCGGGAGGCCATGCCCGCCACCGCCGAGGAGGTGGCGGAAGCTGAGGCCGAGCAGGTGCAGGTAAACTGCGGCTGGGGCCCGAAGGAGATCCTGACCGAAAACGGCCGGGTGACCGGCGTGGTGTTCAAGCGCTGCGTGTCGGTATTGGATGAGGCGGGGCGGTTCGCGCCGGTCTATGACGAGGCCGACACCGTTACCGTGCCCTGCGAGCGGGTGTTCCTGAGCATCGGCCAGAGCATCCAGTGGGGCGGCCTGCTGGAAGGCACCAGGGTGCAGTTGGCGGGCGGCGGACGCGCCGCGGCCGATCCCCTCACCTACCAGACCGCCGAACCGGACGTGTTTGTGGGCGGCGATGTGTATACCGGGCCGAAGTTTGCCATTGACGCCATTGCCGCGGGCAAGGAAGCGGCGGTGTCGCTGCACCGGTTTGTGCAGCCCAACACCAGCCTGACCATCGGCCGCAACCGGCGGGATTTCATCCAGCTGGACAAGGACAATCTGGCGCTGGGCAGCTACGATGCTTCCCCCCGCCAGCAGGAGGCACCCGCCGCGCCGGGCCTGTCCTTCCGGGATACCCACGGCACCCTGACCGAAGAACAGGTGCGCACCGAAACCGCCCGCTGCCTGGGCTGCGGCGCTTCGGTGGTGGATCCGAACAAGTGCATCGGCTGCGGCATCTGCACCACCAAGTGCGAGTTTGACGCGATCCATCTGTCCCGTGAACTGCCGGAATGCAGCACCATGATCCGCAGCGAGGACAAATTCAAAGCCATCCTGCCCTACATGATCAAGCGGGGCATCCGGCTGAAATTTGGCAAAAAGGAGTAACCCATGCACGAATTGGGCATTGTGTTCCATATTATCCGCACGGTGGAGGACACCGGCCGGGCCAACCGGATCCGGCGGGTCAGCGCCGTGACCCTGGAACTGGGCGAGGTATCCGGCGTGGTGGGCGACTACCTGCAGGACTGCTGGAAATGGGCCGCAGCCCGGTCTGAGATGCTGGCCGGGGCGGAACTGCGGGTGGAGACCATCCCCGCCCGCACCCTGTGCGAAGCGTGCGGCGAGGTGTACCCCACCCTGCCCCAGGGGCGCGTCTGCCCGGCCTGCGGCAGCGACCGCACCCATCTGATCCAGGGCAATGAGATGCTGATCCGGGAGATCGCGGTGCCGGACGATCCGCCCGATACGGAAAGCACATCCGCCTGACGGACGGAGACTTGCGTTCATCGATTCAGCCCGGGATACCGGGCTATGTTGAGGAGGTTCTATCATGTTGTTTCAAATTTATGGCGAAAACGCCGGGTTCCAGCTGCTGGGCTGGGTGCTGGTGTTTGCAGGGCTGGTGCTGGCCAATGAGCTGGCCCGGCGTACACCCCAGGGCGGCGTATTCTGTTTTCTGATTCTGCCCGCCGGGCTGACCGTTTACTTTATCTCCATCTACGTGGGCGCGGCCATGGGCGCGGAATGGGCCCTGACCAACCCCACCTACGTACACATGAACAGCTGGTTCCACTACGCCAAGCTGTACGCCGCCACCGCCGGGTGTATCGGTTTCATGATGCTCAAGTACAAATGGGGCGTGGGCAAAACCCACTGGTTCAAGGCGTTCCCCTTTGTGATCGTGGCCATCAACATCCTGATCGCCGTGGGCAGCGACTTTGAGTCCGGTGTCCGGGGCCTGATCTCCCTGGCCCAGAACGGCGACCGCTGGTGGCTGTCCAGCGAAAATGTCTGGCTGTACGGCGGCTGGTGGAACTGGGTCAACGGCATTGCCGGTATCCTGAACATCCTGTGCATGACCGGCTGGTGGGGCATCTACTCCTCCAAAAAGCGGACGGATATGCTCTGGCCGGACATGACCATCCTGTACATCATCGCCTACGACCTGTGGAACTTTGAGTACACCTACAACAATCTGCCCACCCATGCCTGGTACTGCGGCGTGGCCCTGCTGCTGGCCCCCACCTTTGCCAACGCGCTGTGGAACAAGGGCGGCTGGATCCAGAACAGGGCCAACACCCTGGCCCTGTGGTGCATGTTTGCCCAGGTGTTCCCGCTGTTCCAGGATGCCAGCGTATTCAGCACCATCCCGGTTCTGTACGCGGACGGCGTGATGGATCCCACCGTGCGGCCCACCGCTGCCGATCCCACCATGCAGGGCGTGATCGCCATCCTGGTGCTGGCGGCCAACGTGATCGTGCTGGCCATCATCATCAAGCGCTCCGTGCAGCAGAAAAAGAACCCCTATACCAACGAAATCTTTGCAGATACCAGGGACTTCCGCGAGGCCATGGCCCGCGCGGAGTAATCCGGTTCCTCTCCCCTCACGAAGAAGAGCGGCCTTCCCCCCGGGAGGCCGCTCTTCTTTGTGGTTTTCCGGCAGGATGCCTGGGCAAAAACCGGCCGGGACCGCCTGCGGCGGCCCCGGCCGATTGGTTTAATGCTTACGAGGGATCAGCGGGATGCTGCGCCGTCTGCTCGTCCCGCCGCCGGCGTCTCCAGAACAGGAGCAACAGCAGCAGGAACAGCAGCAGCACGGCCAGCGCCGCCGGCAGGAGCCACAGCAGGGATCCCGCGGCCGGCTGATCCGGGGGGCTCGGTTCGGGCAGGGCCGTATCCGGCTGCTCGTTCCGTTCCGGGGCCGGGATTTCCGGAAGTTCTTCCTCCGGCGCGTACCGGTGGGGCCGGCGCCGGGCTGGCTGGAGCAGCAGCGCCGGGATTTCCAGTTGCGGAGGCTCCGGTTTCCGGTAGGAGTTGCTGAGGAAGTTCCAGGGGATGCCGGAGGTGAGGAAGATCGGGCCCCGCACATTCACATTCAGCGGATTGTCCGCCGTGCCGATGTAGCCGCCCGCCACGATGGTCAGGCTGCCGGCGGTGATGGCCGTACTGGTGCCGGTATCCCGCACCGAGCCGTCGGTCTGGATGGTAACCTCATTGCCGGCCACAATCCGGTCGACAACCACGTCGCCCTCGCTTGTCAGATGCACGTTGCCGCCCTGGGCGCTGACGGTGTCGGTCTCGATGGGCAGCGGATTATCCTTGCTGCCCACATCACCGGTGGCAATCAGCTCCAGTGTACCCGCCACGACGCCGTCGTCCGGGCCGTCACCGGCCAGGATGGAGCCGTCCGCCCGGATGACCGCCTCGGTGTCGGCGATGACCTCGCCCAGGGTGACGGTCTGGTCGTTGTGGATGTGCAGTTCGCTGCCCATCAGGGACAGTTTTTCCGCCGAGCTTTCCACCGGCGCGTCCTTGGTGCCCACGCTGCCATCCACGCTGTTCAGGGTCAGCTCCACGGCGGTGAAATCCGGACGTGGGGCTTCGCCTTCCGGCATACCGGCGGGCAGGATGTCGCCCAGGGTGCTGATCGCAATGGTCTGCGCTTCCAGCGGCGCAATAGTCAGCGGCCGGTCGGCGGGGCTTTCCAGGAAGACGCCCTCCAGCGCCTGCCCGTCCGCCGCCGTCAGGGTCAGCACACCGCCCACATCCAGGCTGAGGGCATTGCCCTGTTCGCCCACGCTGCCGCCGTTCTCCAGCACAGCGGTCACATCGCCGCCGGCGGTCACCGCGGCCTACTCGCCTGCCAGGGCGGCGCGGGCCGCCTCCAGGGCTTTGCGGGCGGTTTCAGCAACTGCCTGCGCGGCGGCCAGATTGGTCTGGATGGGGGCCATCACGGCTTCTTCCGCCGCGATCTGTTCGTCCAGCTCCGTCATCTGCCGGCGGATGTCCTCCATCCGGGTCTCCAGTTCCGCCAGCTTTTTCTCCAGCTGCGGGGCCAGCTGCGGCGCTTCGGCCAGCTGTTCTTCCAGCTCCTGCTTTTGCTTTTCCAGCTCGGCCAGGGTCTCGGCCAGAGCCGCCTTCTTGCCCTCCAGTTCCGCCACATAGGCCTGGTGGGCGGCCAGCTGCTGTTCCAGGGCCTTGACCCGCGCCTGGGCCCGGGCTGCCTCGGCCTTGGCATTGGCCAGGGCCACCACAGGATCGGCGGCGTCGGCGTCCTTCAGGTCGCCGGCCAGGTTCAGGGTGATATCCCCTGCCGCCCGGATGGTCTTGACCGTCAGATGGCTCAGGGTAGCCGCCACGAGGATGTCCCCGGCGGAATCCATGGTGAGCGTGCCGCCGGCCTGGAGCAGATCCACCAGGATACTGCCGTCGGGCGCGATGACGGTCAGGTCATCCTGCGCCAGCAGGCGGGCAGCGTTCAGGTCACCGGCGGTGTTGCGCACCGTCAGACCGGCGTCGGCCACCACGTCCAGCCGGGAAGCCGCATCCAGCATATCCGCGATCAGGGTCAGGTCGGTGGGGGTGGTCAGCCAGATATCGCCCAGTGCCCGGGCGGTGACGGCTTCGCCATAGGAGATCCGCAGCGGGGCTTCCGGCAGGCCCAGCACGCCGGTCTCCGCCAGCAGGGAGCCGCCGGCGGCGGCACGGACATTCAGGCCGTCCGGGTCGGGATTTACGTCCAGCAGACTGCCGCTGACCGCCGCCAGGTGGACAGCGCCGGTGCTGCTGGTCACGGAATCGATGCCCAGGTCGCCCTGGGTCTCGGTGATCGACACATCCCCGGCAGCCTGCGCCCGCAGGGTGGTGGCCAGGGCGTGGTCGTCCACGCTGATGGTGGTGAAGTCGATATCGAACAGCATCTCCAGCAGGCCGGTGGCGGCGTTGCGGAGGATGCTCCAGCTGCCGCTGGCGGGCAGTGTGGCGGGCAGGTTGTACAGGGGTTCGGCGTCCACCACGGTATGCTCCACCCAGTCTCGCTGGTCAACGGTGAGCGTTTCGATGCCGCCGGTGAGGGCGGTGAGGGTGAGAGCGGTGCCGGTAATGTTGGGCCCGGCGCTCTCTGCGCCCCGGATGGCCGGTGCGGTAAGGGTCACATCCTCATAGCCGGAAACAATTTCGCGGGCGGTGAGGACGCCGGTGTCCTGGGTGATGGTGATGCTGCCCAGGTTGTGCAGGCTGATTTCCCCTGTGGACTCGCCGATCTCCATGGTGAAATCGCGGAAATCGCGGGTATCCTCGGCAGGAGCGGGGTATTCCACATACTCCCACAGATCGCCGTGCACCAGCTGCTGCTTTTGTTCCTCGGTGAGGGCCGCCCAGTACAGGGGGAACAGCGCCTCGTCCGCCAGCAGGGGTTTGGGATCTTCAGCCGGTTCCGGCGCGGGATCGGTCTGCTCGTCCTCATCCGGTTCGGGCACACGCAGCGCCAGCACCAGAAGCTGATCCAGCAGCTGCTGCAGCCGCTGACGGTTCTGTGCCTGCTGATCCTGGTCGGCCGGATCTTCCGTGTCTTCCAGGGCCCGGAGCAGTTCGTCCATCTCTTCGAGGGCCTTTTCCACCGCCGCCGGGGCAGCGCCCAGTTCTTCCAGGGCCTCCGCAAAGGCTTCTTCCTCGCCCTCGGCAGGGGTCAGGGCCGCTTGCAGCGCCTGAGCAATGTCCCGCAGCAGCTGTTCGGCCGTGCCGGTTCCGTCCGTTTCGTCCAGCGCCCGCTCCAGCAGCAGGGCGGCGATCTCCTCGGGGGTCTGGGCGGGAAGCGCCACGCCCACCGTGGTATCGCTGCCGCTCATCTGGTCGATCACGTCGCCGGTAAGGGTGGAGCCGTCCTCGCCGCGGCCGGAAGCCTGCTCCGGCGGGATATAGTCTTCATCCAGGGCGTTGATCCAGATATCCCCCGCCCGGGGCACGCGCATGGTAAGTGCTCGGGGAATGTCCACCGTCAGGCGGCTGTCGGCCTCGCCGATGCTGATCCAACCGCTCACGGTTAGGCTGGCGTTGGCGTTGGCGGCGGCATCGTCAAAGGCGATCACCGCATCCTGGCCGCCGGGCAGACGGCCCACCACGCCCTGGGCGTCGATGGCAACCTGGCTGACGGTGCTGCCGCTGCGGCCGTCGATCCGCTCAAACCGGAAGTCTCCGCCGCTGGTGGCAATCAGCGCGCTTTCGCTGACCAGGGCGGTATGGATGGCGGCATCTTCGCCGGTGACCAGTTCCATACGGGCCCCTTCGGTAAGCCGGAGATCCCGGCCGGTGTAATTCTGCCCGGCTTCGATGGTAAGGGTGCTGCCGGTGCTGGTGATGTTGCCGGTGGCAGCGTTGGCGCCGGCGGTTACCGTCATGTCAGAGCCGCCGGTAAGGCGGATGTCGTCGCCCAGGTAATCGCCCGTGACGGATTCCAGGATGATCCGGCTGGCGTCGCTGGCGATCACATCGCCAAGCAGGGTGATATTCCCGTCGGCGGTAAGGCTGGCGGTGCCGCCGTGGATCACCTGCAGGGTGAAGCCGTTCTCCGGATCGGTGGTGTTGCCGGTAATGCTGCCGGTGGCGGTCACCTGCAGAATGACGCCGTCCACCACGGTGGGGTTGAGGACAAAGTCCCCGTCGGAATGGATGTAGGTATCCACCGTGAGGGTGTCCACCGTGGCGATCTGGCCGTAGGTGCGGAATACCAGCCGGCCGCCGTCCAGCTCCATCTCCAGGGCATCCAGCCCGGTGCCGACGGTGCCCTGCGCCCCTTCGGGCACCAGAACGATCATATCGCCGCCATTGGTGCGGATGTTGGTGGCGTCCGTCAGGCCCATCGCGGTGTCGCCGTCCACCAGCGAGCCGCCTTTGTTGCTCAGCTGGATGGTGACGTTCTTCTTGTCCTCGGGCCGGGTGGCTTCCAGTGCTTCGCCTGCGCTCACGTAGCCCAGGAGGTACTGCACTTCGGCGTCGGGCTCCAGCTTCAGGGTCAGGCTCTTTTCGCCCAGCAGGGTGACGCTGCCGTCGGATCCTACCAGAATTTCCTGCTGGTTCAGCTCGTAGTAGAGGATGGTCTGGCCAAAGGTGGCGCTGGCCTCATTGGTGTCCACCGCTTCGGAGATGGTCAGGCAGAGGGTGCCGCCATAGCGCACGGAACCCGTAACCCGGTGCGTGTGGTCTTTTCCGCCGTAGTTGTAGGTTTTGCTGGTGTTTTCCGCGGTGTAGGCAGCCGGAACCCAGCCGCTTTCGCCGTCGGCGGAATAGTAGTAGTTGCCCGCCAGATCCTTGGCGATCTGGTTGGTGAGGCGCTCCAGATACACCGCCTGGCCAGCCCGGATGGTGATGCGGGCGTTGTTGGCCGTGGGCATCTGTTCGTAGAGGATAGCGAGGCTTTCGTCCGGGGTAAGCACCACCAGCCGGCCGTTCTCATCCACATAGGACAGATAGTCGCCGTTCAGGGTATAGGCGGTGGTCTTTCCCGCCACGGTATAGAGCCGGCGGCCCTCCTCATCGAGGGTGTAGCCGCGCAGGGTGCCCAGGTCGCCCAGGTTGTCGGCAATGGTCTTGTCGGAGGTATAGGTCACGCCGTCGAACTTGGCGCTGAAGGTCACCTGTCCGGCACTGTTCAGCACCAGGCTGAGCACCAGGCCGCTCTTGGTAAGGTAAAGGGTGTCGGTGATGCGGTAGCCGCCGCCGCTCACCTGGCTGTTGGCGAGCAGGGTGATTTCCCTGACGGGGATGTCCGCCAGCGGGCCGGTGATAAGCACGGTGGGCTCTTCGTCATCGCCCACAGGGCTGCCGGGACGCAGGATGAGCAGGCCGCCGGAGACATCCTCCGCGGTGCTGTAGCTGCCCTTTTCCATCTGGTTCAGATACACCGGTTCGCCCGCGGCGTTGGTGAGCACCGTTCCGTCTTCGGTCAGCAGCAGGGTGTTGCCGGTGGCTTCCCTGTTTTCCACAAGTTCTGCCACAAGGCCGCTGTTTTCGGTCTCGTTGACCTCAAACATGGCCGCCGGGTCGAACAGCAGATAGCGGCTGTCGTCCCAGATCACATACAGGCCCAGGGTGTTGTCCACCAGCTGGCCGTTGGCGTTCAGGGTGCCGATCCGGTAGTTGACACCAGTCTTGTTTCTGCCGGGCGTAAAGTCGATATAGGCCTGCACGCCGTTTAGCAGGAAGCCGGTGGTTCCACTGGTGGGGTTGCCGTCTTTATCGTACACATACCGGTCCAGCACCGCGCAGACGGTGTCCACCAGAACCTTAGTGGGGTCGTCCAGTTCGGTGTCGGTGGTGGTTTCGGTCTCGTCGTTCTCGCCGGTGGTCGTGGTGCGCAGATACCACTTGCCCGCCGCGCCGTCTTCGCCGGGGATGTACACGATGGTGTAGGTCTTGCCGTCGCTGCCCGTCTGATCCTTATACTCGGTCTCGCCGGTAGCGGCGTTGTCCGGGGTCAGGGTAACGGTGACTTCCTTGTTCTCCACCTCAAAGGTGAAGGTCACCTTGCCGGTGTCGTACTGGTAGTTCTCGTCTTTCGGCAGCACCGTTTCGGGGGCGCTCGTGCTCTGGCTCACCAGGGTGAAGGCGCCGCTCTGGGCGTCCTTTTCAAGGTAGAGCGCGCTGTCGGCGTGGCTGTCCACCAGGTAATAGCGCTTGCCGTTCACCGTCTGGGCCGTGGCCTCGCTCAGGTAGGACCAGATCTCCTGGCCGTCCACTGTGACGCGGCTGCCGGCGGCGTTCTTCATATAATACACCTGGCTGATGAGGCGGTATTCGGCCTCGGGGGTGAGCTTGCCGGTGTATTCGTTCTTGGTCACGTCGTAGTGCTCGTACAGCGTGCCGCCGGGGCTCTCGTAGATCTCTTTGCCAAAGCCGGTGTACTTCACGCCGCTGGTGTAGTACTCGGTGGAGAGGCTGGAGGTCACCGGCTGCATCTTCACATAGGTGAAATGCAGCGAGTAGCTGTACATGGTGTAGGTGTAGACCGAATATTTCTGGGTGGTGGGTTTATCCTTGTTGTTGTTGAGCCGCGTCCAGGCAAATTCAGCGAAGTTGAACACGTCCCTGCCGTTCTTCTTGCCGTTGGCGGTGTAGGTGATGCCGTCCACCTCCACGCTGCTCTCCACCGTCCGCTCCACGTCGGGCATCCAGTAGACGCCGCTGAGCGCCTGATAGAGACCCGCCGCGTTGCCGCTGAGGTTCTGGCCGGGGGCCACGGTGTAGCCAAGGCCCGGGATGTACACAAGGCCCACGGCGGCGCCGCCGATGGTCATGGTGTTGTCGTAGTTCCAGACCACCTCGTAGCCGGTGCCCAGGAAGTTCGGCACGGTGAAGGGGTCGGTGGACGCGCCGTCCCGGACCTTTCTCACATGAGTGCCGTCGCGCTGCTCGTGCTGGCGCGCCGCATCGTCGTACGCCGCTTCGTAATAGGTCACGCCATCACTGAGGGTGTTGGTCACCGGCCGGCCATCGTCGATGTTGAGGTGTTCCCTGTTGAAGCTGTCCCGGTTTACCTGCTCCACATCCTGGGTCTCGGTGCTGCCGCCGGTGAAGGCGTAGAACCGCAGGCTGTCGCTCTTCTTGTCGTGCAGCAGGAAGTAGTAGTAGGTATTGGCGGAGGCGCCGGTGATGGCGTCCATGGTGGGCTGCAGGCCGCTGAGGTAATAGTAGTCGATGTCAGCGGTGCGCAGCGCCAAAATCACCTGCACGTCCATTTCCTTCAGGGTGTCCTCGTCGGTGAGGTTTTCGCCGCCCGGGCCGGTCACCGTTTCGGCGGTGACCAGGCGGATGCGGGCTTCCCCGCCGCCTTGCAGCAGGCCCTTGGAGGTGAACCAGCTGGCGCTGATGGCCTCCAGCAGCACCTCGTAGGAGGCGTCCTCTTCCACGGTGAGATAGCCGGTGGACAGGTTGATGGAGATGCCTTCGCTCAGCTTGATCTCCACCACCTTGCCGGAGGTGTCCTTCACAAACTCGAAGTCGCCCACCGATGTTTCGGCGCCGCCCTCTTCGATGCGGGAAACATTGCCCCAGGCGTCCATGTAGAACAGGGTGCCGTTGGGCAGCAGGTGCGATAGAGCCGCTCGGCGGCGTCGTAGCCCTGGAGGTAGTAGTCCAGCACGTCCTTGCCGGTGAGGGTGTAGTTGGAGGCCAGCTCCACGGTGGCGCTGGTGATGTAGCTCAGGGTGCCGGGCACCGGGATGGTGACGGTGGTGGTGCCGGCGATCATGGTAGCCTGCACGCCTTCCTGGAGATCCATCTCCACGTTGCCGTTCAGCGAGACCACCCGCTCGATATAGACCGGGTCGGTGTGGCGCTCCAGTTCCTGGTTATCCTTGTCCACAATGATAAGGGTAACCGGCACGATGTTCACGAACACGTCGCCGCTGGCCTCGATGTTCACCACGCCGCTCGAGCCGGAGAACACATAGGCGTTGAAGGCCTGGCTTGCCGTGCCCACGCTGGCCGCGCCCTTGACCAGCAGGTCATGGGCCCACACCGGCGACACGGTAGCGCCGGAGGAGATATCGGCCACGCTGTCCACACCGGTGAGGGCGCCGCCCTCTTCGCCGGTCCAGACGAACTCCACATGGCCGTCGGTGTTGGAGACAAAGCCGCTGACCTGCACGCCGCCGGTGCCTCTCGACTCGGTGCGCACTTCGGGCTTGTCGTAGGCCACGTCGCTGATGGTATGGCCGATGCCGAACACACTGGGCTGGATGAAGCCGCTGTTGGTAACATAGATGCCGTTCAGCTGCACGTCAAAGCCCGAACTGTTGGTGATGATGACCCGGGGCAGCACCGCCTGGTTGTAGACGGTGACGCTGCCGGAGGCATTTTTGCCCTCGTGGGTGAAATCCGCCACGCCGGGCAGGTTGTTGGTGATATCGCTGAGGGTGACGGTGTTGCCGTTGACCGCGTAGTAGCTGTCCGGCTCCTTGATGCCCACCTGACGCACGGTCAGCTGGCCCTTGTGCTCGGAGATGTCGATGTAGGCACCGCCCGCGGCGTCGCCCAGGTAGAGGGCGGTGCCGCCGTTCACCGCGACGGTTCCGTCGCTGGTGAAGGAGTGGCTGGTGCTGGTCTCCTTGATAATGAAGCCGCCTTTGCGGGCGTCCCGCCGGATGCGGCCTCTGTCAAAGCCGTAGCGGGTGACCGCCACGGTGGCGCCCCGCAGGGTGACGCCGCTGCCCAGCACGGTGTTGGAGTGGGCGGTGGTGGAGCCACCGGCCCTGGCCAGAGCCTCGCCCGCCGCGTTCAGCTGGATGGTGGCGCGCACGTCGATGTTGGCGTCCCGGTAGGCGGGCTTGGTGGAGGCGTAGATGTGCAGGCTGTCGTGGCCGGTGATGTCGGCCCCGGCGATGTTCACATCCGCCGTCAGGGTGGTCTTGGGGTTGCTGATGGCGTTCACCGCCGCGCCCAGGGCCGAGCCCTTGGCGTAGGTGTAGGTGTAGATATCCACTTCGCCGTTGCGGGCGATGATCTCCACATCCCGCCCTTCGATGACCGCGGGCTCGCCGGCGGTTCCGGCGATGACCACGTCGGCATCCAGGCTGGTATTCACGTTGGCGGTGGAGTTTGGGGCGACGCCCAGGCCGGAAGCGTCCGCGCTGACGTTGGTCTGCACGCCCGCCTGGGAGGCGTCGGCGTAGATGTTCACCGCGCTGAAGCGGGCCCGAACGAGGGCGTTTTTGCTGATCTGAACCTTCACATCGTTGTCGATGTTCACCAGGGCGGTGGCAGTGCCCAGGGCGACCACGCCGCCGGAGGAAACTTCGGAGCGGGTGATGATGCTGTCCCGGGTGCCGCCCACCGCATTGACGGTCAGATCGCCGTAGTTGGCCAGCAGGGCGCTGTTCTCGCCGATGAGGATGGACACCGCCCGGTTCAGGGTGTTCTTGGACCACAGGGTGGTGCCGCTGAAGACCCCGCCGCCGTCGGCGTAGGTGGCAGCGTTCAGCTGGGCCGCGGAGACGGCCTCCACGGTGAGGGCCTCGCTGGCGTCCAGGGTGCCGTTTACGCTGATGGTGTTGGTGGTGTCGGCGGTGTTCTCGCCGTAGGTGACGCTGGCGTTCACGCCGATGCCGATGGTGGTGCCCCGGGCCTCGCTGCGGCCCTTGGGCGCGTCCTCACTGAGCACGCTCACGCTGCCGCCGGTGGAGCGCACCACAGCGCCTTCCAGCACGTCCACGCCGGTGTTGTACCAGGCGTTGGTGGGCAGCACGCTCACGGTCAGGCTGCCGGCGGCGATGTTCAGGCCCCGCTCGATGTTGGCCCGGGCGTCGCCGGTGTTGTAGGCCCGCAGGGTCACGTCCCGAGCGGCCTCGATGGTGCTGCCCTTCACGGTGACGTGCACGGTCTGGGGCGCATCCCCGGAACCGCCCACCTTGGCGGTGGCAGTGTTCACGCCGGCGGTTACCAGGCCGCCGCCGCCCTCGCTGGCAGCCACAGCCTCGGAAACGGTGTTGCCCACCGCCTCGGCGGTAAAGGTGCCGGAGGCGTTGACGGTAAGGCCTTCCACCAGCACATCCACCTTGTCGCGGGTGGAGGAGGAGGCGTTCAGGCTGCCCAGCAGCACCAGCCCCACGTCGACGCCGGACTTGGCGGTGGCCTCGGCCTCGGTAAGGCTTTTGGCCCGCACGCTGACGCTGCCCGTGTTCAGGGTGCCCGCGCCGGTGAGGGAGGCGGTGTTGGTGGTGGCGCTCTGTGCGTTGACGTCGTTGACGCCCGCGCCCACCAGGCTCACGTTTGCGCCGCCGGAGCCGCCCGCCTGGGCGGTGGCAACGCCGTAGCCGCTGGAGCGCACGATCTCGGAGTTCACGTTCAGCTGCCCGCCGATGACGGCCTCGCCGTCAAACTGCGCGGCGGCGGTCTGTTCGGCTTGCAGCACCGCGTCCACCACGGTGACGGCGATGCTCACGCCGGAAACGTTCACCTTGCGGGTGCGGCCCAGAGCCTCGGCCAGCAGGTAGCCGGTGTTGCGGATGTTCACCGAATTGGTCACGCTGGCGCTGCCGGTCACCTTCAGGGAGGCGTCGGCGGTGGCGCTGGTCTCGGCGTCGGCGCGGTTGGCGTCGGTGTTGACCAGATTGACCCCCACGCCGCCGGCGGGGCCGGTGGCGGAACGGGACTCGGCATAATAGATATTCTGAATGTCCACGCCGCCGGCGCTCAGGGCGCCGGTCTCGGCCAGGGCCTTGAAGGTGCCGCCGCTGACCGCCTCGGTGAGCAGCAGGGTGGCGTTGACCAGGGTCACGTCCACGCTGGCGTCGGCGATGTCCGCCTTGGCCCAGCTGCGGGCCGTGTTGAGCAGCGACAGCTGCCCGGCGGTGACGATGCTGCCGGTGGTGCGGATATGGACGCTGGAGGCGCCCTCCATGCGGGCGCTGGCCTCGGAGGCCTTGCCGCCGATGATGGACACAGCCACCGAGCTGTCGGAGCCGTTGCTGCCCACAATGGCCTTTGCGCCGGTCTCGGCGCTGTTGTTCAGGCTGGCAAGGATGGTGATGCCGCCCACGGCGGTCACGTTCACCGCGCTGGCGCTGCCGCCTTCCGGCTGGCCGATGTAGGCCTGCTGGCAGGCGCTGACGATGGCGTCCACCAGGTTCACCGCCAGTTCCGCGCCCTGCACATTCACCTTGGTGCCGGCGATAAGGGCGTCGGCGGTGGCTTTGCCGGTGAGAAGGATGTTCACCGCGCCGCCGGTGGTCACGCTGCCCGCGCTGCCCTTGATGGCTGCTTCGGCCAGGGCGCCCGCGTTGGCATAGGCCACGTTGGTGCCTGCGTCCAGCAGGCCCACGCCCTGATTGGGCTGGCGGGATACCGCTTCGGCCCGGGCGTTGTAGGTGTTGGTGACGGTGACGGAGGCGGCGGAAACGGGTCTGTCCTCCGCCATGTGGATGTAGGCGGCGAAGGTGCCGTCCGCCCGGGCGACGATCACGTTCACGCCCAGGGAGAGCAGCTCCACGCCGGTGCCCGGGTCCGCCGCGCTGGCGCTGGCCAGACTGTTTGCGGTGGCGGTGACCGAAAGGGCCGCGCCGGCGGTGACCTTCACGGAATCCATGAAAGCCTTGTTGACGCTGCGGTTCAGCGCCACTGCCGTGTTGCTGCGAGCGGAGGCGAGACTCACGCTCACGCCGCTGCCCTTGATGTTGTTGGCCAGCAGGGCGCTGACACCCTGGCCGTCGGCGGCGTTCAGCCGCGCGTTCACGGTGATGGCCGCGTTCCGCACTTCCACGCCCTGGATACAAGCCAGGTTCTCGGCGTCCAGCAGGGCCACCAGTACGTTGGCGGCGATCCTGACGGCGGTGAGGCTGACCACAGGGGTGACGCTGTAAACGCGGGATGTGGCAACGCCCCGGCCGGTGACGGAAAGGGTGCCCGCGGTAAGCAGGCCCGCACCGGTGACGGCGGCCTTGCCCCGGCTGTCGGCGTTGGCCACGCCCACGTTCACCTGCAGCGCGGCGCCGCTCAGATCCGCGCCGCCGGCACTGGGGGCCAGGGCCGCCACGGCGCTGGCGGTATAGTCGGTGGCAACGGACACGCTGCCCGCTGTCACGCTGCTGCCCGCCGGGATGTCCAGAATGGAGGTAAATTCGCTCTGGGAATAGGCTGTGTTCACGATGACCGCGGCGGTGATGGCCCCGGCGCTCTGGTTGAAGCTCTGGGCCAGCACGTTGGCGGTGCCGCCGGCCAGCACGTCCGCCTTGCCGGAAAGGCTCAGGCTGAAGGGTGCGACCACGGCCTGGGTGAGAGCCCGGCCATAGGCCGCGGCCACGTTGACCACGGCGGAGACGGCCCCGCCGCTGCCGGTGATAAGGCCGGCGAATACGGCTGCGTTCCCCTCGCTGGCGTCCACGTCCTCGGCGGGGGCTGCCACGATATCGCCGCCGGGCAGTTTGCCCAGATCCACATACTTCATGCGGTCAAGGCCTTCGTTCAGCCCGCTGCGGGCGGTCAGGCTGCCGGCGGTGATGTTGCCGCCGGCCACATTCGCCTGCTGCTCGGCCCGCAGCATTGCCACGGCGGCCGAACCCAACACACTGATGGCGCCGGCGTTCACGCCCCAGACCTGGGCGTTGGCGGTGGCCTGGCCGAAGGAGCCGAGGTTCAGCGCGCCGGTGACGTTCAGCCGGTGGCTGCCCGCCTCTTTGCCGCCCAGGACGCGGGCGATATTCCGGGTGTTGTTGTCCGCCACGGCGGCGTTGAGCCCTGCGCTCACCGCGCCTGCCCCGGCGGCAAGAGCCAGCGCCTCGGCGCTGGAGGTGTTCGGATCGTTCTGCCGCCCGGCGGAAACCTGCAGATCCGCAAAGTTCATTTCCACGCCGGTCACGTCCACCTGGGCGGTGTTCTCGGCCTGCAGCAGCACGGTACTGATCACCATGCCCACCGCCACCGCGCCGCCGGTGAGGCTGGCCACATAGGCCCGGCCGCTGGCGTGGAACGCGCTGTCGATGGTCACGCTGCCCGCGTTCACATTGACCCTGTCAAGGCCCGCGAACAGGTTGGCGGTGTTGAACACCAGCAGCACCTGGGCGGTGACGCCCACCGCGCCGCCGGTGACATTGGCGGCGTAGCTTTCGGCGGTGGTGCTCACGTCGTTCCGGATGGTGATGCTGCCTGCGTTCACAGTGCCGGGGGCCACAAACTGGGTGGCGTCCGGCGCTGCGCCGATGTAGGTGCGCACGGTGGGAGCGGTCTTGGCCAGAGCCACCGCCGCGCCCACGGCCACAGCGCCGCCGGTCACGCCGAGGGTAAAGGCCTTGGCATCGCTGTTCACCAGCGCGTTCAGGGTGATGTCCGGTGTGCGGACACTGCCGCCGGTGGACACGCCCTGGGCGATGAAGGTCTCCACCAGGCTCTTGTTGATGGCCACCGCCGCGCCCGCGTTCACCGCGCCCATACCGGCGGCGATGCCTGCCGCGGCGCTGGCGGCGGTGTTGTTCACCTGGGTCTCAACCCGGACGCCGGCCACATCCTGCACCGAGCCCGTGCCCTCCACGGAGGCCCGGGTGCTGCCGTCGAACAGGGTAACGGCCACGCTGGCGGAAACGCCCGCCATACCGCCGCCCAGGCTCAGGGTGGCAGCCACGATATGCCGGTAATCGCTGACGGCGCGGATGGTCAGCACGCCGGCTTCTTCCACGCTGCCCAGCAGCCGGGCGCTGACGCTGCTGCCCAGATGCACCACGGCCAGGGCCACGCCCACACCGGCGGTACCCGCCACACCGCCGCTCACCGAGAGGGCATGGATGGTCAGGTCGGTCACATCAAATTCTTCGCTCTGGCTGTTCAAGAAGTCAGCGGATTCCCGGTCGTTCTCAGAGAGGTCGCCGCCGGCCAGCAGCGGGCTTTCGGCAATGGCTTCGATGGTGATGTCACCTGCGGCGGAAAGGACGGAGCCCTCCCCTGCCCAGGCTTCCACGCTGCCGTTCAGGATGGCCACGGCCATGCCAACGCCCACGCCCACCGCACCGGAGGCCCCGAAGGCCACGGTGCCGAGGCTGGCGTTCAGCTGGTCTTTTGCCCGGACGGTGATGCCGCCCGCGCTGGTCACGGTGGTGTTCGCGCCGATGAAGGCACGGGTGAAGGCGGCGCTGGCCACGTTCTTGAAGCCCTCGTAGACCTTGCAGGCTTCATCCGCGTCGGAACTGCCGCTGCCCACCGGGGTAACGGTCATGTCTGCGCCGGGCTCGCCGGCGGTCACGGTGCCGTCGGTGTTTTGGGTCACCGTGTAATCCTGGTTGAAATCTTCGCTGATATACTGGTCCGCGCCGTCGTACGCATCGTCCACCGGCACGTCGCTGTACTTGTTGCCGCTGCCCGCCAGCGCGTCGCGCAGCCAGGCCCCGTTGTGCCCGTCGTAGACGTCCTGCGCCCCGGCGGGGGCCTTTTCCTGCATACCGGTCAGCAGCGCGTCGGGATCAAAGTGGGCCAGCAGGGCGGCGGAAGAATCGTCGTCCAGCTTGCCGCCCACCACCAGCGCCATGATGACCGCGCCCACACCGGCGGTGGCGCTGACGCCCACGCTGCCCGCGTAGGTGCGCACGTCCCGCTTGCTGAGGGCGTTTACCAGCACGTCCCCGGCAAAGGTGCGCACATCGTAGTTGGAACCGATGCCCGCCGCCACCTGGTTGTCGGCCAGGGTGACAATGGCGGTGACGCCCACGCCGGCGGTGCCGGAGAGGGCGGCGGAGGCCGCCGCGCCGATAAGCTGGTAGTCGTCCAGCGCGTCCAGGGTGATGGAGGAGGCACGGATCACCGGCTTTGTGCCGTCGGCGTTGTCCTGCACGATGGCCAGCACGGTGTTCTCGGTAAGGATCACGTTCACCGTACCGGACACGGCGGCGGTGCCGCTGCCGGAAATGCCCGCGCCGTCGGCGGTGATAAATTCTCTGGCGTTGGCCAGTACCGCAAGGCTGCCCGCCGTGTCCACGCTGGCGCCGGCCAGCAGAACCGCCTCGGTAAGGCCCTGGAAGGAGGTAACCACCGCCGTACCGGCGATATCGGCGGTAGCGGCCCCGGCCAGGCTCAGGGCTACGTTGTACAGATCGACGGCCGTATCGGCGGTGACCTTCACATCGCCGCCGCTGGTGATCTGCCCGCCCAGGTGCGCCCTGACGGCGTCCTCGTAGAGCAGGATGCTGCCGGCCGCGCCGGCGGATGCCGTGCCGCCGGTAACGCCGAAGGTGGCGGCCAGCAGGAACAGCTTGTCGATGCTGTCCGCATCCACGGTGACGGTGCTCTCGGCGTGCACGCTGCCGGAGCCGCCGTCCAGGATGGCGGAAACTTCCTTTTCAAACCGGATGGTCACCACGGTGCCGCCCAGGGAGGCGGTGGCGCTGCCGGAGGCGGACAGAGCGCCGCCGAAGTTGATCGCGTAGGTGTTGTCCAGCGCTTCGATAAGGATTTCGCCCGCTCCGTGCGAGTCGTCGGACTGGCCGTCGCCGTCCACGTCCTTGTGTTCGGCGCTGCTGAGCCCGGCGCTGACCCGGCTGTTATTGCCCACATGGGCGTTCACAATGTTGCGCACCAGCAGGGTGTCGGCCACGCCTGCCAGATTGACGGTGGAGGAGCCGGACACGGTGCCGGCTGCCGCCGCCATATAGATGGTTTCGTTCGAGAAGGCATGTACCACCACGCCCCGCCGCCGGTCTTCCCGGTTGGCGGTGCGGATACCGGCGTCGGCGCCGGTGTTCAGGGCCCAGGCGGTGATGGCGCTGTTTTCGCCCGCCAGAGCCTGCACCAGGTTTTTGAGGATGACGGTAACGGCGCTGCCGCCCAGGGAAGCGGTGGCACTGCCGGCGGCGGCCAGGCCGCCCGCACCGGCTACGATCTGGTTATCGGCGTCGGCCAGGATGCCGATGCTGTCCCAGGCTTCGGCGGTGGTGTTGTCGCCCAGGCGGGACACCGCCTCGCTGGCAAACTCCTGATGCAGATAGGTGCCCGCCAGATCCAGGGTGGTGCTGCCGGTGGGCGCGATGGCCGCCCCCACAGCCAGCGACCGGTTGTTGGCCCGGGACTCCACCAGCACACTGCCCCTGCGGGCGATGAGGGTGGCGCTTTGGCCGGTAACGCCGGCGTCTTCGCTGACGCCCGCACCGGCGTGAGCCTTCTGGCTGAACTGCTGGATCAGCACGGTGGCGCCCGCCGCGCCGGTGGATTTGCCCGTGGCGGAGAAGGCCAGCAGAGCCGCCAGCAGATCGGTATCGTTGAAGGCATGGAGCAGCACATCGCCCGAAGCGGCTTCCAGATACGCGCCGCTACCCGCCAGGGCCATGGTTTCGGAACTGGTGCCGAAGCGGGCCAGGGTGGCCGCCGCGCCCACAGTGCCAGAGGGAGCGGCGGAAGCGGAGGCCAGGATCTCCATGACACGATCCGTGCTGTCGGCGGTGAGGGCCACGGATGCGGCCTTGACCAGGGTATTGTCGCCCACCCGGGCTCCCGTTTCGTTGCGGATGTCGGTCCAGGCCACGGTGCCGCCCGCGGCCACATTGGCGCTGCCCGCGGCCAGACCCATGTTGGCGGCGATCAGGGTCAGCTGCAGCTCGTTATCGCCGTTTATGGCAAAGCTGCCGTCGGCAAGGATGGTCACGCCGCTGCCCACCGAGGCCAGGGCCCGGGTGCTGCTGTCCACCAGATTGAAGCCGCCGCCCAGGGTCAGCATTCCGCCGCCGGTAACGGCGTCGGCGGTGGCCACGTCCCACACATCGTTCTTTGCCGCGGCGGTGACGGTCACGTCCCCCGCGGCGGTGATGGTGCGGCCATCCCGGGTTGCATCGCCTATCCGGGCTTCGGTAACGTCCTGCATCCGGGCCAGAGACACCACGGCCCCCACGCCCGCCTTGGCGGAACCCAGGCTGGCGGAACCGGCGATGACCCGCACGATGGCGCTGCTGTTGGCGGCCACGGTGAGGCTTTCGCCCGCTTCGTTCTTGCCCAGTGTCAGGCTGGCGTCGCTGCCGATGGCGGCCCGCACGCTGTTTTCGGCCAGCAGCTGGGCCACAGTGCCCGCCACGTTGGCCGCACCGGCCACACCATGGTGCAGGCTGCCGGAGACAGCCTCCACATAATAGTTCACGGTGGCCAGATAGTTGATCATATCCAGCACATCCAGCAGGTCATCGGTGCCGATGGTGCATTCCATCTTGATCTGGCGCAGGTGGGCCAGGTCGTCCGGCAGGGTGATGTGCATCAGGCCCTTGTCGGTGTCGCCCACGGTGGCGTCCTGGTTGGAGACGGTGAGCAGATCGCTCCAGTCAAAGGGGAACTGATACAGGCTCTCGTCCACCAGCGGCCGGTCGGCGGTGACGGTGAGGGTACGGGCGGTGACGGCGAGATCGTCGCCCAGTTCGGCATGGATGTCGCTGAAGGAATGCAGCAGGGCAAAAGCCGCGCCAACGCCCACCGTCTGGGCGCCGATGTTGGCGCCCAGGGCGCGGATGGCCAGCTTGCTCAGGTCGGCAGCGGCAACAAGCACATCGCCGCCGGCCAGGATGGTGGCATTGTCTCCCACCAGGGCCAGGGTATCGGCCTTGTCGGTGAGCACCGCCACCGCACCGGCTACCCCCAGAGTGCCCTGCATGCCGGTGGCGATGGAGGCCGCCACGGCCTGGGCGCTCATATAACCGGGGTAGTTGCCGGTCAGGTTCTGGGTTGTGTCGGCGGTAACGGACACGTCGCCCTTTGCGTTCAGGGTCACGCCGTCGGCCACGCCGGCCTGGGCGGTGTTCTCGTTCAGGGTCACGGCCACAGCCGCGGCCACGGTGTTGGCCCCCACAGGCGCGGTGGTCACGGTGGCGCCGCTGGCCCGGTTGCGGAAGTTGACCACGTTTTCGGCCCTGGCCTGCACGTCGCCGTTCCGGGAGGTCACATTGCCCAGGATACGGGCCAGGGTATGATGCTCGGTAAAGGCCAGAGCGATGGCTGCCGCCACGTTCAGGCTGGAGGTCTGGGGCTGCACCCCGGCCACCTGCGCGCCGGAACCGGACACGGAAGCGTCCAGCCCGCTGGTGCCGGAGGTGGTTTTGGTCAGATCCAGGCCAAAGGTCTTGAGCAGGTTGGAGGAGTAGGGCACCGCGTCCAGCTTGCCGGCAATGCTGCCGCCGGCCTGGTTGGCCTTTTCCTGCAGCTTGACCGCGCCCATCTTGTTGGTAGCGCCCACGATCTGGTTGCGGATGGTGCTGTTTTCGGCCGCGCCGGGGCTGATGTAGTTGAGCCCTTCGCGGAATTTCTCCAGCAGCCGGTCCAGATCGGCGCCGATGGAGGTAGCCAGGGCATAGCTCTCATCGGTTACGTCGGTGGCGCTGTGCACCCGCACGCTGCCGGCGGCGGTGGTGTCCGCTTCCAGCGAGGCGGTGATGTCGCTCTCCACCAGGCTCACGCCCACCGCGGCGCCCACAGCCGCCCGGCTGCCCGCCGCAAAGGCGGACACGGCGGTATAGCTGTCGCCGCCGTAGAGCGCCTGTACCAGCACGTTGGCCATGGCAAACACGTCCTCGCCCTGGGCGGTCTGCCCGGTGAGGATGGCGCTCTCGATGGTATCCAGGGAATTGGTGGTGACCAGACGGCTGCCGGAGAGCAGCGCCGCCTTGACCACGTTGTTCACTACCGCCACGGCCACGCCGGCGTCGAAGGAGATTCCCTTGGTATTGGTGCCGTTGGCGGCGGCCTGGGCCAGAGATTTGTCCGCGGCCACGCCCAGGGTGGGCAGGTATTCGTAGGCTTTATCCCGCCTGGCAATGGGATCGCTGCCCGCCACGGTCACGGTGTCCACGTCATCCCGGAAGGTGGCCAGCAGGGCCAGGGCCTTGGCCCGGATATTCCGGTTGCCCAGGGTGGTGACAGCGTCGCCCGCGGTGGTCTCGGTGCCGATTCGGGCGGTGATGAGCGCGGTGATCAGGTTGGTGGCGAAGGAGGCGCCCACGCCCACCGAACTGCCGGGCTTGCGGGCGGTGGCAGCCTTGGCGGCCATGCCCAGCGACTTGTCGGCGCTGGCAGAGGCGGTGGTGTAGACCTTCTGGGCCTCGTTGGCCTCTACCCGGATGTCGCCGCCGGCGGTGATGTCCGGTTCGGCGGCCAGGGTGCTGCGCCCGGCGATGGTGGCGCTGGACACGGCGTTGATGATGGTGATGGCGGCGGAACCGGCCACACCCACGTTGGAGGCGCCCACGCCGGAGACGGCCTGGGTGGAGATGGTATGGCCCACCCCGTCCAGCTCGCTGCCGGTGGCAAACTTGGTGGTCATCAGCGCGGCAAACGCCTCGTAGATATCGTTCACCGCAAAGCCCAGCTGGGTAAGCTCGGCGCTGATCTTGTCCAGGGCGGGGATCTGAACCAGCAGCTGTTCCTTGTCAAAATAGGGTTTCCAGTTGTCCGCATCGCCCAATACGGCGAACACGTCCTCGATGTAGGCGGCCAGTGCGTCGGAATAGAGTTCGGCGTTCTGCCGGGCCGTGTTGGTGTCGCCGGTCAGGCTGGCCTTGATCTGTTCGGTCAGGATGGTCTCGTATTCCTTTGCGGCCTCGGCCCGCTGTTCGTCGGTGGGGTTTTCCAGGCCCAGCAGTTGGTCGATGGCCTGCTTCTGCTCGTCGGTCAGGGCGACCGCTTCTCCCGCGGCCAGCTTCAGCAGCAGAGGCATGAGCTGATAACCCAGCACCCGCTGCTGCGCGGCGTAGGCCATCATGGTTTCCAGATCGCTTATCAGGGAGGCGGTGAGATCGGCATAGCCCCACTGGGCGCCGTACGCGGCGTAGGGGTTGGCCGTGCCGGTGTAGCGCTCGGTGACCGCCGCGATGACATACTGCTCCAGACCATAGAGGTGATCCATGGTCAGCGGGGTCTGGTTATTCTTGTTGTACTCGGCCAGGATCAGGTCTTCCAGCAGCTCGGTGAGGGTGCGCTGCCCGGCGCCGTCCACCACCACGTCGCCCACCTTGATCCATTCCTCTTGCTTCAGATCCTGCTGCCACAGGGCAATGGCGATCATATCCGCCACAGCCTGGGCCAGCTTCTGTTTTTCCTCGTCGGTCAGGTCCTGTTTGGCCTGCAGATCCAGGAAAATGTATTCGGCGCTGGTGGTCAGGGCGTTGTCGCCCACCGCATCCAGCAGCACGTCCAGCTTGCCGGTCTGCAGCAGGTAGTCCACCAGCAGGTCGTAGGCCTGATCCAGCAGATCGGCCTGGGACTTTTCGTAGATTTCGGCCGCCACGGTGATGGCCCCGCCGGCGGACAGCTTGCCGCTGCCCACCTGGGCGATGTTCTGATGATCCACCATGTTTACGGCCGCGGCGGCGCCCACCCCCACGTAGCTGTTGGTGGTGCCGGCGTTGGCGCTCACCTTGGCGTCGGTGTCGTTGCGGGAGAGGACGGTGATGTCCTCGCCGGCGGACACGTCCACATCGGCGATGAGGGCGCGGGAGAGGTTGTTCTGCAGGTTTACGGCGATGGCCGCCGCCACCTGGATGCTGCCTTCCATGGTCTCAAAGGGGCTGCGGTTTGCCGCAGCCTTTTCCACCATGGAGGCGTTGGTGTTCCGGGTGTTGACGCGGCCCGCCAGGGCCTTGCCGTTGTTCAGTTTCTGGTCGGCGGTCTGATCCGCCTTGCTTAGGTGTGAGCCATCGTTGGAGGAGGTGCCGCCGGAAGGCTTGGTGGTGCCGCCCACCAGACCCTCGGTGCCCGCGTCGCCGGCACTGGCGGCGTCCTGGGGGGTGCCGGTGCCGCCCTGGGCCAGGGCGCCCTGGGTGGAGGCGCGCACGGTCTGGGTGACCCGGCTGACCGACTCGGCGGCCACCGACAGGTTCTTGCGGGCCTTGGCACGCCGGCGCAGCTGGCTGTCGGCGCTGTCGTTGTAAACGCCCACCGCCACGGCCGCGCCGATGCCCACATTGGTACCGGCGCTGGCGGCGTCCGCGGTGAGGAACCGGATCATCCGGTTCTGGGCGATCAGGGCCAGCTCGCCCGCCAGATCCACGCCCTGGCTGCCGCTTTCGCCCAGCTCGCTGAGCAGGTAGACGCCGGAGATGCTGGTGGCGGACACAGGGGTGAGGGAGGTGCCGCCGGAGGCGCCCGCCGCCGCGAACACCCGCTCGCTGCCCATATAATAGGAATCCACGGTCAGGTTGCCCAGGCTGGCGTCAGCGGGCAGGCTGCCGTCCAGGGCGCGGAACACTACGCCGTCCGGGATGGAGGCAATCACGTCGATGCCGGTAACGGCCACGGCGATGCCCGCCCCCACGCCCAGGCTGGTGCGGCTGTAGGTCTTTTCATTTTCCAGGGGGAACATGCCCAGGGCGCGGCGGGCCCGCTTGCCGCTGGCGTCCGCCACGGTTTCCAGGCGGCTGTCTGCCACGCGGGAGGCAACGGTCAGGTCGGCGCCCTCGCCCAACCGGTACTCGGCGTCGGGAGAGAGGGCGGCGTGGGAGTTGAGGGTGATCACCTGCACGGTGACGGCGCCGCCCAGCATGGCCGTCTCGGCCGGCGGAATATGGCCGGACTTGGCAATGGCGGAGGAATCCACCCGGCGGTTTTCCACGGTCACGGCCAGCGCCTTGCCGGCGGTGACGGTGCCCCGCTGGATGCGGGCCTCGGCGTTATGGGTAAAGGAGGTCACATTGACCGCGATGCCGGCGGCGGTGTTCTTGGGATCCTTGGTGATCTGCACCTTGCCGAAACCGGGGATGACGGCCAGGGTGGCGTTGTTGTAGAGGGAACCGTCCGCCCGGGTCTGGGAGGTGGTCTCGCCGTAGGTATGCAGCTGCACGCCGCCCTGCGCGGCGCTCACAACGCCGGAGGTGGCAATGCGGGCCAGAATTTCGTTATCCAGGATGGCCAGCGCCAGTGCGCCCATGGCCTGGGTGGAGGCTATATCCTGGTTGGGGTCGGCTTCGGCCACGCCGTTGTTGAACAGGCTGCCCAGGGTGTTGCTGCCGGTGACCTTGCTGATGGCCCAGGCAGGGGTGCCGGAGGTGCCCGCGCGCAGGCCGAACACCGATTCGGTCAGGCTGACCATCGAGCGCAGGGACTGCTTCTGGGTGGGCTGCTCGGTAAAGAGGGGGGTGCCGTTTTCCTGCACATACACGCTGATGGGCGAGGAGATGGCATAGGTGCGGTTGCGCAGCAGGCTGTCGGCCTCGGCACGGACGCTGCCGCCGGTGCTGATCACCGAAGCGGTGCTGCCGGTAATCTCGCCGTAATCGCCCACATAGACGCCGGTGCGGCCCAGCGCCACGCTGACAGCCACAAAGACGCCGCTCTTGGGTTTCATGCGGGCCACATCGGTGGGGCCGGCGATGCTGGAGGCCTCGGTGTTCATGCGGGTGCGGGCATCCAGCAGCACATCGCCCCCGGCGGTAAGGGAGGCCGCATCGGTGACGATGGTCTCGGTCTCAGCGATGGCCACCGCGCTGGAGAGGGAGAGCAGCGCCTTGGGGAAGCTGCCCTTGTCCACCGCGCTGATGTACACCTCGCTGTCGGTGCGCAGGGCGGTGCCCGCGCCGCTGGTCAGGCGGGCCTGTTTGTCCACCAGGATGGTGGCGCGGGCCTCGCCCCAGGCAAAGGACAGGGGGATGTAGCTGAGCAGCTCGGCGCAGTCAAAGTCCACCAGGGTGGACGCCAGGGCCCGGATGGCCCCCTGCCCGGCGATGATGCTGCCCTGCAGAAGAATCTCGGCAGTGGGCTTTTTGACGATGATGAAGTTGGGGAAGTTGGAGGCCACGCCCGCCATCACGTCCACCATGCCGGAGGTCTGGCGGATGGAGGCGGTCAGATCCACCGCGCCCTCCGCGGTGAGGGCGGCGCCCTCGGCCAGGGTGATACGGACGGCAGAGGCCGCCTCATACAGGCCCACACCATATTCCATCGTGGTGCCGGTGAGTTCATCGTCGGCAACGGTAATGTTCAGTGCGTCCTGCCCCAGCACGTCCGGGTCTTCGGCCTGGGCCAGGATCAGGATGTGTTCACCGGTGACCGGCCCCAGGATCTCCACCTGGGGGGCTTCCAGCAGAATGGTCAGACCGGGGGCCAGCAGCCGTTCCACCCGGATGAGTTCGGTGGCCTGCACCAGCAGGTTGGCCATATAGTTGGCCAGGCCCTGCACGGTCAGCGCCAGACCCACGGTTACAGACTCCGTATCCGGATCCAGCGAAAGGGAGGAAACCACATAGTCGGTGAAGTCCTGCACAGTGACGGTGGCGGCGGACACATTGCCCAGCACCACGGTGCGCTTGTTCTCCAGCCGGTCGGTGACGGCGTCCAGGCCGGCGCCGAAACGGATCTCCATCTCCTGCTGGAGGGCCACGGTGTTCAGCACGCCCTGGGTAACGTCGCCCAGCGCGCCGGTCAGATCGGGCAGCACCTGCACCACGCTCTGAACCTTCAGGCGCAGGCCCTCGGCCACGCCGTCCCCGTCCTCGTCAAGGCGGGCGATACGTTCTTCAAAGGGGATATCCGGCAGTACCTGGCCGTCGGCGTACAGGTTCTTGACCGCCAGATTGCCGGTAAGATGCAGCCGGTCGTAGCCGCCGGTTTCGGTCTCGTTGATGGTCACATCCAGACCGAACACATCGTGGAAGGCGCTGGTGCTGTCCAGGTTGATGACGTCGTCGCCGTCGCCGCCGGAGATCACATACCGGCTGCGGTAGTCCCTGGCGTCCTCTTTCAGGTAGTATTTTCCGATCAGCCGGGAGAACTCCTGGTACAGGTTGCGGCCGGTGGTCATGGTAAGCCCGCCGGTGACGGTCATGGTGTCCGCGCCGCCGCCCAGGTCCACCGTCAGGTCGGTGCCGCCCAGGTCGATGTCAAAGTTGTAGAGGGCCATGTACTTGCCGGTACGGGGGTCGATGCCGCCGGTGCCGGGGTAGAAATTGGTGGAGTTCACCAGACGGATCAGCAGATCATCGGTGCCTTCGCCGGTGGTCACCTCCACCTGGGTCATGACCCGCTTGGACAGATCCTCGGTAAGGGCCTCCACCTGCTGCTTGATGGCCATGGCAAACTCGTTGGCCACATACTCCACCGTGTCCTGCGCGGTGCCGGACTGGCTGGCGTTGTAGATATCTTCCACAGCGTTGATAATGTCCAGCGGATTGGAATTGCCGATGCCCACGGTAGCACTGGGCGCCTGCACGACCTCCAGGTCGATGCGGTCGTCGCCGCCGCCGCTGTTCACCCGAACCACCGCCACGTTTTCGGTGCGGATGACCGGGTTGTCGTCCAGTTCGGTGCCCTCGTAGGTAAAGTTCAGGGCGTTCTTGATGCGGATCTGCTCTTTGGAGGAGAAGTACAGCCCGGCCAGCAGCAGATCAAAGCCGTCGGTCAGGATATTGCCCTCCATGCTGGCACTGCCGTCCGATGCCTGGCCGTTCTTGTACTGGTCGGTCACAATGGAGATGGCAGCGTAAGGGTACGCCCGGTTGGTATCGGTGAACAGGGCGGAACTGATGGCGTCGTCCTCAATGGGGGGATCACCGGGATCGCCGCCGGTCAGATGGTACTGGATGGCGTCCAGCAGGTCATTGTAAAGCTGGCTGCCCGCGGAGATGTCCACGTCGCCCTGGTAGGTACCGGCGGTGACCACGATCTCGATCTGAACGGCATCGCCTTCCAGCTGGGGCAGGTTGGTTTTCAGGTAGCTGACCGCCCCGTTCAGGGCGTTGACCACCGCGTTGTTGGCGGTGTCGTTCTTAAAGGGCTCGGAGTCCAGCGTCTTGCCGTTGACCGACACGGTGGCGCTGCCTTCCGGCACCATGAAGTCCTCTTCCACCTCGGAACCGCCGTTATCCTCCAGCAGGCCCTCCCCTTCGCCGGGGATCTCGGGGGGCTGATAGTCCGGATCCGCCTGGGAGGCGCCGGCCGATTCCAGTCCGTCCTCTTCCTCCTCCGGGTCTTCCCCGTCCGGATCGCCGCCATCGGGATTGGTGGTATCCGGGTCGGTTCCGTCGGGATCGATGGTGTCCGGATCGCCGCCATCGGGATCGGTGGTATCCGGGTTGGTTCCGTCGGGATCGGTGCCCGCCGGGTCGCCGCTGTCAGGGGCGGTGGTATCCGGTTCGCCGGTTTTGGGCTCGGCGGCGCCAGACGTGCCGGCGGCGGGCAGGGTGCCCGTCTCCGGGTCGCCGGTCTGGGGATCGCTTTGCTCTGCGTCAGGCTCCGTTCCCGCGGCGGGGGCAGGGCTTGCCGGGGCCGGGTCGGTGCTTGCCGGGGTTGGCTCTGTGCCCGCATCGGGATCGGGGGTGCTTGCCGGAACCGCCGGGGCCGCTGCTTCGGTCTGGCCGGCAGGCGCGGCAGCGCCGCCGCCCGGCTGGGCAGCGATATCTTCCGCATAAACGCTGACGGTCAGGAACATCGCCGCTGCCAGCAGCAATGCCAGCAGCGCCACTATACGCCGCCGCAGCCTGATTCCGTTCTGGGCTGTCAACGAGTCTCGCATAAAAACGCCTCCCCCTGTGATCCGGCGTGTGCCGGCTGTGTGGAAGCCGCCTGAGCGGCCGGTGTGTCGCGGTATATACGATTCTTATTCAGTCGGTTGGGTAAGGGTGTCCAGCAGATCCTGCGCCTGGGCGGCAACAACCGGGTCGGCATCCTCCCCGGTGTATCCGGCAGCATAGAGCAGATCCTGGCGGGCCTGCTCCCTGTCGGGCTCGGCGCGCATCAGTTCCGCCGCGCCGCGGCCGTACCGGCTCAGCTGCCGGTTGCTGTCCAGCTCGATGGCCCGGCTGTAGTGGGCAACCGCCTCGTCGTAGCGTTCCAGCAGCAGGCAGCAGAGCCCGGTGTAGTAACAAAGGGAATCCGCGGTATCGTCCATCGTCAGGGCGGTGCCGAATATCTCCAGCGCCTTCTCGGTATCACCGGCCTGCAGCCTGGCCAGCCCGGCGCCGGTAAACAGTTCCGCCAGCGCGCTTTCGTCTGCGCCGCCGGTATCCCGCAGATATGCGGCGTGGGTCAGCGCCTCCTCGCCGCGGCCCTGGGCCAGATAAAGCTGGGCCAGCAGCAGACGCATATCCGCGGCCGCGGGCTGCAGCGCCAGATAGCCCTCCAGCGCGTCGGACAGCGGGCCCGTTTCACCGGTTTCCGCATAAATCTGGGCCAGTACCAGGTAGGCGTCCGCCAGCTCCGGAGCCAGCCGGACCACCTCTTCCATAACCGGTGCGGCCTCGCTGCTCCGGCCCAGAATGGTCAGCAGACAGCCCTGCTTGAGCAGCAGTTCGGTTTTCAGCGCCTCGCCCTGTTCCGGCCGAAGCAGCGTCAGGCATTGCTGCACGTGGTAGAGAGCCCGTTCGTACTGGGCCGAGGCGATATTGGTCTCCGCCAGGCGGTAGTAGTCCTCCAGGGTGCGGGGCTGCCCCAGGCTTTGCAGCCGGATCTGCAGCCGCTCCAGCCGGGAGGCGTTGACGTAGCCGGTCTGCTCGGCCAGGTAGGTCTGGGCGGCGTTGTGGGCGTCCACCGTGATCTTGATCGCGATCCAGCTTTGTGCGCTGAAGGTGAACACGATCACCAGCGCCAGAAACGCGGCGAGCCATCGCACCCAGGGTTTTCTTCTGCGGGCCTGTGTCTCCATCCGCCCGTCACCTCCCCCGCGTTTTTACAGGCGGCCGGTTCAGCACCGCCCACCAAAAAAGGCAATAATATCCATTTCTATTCTACCGAAAAAAGGTAAAAAAGAAGCAAGCCTCACAGAATTGTAAGGCCTGCCATAATTATTTTGTCACAATTGTTCAAGAAGGTATCCGCTCCGCAGGGAGACGATCTCCAGCCGGGACTCCTCCCCGTCCAACTTTTTCCGCAATCGGGAAACCAGCGTCCACAGGGCCCGGTTCTCCTTTTCCGACCGGGTGCCCCAGACCTCCCGCATGATCTCGTCCTGGGAGACCCGGCGCTCGGCGTTCTGAGCCAGCAGCCGCAGCACGCCGAACTCCTTCTGGGTAAGCAGGATGTTCCGGTCGTTCACATAGCCCGCCAGGGATACGGTATCCAGCTTCAGGCAGCCGTAAACAACATAGCGGCGGTCCTCGGTGCTGGCCCGCAGCCGGGCTTCCACCCGGGCCAGAAAGACTTCCAGGTCGTAGGGCTTGGCCAGGTAGTCGTCGCCGCCGGCCCGCAGCCCTTCCACCACGTTCTGGTTATCGCTCAGGGCGGTGAGGAACAGGATCGGCACCGGATACTGCCGCTTGAGTTCCCGGCAGAGTTCCACCCCGTTTTCATCCGGCAGCAGAACATCCAGCACGATCAGATCCACCGGATGCCAGCGCAGCTGATCCCGGGCTTCGGCGGCGCTGGCCGCCCGCAGCACCTCATACCCCCGCAGGGTCAGAAGCCGGGTGTTGATCTTCATGATATGCGGATTGTCCTCCACCAGCAGGATCGTGCTCACCCGTTTTCCTCCTCCTTCCAGATGGCAAACGCAAACTCGGTGCCTTCAGGCCCGGTTCGTTCCAGCCAGATTTCACCGCCGTGCGCCTCCACCGCTTCCCGGCAGATAGGCAGCCCCAGTCCGCTGCTGCCGCTGGCGCTGTAGCCCTGCTCAAAGATATGGGGCAGCACCTCCGGTGGAATGCCGGCCCCGGTGTCGGCAACCCGGAACACCACCTGGCGCTTTCGCTCGGTATCGGAAACGGACAGGGTGATGACCCCGTTTTCGGTGCTTCGGGTGGCGTTGATCACCAGGTTGAGGAAGATCTGCAGCAGCATCTCAAAGTTGCCGTGCGCGTCCGCGCAGGGCCCGGCCGTTACCTGTACCGCGTTGCCGTTTCTGGCGCACAGGGGCGCGGCAATGGCCCGGACGCTCTTCAGTAGCTGCGCCACCTGCACCCGCTCAAAGCGCGGATCCTGGTTTTGCCCATAGGAGTACTCCATCAGACGGGTGACCATGTTGGCCAGCCGCTGGGCTTCCCGCCGGATTGTCTGCAGGTTGGCCGGGGTCTCCTCCCGGTATGTATCGTCCTTCAGCTGGATCTCGGTCAGCTGGGCATAGCCGGAGATCACGGTCAGCGGAGTTTTGAGCTCGTGGGTGACCTTGCGCAGGAAATCCATATTGAGCCGGTTCATCTTTTCCAGCATCTCGCTGCGCTCCCGGCTTCGGATCAGTTCGGTCTCCTGCCTCTGGATCTGCAGGTTCATGGCCGTTGCGTTGAGCAGCACAAATCCCAGCATTCCGCCGCCGGCAGTACCGTACCGGGTTACCTCCGCGCTGCGCCCGGTCCACAGCGCTTCATAGGTCAGCCCCGCCAGCAGCAGAGCAAAACCGGCGAGCACCAGAAAATCCGCCATCCCCGGCCGGTGGCGCCGGTAATAGAACGCCGTTTCCACCACGAGATAGGCCAGATAGGGCAGGGACAGGTAATACACCGCGGTGGACACCCGCACCAGATCCCGGGTGGGCAGCACGCAGACCAGCAGGCAGGCGACCGCCACCACCGCCAGATACAGGTACAGCGGCCACTGCCGGGTGGCCCGTGCGTACTGGCATTTGAGCATCAGCAGCACCGAGACCGGCATGAGCAGAACGATCAGGATCAGCGTCCGGTAGGCCATATACCAGGAGGCATCGGGCGGCAGCAGATGGATCACAAAGAAGTTCTGATCCCGCAGGGCCATAAGCAGGCAGCAGAACATCGGGCAGAGGAAATAGATCTTGCCGCGCACCACCGCGCTGAGCAGGAAGTACAGCCCCAGTACCAGCAGCCCGCCGCTTAGGGTCAGGGAGGCCAGATCATTGGAGGCCTTGAACTCCTCTATATTCTGCGGGGTGGACAGGTAGAGCACCGGGATGTCCCCGCCCTCCCGATGGACATAGTTGCTGTACTGGATCAGGATCTCCACCCGGCCGTCCGGGCCGGAGAACAGCGGAATGGTCATATACCCGATCCGGGGCACGAAGCCCTCCGCCTGCGGGGACACCTGGCCAAAAGCCGCCTCTTGCCTGCCGTTGACAAAAACGCAGGTAGCGTAATCCAGCGAAAAGCCGCAGAGGGTCAGGTACTGGTTCGGCTCTGTCAGCAGCAGAAGCCGGTGGGTGCCGCAGGTGCTGTCGGACGGGGCAAAATCCTCCTCCGCCGCCTCCCCTGCCCGGCCGGCGGCAAAATCCTCCGGCGTATAGAGAACATGCGGATACAGTTCCCAGCGGCCGCTCATCTGATAAACGCCGCCGGAAAAATCCACCGCCCGCGCATCCAGCAGGCCCTTCTGAACCGTAAGCTGCTCCACCGATACCGTGCGCAGAGTAAATCCCCCTTCCAGCAGCAGGATGCACAAAGCCACCACCGCGATGGGCCGCAGTCCCTGAAGCAGTGCGCGTCGAACCCGATCGGCCTGCATAGCGGCGCCCCCCTTCCATGTTTTCTTTATTATCCCGCAAAGCCGGACAAATGACAAGCCTTACCGCAAAAGGGAAAGCGGCCTCCCGCAGGAGACCGCTTCTTTGTCTTATTTCGCGTACAGAGCCAGCAGATTCAGCAGGATCTCCACGCTCTTGTCCATCCGCTCGGCGGTGATGAACTCGCAGGGGCCGTGGAAATTGAAGCCGCCGGTGCCCAAGTTCGGGCAGGGCAGCCCCATCCAGGACAGCCGCGCACCGTCGGTACCGCCCCGGATGGGCAGTTCCTTTGCCTCCAGGCCCGCCTGCTCTACCGCGGTGCGGGCATTCTCGATCAGATGGAAATGAGGCCGGATCTTTTCCTCCATGTTGTAGTAGCTGTCCCGCAGCTCCAGCTCCACCGTGCCGGAGCCATAGGTGCTGTTCATGGTCTCGGCCGCCTGCCGCAGAAACGCCTTGCGGGCCTCGAACTTCACCCGGTCATGATCCCGCACGATATACTCCAGCTTTGCTTCGGTCACGCTGCCGGTCAGCCGGTCCAGGTGGTAGAAGCCCTCGGTGCCCTCGGTGGTTTCGGGGCGCTCGCCGGCGGGCAGCATGGCGTGCAGCTCCATGGCCAGGTTAGAGGCGTTCTTCATCAGCCCCTTGGCCGAGCCGGGATGCACCGAGAAGCCGTGCACCGTAAACACCGCCGACGCCGCGTTGAAGTTGCTGTACTCCAGCTCACCCACATCGCCGCCATCCACCGTATAGGCAAAATCCGCGCCGAAACCGTCCACATCAAAGTGGTCGGCGCCCTCGCCGATCTCCTCATCCGGGGTAAAGGCCACACAGATCCGGCCATGGGGGCGTTTCTCGCTCTGCAGCCGCTCCACCGCGGTGAGGATCTCCGCAATGCCCGCCTTGTCATCCGCCCCCAGCAGGGTGGAACCGTCGGCGGTGATCAGGGTCTCCCCCTTGCAGGCGGCCAGGGCCGGGAACCGGCTGACCTCCATCACATCACCGGTGGCGGGCAGCCGCACATCATTCCCGTCGTAGTTTTCGATCAGCTGAGGCTTGACCCCTTCGCCAGAGGCGGCGGGCGAGGTATCCATGTGGGCAATCAGGCCGATGGCTGGCTTGTCCTCACAGCCCGGGGTGGCGGACAGAAAACCGTACACATAGCAGGTCTCGTCCACCCGCACATCCTCCATGCCCAGCGCCCGCATCTGATCCGCCAGCAGCCGGGCCAGGTCAAACTGCCCGGGGGTGCTGGGATGGGTACCGGTGGTATCGTCCGAGGTGGTATGGACCTTTACATAATCCAGAAAGCGTTCGTATGCGCGCATGGGCACGCCCTCCTTTATGGTTGTTCTCTGCCTTGTATCATACCACATTCCCCGGCAAAGGGAAAGGCCGGCATGCGCCGTCCTTTTCAGTATATCAATGCAGGCTGCCCTCCGCTGCCGGAATGTCAGCGGCGTTGGTCTCAATCGCCCGGATGGCAGCCTCCAGCCCCCGCACGATATCCGCCAGCGGCAGGCTGGGCACAGACGACGGGCGGCCGGCGGCCTGCTCTGGCAGAAACGGCACATGCAAAAACCCACCCCGCACACCGGGATATTCGGTTGCCAGAAGATGAAGCACCCCATACAGCAGATGGTTGCACACAAAGGTTCCCGCCGTGTTGGAAAGGTCGGCGGGAAGCCCCACGTCCCGGATGGCCTGCACCATCGCCTTGACCGGCAGGGTGGCAAAATACGCCGCCGGCCCGCCCACCACAATGGGGCGGTCGATGGGCTGGTTGCCCTCGTTGTCCGGAATGCGGGCGTCGTCGATGTTGATGGCAACCCGTTCCGGCGTAAGACCCCGGCGGCCGCCCGCCTGCCCGATGCAGAGCACCGCGTCCGGTTTTTCCTGCCGGATGGCCGCGGTTACCCTGTCAATGGATTTGCCAAAGACGGTCGGCACTTCCAGCTTGATGATCTCCACCCCGCCGATCCGGTCCGGCAGCTGTTTCACCGCTTCCAGCGCCGGGTTGAGTGTTTCCCCGCCGAAGGGATCAAAGGCGGTCAGCAGCAGTTTCATAGCGCGTATCCCCTTCTGTTTTCTGCGCAAATTCCCGCCACCGGGCCAGCTTGCGCGGCAGGACAAACGGCAGCAGTGCCACCCCCATAAACACCAGCGCCAGCACTTCCAGCAGCACCAGATAATAGGGCCAGTCCGGCAAGAAACTCAGCAGCGAGGCGGAATCCGGTTTCCGGGCCAGGAACATGTAGTTTCCGCCGGTCAGGACGTTGGCCGCACCGGCACATACCGCCAGCGCCTGCAGCCAGACAAAGCTCTTTTTCAGCGAGGACAGATCCACCCGCCAGCCCCGCACTGCCAGGAAATAGAAGATGGTCACAACAATCATCCCATGCCCCGCAAAGAACTGGAAGAACCGGAAATGCGGGAACACGTAGCCGTCCATGCTGGGGGTGAGAAGCGCCTGCGCTGTACCGCACAGCCCCCAAAAGTACACTACTTCAAAAATGCGGCGGTCCTGGGTGATCCAGAGCGCCACACACAGCCAGACGCTGGCACCACAAAGCTGGAACGGCAAGCAGGTGGACGCGTCAAACCGCCCGATGGAGGCATACCACAGGTACAAGGCCAGCTGCTGAAACACCATGAAACTTAGAAAAATGCGGCCCAGCATGCTGCCTGCAATTTTGCCGTCCTCCCGGGAACGAAGCTGGCTGCGGAACACAAAAAAGCTCAGACATACCGCCCCGATCACCGCCAGCGCCGCCAGGTGCGGCTGCGAAAAGGTCGGGAACGACTGAAACGGCATCTCGCCGAAGAACTTCTCCACACAAATCTCCCCCTTCCTTTCGATACTATCACAGGAAAAGTCTATCGGCAAGAAGCCGCCGCGATTCTATACATATTTTCGACAGAAACTGTACGAACCGGGGCACAGTGCCCCGGTTCGACGGCAGTTTTTTTGCCCCCTGACGAGGGAATGTGCTATAATGTAAAAAGCCGTTTCGGCCAGACTAACAAAGGGGTACCAAGCCATATGAACGAAAAAGAAGTCGCGGAGATTCGCCGCCGTTACCGGCAGGGAAAGAGCTCCGTTTCCCATATTGTGGGCTGCTATGTAAACGAGAAGCGGGAGATCGTGGCCCGGTTTGACCAGTCGCTGACCCTGTCCGGGCAGGAGGAATCGGAGAAGTTCCTGGCGCTGCTGCGCCGTACCCTCTCCGGGCAGCTGGGCAAAAACCTGATCGATATCAGCTTTTCCACCGCGCAGGTCGCGGGCAATGAAGGGGACGAACATGCCCTGCTCATGGCCCTGCGTGACTCGGCACTGGAGGATGAGCCTGCCCGGGAAGAATTCTTCGCCCGCGCCATTGAAACCATTGATCTGGATGGCAACTACCTGATCCTGCTTACCTGTGACCGGTATGATGTGCCCTACTACGCCAAGGACGGCCAGCGTCAGGACGACGCGGGCAGCGAGGTGTACACCAGTATCCTGTGCAGCATCTGCCCGGTCAAGATGACCAAACCGGCGCTGAGTTATTTTGTATACGAGAATGAGTTTCACAACCGGGAAGCGGACTGGCTGGTGGCTGCGCCGGAGATGGGATTCCTCTTCCCTGCCTTTACCGACCGGGGCGCAGATCTGTATGGGGCACTGTACTACACCCGGGACGCCTCCCACAGCCACACCGGCTTCACCGACCGGATCTTCCACGCCCCGATCCCCATGCCCGCCGCGGCGCAGAAAGAAACCTTCGAGACGATCCTGGCGGAATCCCTGGGCGAAGACTGCAGCTGCCAGGTGGTACAGGCCGTGCAGGAGCAGCTCTGCAGCCTGATCACCGAACACAAGGAAAGCCACGAGCCTGAACCCCTGGTACTGAACCGCCGCCAAGTGACCGAAATGCTCGCCGACTGCGGCGTGTCGGAAAAACGTGTGGACGCCTTTGCCGACCGTTTCGACGAGGACTTCGGCCCGGAAACCACCCTCAGCCCCCGCAACCTGGTGGACACCAAGCACCTGGAACTGCGCTGCCCGGATGTGACCATCCAGGTCAACCCCGAACGCGGCGACCTGGTGGAAACCCGGGTGATCGACGGCGTACGGTATATCCTCATCCGCGCCGAGGAGGGCGTGGAGGTCAATGGGGTGGAGGTGCAGATTAAGGAGTAACTTCCATCCAGTAAACAATAAACCGCCATGAATGGTACAGGCTGTATTGTTGGCGCCGGGAGATCACGACCATATTTTGTCGGGAGTATTTAACCAATTTTTGTCGGCGAACCCCAGAGCCAGTAGAATAAACAAAAAGAGTGCCAACAACCCAGCACTCATAGATTAGTTATTCTTTCGTTACTGCCGGCTCAACTGTAGGTACCCTGCCAGTTTGCAGTGAGACGGTTTCCAGTTTCTTTCCGCGGAAACTTTCACCACGCAGCTTAAATACAGTGGCATCGTCAAAGATGCGGTCCAGCGTACACAGCAAAGTAGCGTCTTCCTCAAAATCCTCGCGCCAGAGAGCCGGGTTCTTGTTGCTGGTGAAGATCATATTGAAACTGCCTTCTTTGTTGTAGCGCCGGTCAATCAGGTCAAAGAACAGCCTGGTATTCTCCTTGTCAAAGGCACAGTGGCCAATCTCGTCAATAATCAGGCAAGAGGGGCGCACAAGGCCATTGAGACAGGAATCGGTCTTTCCGGAACGTCTGGCTGCCGTGAATCTGTCCCGGAGTTCGGATGCCTTAATGAAATAGGTTTTCAACCCATGCTGGCAGCAGGCGTATCCGAAAGCCTGAGCCAGATGCGTTTTGCCTGTGCCTGCCGGGCCAATAAAGGCCAGGTTGCGGTGAGAGTAGATGGCGTTCAAGGAGGACAAAACCTTCAGGCGTTCCACATCTTTTCCTTTGAGTAGCGAAAAGTCAAAATTCTCAAAGGTCTTGGGTGCTTTTGTAGGAAGACGACTCATCTTCAATAAGGTCTGAATGGTGGTCTGCTGTTTCTTTTCGCTGAGATAGCCGAGCAGCATCTGTACAGCCTCCATTCCCGCTTCCGAGAATTCCCGGTCTTCTGCGAACAGCGCGAATTCCTCAGCGGAAAGATCCAGCTTCAAAACAGAAGCAGCGGACGCCACCTGCTCAAAGATTGTTTCCTTCATACCTGGTCCTCCTTGTCAAAATCGAATTTGGCAAAGGAGAGATCCTGAGAGGGTTTTGGTAACTGAAAAATCTGCGTTTGTACAGGCGCTGTGGGAAATTCTTCTGGCTGTGCCAAGGATTCGTACTGTCCTTCACAGAAACTGTCGGTGCGGCTCCAGGTAACGGTATGTGTAGC
>CALXAH010000027.1 GCA_944386225.1 uncultured Gemmiger sp.
GCTGCCGACCATATGGCCATCCGGTGTGTAATGTCTGCCGGGGAAAAGTTGTTCCAGTTCCCGGGAGATGGCATACAACGCCTTGATCTTTTCGGCCACCGATTTCTGCAAAGAAACAGGATTCATCCTTATCCTTCCTTTCTGGTACAGAATCCGCGCACAACACAAGCCTCACAGTGCGGGGTGGCTGTGCAGATTTCTCCATAGTGGCTGGCGCAGTAGCTCCAAAGGATGCTGTCGATCTCCACCATGGGCAGATGCAGCTGCTCGCTCATTTTGTGGACGATAGCCACAGCTTCGTCGGGGGCTGCCTGTTCCTGTTCGGATTCCCCCATGCGGTCGGCGCCAAGAAACCGGCAGACGTGAATGTCGGGTTTGACCCCGTCGATGCCCACATTGCGCAGATATTCCCAGGCAAGGGCCGGGCCGATGCCGTATAACTTGTGTGGCCCTGCGGCAAGGTCCCGGACGATTTCTTCTGGTGGTGCCGAGGTCACATAGGCATCCATGCTGCCATATTCATCAGCAATCCGCCGAAGTTTTTCAATGTTTTCGCCCAGATGCTTCATCTGGCGATTGGTACACTGACTGGCGCAGGAAAGTTGTTTCAGCCCTGCCGTAAAATAGCTGCTTTCCCGGGCCAGGATGGCCTGTTCATCATATTGGAAGAACAATTCATCCACCCGGGGCAGCTTGGGGGCCACACGATGCCACTGGGTGTGGGCGCTCAACTGGGCATAAAGCAGTCCTCGCAGATGTTCCCGGAAAGTGAAAACCTTGCCCTGCTGCCGTTGGCGGACCAGCTGGGGAAAGGTGGTGGAGTACAGTTTGCCGGATGCTTGCAGGAAGTCCCTCATCACCAGCAGATAGCGGTAATCCTCTTTCTTGCGCACAGAGGTAAGTAAAATGCGTTTTTCAAACCCACCCCGCTGGGCAGCTTTGTCCGCCCGCAACTGTTCCAGCTGCTCCGGCGTCCAGCCTCGTGCCCGGACCACGGCCTGCACTACCTCCAGCAGATCGGCCAATTTCTCCAGGGTTTTGTTCTCCCGGTATTCCTCCAGCTCCTCGTTCAGCTTTTCGTCCAGCAGATGGAGGTAGACTTCGTCGGAGAGAGTCTCCCAGGTACAGATTTTGCCGTCTTCTTCGATGATCTCCGGGATGCGGTCCCGGACCAGTTTGTGATATTGCATGCTCTACCTCGTTACCCCAACAGATCCTGCTCCTCGGGGTGCATCTCAAACCAGTGTATGGCGTAGGAACAGGTGGCCTTGGCTTTGCGGCCATCCTGGCGCAGGGTATCAGCCACCGCACGCAGAAGCTGTCCGGTGATTCCCTGTCCCCGCAGAGAACCGTCCACAAAGGTATGGTTGATGACGGCAACCCCCTCCCGTTCCGGGAAAGTCACCTCCGCCAGCAGCTTTCCTGTTGCATCCGTGGCAAAAATCCGGCCCGGTTCTTTGCAAAACTCCATAACAAACACCTCCGACTTCAGTGTAACAAAAAAGTCGGACAAGAGCAACAGCCATGTTCCTGCCGCCTCGGCAGGAGCATGGCTGTTGCAGATTCGTTTATAGCCCCATCACCTTTCCCAGCTTTTCCTGTGCCTCTCGCTTGGTTTTATCAAAGGCATGGGCATAGATATCCAGTGTGGTACTGGGCTGGGAGTGACCAAGCAGTCCCGCCACGGTGCGGACATCCACTCCCTGGGCAATGAGCAGGCTGGCGTTGGTATGGCGCAGGCTGTGAACAGATAAGTTCTGAGGCAGCCCGCTTTCCTTGAGGATTTTCTTGAAGCGGAAGGTAAAGGTCGTGGGGACCATGGGATCGCCGCTCGGCTGCCGGAAAAGGTAATCTTCCTCCGTCAGGGCCTGCCCTTCTGCCTGTTCCATCTGCCAGGCACATTCCTGTTTCCACGCTTTCAACAGCTTGCACATCTCTTTGCTGATGTACACCCTCCGGTTGCCGCTTGCGGTTTTTGGCTCCTTGGTAAAGATCTTTTGTCCGCTGAGTTTGACCACCGTCCGCTGCACATGGATGGTCCGGTGCCTCCAGTCAATGTCAGACCAGCGTAATCCGCAGGCTTCGCCGCGGCGCATCCCTGTGGCCAGTACCAGTTTGAAGTACACTTCATATTTCATGCTTTGTGTTTCCAGAGCGGCGATCAGCTTCTGCACCGTTTCCTCGTCGGCCACCGGGCGCTCTTTGCGCACGCCTTTGGGTTTGTACACCCGCCAGGCCGGGTTATGGGTCAGATAGCCTTCATCCACGGCACCGGACAAGATGCTGCACAGTGTGTTGTGCAGTCCCTCCACGGATTTTTCAGCAAGCGGTTTGCCATCGGTCAGCTTCGGCGCCTTTCGCATTTCCTCGTAAAAGTCCCGAATGACCTCTTTGCGTAAATCAGTGAGCTTGTAATGCCCCAGCGCGGGAAGGATACGCCGCACGTCCTGCTGGTCGCGGGAAAAGGTGGTTTTCGCCAGTTTTTTCGGTGCCACCTCTGCCAGCCAGTGGTCAATGTACTTCGCCAGTGTAATACTCTTGTTCACCGGCTCCGGGGTGTGATGTACCTCCCGTTCAAACAACACCGCCTGCTCCTGTAACCACTTCTCGCGCTGCTTCGGTTTTAACTCCACCGGCGGATGCACAGTTTTCTGCGCCGATTTCAGCCGGTTGCCCTCGTAGTCGTATCCGCGAGAGACCACGATCAAATAACTGTTCTCTCCTCGTTTGCGAATGGATGCCATACTGCCACGTCCTTTCTAATGTGATTTGCTTTGGTTTGCCTTGGATACTTTTCAGCGCCTGGTCATTAATTTTGACCATCTGCACCACAAAGCATACCAACCTCTGTGGCATATAGCTATCACCAAACCCAACAGACTTTGGCGGTACATTTATCCGAACATCCGCCAGAACCAACAACACCGTTTTTTCAGTGACGATGATGACGGTGATGACGATGCCGTTGGGATACCCCTTGGCGTGGGGGTATATCAAAATCAGCGTCATCATCGTCATGACCGTCACTTTCACAGATAAAGCAACCGGTAAGCCCCTGATTATAGGGTTTCCCGGTGCTTTTTTCCTTGTATGTTGTGGTATGTGTTGCTTACTGGTGTCCTTGCCTCGCCGTCAGCAACTGTTGCTCCTGCTCCCAGGCTATTGCATCCGCCGGTCGCAGCACGGTATCCAGTAGACCGGCTGCCTGTTCCTTGCAGGTGTCCTGCGGGTGGCAATAGGTGCGCTCCAAAAATGCCGTGTCGGCGTGGCCCAGCAGATCGGCGGTCACCTGCTTGCTGGTCCCGTTTTCCAGCAGATAGGTGGCGAAGAAGTGCCGCATTGTGTGCAGGTGGTAGTCTTTGGGGAAGCCGTTACGGTCATACAATTTACGCAGGTGGCGACTGAAGGTATCCGGGTGAACGGGTTTCCCTTTATGGGTGAAAATCAGGTCATCGGGGTGAATGCCATTGTTTTCCACAATCTGGTTGAAAAGCAGCTCACCCAGATAATCATACACCAACTGAGGCAGCACCACCACGCGGGTGCGATGGCTTTTGGTATCGCTCTCGATGACACCTTTGCCCACCACTGTGCTGCGGGAGTGTTGGATCAGCAGCTGGTTGCCGCCGTGCAGATCCCGCCACCGCAAGGCACACAACTCCCCGCGGCGCAGGCCGGTGGACAGTGCCAGCAAGTAATATACCCGATAGAGCAGCGGCTCCTACAAAATACATTGCAGCAGCTTCTGCATCTCCCACGCCTGCGGGATGCGCTGCTGCGGCTTCTCCACGCGCAGTTTGTCCACGCGGTGGGCCGGGTTGTACAGCAGAATGTCGTTTTTTACAGCATCCTGCAACACGGCCGAAACGGCATCCAGGTATTTGTGAACGGTATTTTCGCTCAGTGGCTTACCGCCACGTCCAGGGTGCTGACGCAGTTCTTCGCACAGTTCTTCAAGCACCATCGGCCGGAGTTTGCACAACGGCAGGCCGCCAATGGTTGGGTACACCGCTTCCAACATCCGTCAGTAACCCTCCAATGTGCTAGCCTTGTAACCTCGTATTTTTTACAAAGTTTACGGCGTGGATTTGTGCAGATTGCCATGTGTCCCTCTCTCTGCCTGTCGTTTTTCTCCCAGCCGAGTAAGCAACGGCGTTTGGGTCCGCCCAAAAATGTGCGTGTGGATGTCCACACGCTATGCTTGCAAAACTTACCGGGCTGAGAAAGAAGCTTTTCAGCCGGTTTTTCTCGCGTCCTTGTCCACCTGTCCCCGGGTGGATTCCTATTGGAATCCCTGCCGGGGCAAGTGGTATCATACGGGTGATATCTCCCTCTCTGCCACCTGCAAAGGTGGTATCGCACGGGTGATACCACCCCTAACGCGATGGCACAGGCGACAACCATGGCGCTTACTTTGCAAAATATGCCACGCCTCCCGCTCGTTGGGGTCATCCAGATTCAAATTCAAGTGATAATGTGCTCTTGTCACATTGCCTCCTTTACGCGCTTATTGTGCCGACTTGACGACGATGATTGAATTTTGTATACTGATTATGCGGATATTCTGCGCTTTTTGCTTTATATTCTATGCACTATATCTGCGTGTGTCAAGAGTGTTCACAAATTATTAAGCGATATATTCGCATACCCAAGGAGGTAATCCATGACTTTCGGTGAAAAACTTCGCCGCGCCCGCAAAGAAAAAGGCCTGACGCAAGCCGAGCTTGCCAATCAGGCCGGGTTGGGGCTGCGGACGATCATCGCCTACGAAAAAGGCGAAACCTACCCGCAAAAGCGTTCCACCTATCAAACATTAGCTGACGTCCTGGGTGTGCAGGCGGATGATCTGCACAACGAGGAAACAGCCACACATACCGCACCGCTTTCCCGCGCACAGTGGGAAAATATCAAACAACGCTATGAAGATCTGTTGCCGGACGGCCCCGCCTGGCCGGGAGATCCCACCTACGAGGATTACTGCGAAAAGATGGCGCAGTCCACCCAAGTGGATACCGCAACCAACTACCACAAATCGACCGGCTTGGAACTATCACAGACGACGATCCGTCCAGCCCTAACAAAAGACTTTCCAAGCCTGCTGCAAATTTGCAAAGAACGGTATCGGTTCGACTCCACTCGCCCCGGTGTTGACAAAAGCCAACTTCCTACCTTCGAATCCCGGTTAGAAGCCCTGACCCGGACACTCGTCGGCTGGATCAGCGCCGGGCAGTGCTTTCTGATAGAAGCCAACGGCCGCCCCGGGGCCTGGTTCGTCTTGCAGTTGCCCGCATCGGACGACTATCCCGCCGCCAACAAACGAAAAGGCGGCGCGAAGGCAACAGCCTCCACGCCGCTGCCCCGCGCCACTATGCGGGGGCCCTATACCGATCCACATTTTTCGGGTGCTTCCAAATACATGCTAACCTTCTGCCAAGCCTGCTGCCCGCGGCTGGCCATCGAGGTGCCGCTGGACGACCCGCTCTGTCGATTCCGCCTGGCCTACTGGCTGGACCAGGACTTTGTGCCGGTTGCACGGGCGGCCGACGGAACGATGCAGCTTATCTCTCATGGATGACTTCTTCGGTTACATGTCATGAGGTCCTTGCATCATTTTTTCATTGCTCCAAAGTGCTGCACTCGCAGCTTATCTGATAGAATCGCCATTTTGGCAGCTGCACTGCCCGCTCCATTTTGAGATTCCTTTGTGCCTTTTCCATACTGTCTGCGTTTCTTTATTCTCTGTGAAATGACAGGATAGCCCTGGCTGCCGGGGCACCGTTTAGCTGCCAATGCCCGCCAACAATCAGGATAAGCCCGAATGTTGGCCGCGATTCAGATAACGATGCGGAAGGCAGTATTGCGGTCAGCCAGGTAGAACTCGTCCCCGCTGCGCAGGGCCACGGGCGAGCCCTGACGCAGCCGTACACCGGATCCGGTATAGGTACCATAATGGGAGCCGAGATCGTGCAGCACGACGGTCCGAGTTTGGGGGTTGTACTGCACCTTGCAATGGGTACGGCTGATGCCGCGGTAGTTGTCTGGGAAAACGACATCGCAGGTGGTCTGGTCGCGGCCGATCAGCAATCCTTGCCCCGTGATGGGGTACGACCGCCCCGCAAACAGCCCTGATACCCCCACCAGTTGAGCACTGCCGGTGGCGTCCGTGTAATGAGTGGGCTGTGGCTGCGCATAGCTGGCCACGCGTGCAGCCACAAAGGTGTGCGCCCATTTGTCGTGCCAGGTGCGGCACCGCGGGTCGCCAAACGCCACAAAGTAACCGATGCCCAACGCCAAGCCGGACACATAGCGGCACAGCGCACGCAGGAAAGACTGCGAATAAGTGATGGGCACACCGTCCTCATCCACCACGATCAGACCCAGGATATACTTACCCAGTGTAGCGTGCATTCCACTTCCTTCCAAGATGCCAAAATACAGCAGCATGGCAACACTCGTCAGCACCACATAGACATTCCAGCCCAGGAGGAAAAAGGCAAGACTCAGAATAATGTTCATAAATACACCGTCCAGCAGCAGGGCCGCCACACGCTTGCCCATGGTGGCTTTTTGATGGTAAATGGCTTCCATAGTTTGATCCTCCTCAAGATGGTCAGAAGTTAAAACGGAACAGCACATTGCCAATGGAGATTTCATCACCACTGCGCAGACGATTGGGCGCATACAGGCGCATTCCACCAAGCGCCGTACCGGCAGGTGAGCCAAGGTCCTCGATGTACAGGTACCCCTGTGAAAAGAAGATTCGGCTGTTGTGTGCGGCCACCTCCTCATCGGCGAACACAAGGTCGCAGTCATCCGCACTGCCGATAAGGATGTAGTCCTTGAGATAAAAATCGCGATTCGGAGACGAAGCGCTGCCGGACAGCACTTCCAGATGCATCGGGATCGCACCGGGCTGGTTCTCACTGGCGGGGCGGTGAGGGACCAAGGGTGCATCGCCGGGCTGGATCGCACCGTTCGCCGGGCCGGGCGCAGATTTGGGCCGACGAAGCACCAGCACAATGACCAGCACAATAACCGCTGCGCCCAGAACGCCTATGGTCCCCGCCGCCCACGGCGGCAGACCATGCAGCGGGCCGGGGCCAGCCTGTGCGGTCTCCGCCGTGGCTGTAGCGGGTGTAACGCTGGCGGGGGTCGGCTGCGCCAGCTCAGGGGTATCCTCCCCGGAACCTTTGGGGATCGTGCCGGGCAGCGGGTCTGCCGTAGCGGCGGGCGGCTTTTCGTCCGGCTCCTCGGCCCAGTTCTCGTCCGGCGCAGAGGCTGTATTTTCATCGGGCCATTCCCGGGCTGGCGAGCCCTCACTTTCTGCAGCAGGCGGCGCATAGGCGCTGCCGCCCACCGTGTAAAGGCCGGAGAGATTCAGGATATCAGGGCGGCCGTCTTCGGCCCAGAACAGGGTAAAGGGTTCCTCCTCGCCTTCCTCCAGCGGGAAGGAACAGGCCGTAAGGGCGGCTGTCTGCTGTGCGATAACCTGCCCGGCGTATGTGCCGTCTCCATCGTCGGCGTAGTAACCGTTGCCGCACAACTCCCGCAAATCACGCAGCTCTTGCGGTGAGCCGCCTCCTCCCAGAATGCAGGCGCTGAACAGGAAGGGCGGCAGGTCACCCAGTTCCGGCAGCGCGCTTTCATCACCGCTGGACCAACCGTCTGTCAGCAGTACCAGACTGTACAGTTCGCCAGGGGCCCACTGGCTCTCGGTCAGCTTTTGCACCGCCTGGGCCGCACCGTAGCCGATGTCGGTCTGGCCGCGGAAGTCGAGCTGCCGCAGGGCTGCTTTGATAGCCTCGGCATCGTATTCAGATGTATCTGCGGAAAAATTGTCACTGAAGCTGTACATTCGAAAGGCGCAACCAGGCGTATTCTGTGCCAGTGCGTCAATCAGGTTGTCGATGGTTTCGAGATAATTGCCGGTCGAGTACGAGCGGTCCACCACCAGTACATAGGTCACGCTTTGTCCGCTCTCGGCCAGTGAGACCATGCTTTCTGCTTCGCGGTTGTTGAGCTCGGGCGCATAGTCGCCCAAGCCCTGGAAAAAGATATACAAAGCCCGCCCCTGTATATAAGCGGCTGCAGGCAACGGCGCAGCGGCTGCTGCGGGCAGCGCCAGCATGGCGGACAGTACCAGGAACAGCGCCGCTGCCGCCAGACGGCTGAAACGTTTATTCTTGGGTTGCATTTTATTTTCCCCCCTAGGTACATAGCCCCGCCAGCAGGGTCAAGTTGTCGGTGTCCGGGGTGATGCGTTCCATCACACGGCGCAGCATCCAGCTCCCCCATTCGGCTGCGGTATCGGATTTCAGGCAGTCGGCCAGAATCTCCTCCGGCTGCATATATTCCCAAAAGCCGTCCGAGCACAACAGCAAACCGTCTCCGGGCGCAAGATGCACGGGCAGGGTCTGGACCTCGGGCTGACATCTGTCGGCATCGCCCACCGCACGCAGCAGACTGGAGCGGTCCTCGTCCCAGTTGATCTGACGGAACCCGATCTGCCCTGCCAGATACTTTTTATAGGTGACCGAATGATCCTGCGTAAGCTGGCGGATGGTGCCTTCTTGTATCAGGTACAGGCGCGAATCACCGCAGTGCACGCAAGCCAACGTTTCAGGCCCCGGTGCCACCGCCACAATGGTGGTGCGCATGGTGCGGTGCAGCTTTTTCTGCGCTTCCATCAGTATTTTGTTGGCCGTCATAAGCTCTTCCGCCAGCGCATCAGCGGCATCGGCCGGGTCGGGCGCACGCGTTTTCCAGAACTGGTGCAGCGCCTGCACGATAAACTCGGCCGCCTGATCTCCGTGACCATGGCCGCCCAACCCGTCCGCCAGCAAGAGCAGCGGTAATTTTTCCGGAGCAGGGCTTTCTACAGCGGCACAGCGATCCTCGTTGTAAGGGCGGCCGCCGGGGTGGGTGAACGAATAAAGGTCCAGTGTCATCCCATCACCCCAGTTCGGTGCGCAGCACATTGCCCCGATCCCCTACATAGAAGCTGTCACCCGCACGCAGATGACAGGGGGTATTGGGGGTCAGCCGCTGGCCGCTCATCAAATAGGTGCCATAGCTGGAGTTGAGATCGGTGACGATGAAATCGCCGCTGGCAGCGTCATACGCAACCATACAGTGCCTGCCGCTCACGCCGGGCGTCCCCTGCTGATAGACCAGTTGGCAGGCTCCCGGGTCACGACCGATCAGGATCCCCTGCGTTGTGACCGTTATCCGCAGGCCGTTGTGTTGCATATTGAGGGAACGCAGCGCCGGACTGCCCGCCGGGCCCGGTTCGAATGCCGGAGCAGGTGTGGGCTGCGGTTCGGCGCCGACGGCCGCTTTCTTCTTTTTGCGGCTGCCGGAGGCCGCGATCACGCAGATGATGACCACCGCAAACACGCCCGCAGCAACGATCAGCGGCACAATGGGCAGCGAGGAACCGCTTGCCATATCATAGGCCACATTGTTCTGGTCAAGCAAAGGCAGAATCTCAGCGGTGCTGACCGCATAGCCAAAGCCAGCCACCTTGGCGCCGTCGGCCTCCACAGCCGAGGCGGTGGTCACGCCGATGACCGCGCCGTTCTCATCAGTCAGCGGGCCGCCGGAGCTGCCGCCGCTGAACTCGGTATCGGTCTGGATGAAGCGGCAGCCTGTCCCCTGCTCGCTGAGCAGACGGCTGATGTTGCCGGTGGTGACTGTGGCGTCCTCAACATTATAAGAGGACAGGGTCTCGATGGCAGCATCGGCCACGCCGGGGTAACCCACGGCATAGGCCGTCTGGCCAATAAGGTCGTCGGTCGGTTCACGCAGGGTGACTGGCACGCGCTTGTTTGTCGGCTCGTTCAATCGCAGAATGGCGATGTCCTTGCTCTCGTCATGATCCACGATGTACAGTTCCTCGTACTCGTTGGAATCGTAGAATGCATACAGGAACATATTGGGGTAGGCATCTTTGGTGCCGCCTCCCAGCTTGACATAGTTTTCGATAACATGGTAGTTGGTGACGATGTACTGGGGGTTCTCGCCCTCGCTGCCGACAAAGAACCCTGTTCCCTGGTTGGCGACATAGCTGGTGTCGTCCTCGGCATAAAACAGGATCATCACCACGCTGTTGCGCACGTCGGCCGCCGCGGAGCCGTCCGCCCTGGCTGGCAGCGCCAGGCAGCAGGCAGCGAACAGCGCCGCCGCCAGCAGGCTGAGCAATCGTTTGCAGGTCTTCATAAGTTGCCTCCTCTTTTCCGGGCAGGTCAGTAGCCGCAGCGGATGACCAGCGCCGTATAATTGTCCTGCGCGGGCAGGGCCCGGGCACGGATGCGTGTATCTATCTGCGCACAGACTTGCATGGGGTCAGGCACGGCAAGGCAGGCGCCGAGTTCTTCCGCGGGCAGCACATCGCCCACGCCATCGGAACACAGGATCAGCGCATCGCCCTCCTGCAGAGCCAGCGGGCGGCGGGTAGCATCCATCTCTCCAATGTTTCCGCTGCCCATGAACTCACTCAGGCGGGCCGCGTCTTCCATTTCATTGGCAGGGGAAGGATCCAATTCTCCACGGGCGATGGCTTCGGCATAGCGCAGGTGCTGCTGGTTCTGTTCGGCGTTGAGTCGGACGAGCGCACCTTCCCGCGACAGATATAAAAAGCTGTCGCCCACACAGGCGAACCAGAGTTTTTCGCCAAAAAACAGGCAGGCCACCAGCGTAGTGCCTCCGCGGCCCATGAACCGGGCAAACAGCCGTTCATCGGTACGGCGCACCGCCTGCATCAGCTGTGCGCCCAGGTCGCCGGAACGGTCCATGGCGGCAAACTCCTCTCGCATACATTGCAGCGCAGCCTCGCTCACCGCCTTGCCGTCCTCCATGCCGCCCATGCCGTCCGCCAGCAGAGCCAACAACCCGTTTTGCCGGATCTCGGTCACATCGGTGGCATTGATGAAGCAAAACGAATCTTCCTGGTATTCGCGTCCGCCCTGCTGCTGCATATTGCCGACCCAGTAACTCAGCAGCCGTCGGGGGCGCGGCACGGGCGCGATACTGTTCACCGAACCGCACCGCCTTTCAAGCCGTTGATCCAGTCGAAGCGGCTGCCGCACAGCGGCACAAACAGCAGCACCGTCTCGCTGTTGCCGATCTCGATCACATCGAAAGGCGCCAGTGGGCTGCGGCTGCCAGCCACCTCGCCGTTCAGGTACAGGATGGAACTTTCACCGCAGATGAAAACGAACGAATTGCGCTTGGCGTCGTACCCGATACTGGCCACCGCGGCGTCGCGTGAGATATTCATATCTTTATCCAGCGAGATATCGAATTTGTGTCCGGAACCGGCGCGGCCTATGGTGTTTCCTTTTGCCTTGAGCGGATAGGTTCTGCCCTTGTCGGGTCCGCCGATGCACACAAGCCACCCCACGTCGGGGTCCTGCACATCCTTGTGCATGATGGGCATCGTCTTACCCTCATCGGTATTTTTTTCGGGTTTCCAGTCGGAAGGAGGCTGTGTTCTGCCGCCATAACTGCCCGTGCCACCGGTCTGGTTCGTGCCCCAGCCCGAAGGAGGCTGCGTTTTGCCGCCGTAGCCACCCATACCGCCTGTTCCACCTGTACCGCCCCGGGTGCCGTCCTGACCGTTCGGCGCCTGGGTCGCGCCCCCGTCCGGACGGGGCCAGCCTCTGGGCGCCTGAGTCTGCGACCCGTAACCTCCCCCGCCGCCCCAGCCCGGCGGGGCCTGGGTCGCGCCTCCGAAATTGATGATGGGCTGCTCCTTGCCGCAGTACGGGCAGGCCGCGTTCACCTCATCGTCGTAAAAGTGCCCGTTGGGGCATTGCTTCATCGCCATATCCATTCCTCCTCGTATTGTATGTGTTTTTCGTCACGCTGCTGTGGCCGCCTTGCCAGTGGCAGGGTCCAATTCGCAGATGATCCAGTCCTGTTCGCTGCTTGCCCTGTAGAGGAACACCAGCAGGGGTTTGCCGCCGCGCACGGTCAGATTCAGCCCGCCGATGCTCCCGCCCGGGTCCGGGGCGGTGAACAGAGTGTCTACCCCGTCCAGCGCAAGGCCCGCGGCGCAGATCTCATAATCACTCAGGCCGCCGTTTTCGAGGTAACGGGCGCGGACATAGTACAGCGTGTGCTGCCAAATGTTGAGGGAAAGCACCGCCATTTGGCCCCCCGCATCGCAGAGAGGCCTGGGCTCCGCATCGCTGCCATCCAGCGCACGGTAGTAGACGGCTGATTCCTGTCCCTGGCCAACTCCGATGTAGTACAGCGTACCCTCGTGCGCGATGCAGCGCGCCGCCCCCAGCCCGGGGTAGACGACCCGGGCCGAGCCGGACCCGATGTCGTAGCAGCAAAAATCACCGGCCGGGTCGGTATAATAGATGCCGCCGCCCTCGACAAAGACCGATTGCTGCCAAAGCACCCGGCTCAGTTCCCTCGCCGTCCCCAGGGAAAGGCCGTCTTCCTGCCAGGGAGCCAGCCACAGCGTCAACCCGCCGTCATCGCCCTGCAGCACATAGACAAGTCCGTCCCGACAGACGACGAGCAGCGTAAGGTCCGGCATCGGCCCGGTCAGTGCGGCCTTTTCGCCGTTCCGTTCATAGTAAACAACACCGTCGCCGCCGTCGGCATAGTACAGGGTGCCCCGGTAGGTGTTTTTCCACATTTTCATCGGATCGGCGTCATAGGCCCCTTCGGCCAGGCAAAGACCGGCGTTGGCCAGATTGCCGCACAGGTTACCCACTTCATAGGCCCCGCCGCGGCGCAGCAGCTCATAGACGGGCGGCGCAGCGCCGGAAGGTTCGGCGGCAGGCAGGGCTTTGGGAGCGTTCAGCCTTTCGCCCAGCACACTTATCGCGGCCGCCGCGACCAGCAGTGTACACAGCGCCATGACAACGGCAGCCGCTTTCAGAATATGTTTGCGCATGGCGCCCCTCCCTTTTACGTGATCGTCACATAAAATGTATCACCGACCTGGTCTTCGCCCTCGGCATTGGTGTAGTTTTCCTCGTAAGCCAAGGTAAACGATTCGGCGTTGGCCGGTACTTCGTACAGCAGGATGCCGCGGCGCATATCGCCAGCAGTCAGGTCATACTGGGCGGGCAGGACGCCCTCGACCTCCACATCGTTGTCGGTTACCGGGTGCGCGCTGTTCAGATCCTCGCCCTCCTCCCAGTACAGCTCAAAGTCGCTGTCATACATGGGAATTTCATCGGTGCGGAAGGTGGAAATGGCCAGCGTCACCGCCAGCAGCTTGTTGCCGTCCGCAGGCGTGTAGCCGTTGTAGCTGTCCAGAACTTCGGCCTCGTTGATGCAGAAGTCGAAAAAGCGGGTGCGCATGACCGTGTTCAGCCCGGCATCGGCCGAACCCTCGCTGGCGGTGAGCGGTGCGCGCAGCAGCGAACTTTCACTGCCGTCCACCTCAACAGCCTCCCGGCTGCGCGGGTCCAGGGTGTAGTAAACATTATCTTCGGCCACCGTGTCCCATGTGCGGAAGTGCAGCAGCGGCGCACCGTCGTTATCGATCACGCACAGGCGTTCGATGCGCTGCCAGCTGTCATCCTGACCAAGGGGCGGCCTGTACAGTGCATTGACATCGCCGGTATCCAGATCGTAAGAATAAAGTTCAAAATCGCCAGTGTTTCCGTTTTCGTCCGTAGCATGGGAGACAAAGTACAGCTGATTGCCGTAAGCATTTATACTCCAAAACTGGATATTGTTTCGGGCATACAGCCGGGACTGATTTTCGCCGGTGGCCAGGTCATAGGCATAAACGGTGTTGTACGCGGTCTCGCCGTCTGCGATATAGTAGATCACGCCATCGTGCAGCAGCACCCCAAAGGTATCGAAATTCTCAAGCAGCGTCGTCTCGGTCTTGGTATTCAGATCGTAGGCGCGCAGCGTCTGTTCGGTGCTTTCATAGTAGACGACGCCGTCTTGGATAGCGATGGAGAAATTACGCGCGGCAGTCAGGATGCGGGTGTCCGGTTCAAAGGTCTCCCCGTCAACCTGCCAGGGGGCGTGATACAGGACACTGTACCCGTCCTCGTTTTCCAGGGCGATAAAGAGGCCGTACTCATTGACCTGAATATAATCGACCTTGTCCAGCTCGTAGAGAATGGTACGCTCGGAACTGCCGTCCGCCTGCTGGCAGACGACCTTATCGTCATAGTCGAAGTAGTAGAGCTTGCCTTTATAGTGGTTGATAAACCAGTGGCGGAATCCCTCATTGACACCGGAGCCGTCGGCGGCAATGGTGCCCTGGTTGCTCAGGTTGCCGTTGCTGTTGCCGGCCTGGGCCTCCAGATCGGCCGACTGGCCGTTCTCGACGCCGCGCTCCAGCAGGTCGCTGGGGGAAAAGCCTCCCTCCGTGCTCCCGCCGCCGCTGCCACCACCGCCACCGCTGCTGCCGCCGCTGGCGGAGTAGGAATTCCCATCGTCCGTGAAAAAGAGGGCATAGCCCACCAGCGCCGTACAACCTACGCCGATAAGCACCACAATGGTCAGTACGCCGTAGCGCAGCCATGGCGGCACCCAGGCCAGAAGTTTGCGCCTGAGCTGCGGCGTCGGGCCGGGATTCGGCACGGGGCCGGGGTTCGGCGTCGGCCCCGGATTCGGGTTCGGCCCCGGATTCGGGTTCGGCCCCGGATTCGGGTTCGGCCCCGGATTTGGGTTCGGGCCGGGATTCGGGTTCGGGCCGGGGTTCGGCGTGGGGCCGGGGTTCGGGTTCTCCCCCCGCAGTGCGGCGCGGAAATCTCCCACGCTTTGCCAGCGATCTTCGGCTCTGCAGGCCAATCCCTTGAGCAAGGCATCCTCAAAATCGGGCGTGAGGCCCCCGACCAGGGCGGTGGGCGGCACCAGCTCGTCATTTTCCATCCGGCTGGGAGCGTCCGGCGGCAGGATGCCGGTGATGCAGCGGTAAAGGGTGGCCGCAACGGCATAGATATCGGTCCAAGGACCGATCTTGCCGCGGCGCAGATACTGCTCGATGGGGGCGTAGCCCTGCTTGAGGATGACGCTCATGCTGCGGCTGCGCTCGCCCATAACGCCGCGGGCGGCGCCGAAATCAATCAACTTGACCGCGCCGTCGCTGCACAGGTAGATGTTGTCAGGTGAAACATCCCGGTGGACAATGTTGACCTTGTGTACCGCTTCCAGCGCACGGAGGATCGGCTCCATAATGTGCATCGCCTGCTCGCAGTCGATGCGGCCGCCCTTTTGCTGCAAATAATCCTTCAGGCTGCCGCCGTCCAGGTATTCCATGGCAAAGTAGGCGGTGCCGTTCTCCTCAAAGTAGCTCTTGACGGCCACAATGTGGGGATCGTTTTGGAAAGCTGCCAGGGTACGGGCCTCCTCCAGGAACTTGGTCATGCCATACCGATAGCTTTCTTCCTGCTGGTGGGAAAGCGCCGTGACTTGGGTCACGCCGGGGGCGCGCAGGGCGATGCCTTCCGGCATATATTCCTTGATGGCCACACGCTCGCCAGTCACCAGGTCCTTGGCCGCATAGGTGATGCCGAAGCCGCCCTGTCCCAGCACGCGTCCCACCAGGTATCGCCCGGCCAGAATGCTGCCCATGGGAAGCGCCAGGGGATATTTTCCCTGCCAGGCGGCAGGGTCGAATCCGCAGTGCGGGCAGGGGCCGGGTTCCGGCGGCCGCCCCTGGAAACAGTGGTAGCAAAGGCTGGGATCGTAGGTCATTTTTTCTCCTCCTCGTTCCTTTTGCGTCATGCCCGGGGCAGGGTCAGAGCATCTCGTCCAGGCGGTACGCCTTGCCCTGCGCGTCGACCAGCAGGTTCTGGCTTTCTGCGGCAGAGTCCTGCCACAGGCACACAATCGGCTGCCCCTCCAGCAGCATAACCTGCGGGAAGTAGAGCTGCGCCCCCTGCGGGGCCGAGTAAAGCACGGTCGGTTCATAGCCTTCGGCGTCGGTGCGCAGCAGGTAGCTGCCGTCGCTTCGCTGCAGCACCAGGTAAAGCTGCCCGTTCGCACCGTTGATGGCCTGGAATTCCCCTTCATCGACCGTTAGCAGATCGGTTCGCCCCTGCCCGTTTACGCGCATACGCCACAGCGTCTCGCCCTCCCGCTCACCGTCCAGGTAAGGCTCGTAGCCGTACAGCCAGCCATCCATCACCAGCTCAAGGTTGGCGCGATCTTCCCACAGCACCTGCCGCTCGCCTGTTGCCAGGTCATAGCGCAGGGGGCGGCCATCGCTGCCGGTACAGTAAAGGCTGCCTTCCTCGTACAGCAAGGGCGATGTCTCCCCCACCGTCAGCAGCTCCTGCTCCGCGCCTATGGTGCCGTCATCATTCAGGGAACGCAGGCAGATCGTATGCTCCGGCTGGCCGATGACGCCCCGCTTGTATAGAAGCCCGTAGGGGGTGGCGCACATATCCTGCCAGTTCTGTGGCTCGCTTTCCAAAAGCAAGGTGCTGCGCTCGCCGTCGGTGCGGTACAAATCCTCGGAATACAAGATGTAGTACAGCGCCCCGTCAAAATCGTTCATGTAGCTGCAGGTACCCTTTCCCACAACACCGGTCAACGTAACGCTGCCGTTGTTTTGCAGGTTTCCGCTGGCGTTGCCCTCGGCATTGTAGCCATCCTGCACGGCGTCGATGGACGCCTGCCGCCCAAGCAGCACCGGGCCTTCCTCTCCCCAGGCCAGCACGCGGGCAGGGAACAGCCGGTCCTGATCGTCCTGCCACAACCGCACGCCCGCGTAAGCCAGCGTACCGGCCACCAACAGTCCCAGTGCGCCCGCCACCAGACCAATGCCCCGGCGGACCTTTTTCTGCCGCTGCAGTTCCGCCTGCATCTGTTCTTCGCGCTGGCGGCGTTCCTCCTCCTGTTTACGGGCTTCTTCTTCCCGCTTTCGGGCTTCCTCTTCGGCGTGGCGGCGGGCTTCGGCCTCACGTTCGGCGCGTGTAGGCGGGCTTGGAATCTCGCCCAGCAGCGCACGCCTGAACTCCCCTGCGGTCTGCCATCGGTCGGCCGGATCCACCTCCAAACCGATGAGCAGCGCCTGTTCGCCTTCCGGCGGGAGCTGGCACAGGCTGGACGGCGCGATCAGGCCGTCCACCGGGCGGCGCTCGATGGATTCAGGCGGCATGCGCCCGGTCACGGTGCGGTAAAGGGTGGCTGCCAGCGCGTAGACATCGGTCCACGGGCCCTGGCGTCCGCGGCGGGAATATTGTTCCGCCGGGGCGTAGCCATGTTTAAGGATCACGCTCAGACTCTGGCTTTTTTCGCTGAACACATAGCGCGCCGCACCGAAATCCAGCAGCTTGATGCTGCCGTCCCGGCACAGGAAAATATTGTCCGGGGAGATATCGCGGTGAATGATACCAGCCGCGTGAACGACGTCCAGCGCTTCGAGAACCGGCAGCAGCAAGCCGCATGCCGCCTCCCACGGCAGGGTGCCGCCCGCATCCTTTAGATGCTGCAGCAGGTTGATGCCGTCTAACCGTTCCATCGCGAAATAGCCGGTTCCGTTTTCCTCAAAATAGCTGCGCACGCCAACAATGCCGGGGTGGCCGTTGAACCGGGCGAGCGTGCGGGCTTCCTCCAAGAACTTTTCCTTGCCGTAGGCAAAGCCTTCCTCCTGCTGGGGGCCGCCGGAACTCACATGGGTGGTTCCGGCGGTACGCATCGCCAGCCCTTCCGGGAAATACTCTTTGATTGCTACGCCGGTCTGTTCCTTCAAATCGCGGGCCGCGTAAGTAATGCCAAAGCCCCCCTGGCCCAGCGCCCGCCCCACCAGATACTGCCCGGCCAGAATGCTGCCGCAGGGCAGCGCCAGCGGATAGCGGTGCGCCGCGGCAGGGTCGAAACCGCAATGCGGGCAAGGTCCCGGCTCTGCAGGCCGGTTTTGGAAGCAGTTGTAGCAAAGGATATGGTCGCTCATGGCAGATATCCCCCCGGCGGCTGGCGGTAAACGCGTCCTGTCTGCTGACGGGCAAGCAAAAAGGCACGCCACGGCCGCATACCTGCGGCCGGAACGTGCCTGCTTTTCAGCTGCATCCCAACACCCTCGGATGCTCTGGGCTCATCCAAGGTTACAAGATTATGATTCGTCTGTCTGTCTGTCTGTCTAAATTGTGCGCTGTGGGTCATATTCTGTCAATCCTCTCGCACAAATTTTATTATAATGTAAGATTATACTACTATTTGCACAAAAAATCAACCATTCTGTATATTTTTATGTATCGTTTTATGTTCCGCCTGCGCTTCCTATACTTTCTCGGCTGCCAGAAACCAAAAACGGCCCGGCAACTGAATAAAAACATCGGTGTCGCCCTCGTCGGCGCACTGCGCCCGCAGGCGCGTTTCGGAGGGCTGCCTGGCCGCGGGCCTGTTGCCCCGGCCCTGTCATCTATAATGTCGCACAGCTTTTCACTATTTATTGAATTATGTCGCAGTTGCTTGTCATTTTCCTTGAATTGTGTTACACTAAAACCACATCAACCTATGGAGGCGGCCATGTTCTATCGCAAAGCGTATGACAAACTGAAAAGCTGGAAAGCACAGCCCAACAGAAAGGCCCTGTGTATTCAAGGCGCACGCCAAATCGGCAAGACGACGGTGGTGCGCGCGTTTGGCAAGGCAGAGTATGCGGAGCCAAATGACCTGCCCAAGATCCAGGTCATTTTCGATTCCATACCGGCACAGCTGAACGACAAAAACCGGCGGTTCCTTGTCAACTCACTGCGCCCGACCGCCTGACTGGAACGCTATGCCGACAGTTTCAACTGGCTGGTGGACGCCGGCGTAGCGCTGCCATGCTACAATGTGACTGAGCCGAAAGCGCCGCTCAAACTCAATGAGAAGCGGAATCTGTTCAAGCTGTTTGCCGCCGACACCGGGCTGCTCTGTGCGCTCTCAATGGACAATATCCAGTTCAGCATTTTGCAAGGGGATGTGAGCGTGAACATGGGCAGCATCCTGGAAAACGTGATGGCGCAGATGTTCACGGCCAACGGCTTTTCGCTGCATTATTTTGATACACATAAATACGGTGAGCTGGACTTTGTGCTGCAAAACGGTACGGGCATCGACCTGGTGGAGATCAAATCCGGCAATGATTACAAACGGCACGCCGCACTGGATAAGATTCACCAAGTCGCCGATTGGCAAGCACGCCGGGCGCTTGTTTTCTGCAAAGGGAACGTGCAGCAGGAGAGCGGTGTTTTGTATCTGCCCTGGTATATGGCGATGTTTTATGCGCAACCCACGCCGCCCGAGGGCCTAATCTATCAAGTGAACTTAAGTGGCTTACCAATGTGAGGGAGCGGGTACGCCGCGGCGGTCATATTCGGGTAGTATGGCCTGCCGGGGAAGCCTGTTTTTTGGTGTTGACCACCATTTGACCACTTTTGTTTTTCCAACTGTTTTGATGAGTGAATTTTACGCTCCAGCATTGTTTATTCTACACGCAAACCAGCGTGGGAAGTTGTGCAACCCGCACAAATTCCCGCGCTGTATCATTGGATAGCATCGGATGTCACAGTTCTCCGACCCGGAAGGCCGCTGGTTCGAATCCAGTCGGGCGCACCAGAAAAGGTCGCTGTGTTTTCACACAGCGGCCTTTTTGTTTTGTTTTCGGCTTCGCCCCTTTCATATTAAGCTGGGCATACCGCAATTATGTTTTAATCTCTGCTTTAAGCCTTGTAGCGAAACCTACGACTTTTTCTCTCCATTTTAGTAACCACTAAGGCATTTAGCTTACCGTCGTTTCTCGGCAATCTCATCATAAAGCGGTTGAGGAATAAAGGAATGAAGGTATGCTTGATCGATGATTTTGGCATTTTTTGCGCCGATATACTGCATTTCATCAATCTCCACTTTTTTTCCATCATATTTATCGGCGGCCACACCCAACATCCCATTCCTTGAATATATTGCTACTGCAATTGCAGGACTTAGTGGATAAAAGATGCACGTGGTAGGTCTAACGAGGCCGTTAGAGAACAATCCCGTTTCTGTTTTACCAATACCTTCAACAAGTACCGGATTATCACTTGTGACAAAAGGCATTTTGTCACGAAACATGTTTACATACACTATCCAGAAACCATTTTGCAATATTTTACAGTAACGATCGAAGTTCTTAGGCTCAAAGGCATGATTCAAAACAAGTTCCTTCTGGTACTGCTTAGAGAATTCTATATTTCTTATTTGCTCCTCGTATTTCTCGAGTAAAAATGGGGGAAGCAACGATGCAACCTCTTGCTTAACCTGTTTTGTCACACTAGGGTAAATATGTCTGGTTACATAATCAATGCTTTGGGGAATTCGCATCAATTGTGCGACAATAACTTTCGACAGCACTTCTTTGTCGGGAAGAGAGAGAACGGTTGCATTCTTTTGAGACAAAGTTACCTTAGCGATTATGTTCTCCATATCCCGTCCGCATAGAGTGTCAATTGTATTTGCAAAGAAATGCTCCCAGTATTTCGGATCATCTTTATCCGTTACATCGTAATAATCCTTGATGTAACCGACATCATCTGTCGCAGCGATGAAGAAATTTACTTGCCCTTTCTTCAGCATCCGCGTCCCAATCATAGTGGCTTTTCTGCCTTTGGTTCCAAATCTATCCAGATACCGTTTGGGAACAATATGCTGATCCGTATAAGCGTTTGCCATTGTGTCATCTCTTGCTTTCTAATGGTGTGTGTTGTGCATATGATACTCTGAACGCAATTTATCCAAAATCGTCTCATCCACCGGGCAAAAATCATATTGGTCGATCTCGCCCACCGTGATCCATCGAATGTCGTTGTGCTCCAGCTTCTGGGGCACACCCTCTCGGATGGTAGCATGAAAGAGGGTCAGATGCACCGTCAGGTCTGGGTATTCATGGGTCACATCCATGAATACATCTCCCACGTCCAACGTGATGGCCAGTTCCTCTTGGCACTCCCGGACAAGGGTCTGCTGCTTTGTCTCTCCTGGCTCTACCTTTCCGCCCACGAACTCCCACAAAAGGCCCCGGGCCTTGTGAGCCGGGCGCTGGCAAATCATAAACTTGTCTTTATCCCAAATCAAGGCCGCTACTACTTCGGTCATTCGTGCCATCTCCCCTCTTATTACTTTCCATTATAGGGATACCGACGTCTTTCAGCAAGGCACAGTTAGCCCCATCCGCCGGGCTGGGCCACGTTCCACACCCGCAGACCATGCTTTTGCGCATACCGCAGGGTGTAAGCAGTGCCACCGGTGGCGCGGGTGCACCAGGCGATGCAGCAACCGGCGTTGTCCACCAAGTGCCGGTCGCGGGCCAGAAAGGCCTCACGGCTGGGCGTTTGGCAGCAGACGACCACCTTGTCGACCCGTGCCTCCACAGCCGCCGCACGGGCCTGCCGGGCGGGTGTCCAGCGGCTCTGGTAGCCTTGAAAAGGCTGCACCAGAATGATTCGGATCTGGGGCTGACTTTCCCGCAGTGCAATCAGCCTTTCCGCCACCAGCGTGTCGAAGCCCAGTGCACCGCCCACACCAAAGTAACGCACGCCCTCCTTCAGCAGCGGCTCCAGGCAGGCATACACCCGCTTCCAGATCTCGTCCTCCTGCCCCACCGGCAGGTTACGGTGGCCTGTGAAGCAGCAAGTGAAAGGTCGCTTGTCCATGACTTATCCTCCTCAAGATACATTTTTGTATTACATATTTGTAATATATAAATCATACACCATTGTGCGCCATAATAACTACAAGAAAATTTTGGCGGAGGTGCAAGATGGCGCAGGAGGACAAATTTATTGTTCCGCACCGCAGGCCGGCTGTGGGCAAATCGACTGTGGTTTCGGTGCGTTTACCGGACACAATGCTCGCCAAACTGGAGGATGTGGCCGCCCAAACGGGCCGAACCCGCAACGAACTGGTGCAGATGTGCATCGACTACGCCCTGGCCCGGCTGGAGATTCCCGAAGAATGACAAAAGCAGCCTCCTGCACGGAGGCTGCTTTTTTGCTTGCGATGAGGCGTTTTCAAACACTTATCGGGGTACAAAGAGAGTTTGCAGAACAGCTTCAGCCCGCTGCCTGGGCTAGTACGAACAGGAAAAAGCCTGTATAATACCATTAGTGCATTCCTTAGAAGCAACGATTCACTTTGTTTTGTCGGAGGCTGTTCTATGCAAGATCGTTACGTCGGCGATATTGGAGACTATGGCAAACTTGGATTGCTTCGCAGCCTGGCCGCGGCCGGCCTGCGCATAGGAGTCAATTGGTATCGGACCCTCGATGAAAATCACAATGAAGACGGGAAGTTCACCCAGTATCTTACAGCTTCGGGCAAGGGCCTTTACCGCGCACACGATCCATTGCTGTGGGACGCGCTGGCGGAAATCGTAAATAACGGGCGCCGGCAGGTCGAATCCCTGGAAGCGCCCAGTATTCTTGACGCTGTATTTTTCCATGACATTCTGGATTTCGGCCAAGTGTCTTGCCGGGAGCGAGAGAACGTTCGTGCCGACTGGCATCAGCGGGCGCTGGAGAGGCTGCGTGATTGTGACATCGTCTTTGCGGACCCGGACAACGGCTTAATGGTTCCCTCTGCCCTACGAGGGAAAAAGGGGAACAAATATGTGCTTCCGGAGGAGTTGTTTGCCTACTATCAACAGGGTGCGAGCGTCATTTATTATCAGCACAAGGCGCGCCGCCAGAACAGCTTTTATACAGACCAGCACGACAAATTGCTGCAGGACGAGCGGATAAAAGGCGCGGAAGGCCTGGGGCTCAAATTCACCCGCACCTCCCTGCGGTATTACTGGTTTCTGCTGCACCCTGAGCATGCAGAAACCGTGCGCCGCTGTGTGGATTCCATGTTGGCTGGTTCATGGAGAGACTGTTTTCAACTTTGTTGATCCTGCCTTCACACTGACGAGCCCACGACTTGGCGCATCAGTTTGAGTGCACACCGGTATCGAATATCCATTCTCACAAGGAGACACTCATGAATCTTATTATCCTCTCCGACACCCACGGCCTGCTGTGGCCGGCGGTGCTGGAACTGTTGCGATCCGCCGATGCCATTCTCCAAGCCGGGGACATCAACTCCCAGGCGATAGTGGATAAACTCGCCTCCTTCGCGCCGCTGTATGTGGTACGGGGCAACAACGACAAAGAATGGGCCGCGGCCATTCCCCACGACCTGACCGTGACGCTGAACGGTGTTCGGTTCTACATGGTCCACAACAAGAAGGACGTGCCGGCGGACCTGACCGGGGCGGACGTGGTGGTGTTCGGCCACTCCCACAAGTACAGTGAGGAGCGGCGCGGGGATGTTTTGTGGCTCAATCCCGGCAGCTGCGGGCCGCGGCGGTTCCACCAGGAGATCACCCTGATGCGAGCCGCGGTCACCAACGGCTCCATCCGGGTGGAGAAGATTGTCATTCCCCACGAGGTGCCCTGATGGAACTGGGGCTGACCTTTCCTTTGCAGCGGTTTTTGCATCAAAAGCCGCCGCCCTACGGCAGTGAAAGCGACCGGCGTTTCTGCTGGGATCTGCACGTCATTGAGCTGCGGGGCCGCAATTGTCTTTTAGCCGTGCACTGCCACAGCCGGTACACCTTTGTGCGCTTCGACGTGCCGGGGCTGCTCTGGGCTGACCTGCCCGCGCTGTTCCGCACCGGGTTCTCGGACAGCCTAGCCGCCGCCGGCTTTGCCCCGGCGCAGATCAGCACGTATCTGCAAGCTGCCGGTGAAGTGCGGATCACCCGCACCCACGGGCGGCGGGAGGTGGCCTTTCTCAACCGCGCATGGGACGACGTGCTGTCGCTGGACACCTGCCTGGACATCGCCAGCGCTGCGCAGCCCATGCTGGACTGGGCCGTAAACGCTTGTCCCAGCCGGTGTGTTGGCTTTGAGGGGTTGGCCCCCGCGGCAGGGCGTGTTGGCGCATCACTGAAATAAGCGGGAGGAAACGCCATGGCTATTTTATACTTCTCTGATATTTTGAAAAAGGTGGGACTGGATCCAACGAAGATTTATCTACTTCGCCACTCTTTCTCCCGCAAAGATTTTCGGGAATGTTACGAAAAGGATATGGTTCTAGAATATACCCGCCAGCAGGATCTTGGATTTGGCAAGGGACATGACTATTGGTGTGTTTTCATCAGCGAGCAAGGAACATTGGCCCGGTTTTTCGGCTGCTATCGGGTGACTGGCTATGTGCCTGATAGCCCGTCTGTTATGCCCACCGGTTTTCCCAACGCCGCGGCGTTTCAGGGCCAGCGCGCCTATTTTACCTTGGAACACCTGCCGCTTCTGGAAGAGTACGAAAACCGGCTAGTAATTGACTGGGGTAACGCTGCCATCCGGTGGCACCAAAAAGGCACCAACGAAAAGCCGGTCAGCTACATTCTGCCCAATGAAAAGCAAGTTTTTCCCGGCTTCGAGTCTCTGGTGCTACCTTTTGGCAAGCTGAAAAAGGCCATCGAAAACCCAGATATGTATGAGTCCTGGCGCACCGCCCTCTCCTCCGTGAATGGCGTCTATCTGATCGTTGACCGAAAAAGCGGCCGCCAGTATGTAGGGTCAGCGTCTGGCCAAGGCGGCCTTTGGGAGCGTTGGAGCGAATATGTCAACACTCTGCACGGTGGGAATCAGGCTTTAAAATCTCTGTTGGCTGATGCCCCGGAACGGTATTGGCAGTTTCAGTTTTCCATCTTACAGGTGTTGCCCAAGTCCGCTTCCGTCAAAGAGGTACTCGATGCGGAAAAGCTGTACAAGGACAAACTGTTAACCCGGGAATATGGGTTGAACGAAAACTAGGAAAACTCTATCCTTATTCTATCTGCCAACGCACGCTTTGCTAAAATCTTCAAAACGGGCACAAGGTTCTTTCAAGGGAACCTGTGTCCGTTTGCTTTATCCCCCCGGTTGGGATTACAGCGTCCCGGAAACTGCTGTTATGGGGGTGGTCGTCCACGCCTTTGAATGGGGCTTTGTCCGCCTTGCTCCCTTCGCCCTGGCGGCGGCACTGGCAGGCGTTTTTCTGGCACGAAAAAAGACCTGAGACAGGGAGAGGCCCCCGGCTTTCGCCGGGGGCCTCCTCTATATTTTGCTTTGTCCTGCAGATGGCCGCATCCCTCATGAGGCAGCCATGGCCTTTTTCATTTCTCTTAAAGCGGTCAATCCAGACGGAGGTCTATAAGCTTGTAGACGACAAACAGGCCAACCACCACACCGACTGCCGCCGGAACCGGCAGAGCAGCGACCGGCTGTCGGAGAAAGACCCCTGCACAGAGTACCGCAAAGAGTACCAGGAAGAGCAGCAGCCAGGGTCCCTTTTTTTGCCCGACGGAAAAAGAGCGCCGACAGATCCAGTAAACCACGCCGCAGGCGGTGAGCCAGATTCCTGCGCCGGAAACCAACTGTCCAACTGTCAGCGTCAGTTCCGGCCAGCTTCCCACGCCCAGCAATCCTTCCAGAACGCCAGAGGCGAACCAGATGGCCGTGAGAATGGCCGCTGCCAGCAGGCCATCCCGGAGGGCGCACAGTGCACTCTCCCAATGGGGCATTGGCGGCAGCTCCGCAAGAATGCTGTCGCAGAATTCCTTGGGATCCGGCCCGATTACCGCCTCAGCCTGCTCTCCCCGCGCTTGCGCGTCCAACAGCATCTGGGTGATGTCCCGGCGCACCTGTTCCTGTTCCCAGGTGGTGATCCGGGAACCTCGAAGATACACCACAATATCGGTCAGCAGCTTCTTCCCTTGCTCGTTCAGAGCCGCTTCCGCCTGATTATTCTCCTCCAACAGCAGCTTCGTCTTCTTGCGCATGGGAATGCCCTCCTGTCATTTCAATCAGTTGATCCACAGCCCCGGTCAGCTCCCGGTAGTTGCGAAAAAATTCCGCCAGTTCCTTTTGACCAAGCTCGGTCAACGCATAGTACTTTCGCTGCGGTCCCTCCGGTGAAGCCCGGAAACTGGCGATAATAGAGCCTCGCTTTTCCAGCCGCAGCAACAACGGGTATACAGTCCCCTCCGGAATCCTGCCGAATCCGTAACGTTCCAGGGTCTGTGAGATCTCATAGCCATAGCGCTCCTCCTGGCGGAGAATGGCCAGCACACAGCCTTCCAGCGTCCCTTTCAGCATTTGAGATGGGATCAAAAAATCATCTCCGTTCCGCTATCTTGTTTTGCAAGGTAGGTGTCAGCTATATTGTAATGCAAGATAGCTTGCGTGTCAATCCCCCGCAGCAGAAATCTCCCGTCAATTCTGCTGCAGCGGCGTTTAGGGCCGTTTCAGCCTAAGGTCGATCGCTCTGTCCAAGCCGAGGAAACGAGAGCCCCCGGCTTTCGCCGGGGGCCTCCTCTGTGTATTACTCCACCGCATCCCGTTCGAACTGCGCGCGATCGGGCATAGACCGATCATGACCGTGCAGGCTGAAAACATTTTGCCCGTCACTCATCCGGGATCATATGTGGCAATGGCCTCGCTCAGCTGCGGCAGCCATGCGGGGCCGTCATAGCCCACGCTGGGGACATAGATCTGCATCCACTCCATCTTCCCGTTTCGCCATGTGCCCTGGCAGGTGAACAGATAGGTGATGTGCTCCTGCTCCACCGTCAATTCCAGCTCGGTGAAGAGGAACATATCATCCAGCCGCGTGCGGCTCAAACGTGCCCTGGCGTTCCGGATGACCACGCCCTGCTCTTTGAGTTCCGTCAGCGCTTCATACATGCCGTCCGCATGGGCGATATATCGGTCGATCCCTTCCTCGTCGTAGTTTTCCAGCGCCTCGGCGGAGTTGCGGGCACACAGCCAGGCGGGGATGCACCGCCATGCGAATTCTTCCCCGAAAATGATCCCGTTCAGCGCGGGCAGCACAAGCAGTGCAAGGCACGCTCCCAGCACCGCCAGCAAGCTTCGTCTGCGCAGATTTTTTCTTCTTCGCGCGATCTCCTGTTCCGAATACTGGAGCACTTCTTTCACGGCGCCGTCTATCTGTTCGGAATGCGTCTGTTGTTCCACCCTCTTGCCGGAGACAAGTTCCAGCACAGTGGCGTCCAGCACCTGCGCCAGCGGTTCCAGCAGGGCGATGTCCGGGGCGCACAGCCCTCTCTCCCATTTGGACACCGCCTGGTCGGTCACATGCAGGCGCTGCGCCAACTCCTTCTGGGTCAGCTCCTTTTCTTTTCGCAGATCCCGGATCAGCGCGCCGGTGGCTTCATTGTTCATCTTCCGCCCCTCCTTTTGTCTCTATTATAGCCTGCGGCCATCTTTCACGCACCCAACCGCTGGTTGAATCGAGGGGTTCGAAGCACCGACGTTTCACAGCCCCATCGCTTCGCTGAGCTTTTGCCCGGCGAGGCGCTTGTTTTTGTCGAATGCATGGCTGTAGATATCCAGGGTGGTGCTGGGCTGCGCGTGGCCCAGCAGGCCAGCCACTGTGCGCACATCCACCCCCTGGGCAATCAGCATACTGGCATTGGTGTGCCGCAGGCTGTGCACATTCAGGTTATCCGGCAGGCCATTCTCCCGCAGGATCATCTTGAACCGATAGGTGAAGGTACAGGGCACCATGGGATCGCCATTGGACTGTTGGAACAGGTAGTCGTCCTGTGTCAGTTCATCATCGCCCCGCTGCTCTTTCTCCCATTGGCACTCCTTTTCCCAGGCGCGCAGCAGCTTGCACATATCTTTGGAGAGATACACCACGCGCACACCCGCTCTGGTCTTGGGTTCCTTGACCATAATGGGCTGCCGGCTCAGCTTGACCACGTTTCTGCGGATATGCAGTGCCCGCTGCCGCCAGTCGATGTCCGACCAGCGCAGGCCGCAGGCTTCTCCCCGCCGCATCCCCGTAGCAAGGATGAGTTTATAATACACCTCATATTTCAAACTCTGTGTCTCCAGCGCCGCGATAAGGCGCTGCACCGTCTCCTCATCCGCCACCGGCCGCTCCTTGGTGATACCCTTCTTCTTGTAGGCGCGCCAAGCGGGATTGTGGGTGATGTATCCCGCTTCCACCGCGTCAGACAGAATACCGCACAGACAGGAGTGGATACCTTCCACCGTACCTTCAGCCAAAAACTCTCCTGTGCTTTCTCTTCGCACCTGGCGCATGGCATCGTAAAAATCTCTCAGGATCTCTTTGTTAAGCTCCGTCAGCTTGTAGTTTCCCAGAGCCGGCAAGATGCGGCGTATGTCCTGCCTGTCGCGCGTCAGTGTGCTGGCCGCCAACTTTTTGGGCGCTACCTGCTCGAGCCAGATCTCGATGTATTTGGCCAGGGTGATGCTGCGGTCCACCGGCTGAGCAGGGGTATGTTTTACTTCCTGCTCGTAGAGTACCGCCTGCTCGTTCAGCCATTTTTGTGTCTGTTTCGCCGTCAGGCCCAAGGGCGGGTGGACCGTCTTTTGTGCTGGCTTTAATCGGTTCCCCTGATAATCGTACCCGCGGGACACTACCAGCAGATAACTGTTTTCGCCGCGTTTCCGGATGCTTGCCATGTTGACCACTCCTTCTTTGTTTGGTACCACAAAGCATACCGACAACTGCGACACATAGCTATCACCAAACCCAACAAGAAATGGCATCTGAATGTGACTATAGTATCTACTCTATGCTGCACTTACAGCCGAAGCTGGCGTAATTGTCCTCGGAAACATCAATGCTGAGCGTTTCGACATAAACAAAAATATGGTGGAAAACATCAGTGAAGTTTTCGGCGAATCGGCCACTTTGGACAGATTTCATGGATTTATCCCCGGTTGGCAGATTCCTCGTATGACTACCGGCATGATCGCTCACGGTTGGGCAATTAACACTGAATACTTTGCAGAAGTACTTCACGAACTTCGAAGTGATCTCTCGTACGCTGCTATTGTTGAGTCTCTAATTTCTTACAAATCTAATGCCGATAAGAGAGACTTGACCGCAATAAAGCGCCTTTGCACAGCGTTTTTAAAGCTTCTATTTCCTCATGTGCAATCACCGGATGATATAAGTAAAGAGGATTTTGAACACTATTGCCTTGAACCGGCTCTCGAAATGCGAGGCGTTATTAAGAGGCAACTATGTATTATTGACCCCAAGGAATTTAATGTTCCAGGCAAGAACACAATACCAGAAGTTATTTACAGACGTTGAGGTGTTGGTATGAGTCATATGATCTACGCAGATAATGCAGCAACAACAAAACTTGATATGGACGCTTTTGAAGCAATGCGCCCTTATTTGCTGGATCAATATGCCAATGCATCACAGCCATATTCATTCGCACGGCAAACTAAAAAGGCCCTCCAAGAATCTAGGATCCAGATTGCCTCTTGTATTAACGCAGACCCTGATGAGATATATTTCACCTCTGGTGGCACTGAAAGCGACAATTGGGCCATTAAGGGTAGTGTTGAGTATGGCGACCACCGTACAGTGATTACTTCTGAGTTCGAGCACCACGCTGTTCTTCGCGCCTGTGAAAAAATTGAAACACTTGGTTACCCAGTGGCATATTTACATCCAAATCAAAATGGTTTTATTACACCGGATAATCTTGCGAATACAATCTCTGACCAAACAAAACTCGTTTCCATTATGATGGTAAACAATGAAATTGGAACCATACAACCGATTAAAGAACTCTGCGATGTTGCCCATAAACATGGGGCTCTATTCCACACTGACGCAGTTCAAGCTCTTGGCCACATTCCTGTGAATGTAAAGGCTCTCGGTGTTGATATGATGTCGTGTTCTGCGCACAAGTTCAATGGTCCAAAAGGAATTGGATTCCTGTTTATCAAAAAAGGCACTAGGCTTTCTGCATATGCTGACGGAGGATTGCAGGAGTTCGGATTACGAGCCGGAACGGAGAATGTTGCTTCGATCGTCGGAATGTCCATGGCTCTTCAGAAAAATGTCACTCACCTTAGTGATTCTCAAAGCAAGATCCTATCATTGGAACAAGCTCTTATTGATAAGCTCAATTCTGCAGGAATAACCTATCATCGCAATGGCAAAGAACCCCGTGTTCCAGGCAATCTCAGCCTTTCTTTTCCCTATGCAAATGGCGAAGCCATTCTTCATCGCCTCGACCTAATGGGCATTATGGTATCAACGGGCTCTGCTTGCGATAGCAAGAACACTCAAATTTCCCATGTCCTTCGCGCTATCAATGCCGATGAACTATATGCAAAAGGTACCATTCGCATCTCTCTTGGAAAAGAAAACACTGTGGATGAGGCAGAAAAGATAGCGGGGGCAATAATAAAAATTATATCTCAAAAGCGTCAGGATTGACGTGAAGGGAACAGCACATGGAAAACAGGTCAAAGCTTAGAATTCTTTATCTCTATCAATATTTAATTCAGAACACAACATCTGGACATCCTCAATCAACGGCTGAATTAACCAAAATGTTGAGCGACAAATATGGCATTGATGTTAGCCGCAACACAATTAGTGATGATTTAGCAATGTTATAGTGAACTTAAAAGCATTAAAAATTCGAGCAATTCTATCTAGCACATAAAGGAATTTGCGATACTTTGATTCAGCATCAGTCAAATACCCGTTGCAAAGGTAAATGAGTATGTCTACATATTGGGCGGTATGGATTCCAACGTGCAACCAACAAGCAGAATGACCCAGAATGAATTTCTCTTTTCGGCATTTCACCGCAAAATGACAGGGGCGACGGTTTACCCGTCGCCCCTGTCGTTCAGTTTGCCGCGCTCACCCGCTGCGCTTCACGCTGTTCCTTCTCCCATGCCTCTTGCTCCGCCGGTTCCAGCATACTCTCCAGAATGGATGCCGCCTGCTGCTTGCTCTCCAGCTGGGGATGGCAGTAGGTACGCTCTAAAAAGCTGGTATCCGCATGGCCCAGCAGATCCGCCGCCACCTGTTTGCTGGTATTGTTCTGCAGCAGGTAGGTGGCGAAGAAATGCCGCAGAGTGTGCAGATGATACTCATGCGGAAAACCGTTTTTCTCGTAGAGCCTGCGAAGCCGCCGGGTAAAGGAGTCGGGGTGAGCCGGCCCCTCGGCGGTGGAGAAGATATAGTCATCCGGGCGGATGATCCTCCCCGCCCGCGCCTGCTCCAGAAACAGCTCGCCCATGTAGTCGTGCACCAGCTCCGGAATCACCACGATGCGGGCGCGGTGATTTTTCGTACTGCTCTCCACGATCCCCTGGCCCAGCACAGAACTGCGGGAGTGCTGCACCGTCACCGCCCCGCCGCCGTGCAGATCGTTCCATCGCAGGGCGCACAGTTCGCCCCGACGCATCCCGGTGGCAATAGCGGTCAGATAAAACACCCGGTAGAGCAGCGGCTCCTGCAAAATGCATTGCAGCAGCTTGCGCATCTCGAACTCGCTGGGGATGGGTTGTACCTTCTTTTCCACTCGGATGCCCCGCACCCGATGGGCAGGGTTGTAGAGCAAAATGTCATTCCGCTTTGCGTCCTCCAGCACCGCCGAGACCGTCTGGAGATACTTGCGCACCGTGACTTCGCACACCGGTTCGCCGTTGCGCTTTTTTCGTTTGCGTAGCTCCGCACACATTTCTTCCAGAATCAACGGTCGGAGCTTGTTCAGCGCAATGCCGCCGATGTAGGGATAGACGATCTTCAGCTCTCGCTGATAGCCAGCCAAGGTACTTGGCTTGTAATGAGTCTGGCGCTTGAGCCAGCTCTCAGCGTACTGTTCAAAGGTGGTGCGGTCGTCCTCATCCATCCCGCAGCGAAACCGCTTCTCCAGCTTCTGGGCCTCTGCGTGAACGTACTGCATCACACTGCGCTTGGGAATCTCCTTGGGCACGTCGATGGTACGGCTCAGCATCCGCTTTTGTCCTCCGGGGCGGTACCCGTTGCAGACGGTGATCTTGAACTTTCGATCGCCCCTCTGCTGAATTGACGCCATTCGCATCCTCCTCTCAAATCGCTTGCCGGCAGTTGGTGCTGACAACGGAGCTTTGAAAACTTTTCTTATGTAAACAGGGCCAGAAGGATTTTTGCAAAAAGCCCGTTGCCACCGTTGCCGATCACCGAAAAGTCGCTTATTCCCGCCATTTCCGCCGGCAACAGACAGATGGCAACGAAAGGCGATTTTCTCTCCGTAAACCATTTCTTTAAGAGATATCGCCTCTTTGTTGCCGCGTTCTGTTCGGCCCGGTTGCCGGGCTACGTCCGTTCCCAGCCTTTTTGGCGTCCGTAGGGGCTGGGGAAATGACGGGGGTTGGAAAAGGCTTTCCAGCCGGTGATGGTGTTGTTCATGATGTCGTTGATCTCGCGGATGTCCCGCTGTTTCGGTTCCTCGGTCCCGCGCCCCAGCGCCTCCCGGAAGAGCTGACGGGAGCACACGATTTTTTCCCCGCACTGGTCCAGGTAGTCGGCAATGAGCCCGGCCTTGGTGTCCTCGGGCATGAAGTCCCGCTGATGCTGGCGCAGGTAGTCCTCCATCTCCCGGCTAAAGCAGAGCCGGAAGTCACCAGAGTGGTAGATTGCCATGGCCTGCGCCCACACCTGAGCAAGATAGGCTCGGGAGGCCGCCTCGTCCTTCAGAACATGGATTTCCGCCCGCTCGGGATGAACCAGCACCGGCACGAACCGGCGGTTTCCTGTGCGGTCCAGCGGCAAAAAGTCCATCGTATTGGAAGATCCGCAGAACACACACTGACGTGGCCGGTCGGCGGGATGGGTCTCGTAGGGGACCTTGTAGGTCTCCTTCTGCCGGCTGAGAAAGGCCTTGATCTCCTCGATGCTTTTCGCATTGGCTGTGGCGATCATCTCGGACATCTCGATGATCCAGTGCCCCTGCATTTTGCGGTACACGTTCTCATCGTCCAGCCGTTTCAGGTCGTCGGAGAACCAGTCGTCCCGGCCTGCCAGCAGGCGAAAAAAGGAGGACTTGCCCGACCCCTGGCCGCCCACCAGGCAGAGCATGAGCTCGAACTTGCAGCCCGGCTCAAACACCCGGCTGATGGCGCCCAGCAAAAACAGCCGCAGCGCGGCTTCTGTGTAATCATCCTCGTCCGCGCCCAGAAAGCGATGCAGGCAGTGCCGAATGCGGTCTTCACCGTCCCACACAAGGGAATCAAGGAAATCCCGGACGGGATGGTAGCGGTTTTCATTGGCCACCACCATGACCGCATCCTGCAGCTTCTTTTCCACCACCAGACCATAGGTCTCCTCGAAGTACATGAGCAGATACTTGATGTCCACGTCGCTCAGGGTGGAGCTCTCTCGGTACCAGCCCAGTGGCTTGACCACATCCACCTGCCCGGTGAGCATGTTTTTGCAGATGGCCTCTTTCAGCAACGGGTCGCTTTGCAGCACCCGTTTGTAGTTCGCCATGGTGTTGGCGACCTTTCCGTTTTCCGTCCGTTCTAGGCTGAGTTCCACCGCCTCTGCGGGGGTCAGTTCCCGTGGTTCCTTTCGCATCTCATCCGCCAGTATACATCACCTCCCGCAGCTTTGCCTTTTCCGTTCCTGTTCCTTTTCTCGTTTCACATACCTCCTTTTGCTATGGACCTATGGGGCCCGATTCTTTATGTGCACATTTTGCGGCGGATACACGCCAGGTTGATTTGCAGCGTATCGCCTCCAAAATGGACACTTCAAAAAATACATTTGCTGCGCCGTGGCACGCCATTGGTGTTCCGTCTTTGCCGCAGTCCGGACAAAGCGACAGCAGGGGTTTGGGTGCTCCCAAGGCAAAATGCGTTTGGATATCCAAACGCTATGCTTGCAAAGTGAGCCACCTGCCAGGAGAGAGATTCTGAGAGAATGCCTCGCTCCACTACCCCTTATAATCATAGCAGAGCACGAGTACTATAAACGGGATTATAATTCCAGTCTATTATTTTTCTTGCTACATTTTCCCGTTTATTCCAAGTATGGATCGTAGATTTTTGTCTAGAGATGGCAAAGGGTTCCTTATGTAGGATTCCTTGTGTCAAGTCCAGCAACATTCCAGGGTTCCTTATGTAGGGTTCCTTGTGCCGAGTCCAGCAGCATTCTAGGGTTCCTTATGTAGGGTTCCTTGCCGTTCAGAAAAGCCTTTGATTTATATACATGGAGTGCGGCCCTCGCAAAGCGTTCGCGTCTTTACCGGAATTTCCACATTTCGAGTATCGAAAATGACTTGTAAAACGCACTTGCAGGTCTGGGAATACCATTTGTTCATTTGGCTGCACTCGGTTATGCGAACAGTGCAGCACCGACAAAAAGACAGCGTCTCGGTTCCAAAAGTCTTGCGAAACCGCCATAAACAGCGATTTAGACAGCGGGTTTCTTCCATAAAGCCCCCCCAAAAGATACAGTTCGTAATACATCGAGAATGGTCTAGGCTCCTGCTCGGGCAGGGTGTATCCGTCACTTTGTTTCTTCCTGTGAGTGAGTTGGCACATAGATTCTCCTTTCCGTGACCGGGAGAAGGGCCGCCGAAAACCGTGTGAGCAAAGCAATAAAAAAGAGCCGCGTGAACAAAGGCTTCGGGAAAACCCGAACACCTGCTCACACGGCCCTGGTAGTCTTAGCTTTGGAAAGCCAGCTCCTGATCACTCGTTGTTTGCTATTAAATTGTGGATCGTCTGTTGGCTATGACCTCCAATTCTTGTTTTTAGAATAGCATAAGTATATAAGACATGCAATACTTTTTCGCAATAATCATTTTTTCAGAGCCGTATCGTTTTTAAATCAGTTGGAGGAATCCTCGCCCGTTTTTGGCAACACCGACCCATTCCAAAATGGCAGCTAAAACAAACACTGGATCAAAGCAGGACTCGCCGGTTTTCTTTCCAAAGTAGTGGATTGCAATAGCACCTACGACTGTGTCCGATGTGCAGCGGCCGTGGCCAACTTTATCATTCGGGCCGCGGGAATTTCCCTTGCGAGCTTTTCCTTGCGGAGAGTGTTGCAGCAGTTCCACAATAACATCAAAAACAGATAGCTCGTACTGGAATCCGTTCAACTTGTCGCTGGTAATCGCGCGGCCATGGTCTGTCAAGGAAATTGTGCAGGGGCCTCCCTGCTGGAGCGGGATGATGGCAGTGCCACCGCTTGTCAGAAGCTTTTCCTGCACGATATTAGATGCCTTTTCGCCGGAAGCAAGCATTATAGTTTTCTCCTTTTTCCCAGTTTGTTCGTCAACTAAAGCTCATAGAGAGCCATCTAGCTAAAGCTGCACCTGCCGATAGGACTTAATCCGTACCCAATATCCAATAAAAGTGCGTCTGTTATCTTCAACTATCTTCAACGATTTGTCGCTCAAGGATTTAATCGGATAGTATTTGCGTACGGATATCATTTTGTAATGCTTTCATATTTTGTTATTGGAGCACTCTCATGAACGCTTCGTATTCGGCGTCTTTAAAGCAGCAGAGGTAAACGTTCATCACGGTCTCCTTGTGGGCCTCGAACCAGCGGACGATCGTGCGCAGCGCAACCACGGCCGCCTCGTCCAATGGGTATCCGTACACTCCCGTTGAAATGCCGGGAAAGGCAATGCTTCCGCAGCCATTTTGGCGCGCTGCTTCCAAGCTGTTCCAGTAGCAGGCGGAGAGCAGGTCGGCATCCCTGTTTTTTCCGCTGTAAACCGGCCCCACTGTGTGGATAATATGATCCACATCCCGGATCGCATACGCACCGGTGATCTTGGCCTCCCCCGTTTCACAGCCGTTCAGCTTCCGGCATTCTTGGAGCAGCTCTTTCCCGGCCGCGCGGTGGATGGCCCCATCCACACCGCCGCCACCCAGCAGGCTCGTATTGGCCGCATTGACGATCGCGTCCACATGCAGGTCCAGTACGCTCCCGCGCACAAAACTGATGTGCGATTTCGGAACATGCTGTTTTACAACTTCAAGAGATTCTTTTGTAAGGATCATTTTCTTGTCCCAAGGGTTGATCACAAGGCCCTGGCAGTGCGGCCAGCGGTCCAGCGCATTTATCAAATCCCCAAAGGTTTGGTTGATGACCGACGAGGATTCCCCTTTATCCAGCTCTTCCTGGCTGGTAAAGACGGGAATCAGGTAGTTTCCTTCCGGATCCTCCGCTATGTGCCGAAAACGTATGGGCACCTCCTGATCACAGGTATAGGTATCCCCCGTTTTCAATTTTTCCGGATCCCCCAACATCCGGGCCAGAATATCCGGCGTCTTAATGGGAACATACACCTGCATACCATGCCTGATTCCCATCTGCAGAGTGTTGAACACCGGTTCCACCGGGGCATTTTCCCCGCCAAAATACCAATTGAAGATCGCCCGTTCCATAGCGGTTGCGTACCGATCCAGTGCCACTTTGATTCCTCCCTGTTCCTCACATTTTTACCTCACCGCAAGCCATCACAGTTTGCTTATTCTAAGCATAGCACATGTCAGGTTCCATAGACAGGGCTTTCAAGGGTCTTATTGTCAAAAAGGCCGCTAAAACACTCAGTCTGTTTTACTCGGCAGCCGTGTTAATCGCCATGCCCCATTGAACTTTCACGCATATAGCTGGTCTGGCTTCCTCGGTTACTGAAAGTGTCACAGGAGCCGTATCCCATATTACCGACAAAGCCGGTGAAATGTTTAATCACTTTATCGAAACATTGGCCATTATGTTAGTAACCTGTTGTATCATTCCTGTTCTGGTGCTGCTGTCTTTTGTCTCATGTCCGGGCAGGAGGAAGCGCCGGATCCCTTCGCCCGGCACTGCTTTTCCCGCTGGAAGATAGTATCTGCCGCTGACCACTTTCCCTTGTCACTCACACCTCTTTTCAGGCAAACCTGACCACCCTGACCACCATTTGACCACCACCCATGCAAACGCCCGCGAAGCCAGTTCTGAAAAGGCTTCACGGGCTTTTTATATGGTTTTCATCTTTGTGCACAACCGATAAAAATTGGCTTGAAGTCGCGGTTTTTCGTTGGCCGTCTGGGAACTCCGACCCGGAAGGCCGCTGGTTCGAATCCAGTCGGGCGCACCAGAAAAGGTCGCTGTACCCAGGTACAGCGACCTTTTCTTTTGTGCAAACGTTATCCGCAGAAAATCACGACTTCTGCTTTGCGAGTCCGTTTTATGTCACCTTTGTTGTGATATAATTAAAGCAATGAAAAGCAAAGTGCGCCCTCGTGAATGATCAAAACAGCTAAGTTTCCAAGTTGTTTGACACCTCACCGCGCTTGGAATACAATGAGATATAAAGAATCATTCCGATATGCTCTCTGCAAACCGGCATTGCAGATAGACACCTGCAGCAGACAGGAGGATTTTTCATGGAGGAAAAACTTGTCATTCCCTTTGCTCCGGTTCTTGTAGAATCAACGAGGTCGATAGGGTATCTGTTCGAAGCCGCTGTTGCTGATATCGTCGACAACAGTATCAGTGCCGGTGCCACTGAAGTTCGAATAGGCTTTATGTCAAAAGAGCCCCGGTGGCTGTGCATTGAAGATAATGGATGCGGTATGGATGCGGATAAAATTGAAAATGCCATGCGATATGGCAGTCAGGATCCGCACGAAGCCCGAGCCAAAAATGATTTAGGCCGGTTTGGCCTCGGCCTGAAAATGGCTTCTTTGTCCCAGTGCCGAAAATTGACGGTCATGAGCAAAAAGGACGGGAAGACTGTTGCAGCGTCCTGGGACCTTGACTACATTAAGTTGAAAAAGTCCTGGGCACTGAAAGTATATTCAGAAGACGAAATGGAAAACCTCCCTGGATTCTTTTATCTAAACGGACTTGAACACGGAACTGTTGTTCTTTGGCAGGATTTCGACCGTCTGGAAGATGCAAGCGCGAATGCTCAAAAATCTTTTGATGAAAAGATTGAACTGACCAGGAAACATCTGTCTCTTGTTTTCCACCGTTTTTTGGGAGATGAGAACCCTCAAAAACGGCTGGCGTTGTATTTTAATGGCGATCCGGTGCAACCAATGGATCCATTTCTGACACGGCATCCTTCCACGCAACCTTTGAGCGAACAGATTTTGCGAATCAATAATGAAGAAGTCCGGGTAAAACCCTATGTACTGCCGTATCCGAGCAAGCTGAGTGCAAGTGATATTGAAAGTATGGGAGGGAAAGACGAACTGCGCTTAAAGCAAGGGTTTTATATATATCGTAATAAGAGGCTCATTGTTTGGGGGACCTGGTTCAGATTGATTCGTCAAAATGAGCTGGGAAAGCTTGCACGTGTAAGAGTTGATATCCCAAATTCTCTGGACTCCATGTGGGAAATCGATATTAAAAAATCAACAGCGACCCTTCCAGATTGCATCAAAAAAAACCTTGCGGCTGTGGTAAAGAATGCGGTCGGTCGAAGCGAGCGTGTTTATAAATACCGCGGTAGAAATGTACAGACTGATGATCTTGTGCATGCGTGGAATCCGGTTGATTTCAGAGGAACTTTCCAGTATCAGATCAATCGGGATCTCCCTTTGCTGAAAATGCTGGAAAATCATTTGGATGAAGATGGTCTTGCACTGTTCGACAATTTCCTGAAGATGCTGGAAGACACGTTCCCCTATGCAGATGTGTACTACCGCCTTGCCAGCAATGAAGCCAACGTAACAGAAAAGGCCTTGGAAACGGACGAGGCTCGACAGATTGCTCTACAGATGGTCCAACAGGAGCAAGAGTCAGGAGGAGACATTCCACAGTTGCTGTCTGTAATGGACAAGATGGATTTTTTTGTGAAATATCCGGATGTGCTGAAAGATTTGCGAGAGGAGTATTGCCATGACTAAAAATCAGGATTCGATGATTTCGTATGTGCTGAAGTATTTGTCAGACAAGGAAAAAATCACCGAAGCTACGATTCAGGATGCCGTCAAACTCTTTCTTCCCATCGTTCCTTTAAACGACAGCGAACAGACGGAAGTCATCAAGGAATTGCAAGCACGACTCCAGATTGATATCGATCGAGGCGTATACATAACCGCAAAAGATCATAAGCCTTGGTATGCAGATGCCAAAGCCAATATTGACCCGCGATTCTGGAATCGCTACGTGCAATATCTACAGGATGAACGTGGATGGGCTCCGAAAGTCATTGCAGAGATGGATCGCTTCTCTGACGAACTGATGGATCTTTTAGGAAATCCTAATCAAAATGAAGTTTTTTCGCGTCGGGGATTGTGTATCGGTAATGTCCAGTCCGGAAAAACGTCGAATTATATTGCCCTAATGAACAAAGCGGCGGACGCAGGCTACCGGGTAATCATTCTTCTGACTGGAACCATCGAAAAGCTTCGTCAGCAAACACAACAGCGTGTGGACGAAGGATTTACAGGACTGGACAGCAAAACACTTACGAAAGACCGTGATAATGTTCGAGTAGGTGTGGGGCTGAACGATGCCCGGGTAAGTGGTTTTGCTGTGACTTCCACAACGAGTGATTTTAGAACTGCCACCGCGCAACAGATTGTCGCGCGCCTGGATGCAATATATGATCCGGTAGTATTTGTTCTGAAGAAAAACAAAAGTGTTCTCTCACAATTGGAACGCTGGCTTCGCGTATACAATGTTCCAAAGAGCAAAAAAACAATTGATCTTCCGATGCTTCTCATTGATGACGAGGCAGACAACGCCTCCATCAATACAAAGGACAAAGAAAATCCGACCGCCATCAATGCCGCTATCCGAAAGTTGCTGGCGCTGTTCTCAAAAGCAAACTACGTTGGTTTTACTGCCACACCATATGCAAATATCTTTATCGATCCGGAAACGGACGATAAAATGCTTGCCGAGGATTTGTTTCCGCGAGATTTTATCTACGCCCTGAAAACTCCGACCAACTATATTGGAGCAGATCGCATCTTCCTGGAAGGCGGAGACTGCGGTTTTATGCTTCACGAGAATGACGATTGTGAAGCATACCTTCCGCTTCGCCATAAAAGTGGAGCGGCCCCGGCCGGGAAATTGCCGGAAAGTATGCTGGAAGCAATTGCGGCCTTTTTCCTGGCTAACGCAGTGCGCGATTTGCGTGGAGATGTCAAATCTCATCGGACTATGATGATCAATATTTCCCGCTTTATCGCAGTACAGGACGCTATCACAAGTCAGGTGGATGAACTGGTCCGAACCATGCAGCGGGAGATCCGAAATTACTATCGCATGGGCGAACAGGCTATGGAGTATGATACGTTCCGGTTGCTGCATAAAACCTGGGACAAATATTATGCTCCGATGGAATCCATTGACTTTGAGTGGCCTGCCATTCAGGAAGCTTTGCACGCAGCTGTGGCCGCAGTGGAAGTTCGAACCATCAATGGAGGCAATGCATCCAAATACCTGAATTATGATGAATATGACAACGGATTGCGCCTCATTGCCGTGGGCGGTCTGAGCCTTTCCCGCGGACTCACGCTGGAGGGACTGTGCATCAGCTACTTTTATCGGAATTCCCAGATGTATGACACACTGATGCAAATGGGGCGCTGGTTTGGATACCGGAGTCACTACGAGGATCTCTGCCAAATCTGGATGCCAGCAACATCCATGTCCTGGTACGCCTATATCACCGAGGCAACCAACGAGCTGCTTTTGGAAGTCAGCCGAATGAAGTTGCTCAACATGACCCCGAAAGATTTCGGCCTGTGCGTCCGCAGTGACCAGGCAGCACTGATGGTAACCGCACGAAACAAGATGCGTTCTGCTCAGGATTATACGATGACACTCAGCCTGAACGGGCGTGTAGTGGAAACCCCGTTCCTGCACAGCTCTGCGCAAGTGGAGCAGGCCAACCTGAAGGCGACAGAAAGCTTCCTTTCGGAACTGCAAAAAGCATACCAGCTCGAAAAAGATGACACTGGCCTGGCGCTGAAGACCCCTCAATTCCTGAATGTCAAAAAAGACTATATCATTGAATATCTCTCGACCTACAATACGCACCCGCTGAATTTTGATTTTCATGCAGAGGATTTTGTAAAAATTCTGCGGGAAGACAAGGGAACCGACCTTGACCACTGGGATGTCATGATTGCATCAGGCAAGGGCGAGGAAAGAGACCTTGAGGGTATTCCAGTAAGAACTGTTCAGCGAATCTTTGATTACAAGGCAAAACAAAATGCGTATCAGATGTCTGGAAAAGGTTCCCGCCTGGGCAGCCGTGATGCAGGCAAGGGTGGATTAACCCGTGATACCGTGGAAAAAATTGAGAAAGCATTGCGGCGCATCGAGCCGGAGAAAAAGAATTTCTCGCAAGCAGATTATTTCAAAACCGGCATCAGTCGAAATCCGCTGCTCGTGATTTATCCTGTTCAGTTGAAGGCTGAAGAAGGAACAGAGAAGGAAAAGCTGGCGCAAAAAGCTGGAGCTCCATTGATCGGCTTGAGTATAGGCATTCCGCGTGTGGAAGGGCAGGAAGATAAAAAATATAATTATAAAATCAACGTAGTCAAATGGAAAGAACTGTACGAGGTTGAACAGGGCGAAGACCTGGATGAGCAGGACAGTACAATTCCGGAGGAATAAAAATGACCGATGCAAGGCAGGCTTTTTCTGAACTGAAAGATGATGCTGGTTTTCGAAGAGTGGACGCAATACATGTGCTGGATTTGTATTACGGCTACGATCCGCAGGGCCGCGCAACATTGCTGTTGGTAAGCAGTGCACATCCGCAGGAGCTTCACCCATCTCGAACTATTTCTGCGGAGACAAGAAAGCGCAACGATGGAAAGTGGGCACTGTCTTTTGCACTGCAGCAACCGGAATACAAAGACCTGTTTTACAGCTTCTGCAATGACATGGTTGAGTCTTCCCGCGTCCTGAAACAGGAACCCAGTGGAGCTGCATTTATTTGTAAACGCTACTGTGACTGGCAGCAAATGATGGCACAGGCAAGTCTTCAGATCCTGAGCAGAACCGAAATAAAAGGGCTGGCCGGTGAAATGCTTTTTCTTCTGGAATACATGATACCAAAGTACGGGTGTCAGCAGGCATTGGATGCCTGGACAGGGCCAGCCCGCGGTGACCAGGATTTTATAACGGTGGAAAGCTGGTATGAAATCAAAACAGCATCAAGCGGAGCAGAAACAATCCATATTTCTTCCGCCGAACAGTTGGATCGAAGTGACATGGGCTACCTGGTTGTACAGTTTATGGATGCGACCGGCGCAGATGATCCGAAAGGCGTTACGCTGAACAGTCTGTATGAAAAAATCAGTGCCCGCCTTGAAACAGATGTGCAGCGCAAGCAGTTCGCAGCCCTTTTGTGGCAGCAGGGATTGACTGTACAGTCTGCTTATGACAAAATTGCATTTTGCCCGGGAAAGCGCCAGTATTTTCAAGTGGATACAGACTTTCCCCGTATAAGATGTGAGTCCTTGCCGTCAGGTGTATCGGGCGTCAAATATCTACTTTCGCTTGCGGCAATTGCTTCATTTAAAAAGGAGCAGTAACATGGATGTTAACGAGTTTCGAACGGAAATTCTCGAAGAAATTCATCTGAATGCAACTATGAACGGAACCAGCCCGCGAGAAGAATTTCTGGCCATGTATACAGAGGCGCTTATTGATGCTGAGGAGTTTGAAGACTTCGAGCAGGTGCCTTATGAGGGTGTCGGCAGCCAGAACCGGAGGATTCAGATAGATGGATACAGTTATAATGAACTGGACGACTGTCTTGATATTGCCGTTTGCCCATTCCGTGACAGCACAGAAGCGGAATCTCTGACAGCCACAGAGGCCGATACATGGTTCCGTCGTGCGCGTGCATTTGTAGAAAACTCGCGATCCGGTTTTCTGCAAAAAAATGCCGAGGAGAGCTCCCCGGGATATGGTCTTGCAGTTGATATTCAAAACAGATATAAAAATGTTACCAGGTTCCGTTTCTTTATTATGACCGATATGGTCATGAGCAATCGGATCCGGGAAATCCCGGCAACGCAAATTGGACAGGCAACAGCAGAGTACCATATCTGGGATATTGCCCGCCTGCAGGAATTGATGTCCTCCAAAACCGGCAAGGAGGATATTGTCATTGACCTGAAGCAATTCATCAATCAGGGAATCCCCTGCCTGCCTGCAGGGGAAACCGAAGAATACACCGCATATCTGTGTTCCATTCCTGGAAAGATCCTGGCAGAGCTGTACAACCGGTATGGCGGACGTCTGCTGGAAGGCAACGTCCGATCATTTCTCTCTGTAAAGGGAAAAATCAACAAGGGCATCCGCAATACGATTCTGAATGAACCAAGTATGTTCTTTGCCTACAACAACGGTATCGCTGCCACAGCATACAATGTCGAAATTGAACACAGAGAAAGTGCTTCCTGGATTACAGGAATTACTGCTTTACAGATTGTCAACGGCGGCCAGACAACTGCTTCACTGGCTGCAGCTTTGACAAATGACCGCAGTAGAGCCAATGACTTGCGGGATGTTTATGTTCCCATGAAACTTTCCGTTGTGTCACCGGAAAAGGCGATGGAGCTGATCCCAAATATTGCTCGATATGCCAACAAGCAAAACAAGGTGAGCGATGCAGACTTTTTCTCCAATCATGCATTTCATGTACGCATGGAGGATCTTTCGCGTCGCACCCTTGCTCCGGCTGTCAAAGGGAATCAGTTTGGCACCTGCTGGTATTATGAACGCACCCGTGGACAGTACAAACAGCAGCAGGCCCGCATGAGTACTGCCGAGAAAAAACGTTTTCTGGCGCGAAATCCCAAAACCCAAATGTTTACCAAAACAGACCTGGCAAAGTTCTACAATACATGGAGACAGCTCCCATGGCAAGTCTGCTCCGGTGCGCAAAAGAACTTTATGCGGTTTGCAGAATGGGCAAGCAGTGAATGGGACAAACATGAATCGTCTTTTAATGAGGAGTTTTTCAAAAAGGTTGTCGGGCTGGATATTTTGTACCGGTCAGCAGACCGAATTGTTAAAAATGCCCCATGGTATGAAATGGGTTACAAGGCACAGATTGTAACCTATACCATTGCAGAGCTTTTCCGGCTAATTGAAAAGGAAGCAGACAGAACATTTGATTTCCGAACTCTTTGGAACCGGCAGGAAATAAGCCATGCCACAGAGCTTCAGCTGGAAGAGCTGTCAGAAGCGATGTACAATCATCTGATTTCGCCCAATCGCGGTGTTCAAAACGTAACAGAATGGGCCAAACGGGAAGCCTGCTGGGATGAAGCCAAAAAATTACGTCTCAATCTCCGAGAAGATTTCAAGCAGGAACTGATTTGGAAAGCGGAACAAAAAAGCAGAGAATCTGATGCCCGTTCTGTCCAAAAGCAGCTAAATCAGGCAGGCGCCATGATTAAGGTTGCCGAATATGGGGCAGCCGGATGGAAAAAGGTTCTCACATGGGGGTTGGATGCTAAAATCTTCACGCCGATGGAGATATCGCTCTTAAAAACAGCCATTGAGATGGAAAATGGTAAGTTTCCGTCAGAAAGACAGTGTGCCAGAATACTTCAGATACTGGAAAAGGCACGAATGGAGAGTTACCCGGGCTGATTGTTGAGTTGCAGGCTTAAATCTTGCAGCACGGATTCCATTGTTTTGTTAAAATTGCCTTCGATCTCGCATTCCCACAGCGTAATAACATGCCAGCCTGATTGCTCCAGCTGCTGTTTATGCAGAATATCATTTTGAACATTTTTATTGAACTTATGAATCCAGAAATCCGTGTTGGTTGATGGCATTGTACAGTTTTTGCACCCGGGATGTCGATGCCAGTAACAGCCATGGACAAAAATAACCGTTTTATATTTTGGCAAAACAATGTCCGGCTTTCCCGGAAGTTTTGAGTCATTTTTCCTGTATCGAAAGCCCTTTGAAAACAGGAACTTCCTGACTTTCACTTCAATGCTGGTATCTTTACTTCGTATATGCGACATATTCCAGCTTCGTTTTTCCCTGCTGAGTTTATCAGACATTTAACTTCCCCCTCGAATTCATTATGCTACAGTTCTACAATGGGAATCACGCTTGCAACAAACCTTTAGTCCTGGTATAATGATGTCTGATTTCGAAAGCCCATTCCATTGTTGAGAGAGGATGAATATATTGCCAAACTATCTTGACCTGTTTGCCGGTGCCGGCGGACTCTCGGAAGGTTTTCTTCAAGCAGGATACACTCCAATCGCTCATATTGAAATGGACAAGGCTGCCTGTTACACATTAAAAACCCGCGTAGCTGCAACTTGGTTGCGTGCACACAATCGGGAAGAAGAATACGATGCTTATTTGAGGGGTGAATATTCCAGAGAAAATTTTTATGATCTGATTCCTCAAAAGGAATTAGGCAGTGTACTGCAGTGTGAGCTTTCCGAAGCTACGCTGCCAAGTGTCTTTCAGTACATTGACAACCGACTTGGTGGCCAACAGTTAGATATGATCGTTGGTGGTCCCCCTTGCCAGGCATATTCCATCGCCGGACGTGCACGTTCTCATACTAAAATGGTGGGAGATAAAAGAAATTATTTGTATCAGCTATATGCGAAATTTCTGGAGCGTTACCAGCCACAATATTTTGTTTTTGAAAATGTCACAGGGCTCCTCTCAGCCAAAGATGAAGATGGCATCTTGCACTTCAGTAAAATGCGTGCACTATTCAGGCAATATGGATATACAACCAACTATCGGATTTTAAATGCCAGAAATTATGGTGTATTGCAAAATCGAAATCGTATTATACTGGTCGGAAAGCTGCATGGAGATGCAGACTATTATCCTGACATTCTGCCCGTTGAAACGAATTGTCAAGTAGGCGAATTATTTTCCGATCTTCCGCCTCTATCGGCTGGTGGGGGCACACCCCTTCCCACTGAAACCCTTCACTATAATGGTCAATATCTTTATGCCTCTGGAATTAAGCGATATGACCACCAACCGGTAACACTGCATTTTGCACGTCCAAACACTCAGCAGGATCTTGAGATTTACCGTTTGGCTGTACAACGCTGGAATAGTAAACATGAAAGAATCAGTTACAGAGACTTACCTGAACGGCTTCAGAGTCAGAAAAACGTCAAGACTTTCTTGGATCGGTTTAAAGTAGTTGCTCCTGATCTGCCCATGTCCCAGACTGTAGTTGCCCACATTTGTAAGGATGGACACTATTATATCCATCCGGATATAGCACAGAACCGATCACTCACACCTCGCGAAGCAGCCAGGTTACAAACTTTCCCGGATGATTACTATTTCGAAGGAATCAAAGACAGCCCTTCCAGAACCAGTGCTTTCAAACAAATCGGCAATGCCGTACCTGTTAGACTTGCATTCCACATTGCCGAGGCGATTTTGCATGATATTGAATAGTCTTTCGATTTGTAAGATGAGTCTAAAGGTCTTTCCTTTAGGCTCATCTTTTTTAGCTTAACCTGACATTGCCATCTCGCACGTTCATGTATTCGTGGCGGATCCTGTTCAGAATCGAATTATCCGCCGGACAAAAATCATACTGGTCGATCTCGCCCGCCGTGATCCATCGAATGTCGTTATGCTCCAGCATCTGAGGCACGCCCTCCCGGATGGCAGCGTGAAAGAGGGTCAGATGCACCGTCAGGTCAGGGTATTCATGGGTCACATCCATGAATACGTCTCCCACGTCCAACGTGATGGCCAGTTCCTCCTGGCACTCCCGGATGAGAGCCTGCTGCTTTGTCTCGCCCGGCTCCACTTTTCCACCCACAAACTCCCACAGCAATCCCCTGGCCTTGTGGGCCGGGCGCTGACAGATCATAAACTTGTCTTTGTCCCAAATCAGGGCTGCTACTACTTCGGTCATTCTTATCATCCCCCCTCTTATCACTTTCCATTATAAGGGTACCGACGTCTTTCAGCAAGGCACAGTTAGCCCCATCCGCCGGGCTGGGCCACATTCCACACCCGCAGACCATGCTTTTGCGCATAGCGCAGGGTGTAAGCTGTGCCGCCGGTAGGGCGGGTGCACCAGGCGATGCAGCAACCGGCGTTGTCCACCAAGTGCCGGTCGCGGGCCAGAAAGGCCTCACGGCCGGGCGTTTGGCAGCAGACGACTACCTTGTCGACCCGCGCCTCCACAGCCGCCGCATGGGCCTGCTGGGCGGGTGTCCAGCGGCTCTGGTAGCCTGGGAAGGGCTGCACCAGAATGATCCGGATCTGGGGCCGGCTTTCCCGCAGTGCGATCAGCCTTTCCGCCACCAGCGTGTCAAAGCCCAATGCACCGCCCACACCAAAGTAACGCACGCCCTCCTTCAGCAGCGGCTCCAGGCAGGCATACACCCGCTTCCAGATCT
>CALXAH010000028.1 GCA_944386225.1 uncultured Gemmiger sp.
CGCTCGGGCAGCTGCATATCCAGCTGGATGGTGCCGCACTGCCAGGTACGGCCGATGGCGTCCACCAGATGGAAGTCCAGCTTCGGGCCGTAGAAGGCGCCGTCGCCCTCGTTGACGGTGTACTCCCGGCCCAGCTCCTCGATGGCGCTGCGCAGGCCGTCGGTGGCCCGGTCCCAGTCCTCCTGGCTGCCCATGTGGTCCTCGGGCATGGTGGACAGCTCGATGTGATACTCAAAGCCGAACAGGCTGTACACCTGGTCGATCAGCTTCACGACCCCCTTGATCTCGTCCTTGATCTGGTCCGGGGTCATGAAGATGTGGGCATCGTCCTGGGTGAAGCAGCGCACCCGCATCAGGCCGTGCAGCGCGCCGGACAGCTCGTGCCGGTGTACCAGGCCCAGCTCGCCCATCCGCAGGGGCAGGTCCCGGTAGCTGCGGGGCTGGGTCTTGTAGACCAGCATGCCGCCCGGGCAGTTCATCGGCTTGATGGCAAAGTCGGTGTCGTCGATGACGGTGGTGTACATGTTGTTCTTATAGTGATCCCAGTGGCCGCTGCGCTCCCACAGAGACCGGTTCAGGATCATGGGGGTGCTGATCTCCTGGTAGCCGGCCTCGTGGTGGATCTGCCGCCAGAAGTCGATCAGGGTGTTCTTCAGCACCATGCCCTTGGGCAGGAAGAAGGGGAAGCCCGGGCCTTCCTCCAGCAGGGTGAACAGCTCCAGTTCCTTGCCCAGACGGCGGTGGTCACGCTTGGCGGCCTCCTCCAGCATGTGCAGGTACTCCTCCAGCTGGCTGGCCTTGGGGAAGGCGATGCCGTACAGACGGTCCAGGCTGTCCCGGGACGCATCGGCGCGCCAGTAGGCGGCAGCCACCTTGCTCAGCTTGACCGCCTTGATGGCGCCGGTGCTCATCAGGTGGGGGCCGGCGCACAGATCGGTGAAGTCGCCCTGCTGGTACACGGTCAGTTCCCAGCCCTTTTCGGCGTACTCTTCCAGCAGCTCCAGCTTGTAGGTCTGGCCGGCAAAGATCTGGCGGCCCTCCTCCACGGTGATGGTGCGCTTTTCCAGCGGCAGATCGGCCTTGACGATCTTCTTCATCTCGGCCTCGATGGCCTCAAAGTCACCGGTGGTCAGCGGCCGGTCGGCCTTGATGTCGTAGTACCAGCCGTTGTCCACCGCCGGCCCGATGCCGAAGTGGGCGCCCGGGAACAGGTGCTGCACCGCCTGGGCCATCACATGGGCGGCGGTGTGCCAGAAAGCATGCTTGCCGCCCTCGTCCTCAAAGGTCAGGATCTCCAGCGCGCAGTCCTGGTTCAGCGGGGTGCGCAGGTCGCACAGCTCCCCGTCCACCTTGGCGGCGCAGGCGCTCTTGTACAGGCCCATGCCGATGCTCTTGGCCACGTCGGCGGCGGTGACGCCCGCCTCGTACTGCCGTACGGTGCCTTTCAGATCCACATTGATCATTGTCGTTTCCTCCATTCTTTGTTTTTCCGCACGCTTTTGGGGCGGCGGGAATGAAAAAAGCCGCTTCATCCCGCAACCGCTGCCACGGGATGAAGCGGCGGTATGCACGCTCCACGGTTCCACCCGGATTGCGCCCTGTGAACAGGGTGCCTCTCGTTGTCGGCTGTAACGGGCCTGCCCGGCGGGGGTTCGCCCCCGCAGTTCCGCGGTTGGTAAGACCGGGCACCGCGCAAGGCCGCTCACAGCACGCTCCGGGGAGCGGCGGCCCTCTCTGCTGCGGCGGATGCGCCCGGCTCATGGCCGCATCGACACCTTTTGCAAGATGAAACAGTTTGATAACCGGCGGCGAAACGCTGTGTTCCGCCGTTGCCTATACTATACCCCCACCGTTTCCAAAAGTCAACTCTTTCTTGACAATGCAACAAATCTACCTTACAATAATACTGATATTTTGGTGGACCGTCTGGGGTGCCTGCCCCGCCTTACTGTTTTCTGGGGAAATCCCTTTTTATAAGTTTGCATTTTCATTCTGTGCACGGCGCGTTGTGTAGCGGTCCGTGTGATTGCTGTTGCCCGACTTATAAAAAAACTGAATAGCCTTTTGCAGAAGGCGCCCCCTTGTACGGCGGTCCATCTCAAGATAGCAAGTATATTTTGAGGAGTTGACACCATCCATGAACCCGAGCATTGTAATTGCGTGCGTCGTGGTGGGTCTGGTCGTTGCCGTAGTAGTGGGCGCCCTTGCGTTTTACGCAGGGTCGGTCTACCGGCGCAAAACGGCCGAGGCCAAGATCGGCAGCGCCGAAGAAGAAGCCAAGCGGCTGGTAAATGAAGCCATCCGCACCGCCGAACAGAAACGCAAGGAAGCCGTGGTGGAGGCCAAGGACGAAGTGTTCCGGCTGAAAGCCGAGGCCGACAAAGAGGTCAAGGAACGCCGCGGCGAACTGACCCGGCAGGAGCGCCGCCTGGACCAGAAAGAAGAAGCCCTGGACAAGCGCACCGCCGCCCTGGAAAAGAAGGAAGAAGACCTGAAGGGCCGCTCCGAACTGGTGGAGGCCCGTCTGGACGAGCTGGAGCAGCTGAAGCTGCGCCAGATGGAAAAGCTGGAAACCATCGCCGGCCTGACCCAGGAGGACGCCAAGCAGCTGCTGCTGAACCGCCTGGAAGAGGAACTGACCCACGAAAAAGCCATGCGCATCAGCGCCTATGAGGCCAACCTGAAGGACGAGGCGGACAACATCGCCCGCGAGATGATCGGCCAGGCCATCGCCCGGTGCGCCGCGGATCACTCCAGCGAAACCACCGTGAGCGTGGTGCCGCTGCCCAGCGATGAGATGAAGGGCCGGATCATCGGCCGTGAGGGCCGGAACATCCGCGCTCTGGAGACCGCCACCGGCGTGGATCTGATCATCGACGATACCCCCGAGGCTATTACCCTGTCCAGCTTTGACCAGACCCGCCGGGAGGTTGCCCGGATGGCGCTGGAGAAGCTGATCAGCGACGGCCGTATCCATCCCGCCCGCATCGAGGAAACGGTGGAGAAATGCCGCCGCGAGCTGGAGATCAGCATGAAGCGGGAGGGCGAAAAGGTCGTGATGGATCTGGGCCTGCACGGCATCCATCCCGACATGGTAAAGCTGCTGGGCCGTCTGCGGTTCCGCACCAGCTTCGGCCAGAACGTGCTGAACCACTCGCTGGAAGTGGCCTGGATCTCCGGGCTGCTGGCCGCCGAGATGGGCGTGAATGTAACCCAGGCCCGCCGCGCCGGCCTGCTGCATGACATCGGCAAGGCACTGGATCACGAGATCGAAGGCAGCCACATCCAGATCGGTGTGGAGATTGCCCGCAAGTACAAGGAGAGCCCGGCGGTTATCCACGCGATCGAGGCCCACCACGGCGACGTGGAGCCCAAGACTCCGCTGGCCTTTATCGTGATGGCGGCCGACGCCATCAGCGCCGCCCGTCCGGGTGCCCGCCGCGAGAATCTGGAAAGCTATATCAAGCGTCTGGAGAATCTGGAGGAAATCAGCTGCAGCTTTGAGGGCGTGGACACCGCTTTTGCGGTGCAGGCCGGCCGCGAGGTGCGGATCATGGTCAAGCCCGAGGCTGTCAACGACGATCAGCTGATCCTGATGGCCCGCGCCATCACCAAGAAGATCGAGGAAGAGCTGGATTACCCCGGCCAGATCAAGGTGAATGTGATCCGCGAGAGCCGCGCGGTGGAATACGCGAAATAACAATCCGAACCGGCAGCGCGCCGGGCACGGAGCCGTAAAGGCCCGTGCCCGGCGCGCTTTTCTTTTGTTTGCTTTTCAGGACAAAAAACAGGGCGTGCTGCCATTGGCAGCACGCCCTGTTCAGGCTTTCTATTGGGATCAGCCGTTCTGCTGCTTCTTGCGGGCCTCGATGGCGGCAAGAGCATCCTTGCGGCTCAGGTCGATACCGCGCTGGCCGATGTCGGTAACCATGACGATCAGCTCGTCGCCCACCGCGACCACGTCCTCCACGCGCTCCACACGCTTGGTGTCCAGCTTGGAGATGTGGCACAGGCCCTCCTTGCCGGGAGCGATCTCCACGAAGGCGCCGAAATTCATCAGACGGGTCACGCGGCCCTTGTAGATGGCGCCGATCTCGGGATCTTCCACGATGGTCTTGATGGTGTGGATGGCCCGGTTGGCATCGTCGATATCCACGGCGGAGACGAACACGTGGCCGTCCTCCTCCACGTCGATCTTGCAGTTGCAGTTGGCGCAGATCTCCTGGATAACCTTGCCGCCCTTGCCGATCACGTCCTTGATCTTGTCCACGGGAATGACCATGGACAGCATCTTGGGCGCGTACTTGGACAGCTGCTCACGGGGAGCGGGGATGACCGGCAGCATGATCTCGTCCAGGATGAACAGGCGGCCCTTGCGGCACTTCTCGAAGGCTTCCTCGATGATGTCGTAGGTCAGACCGTCGATCTTGATGTCCATCTGGATGGCGGTGATGCCGTTATGGGTACCGCCCACCTTGAAGTCCATATCGCCGTGAAAATCCTCCACGCCCTGGATGTCCAGCATGGTCATCCAGCGGTCGCCCTCGGTGATCAGGCCGCAGCTGATGCCGGCCACGGGGGCCTTGATGGGCACGCCCGCATCCATCAGCGCCAGGGTGCTGCCGCAGATGGAAGCCTGGCTGGTGGAACCGTTGGAGGACAGCACCTCGCTGACCAGACGGATGGTGTAGGGGAACTCCTCCTGGGAGGGGATCATGGGCAGCAGGGCACGCTCGGCCAGGGCGCCGTGACCGATCTCACGACGGCCGGGGCTGCGGGGCGCGCGGGCCTCGCCCACGGAGTAGGGCGGGAAGTTGTAGTGATGGATATAACGCTTGTAGGGCTCGGTGCCCAGATCGTCCATCAGCTGGCTGTCCTTGGTGTTGCCCAGGGTGCAGACGGTGAGCACCTGGGTCTGGCCGCGGGTGAACATACCGCTGCCGTGCACGCGGGGCAGGATGCCCACTTCGGCGGCCAGGGGACGGATCTCGTTGATGCCGCGGCCGTCCACGCGCTTGCCTTCATCCAGCAGCCAGCGGCGCACCACGAACTTCTGCATTTTGTACATGATCAGCTCGATGGTGGCGGCGTCCAGATCGGGGTACTCTTCTTCCAGACGGGCGCGGATGGGGCTCAGGCGGGCGTCCCGCACGTTCTTGTCGTCGGTGTCCATGGCGGCCTTGAAGTCGTCCAGGTACTTGTCCTTGACCGCATGGTACAGGTTCATGTCCAGATCGGCGCTCTGGAATTCCACCTTGGGCTTGCCGATCTCGGCCACGATGCTGTTGATGAAGGCGATGACCTTCTTGATCTCGGCGTGGGCCATCTTGATGGCGTTCAGCATGGTGGTCTCGTCCACCTCGTTGGCGCCGGCCTCGATCATGACGATCTTCTGCTCGGTAGCGGCCACGGTCAGCTGCAGATCGCTCTTTTCACGCTGCTCCAGGGTGGGGTTGACCACCAGCTGGCCGTCCACCAGACCCATAAAGACGCCGCCGATGGGGCCCTTCCAGGGGATCTCGCTGATGGACAAGGCGATGGAGGTACCGATCATGCCGGTGATCTCCGGGCTGCAGTCCTGATCCACGCTCATGACGGTCATGGTGACGCAGACGTCGTTGCGCATCTCCTTGGGGAAGAGCGGACGGATGGGGCGGTCCACCACGCGGCTGGTCAGGATGGCCTTCTCGCCGGGGCGGCCCTCACGGCGCAGGAAGCTGCCGGGGATGCGGCCCACCGAGTAGAGCTTTTCTTCAAACTCCACGCTCAGCGGGAAGAAGTCGATGCCCTCGCGGGGCTTCTCGCTCATGGTTACGTTGCAGAGCACCACGGTCTCGCCGTAGCGCACCAGGCAGCTGCCGTTGGACAGGCCGCACATCTTGCCGGTCTCCACCACCAGCGGGCGGCCGGCCAGTTCCATCTGGTAGGTCTTGTAATTGGGGAAGGTCTCGTGCCGGGACGCGAATTCCAATGCCATTTGTTCTACCTCCTGCGTATAGGGGCGGCGCGCGCTGCGCAGACCGCCCGGAAATTTGTTCGTCCGCAGCAGGCCCGGCGCGGCTTTAGCAATAAATCCAGGCGTTTTGAACAGGACAAAACGTCTCGATTCACTGCTAAAACACACGCAGGCAGGCCCTTTGCGGGCTATGAAAAAACAGAGAGGCAGGCGGCCCGGGACGGCCCGCCTGCCTCAAGGCGACGATTACTTGCGCAGACCCAGCTTGGCGATCAGGGCACGGTAGCGCTCGATGTCCTTCTTCTGCAGATAGGCCAGCAGGTTGCGGCGACGGCCGACCATCTTCAGCAGGCCGCGGCGGCTGTGGTGGTCATGGGGGTTGGCCTGCAGATGCTCGTTCAGGTGGTTGATACGGGCGGTCAGCAGAGCAACCTGGACCTCGGGAGAACCGGTGTCGTTCTCATGCACGCGGGCGGACTCAATGACGTTCAGCTTGTTTTCCATGTTCAGTTACCTCACTTTAGTATATTTGCCGGAAGCTCAGCGGAGGGAACGAGGAATCCCTGATGCAGGGCATACTCCCCTCGCCGGGCCACGGTATCGGGTATTAGTATATCACACCAGCCGCCGGATTACAAGCGGTTTTTGTGGATTTTCACATGCCTTGCGGTTGTGCCTCCTGCTGATCCCAAAGTGCATGATAGCTTTTCAGGATCGGCTGCCACAGCTGCTCATACTCTTGCTGGCCGCGGCGGTCGGGGATCTCATAGTTCTGCCGGAGATAGCCGCCCAGCCAGCGGGAAAGCGCCTGCGCGCCGTACATGTTCAGATGGGCGCTGCCATCCAGGGTGTGAAGCTGCATATCCACCCCCACCTCTTCCAGGCGGCGGTCCAGATCCAGCAGCGGCTCGCCGTAGCTCTCGCAGACCTGCAATACGGTATTGGCTACCTGCGCGCTCCAGCCCTCGGCCTTACCGGGCACCTTTACCAGCAGCAGAGGCTGTTCCTCGGCCTGGCAAAGTTCGATGATCTTTTTCAGCCATTTCAGGTGGCTTTCTTCCACCGTGGTTGTCTGGCCGTCGTCCACAAAGGGATACTCGGTGGTTTCCGCCTGGGGTACAATCCGGCCGTACAGCATCTGCCCGGCCGGGCGGCTCCCCTGCCAGCTCGGCGTGCTGTGCCAGGACATCTCATTCCAGCGGTCATGATAACGCAGCACAGGGAACAGGTAGCTCAGAGCGGTTTCCCCTTCTACCCGGGTCGCCTGATATGCCTCCCACCACAGCGGGCTGAACTTCATGGTGGCCAGATACTGCCGGTGGCTCCAGTCGCTGGATTCCGGCGCCCGGTTGACCGTGCTTACATCCAGCACGATCAGCGAGGGACTGCTGACCCGAAGAATTTCCCGGATCAGAAAATAGTCCATGCTCATGTACTGATTGCCGTTTGCCATGTCAAAGGAGGAGATTCCGTATTCCTCATACAGCTCCGTCGGCGAGACACCGCAGAACACCTGACTGGCCCCCAGGAACACCACATCCGTTTTATCGGCTACCGCATAATATTCCCGCAGAGGAGAATTTCCCTCTTCCGGGTGCAGGGTGAGTTGACTGAGAAGCGCCGCGCACATCAAAAACAGCAGGCACCAGCCAATCACCCGGGGAAGAAATCGTTTCATACGCTGCCTCCCCTTTCTTAAAAGCTGAAATAGATAAACTGCGCGGCGTTATAACCTACGCCGTAGGCGCCGAACAGCAGGCTGGCCAGGGCCAGCAGCAGGCAGACGGCCCCCTGCAGGGCCGGGCCCCGCCGGGCAATCTGACCGCGCACGCTGCCGTGCCGCTGCGCCAGGCTTACACAGAGCATCACGCAGACGCCCAGACCGGCGGTGAAAAAGCCCTGAGCTGTCACACCCAGCTGCAGCAGGGTTCCGTCCAGCAGGGCGGCCGGTTCAAACCGGGTAAAGATCCGGCCCAGGATCGCAAACGCATTGCCGGTGGTGTAGGCATTGTCGAACACGCGCAGCAGGCACAGAAGGCCAAAGGTACGCACCACCTGGAACAGACGCCACACCGTGCTTTCACTGCGGATGCCAAGCCGCTGCCGTGCCTTCTGATACCAGGGTTCCAGCAGCATGCTGAGTACAATCACGCCGCCGTTGCAAAGGCCCCACAGCAGATAGCGGGCAGAGGAACCATGCCACAGGCCGGTAACCGCCCATACACCCATGGTAGCGGCGTAAATCGGGATCTTTTTGCCGTATGCCGGGCCAAAAACCCCTTTGCACAGGCGGCCCAGGCGTGCCATGGGCGCCGACAGTGCCAGCGGATAGAACAGATAGTCCCGGAACCAGCTGCCCAGCGTGATATGCCAGCGCCGCCAGTATTCATCCACCGATTTGGAGAAAAACGGCCGGTGGAAGTTTTCGGTCACCCGGATACCCAGCATCTGGGCGCAGCCGATGGTAACGTCAATGCCGCCGCTGAAATCCGCATACAGCTGGAACGCATACAGCACCAGGCCGGCCAGATAAACGCTTCCCGCCTGGTCGATGGTGGGCGAAGCCAGCAGGTTCTGCACCAGCGGCGCCAGCCGGTCCGCCACCACCAGTTTTTTGAACACGCCCCACAGAATCCTCTGGAAGCCAAACAGCAGCTGCTGCGGATCCGGCCGGTGGGTGGCGAACAGCTGATTGGCCAGCTGATCGTAGCGGCTGATGGGCCCCTGGATCATCTGGGGGAAGAAGCTGGCAAACAGAGCAAAGCGTGCCGGGTTGTTCTGTGCCGGGTACTTGCCCCGGTATACATCGATCAGATAGCCCGCCGCCTGGAAGGTGTAAAAGCTGACGCCCAGCGGCATGGCCAGTGACCAGATGCCCACACCGGCCCCCAGTTTCTGCAGCAGCGAGAACACCCAGCCTGCGTATTTCATAACAGCCAGCGCCCCGAAGTTTATCAGAAGAACCAGGGCCAGTACACCCTTTTTCCGTCGGGTAAAACCGGCTCTCATCGCTTTTTTTGCCTGCCGGTCCAGCCCTTTTGTTTGTTCGGCGGCTTTTTTGTCCAAAGCCGCCAGCGCCAGCCCGCCGGCCCATACGGTGAGGATGCTCATAAAGAGCCAACCGGCCAGACGCAAGCTGCCTATAAAGTAAAACGCAAAATTGGCCGCCAGCAGCCACTGCCACTGCCGACGGCCGGGAAGCAGATAATATACCGTTAAAACGAGAGCAAAAAACGCCGCAAAGCGGAATGAGGTAAACAGCATCTGCCTGCTCCTTTATCCGTCAGTCTTCCTGCTGGTGCCGCTCCACAAGCTGCACCATGGCGTCCAGCGTATTCAGGTTCTCAGGAACCAGATCTTCTACCGAAATGTGGATATCAAACGCGTCGTTCAGCTCGCTGACCAGAGAAATGATGTCAAACGAGTCCAGCGTTCCCCGGTCGATCAGATCGGTTTCGGTCTCCATATCCAGATCCGGGCGCAGTTCTTCCATAATCTCCTTGATCTCATCCCGCAGCATACAATTGCACTCTCCTCTGTTCGGCGCAAGGCCGTTTACAATTCCTCCGCCCGTTTGGTCATAGCCGGGCGATCCAGTTTTCCGTTGGCGTTGCAGGGAAGCATCTCACAGGGTACCAGACGGGCCGGCACCATATAACGGGGCAGTTCCCTGCGCAGATAAATGTACAGTTCCTTCATGGGCGCGGCACCCTGATAGAACAGGATCAGGCGCTCCTTGGCGGTATCGTGAACGCAGCAGCACCGGTCTACGCCGGGAAAAGCCCCGGCCCGCGCTTCGATCTCACCCAGTTCGATCCGATGCCCCATATGTTTGATCTGATGATCGGCCCGGCTGCGGAATACCAGCAGCCCCTGCCCGTCCCGTCCGGCCAGATCGCCGGTACGATAAAAACGCATGCCGTTCTCGGACACAAACATGCGGGCGGTTCGCTCCGGATCGTTCAGGTATTCTTTGGCCAGTGTTTCACCGCCCAGCCAGATCTCGCCCTGGACGTCAGGCTGCTCAATGATCCGCCCGTTTTCATCCCGCAGCTGTACCGTTACGCCGGGCAGCGGGCCGCCGATGGGCAGCACCTGACCGGAAAAGGCAGCCGGAACCGTGTACCAGCAGCCGATCCCCGCCGTTTCGGTGGGGCCGTACAGATTGGTAAAGGCCACATCCGGCAGGGCTGCCTGCCAGATGCGGAAATGCTCGATGGGGAACACCTCGCCCACAAAGAAGATGCGCTGCAAAAAGGCCGGTTTTTCCACTGAGAATACATCCATCCGGGACAGGATGCACAGCGCCGACGGCACCCAGGAAATGGTGTCGATCTGCAGAGCATTCAGGGTGCGCACCAGTTCCAGCGGCTGGGAAAACAGGCCGGTGGACAGGATATGCATGGTTGCGCCGGTGCGCAGCACCGAATACAGCTCCTTGGCGGAGGCGTCAAAATAGAAGGGCGACTGGTTGCCCCAGTTTGCCCTATCGGTCAGAGAAAACTGGCTGATAAACGCCGTTTCAAACGCGTCCATCGCCGCGTGGGTCTTGACCACTCCTTTGGGTACGCCGGTGGAGCCGGAGGTAAACATAACGCAGAGGGTCTGATCCGGACGCACCGACTGCCGCCGGTTTTCCAGCAGCGCATCGTCCGGGGCGGATTCAATCAGTTCCTCCCAGACCAGCACCTGACCGCACAGTTCGGTCAGCGCCGGGCAGCGGGCCAGCTGCTGCCGGGTACAGAGCACCGGCGGCTTATCCAGCGCGGCGCAGATATCCCGCAGGCGGGCCGGCGGGCTGGTCGGGTCCAGCGGCGCATAGGCCGCGCCCGCATACAGTACCGCCAGGATGGCCTGCACCGCCTGGATGGAGCGCCCGGCCATCACCAGCACGGTGCCCTGCACATTCTGCCGGGCCAGTGCGGCGGCGGCGCGGCGGGCAGCATCCCGCAGTTCCCGATAGGTACAAACCACTCCGCCGTTTTCGGTAAGGGCCGGTTTATCCGCAAACCGGCGGGCGGAATTTTCCAGATAGTCCGTCAAACAAACCGACACCGTTTATTCCTCCGTTTTTCCGGTATAGCCCGCCCCGCCGGGGGCGAAGTAGGCGGCCGCTTTGGCAGCGGCGTCCTGCACGCAGGCGGTCAGCTCTTCCAGGGTATCAAATTTGCGGCTGGGGGCCAGATATTCATAGAATTCCAGCACCGGCTGCGCCCCGTAGAGATCCCCGGTAAAGCCCGGGATGAAGGTCTCACAGGTGGGGTTCTGACCGCTGTTGTTCACGGTGGGCCGGGTGCCCAGGCCGGTGGCCCCGGCGTACCAGGCACCATTGATCTGCACCCGGGTTATGTAAATGCCGAAGCGGGGCTGGATGAAGCCCTCCGGGAACACCTGGTTGATGGTGGGAAAGCCCAGTGTATGGCCCAGGCCCCGGCCGCGGCGCACCGGGAAATCGATGCGGTAGGGGCGGCCCAGCATGGTGTTGGCGGCGGCGATGTCGCCGGCCTCCAGCGCGGCCCGGATGCGGGTGGAGCTGACGCTCTTTCCCTGCCACTGGGCCATCTCCACCTGCACCACCCGGATCCCCCGCTGCCCGCAGAGGGTGCGCAGGGTTTCCACATTGCCGGCGGCCTTTTTGCCGAAGGTGAAGTTATCGCCGCAGAACACGGCCTTGGCGCGGAATGCTCCTACCAGGATCTGATCCACAAATTCCTCGGGGGACTGGCCGCAGACCTCCTCAAACGGGGGCTCCAGATACACCTGAACGCCCAGCTCTGCCATGACCCGGTGCTTGTCGGCCTCGGTTTCCAGGCGGCCGCCCTTCAGCTGATGGGACAGCGGCAGCCGGAAGGTGAACACCCCGGCGGCCAGCCCTTCGGCCCGGGCGCAGTCCACCGCGGCCTTGATGACCAACTGGTGCCCGATGTGCACCCCGTCAAAGAAGCCCAGGGCCACCGCGCTTCCCTGCGGGCAGTCCAGGCTCTGTACTCGATCGCTGATCTGCAAGAACCGACTCATCCTCTCTCGATAAACAGTTTTTCCGCCCGGAGCGCGCCGTCCTTATCGCAGCGGCCCACCCCCAGAAACCCGCCGTCCGGGCCGTAGACCCGGTAGCGCCCGGCGGGATGGCCGCAGCGCCAGGCGGGCGCGCCGTTGGCCAGGCGGGCGGCGGTGGCCGCGTCGGCGGTGAGGGCGGGCAGGTGGCCGAATACCGTGTCCAGCCCGATCAGCAGGGAGGAAACATTCTCCCCTGCCGCCAGAATTTCGTCCAGTGTATGGCTGCCGGCCAGGGTATAGGCCCCGGCCCGGGTGCGCCGCAGATCCGCCATGGTGGCCACGGTACCCAGCGCCGCGCCGATCTCCTCCAGCAGCACCCGCACATAGGTGCCCTTGCCGCAGAGGATGCGCAACCGGTATTCATCCGGCCCGCAGGGGCCCAGATATTCCAGTTCGTGAATCACCACCGGGCGGGGGGTGCGTTCCACCTCTTTGCCCTGACGGGCAGCCTTGTAGAGGGGCACGCCCCCCACCTTGACCGCCGAGTACATGGGCGGCAGCTGCATCTGCCGGCCCAGAAAACGGGACAGCACGGCTTTGAGTTCCGCCTCCCCCGCCGTGACCGGTGCGGTTTCGAGCACCGTGCCGGTCACATCGCCGGTATCGGTGCGCTCGCCCAGGCGGATCACCGCCTCGTACTCCTTGTCGTGATTGGTCTGCAGGTCCACCGCCTTGCGGGCGGGCCCCACAAACACCGGCAGCACGCCGGTGGCCATCGGGTCCAGGGTACCGGAATGGCCCAGCTTGCGGGTGTGCAGCACCCCGCGCAGTTTGGCCAGCACGTCAAAGCTGGTCCAGCCGGCGGGTTTATCTACCACCAGCACCCCGTTCAGCTCGCTCATTCTTCCTCCTGTGCGGCAGCGGCCATGCGACGGAATTCCTTTTCCACCTCATCCAGCACCGCCTGCTTGGCGTTTTCCAGATTGCCCTCCAGCTCGCAGCCGGCGGCCTGGTTGTGGCCGCCGCCGCCCAGGCGGCGGGCGATGGCGCAGGCGTCCACCCCTTTGATGGTGCGCACGCTGATCTTGCAGCTGCCGGCGGGCAGCTGGCGCATGGTAATGCCCACCTGCACCCCTTCGATCATGCGGGGCAGACTGGTAATGCCCTCCAGCTCGCCGGGGGTGACACCGCTGCCGGCAATCTGCTCCTTGGTCAGGCAGATCACGGCGCAGCGGCCGTCAAAGAAATACTCCAGCCCGGCCAGGGCCATCCGCTCGATCTCCATCAGAGCCCGGGACTTGTTTTCAAACAGCAGCGGGTTCAGATCCTCCACACGGGCGCCCAGTTCCATCAGGCGGGCGGCGGTGCGGTGGGTGCGGGCGGTGGTGTTGGCAAACTTGAAGCAGCCGGTGTCGGTGGACAGGCCGGTATACAGGCAATCCGCGATGAGCGGGGTGATCTCGGTTCCCAGCAGGGGGATCAGATCGGCCAGGATCTCGGCGGTGGCGGCTGCCGAATCATCCAGCAGGGTCTCCCCCGCGTAGCCCGCGTTGGAGCCGTGGTGGTCGATGCACAGATCCACCCGCTCGCTCCAGGGGCGGGCCCGGTCCCCGAACAGCTGGATGCTGGCCACATCAATGGCCACCACGCAGCCGGGGGTGAACTGACCCGGCGTATACATCGGGATCTGCATATAGCTGTACATGGACGGGATGGGGTCGGCGCAGAATACCGCCGCCTGCTTGCCCAGCGCCCGCAGCGCATGGCACAGGGCCGCGGCGCTGCCGGTGGTGTCCCCATCGGGATTTTTATGGCACAGAAGCAGAATGTCCTCCGCATTCAGAAGGCGGCTGACCATCTCTTCCGGCTGTAAACGATCCGTCATGGATGCTCTCCTTTCGGCTTACTCCTCCTGCGGCTCGCCGGATTTCTCCAGCCCGGCCAGCAGTTCGTTGATATGAGCCGCGTAGGCGGCGCCGTCGTCGGCGCAGAACACAAAGCGCGGGGCTTTGCGGATGTGCATGCGGCGGGATATCTCGGTGCGCACATGGCCGCTGGCCTTGTTGAGCGCCTTGACCGCCTCGGCGGTGGCCTGGTCGGAGGCCCCCATCACGCTGATGTGCACCCGGGCCTGATCCAGATCCGGGGTCACATCCAGACGGGTGACGGTGAGCAGGCCCGCGCCGGTAAGGCGCGGGTCCTTCATCTGGCCGATGATGCCGATGACCTCCCGCTTCATGTCCTGGGCCAGACGGCCCTGATTTTTACTGGGCATGGTACGCCCTCCTCTCAGTCACGATACTCCTCAAGGATGTAGGCCTCGAAGATGTCGCCCTCCTTGATATCGGAGAACTTCTCCAGCGTGACGCCGCACTCGTAGCCCTGGGCCACTTCCTTCACGTCGTCCTTGAAACGGCGCAGGGAGGCGATCTCGTCCTCGGTGATCACGATGCCGTCCCGCACCACGCGGATCTTGCTGCTGCGGGTGATCTTGCCTTCCAGCACATAGCTGCCGGCCACCAGGCCCACGCTGCTGATCTTGTAGACCTGCCGCACTTCCAGACGGCCCTGCTCCACCTCGCGGATCTTGGGCGCCAGCATGCCCTTCATAGCGTCGGTCACGTCGTTGATGGCGTCGTAGATGACGCGGTACATCCGCATCTCCACCTCGGCCTGGGCGGCCTCTTCCTTGGCGATGGGGTCGGGACGAACGTTGAAGCCGATGATGATGGCGCCGGAGGCGTTGGCCAGCATGACGTCCGACTTGTTGACGGCGCCCACGCCGGTGTGGATGACCTTGACCCGCACCTCGTCGTTGCTGATCTTCTCCAGGCTCTGTTTGACCGCTTCGGCGCTGCCCTGCACGTCGGCCTTGACGATGATGTCCAGTTCCTTGCGCTCGCCCTCGGCGATCTGGCTGAACAGATTGTCCAGGGTGACCTTCTGGTAGGCGCTGAACTGACGCTCCTTGGCCTCGGTGGCGCGCTGGTCGGCCAGCTCGCGGGCCAGCTTTTCGTCGGCCACCGCGTCGAACAGATCGCCCGCGGCGGGCACTTCGGTCAGGCCGGTGATCTCCACAGGGGTGGAGGGGGTGGCGGACTCGATATACTGGCCCTTGTCGTTCTTCATGGTACGCACGCGGCCCACGGCGGTGCCGGCGATGATGCAGTCGCCCTTATGCAGGGTGCCGTTCTGCACCAGGATGGTGGCCACGGGGCCCTGGCCCTTGTCCAGACGGGCTTCCACCACGGCGCCCTTGGCGCGGCGGTTGGGGTTGGCCTTGAGTTCCTTGACCTCGGCCACCAGCGCGATGTTCTCCAGCAGTTCGCTGATGCCCTGGCCGGTCACGGCGGACACAGGCACGCAGATCACGTCGCCGCCCCACTGCTCGGGAACCAGCTCGTACTGGGTGAGCTGTTCCATGACACGCTCGGGGTTGGCAGTGGGTTTATCCATCTTGTTGATGGCCACGATGACCGACACCTGGGCGGCCTTGGCGTGGTTGATGGACTCGATGGTCTGGGGCATGATGCCGTCATCGGCCGCCACCACCAGCACGGCGATGTCGGTCATGTTGGCGCCGCGGGCACGCATGCTGGTGAACGCCTCATGGCCCGGGGTATCCAGGAAGGTGATGGGCTTGCCGCCGCTCATGACCTGGTAGGCGCCGATGTGCTGGGTAATGCCGCCGGCCTCGCCCGCGGTCACGTGGGTCTTGCGGATGGCGTCCAGGATGCTGGTCTTGCCGTGGTCCACGTGGCCCATGACCACCACGACCGGCGGACGCTCCACCAGATCGGCCTCGTTGTCGGCTTCCACCTCGAACAGGCGTTCCTCGATGGTCACATGGACTTCCTTCTCCACCTTGGCGCCGAATTCCTCGGCCACGATGGCGGCGGTGTCATAGTCCACCACCTGGCTGACGCTGGCCATCACGCCCAGGCCCATCAGCTTCTTGATCACGTTGCTGGCGGTCTGCTTCAGACGGCTGGCCAGCTCGCCCACGGTAATCTCGTCGGGGATCTGCACCTTCAGCTGGGCCTTGCGGGCCTTTTCCAGCTGGATGCGCTGCAGGCGCTCGGCCTCGGTCTCCCGGCGCTTCTGGAAGGGCTGACGGCCCCGGTTCTTGTTGTTGGTGAACTTCTGTTTATTGCCGGCGGGGGTGGGCTTGCGGCGGTTCTCCACGTTCTTGGTGCCCGCCAGCTCGGTGTACCGCTCGTTGAACTTATCCAGGTTCACGTCCACGGTGCGGGTGTCCACCACCTTGGTGACGACCTCCCGCTTGGGGGCCTCCACCGTCTCGGCGGGCTGGGCCTGGCCCTGGGGCTCGGCCTGCTTCTTTTCCTTCTTCTTATGGCGCGGGGTGGGCATCTCCACCACGGTGCCGTCGGCCTTCTTCAGGATCTCGCTCTCCTTGGGCTTCGGCTTCGGGGCGGAATCCAGGTAGGCGTCCAGGCTGGGCTCCTCGGTCTCCTTGGTGAAATGCTCAAAAATGTAGTTCAGCTCGGCCTCGTCCAGGTTGGAAGCGGTCTTTTTCGGCTCACCGCCCCGGGCAGCCAGCAGGTCAATGATCTGCTTGGCCGGCTTGTTCAGGTCTTTGGCTACTTCGCTTACTTTATATTTGATAACCATTAGCGGTCCTCCTTTGTCTGCGTCAGGCTGTTCTTGCACAGAACGGCGAGGTTTTGGTCGATCACGGCAAATACCCCCACCGGCTTATGGGCGATGGCGGCCAGTTCGGCCTGGGTGTGGGGCAGCGCCACAACCGGCACCAGCCCCTCGCAGAAATTCTGCACCCGTTTGGCCGTTTTGGGGCTCAGGTCGGCGGCCAGCAGCACCAGCTGGGCCCGGCCCCGCATCACGTTGTCGGCCACCGGATCAAACCCCATCACGAGCTTGCCGGCCCGCCGGCAGAGCGACAGGGCCTGAAAGGCTTTATCACTGGTCATGGGCGGCCTCCTTCATCTGCTGCTCCATGGCGTCGTACACCTCGGGGGGGATGGGTGTGTCCAGCGCGCGCTCGATCCGTTTGGCCTTGCGGGCTTTGGCCAGGCACTGGACGCTGGGGCACACATAGGCGCCGCGGCCGGGCTTTTTGCCGACCAGATCCAGCGAGATCTCCCCCGCCGGGCTGCGCACCACCCGCACCAGCTCCTTTTTGGGTTTGGATTCGTTGCAGCCCAGGCACCGGCGCAGCGGGATCTTTCGTTGTTGCATCTTGGGGGTTCACTCCTTTCCGGATTTTGCGCGGGAGGGCAGGGCCCTCCGCGGATTACTCTTCGCCGTAATAGCCGCTTTCGGGGCGGATATCGATATTATACCCCGTCAGCCGGGCGCACAGGCGGGCATTCTGGCCTTTGTTGCCGATGGCCAGGCTCAGCTGGGCGTCGGGTACGGTGACGCGGCAGCTGCGGGTATCACCCTCCAGCAGTTCCACCTTCAGCACCTTGGCGGGGCTCAGGGCGGCGGCGATGAACTGGGTGATGTCCTCGCTCCAGGGGATCACGTCGATCTTTTCGCCGTTCAGGGCCTCCACGATCTTGGAAACGCGGCTGCCGTGCACGCCGATGCAGGCGCCCTGGGGATCCACGTTGGGGTCCTTGCTGGCCACGGCGATCTTGGTGCGGGCGCCGGCTTCGCGGCTGATGGCCTTGATCTCCACGGTGCCGTCAAAGATCTCGGGCACCTCCATCTCGAACATCCGCTTGACCAGACCCGGATGGGTACGGCTGATCATGACCTTGGGGCCGCGGTCGGTGACGATCACGTCCACCACGTAGACCTGCAGGTGCTGGCCCTCGTAGAACTCCTCGCCGGGAACCTGCTCGCCCTTGGGCAGGATGGCGTTGCCGCCCTTGCCCAGATCCAGCGCCACGATGCCGCGCACCGGGTCGATGGAGGTGACGGTGCCGCTGACGATCTCATGGGCCTTGGACTGCATCTCGCTGTACTGCAGGCTGCGCTCGGCTTCCCGGATGCCCTGCCGGATCACATGCTTGGCGGTCTGGGCGGCGATGCGGCCGAACTCCTTGGTCTTGAGCGGGGTGACCACCCGGTCGCCCATGGCGTAGGTCTTGCGGATGGCGTGGGCCTCCTCCAGGGTCATCTGGGTATGGGGGTTCTCCACCTCTTCCACCACGTCCCGCACCAGGGAGACGGTGAACTTGCCGGTTTCGGGGTTGATCTCCACCAGAACGTTGTCGTCCTCCACCTCGTAATCCTTCTTGACGGCGATCACGATGGCCGCGCGGATCTTCTCCACCATATCGCTCACAGCGATGCCCCGCTCCTTGCACAGCTGGGCAAGCGCCTCAAAAAACTCGTTGTTCATTTTTGCGGTATCCTCCTGTTTATAGTATGCGGTTTTCTTACGCGGGAATCGTCGTTCAGCCGAACAGGTCCTCGTCATCGCACAGCTTGATGAAGCTGGCGGCGGCGGCTTCAAAGCTCACCGGGCCTTCCGGGGTTTCCAGGGTGACAAGGCCCCCCTCTTTTCCGGTAAGCAGGCCGGCCAGTTCCCGGCGGCCCTGTTCATCCGGGCGGATCAGCCGGGCGGCCACCTTCTGGCCGCGGCAAAGCGTGAAATGCTCGTCCCGGGTCAGGCGGCGGCCCAGACCGGGGCTGCCCACCTCCATATAATAGCTCTGCTCGATGGGATCGGCTGCGTCGATCACCGGGTCGATGGCCCGGCTCACCGCCTCGCAGGTATCGGTATCCAACGGGATATCCCGGTCGATCAGGACACGCAGGAACCAGTCCGGCCCTTCCTTTTCAAACCGCACGTCCCACAGCCGCAGGCCCATGCCCTCCACGACCGGGCGTACCAGAGTCTCCACCACCTGCGCGGTGCTGGGGCCGCCTTTTGCCTTCGCCATGAAAAACCTCCTAAACAAACAAGAAAAGCGGACCTTACGGCCCACTTTCCATGCTGATCATCGTACAGTAGCACTATACCACAAAGCCTTGCTATTTGCAAGCCTTTTGCGGGATTTGCCCGCTTTGCGGGCGGGCGGCGGGCCAAAACCGCCGCAGCGCGGCAGCTGCCGGGCGCTCCACCGCCCAGGTCATCAACGCCGCTGCTGCCAGCGATACAGTCACGATCAGCGCAAAATAGCGCCACATCCAGACGGTATCCCCCAGCTGGTTGGGCGGGGTATCTCCCTGCCAGGGCGGCAGGCGCAGGTGGTACTTGATCTGCACCGCCAGCCACTGGTGCCACAGATAATACTGGTAGCTGATGGCGCTGAGGAAGGCCCAGACACGCCCGCCGGGCAGCCGCACCCCCAGGCACAGGCCCGTCAGGGCCAGGGCCAGGCAGAACACCAGCGGCATACGGCAGAGCAGCTGCGCCCGCTGGATATTGCCCATATCGTTCATGTATCGCAGCACCCGGGCCGACGCCCACAGGGCACCCATTGCCAGCAGAGTGAAGTCCCACCGCCAGCGGCCCTGCACCCGACAGCCCAGTTTGGCCACCACCGTCGCCGCCACAAAGCCCAGTGCCAGCACCCCGGCAAAGGCAGGCAGCTGGTTGAAGGTGAAGGAATATCGCCAGTCGTCAAAGCGGCTGATCCAGGCGCCCCAGGCTGCCTGCACCGCGCACAGCCCGGCAAAGGTGAGCACCGGCCGTGCCCGGAAAGCCCGGGCCAGCAGCGGAAACAGCAGATAAAACTGCACCAGTACCCCCACCGTCCAGAGCGCCCCGTTGGTGCGGGCCGCAATGTAGCTTTCCGGAAAGAGGGTGGGGATCAGCAGCAGATGAGCCAATATGTCCTTGACCAGATGGGCATCCAGGCCCTGCTGCACAGCGTTCACCGCACCACAGATCAGGGTGACAGCCCAGTAGCCGGGCACCAGCCGCACCACCCGCCGCCAGAAAAAGCCCGGGCAGCCCGCAAAGGGCCGGCCCTCCGCCGCGTCCAGCGCGTGGGGCAGGTAGAGGCAAAACGCCGACAGCAGAATCATGCCGTCCACCCAGGCGCAGCCGGTGCGCAGCAGATAGTCCAGTTTTCCGCCGCCGATCCAGGTCTGCTGCCAGAAATGAAAGGCCGCTACCATTCCAATGGCCAGTACCCGGAACACGTCCGCCCCCTGGGGCCGGGCCAGTTCCCGGCGCCAGGGGGGCATTGCGCTTACAGAACCCATTCGCCGTTCTCAAAGATGGGCACTTCCCGGCCGTCGGCGGTCCAGCCGGTGACGGTCATGGTAGCGCTGCCCACCATCACATCCTCGTGAATATCCGACTGGTTCAGGCCCTTGGCGGCCAGGGCAGGCTTCTCCATGCTCTCGCCGCCCCGGATGTTCTCGGGGTACCCCTCGCCAAAGGCGATATGGCAGGCGGCGTTCTCGTCAAACAGGGTGTTGTAGAACAGCACACCCGCCTGGTTGATGGGGCTGGAGGCAGGCACCAGCGCCAGCTCGCCGATATGGCTTGCGCCCTCGTCGCTGGCCAGCATCTCTTTCAGCTGCTCCTCCCCGGCGCGGGCGGCGCAGCGCACCACCTTGCCGTTTTCAAACCAGACGGTGAAGTCCTCCACCAGCTGGCCGTTATAGACAAAGGGCTTAGTGCCCTTTACCACGCCGTCCACCTTGTCCCGGTGGGGAGCGGTAAAGACCTCCTCGGTGGGGATGTTGGCAATGAAAGAGGCACCGGCGGGGGTGGTGCTGTTGGCACCGGCCCAGACCGCGTCCTCCGCCAGCCCCACCGTCAGGTCGGTGCCCTCGGGGGTGGTCATCCGCACCCGGACAAGGCCCAACTCATTGAGCTTGTCCCGCCGGGCCACCGTAACCTCCACGTGCTCCCGCCAGGCGTCCACCGCGCTGCGGCCGGGCTGCACCCGGCAGGCGGTGAAGATGCGCTGCCACAGGGTCTCCATGGCTTCCTGCTCCGGCAGATCCGGGAACACCTTGCGGGCCCAGGCCGGGGACGGGATCGCCACGATGCACCACTGCACCCGGTTGGATATGGTGTAGGCCTGCCAGGGGCGCAGCGCCGCCTGACGGGCCAGCGCCACCCGGTTCACCTTACCCGCGTCCAGGCCCTTGTACAGTTCCGGGTCCTCAGCCACCACATGCAGGATGCATACCCCGCCGGGGGCTTCGGCATAGTCCAGATAGCTGCGCAGCAGCCAGGGCTTGTTGTCGCAGAGTTCCGCTTCCTCCACCTTTTCCATATCCAGGCGGGCCAGCTTCTCGTCCTTGTAGCGTACCAGCACCCGGGCAGCCCCGGCCTCATAGCCGGCGGCGGCGCACAGGCGGGCGAAATCGGCCCCCTCCACCGGGGCCTGCACGATCAGGGTCTGGCCTTTCTGCACATTGACCCCTACCTTAACCGCAAAGTCCGCGTATTCCTGCAAAAGCTTGTTATCCACAGGTAAACCTCTCTTTCTCTCAGTCCGTTCCGGCCGTTTTATCCAGCTCCGTTTGGTAGATATAAGCCGGTGCGTTGGCCATCCAACCCTGGCAGGGGGTATCGTCACACCGAAGTCCCTGTTCGGCCAACCAGGAACGGCAATCGTCGCTGATCTCCTCTATAAAGAAAAGGATGTAGGTTTTTTCCGGATCCAGTTCCAGATCCTGCCCAGGCTGCAGCAGGATCCGCTCGGTATCCGGATAATAGACCGGCAGCAGCGTTCCGTTAAACGACGGGCTGTCGGTCAGAAGCACCGTATCCGCATCGGCACGCACATCCTGCAAGGTTTGCGCCAGGTGCTGATCCCGGCTTTTTTCCTCCCGGTATGTAGCCAGGCCGGCGGGGATCTGTACCAGCAGTACCAGACCGGCCAGCCCCACGCAGAGCAGCCGCCGGGCGGGCGCCCGGTTCAGCAGCGCCGCCAGCACCAGCCAGGTCATCACCCCCGCCGGGTACAAATACCGCAGCACAAACACCGGCCGAACCAGCACCGAAACCAGTATTCCCGTGAGGATGGTGCCCAGCAGGGCGGCCAGTGCAGCCAGCAGGCAGACAGCCCGGTCTGAGAAATCATACCGCAGCCGTCCGTTTTTACCGGCGATCACCCGGATTTCCCGGGCCAGCGCCGCTGTAAGCAGCAGCACAGAGCATCCCTGCACAGCCGCGCTGGCCCAGGCGGAATCCATATCAAACACAAAGGCCAGGCTCTGCCGCACCGAGGGGCATTCGGTAATCCAATAGGAATCGGAAACCCGGGAAAACGTGCGCAGAAGCACCACAAACCAGGGCAGGTACACCGCCACCGTGGCCACACAGACGATCAGAACCGGTTTCCAGCGCAGGCGGCCTTTTGCCGCCATCAGCAGCAAGGCCAGATACAGAAAAGCCACCGTGATCAGTGCGTAATAATGGGTATAGGCGGCACACAGCGAAGTAAAGGCAAATCCCGCATAATCAGCCGGACGGGCTTTTTCCAGAATATTGTGAAAGAAGGCAAAACTCAGGCAGACAAAAAGCGCCGCCTGGGCATACATCCGGACCTCCACATTGTAGTAAAATGCCTGAGGCATCAGGGAGATCATTGCCATAAAAACCAGACAGGGGCCCACACCGTACCGCCGCCGGAACCAGGTAAGCGCAAACAGCATCAGACCCGCATAGGCCAGCAGGCTGACCCCGTGGTACGCCCATCCCGCATCCCCGAACAACCGGTTGGCCGCCATTGTGAAAAGGTAATACAGCGGCGGATGTACATCGGATGCCGTAGCACGCAGCATATCAGACAGCGGCATCCGGGAAATTACTATGGTAAAGCCCTCGTCGCTCCAGAAGCAGTTGTCAAAAAGCCGCAGGGCATTCGGAACAAACAGCATGGCCGCCGCCAGGCATACGGGCAGCCGCGCGCGCCGGGGCAGAGGCGGCAGATCCTGCATCCCGTACCGCGCCAGAAACGGCCGGATCCGGCGCGGCCAGAGATACAGTGCCGCCAGCCCCGCACCGGTCACGGCAATCCCCACAACAGCGTATTTCAGGATAAAACTGGGCAGCGTACACAGACTGTCCAGCACCCCGGCCCGGTAGTCAAAAACATACACCGTTACCAGAAAAACCAGACTGTTTACCGCCAGCAGCCACAGCACCGCGTGCTTGGCTGTACCGCGCAGCCCCGGCTCCCCCGGTGCAAAACGCCGGTGCAGCCAGGCCCCGCCCAAAGCAGGGGCCAACCAGCTGAGAAGGCCCAATACTCGCAACATATTATCTCTCCTTTAGCGTTTCGGCCCGATCAAACAGGCCGCCGGATCCGGTTTTCTGCTCAGCGTACACAGGCATTATCCTTCCGGATCAGGGCGGATTTCAGACGCTGCCCCAGCCAGGGGAACAGGGTTTCCGCCATCCACAGCAACAGCACCGCGGCCAGTAAAGAACCGGCCAGAATCAGGCCAAACTGTCCCGAAACCGGGATCGTGATCCGTTTGGCCAGCTGATCCACCTGCTCAATCACCAGCGAGTGGCAGCAGTACAGCGGAAAGCTTATTTTCCCCAACAGGGTAAAGGCACGTCCCTGCAGCCGGGCGGTGCCGCTTTGGCCCAGGAACGCGCTGACAAGCGCCGTTGCCGTGAGCAGCAAAAAGGCCAGGTCCCGGGTGGGTGAAGGCACAAGGTCGGTGCCCGCAAGCACCAGCGTCCCCAGCATGGCCGCCGCCTCCCACAGGGTCATCAGGGCACGGCCGGGGCCTGTGAAGGAATACTGTGCCAGATGTACAACAATATACCGCAGCCCGGCGCCCAGACAAAGCCCGGCAAACGCCCGCACCAAACAGCTGCCCGCTGCCATACAGTCAAAATTCCCGTAGGTCATCAGCAGCCATCCGTAGCATACCGGCGGCAGCGCCCACACCAGATAGGCACGGAATATATCGTGACACCGCACGGCCAGATACAGTACCACCGGAAGCGCCAGCAGAAGGGCGCTCAGATACCACAGCGGCCCTGCCAATGTATATGGATTTATACCGGAAGCCTTCAGCAGCAGAAATTCGGCCGGCATTCCCAGCAGAATCCGCACATTGTCCCAAAAGCCCACATGCGCCCAGGCGTTGTTGCTGATATACTCCAGCACCACACAGGGCCCGGCAACACACAGAAAGTATCTGTACTTTTGCGCCATATATCCGCCAATGCGCATTTCGCAGGGTTCCTGCTGCGGCCAGCGCTCTGCGTGCGCAGCCGCCAGATAGCCGGAAACCAGGAAAAAGAATTCCACATATAAATAGCCGGCCGGCATAAGCAGCGACGCCCCCGGAAGGGACACCGCCCCCCGCAGCCCCGCGGGCAGATGCACGCAAAGGATGCACAGCGCCGCCAGAAAACGCCACAGATCCACCCAGCCGTTTCTTCTTTGCGGTTTTTCCATTGTGTTGTTCTCCCTCATAACAGCAAGAAGGCGGGCCCGCCGGTATCAGACGGGCCCGCCGCTGCACATTCTGAAATCAAGCGGCGCGCGCCGGGGTTCAGAATTCGATCTTCTTCTCGATATAGGCGCGCAGCTCGCTGATGGGCAGGCGCACCTGCTCCATGGTGTCGCGGTCGCGGACGGTAACACAGTTGTCGCCCTCCTTTTCCCCGTCGCCCACGGTGTCAAAGTCCACGGTGATGCACAGCGGGGTGCCGATCTCGTCCTGACGGCGGTAACGCTTGCCGATGGAACCGGCCTCGTCGTAGTCCACCATGAAGTAGCGGCTCAGCTCATTGCGGATCTCCATGGCCTTGTCGCCCAGCTTCTTGCTCAGGGGCAGCACGGCAGCCTTGAAGGGGGCCAGGTAGGGATGCAGACGCAGCACAACCCGCACATCCTCCTTGCCCTTGGCGTCGGTCAGGTGCTCCTCGTCGTAGGCGTCGCACAGGAAGGCCAGCGCCACACGGTCGGCGCCCAGAGAGGGCTCGATCACGTAGGGAATGTAATGCTCGCCGCTCTCCTGATCGAAGTACTCCAGGCTCTTGCCGCTGGCTTCCTGATGACGGCCCAGGTCGTAGTTGGTACGGTCGGCAATGCCCCACAGCTCGCCCCAGTCGGTGAACGGGAAGGCGTACTCGATGTCGGTGGTGGCGCGGGAGTAGAAAGCCAGCTCGGCGGGCTCGTGGTCACGCAGGCGCAGGTTCTCCTCCTTGATGCCCAGGCTCAGCAGCCAGTCGCGGCAGAAGTCCTTCCAGTAGGCGAACCACTCCAGGTCGGTGCCGGGCTTGCAGAAGAACTCGCACTCCATCTGCTCGAACTCGCGGGTGCGGAAGGTGAAGTTGCCCGGGGTGATCTCGTTGCGGAAGGCCTTGCCCACCTGGCAGACGCCGAAGGGCAGCTTGCGGCGGGTGGTGCGCTGGATGTTGGCAAAGTTCACAAAGATGCCCTGGGCGGTCTCGGGACGCAGATAGCAGGTGGAGGAGGAGTCCTCGGTCACGCCGATGGCGGTCTTGAACATCAGGTTGAATTTGCGGATGGGGGTAAAATCATGCTTGCCGCAGACCGGGCAGACCAGGTCGGCGTGCTCGCTGATGAAGGCATCCATCTCGTCAAAGCTCATGGCGTCCACGTTTACGTCGGGGTACTCGTCGCCGATGAGCTTGTCGGCCCGGTGACGGGCTTTGCAGGCGCGGCAGTCCAGCAGAGGATCGGAGAAACCGGCCACATGCCCGGTGGTGATCCAGGTCTGGGGGTTCATGATAATGGCCGCGTCAAGACCCACGTTGGTGGGGCTCTCCTGCACGAACTTCTTAAGCCATGCCTTCTTTACATTGTTCTTGAACTCCACGCCCAGGGGGCCGTAGTCCCAGCTGTTGGCAAGACCGCCGTAGATCTCGCTGCCCGGGTAGACAAAGCCCCGGTTTTTGCACAGGTTCACGATGGCCTCGAAACTCTTTTCGCTGTTTTTCATTCTTCTACTCCTTACCGCGACGCTGGCTGCGCCGCCGTTGTTTGCAGCGGGCCCCCGCCCGCCTGTTCTACCCTATCATACCCGCCCCGCGCCGCTTCGTCAAGGGCGGGAGGGTTCCGGATGTTCCAGCGCCAGCAGAAACTCCTTGGCGGGCAGCCCGGCACCAAACCCGGTAAGCGCTCCGCCTGACCCCACCACCCGGTGGCAGGGGGTTACGATCAACAGCGGATTCGCGTGGCAGGCCCCGCCTACCGCCCGGGCTGCCGCCGGCCGCCCCACCGCCGCGGCGATCTGGCCGTAGCTGCGGGTCTCGCCCCAGGGAATGGCCCGCAGCGCCGCCCAGACCTGTTTCTGGAACCCGGTGCCGGTCTCCGAAATCGGCAGGTCAAACGCGGTGCGCCGCCCGGCGAAATACTCGTCCAGCTGGGTGCGGGCCGCCGCCAGCACCGGGGTGTCCTTCTGGGTCATCTCCGGGCCGGGCTGCGCATGCAGACCCACCCGGCAAAGCCCTTGTTCATCCGCCGCCAGCACCAACGTGCCCAGCGGACTTTCGTATTTGCAGAAAGCAATCATACTGGCCCTCCTTCCGCCCGCCGGAACGGCGGACGTTTTTTTCACTATACCACAAGAAAAAACCCCGTTGCAACCGTGCGGCGCGGATGCTATAATAGCCGCAATGCGGCTGCCCGGGCGGCCGTAAGATTTGGTATCGAGTGAGGGAGTTTCGTTCCTATGAAAGGCAAACAGGATCTGGGCCGCGCGCCCATTCCCCGGCTGGTGCTGGGGCTGGCGGTGCCCGCCATGATTGCCCAGTTTGTTAATGTATTATACAGCCTGATCGACCGTGTGTATATCGGCAACATTCCGGAAATCGGCGACCTGGCCCTGGCGGGGGTGGGGGTCTGCGGCCCCATCGTGACCCTGCTGAGCAGTTTCGGCACCCTGGTGGGTCTGGGTGGCTCCATCCTGATGGCCATCCGCATGGGCGAGGGCGACAACGAAGCGGCCCGGCGGGTGCTGGCCAACTGTTTTCTGCTGCTGACCGGGCTGTCGGCGGTGCTGACGATCGGCTTTCTGCTCTGCCGCCGTCCGCTGCTGCTCTGTTTCGGTGCCAGCAGCGCCACCTTTGTCTACGCGGACACCTATATGACCATCTATACGGCAGGCACCTTCTTTGCCCTGATGGCCGTGGGGCTGAACTACTTCATCACCTGCCAGGGGTTCAGCACGGTGGGCATGGCGGCGGTGCTGATCGGCGCAGTGGCCAACATTGTGCTGGATCCTGTGTTCATCTTCGGGCTGGACATGGGGGTGGCCGGTGCGGCGGTGGCCACGGTGCTGGCCCAGTTTTTAAGCTGCTGCTTCACCGTATGGTTTTTGTTCCGCAAGCCGCCGATCCGCATCGGGTTCTCCCGTCCGGATGGACGCCTTATGCTGCGGGTGGCGACCATTGGTTTCCCGCCGTTTCTGATCATGGCCACCGACAGCCTGATCCTGATTGCCATGAACGCGGTGCTGCAGCGGTACGGCGGCCCGGAGCAGGGCGACCTGCTGATTGCCTGCGCCACCATCGTGCAGAGCTGCATGGCCCTGATCACCGGCCCGATGCTGGGCATCAGCAGCGGTACCCAGGCTATCATCAGCTACAACTACGGCGCCTGCCAGAGTGACCGGGTGCGACAGGCCACCCGCTGCGTGCTGCGGATGTGCCTGGGCTTTACCGCCATTCTGTTTGTGGTGTTCCAGCTGATGGCCGGCTGGGTGGTGCGGATCTTTACCGCCGATCCCACCCTGATCGACCTGTCCGCCTGGGGGCTGCGGGTGTTCACCCTGGCCATCATCCCTCTGGCGGTGCAGTACGCCCGGGTGGACGGCCTCACCGCCCTGGCCCGCACCAAGACTTCTCTGGTGCTTTCGCTGTTCCGCAAGGGCAGTTTCGTGGTATTCACCCTGGTGCTGCCCATCTTCTGGGGCGCACAGGCCGCTTTCTATGCCGAGCCCCTGGCGGACGTGATTTCCGCCTGTGTAAGCGGCACCGTATTCGCCCTGGTGTTTGAAAAGCATCTGCGCCGCCGGGAGAATCAAAGCCGCCCTGCCCTACAGGCAGACGAATCCTGACTTTTCCACCGCAAACCTCTTGACAATCTTGAAAAGCCCTGCTATACTTGTAAAGCTAGTTGAGAGCCACTAGCTCAGTCGGCAGAGCAATTGCCTTTTAAGCAATGGGTCCGGGGTTCGAATCCCCGGTGGCTCACCAAACAAAACAAATCCGAACCTTGCGCCAGTTGGCGACGGGTTCGGATTTGTTGTTTTTATAGAAAATTAGGGAAGTAGAGAAACAACGATAGAACCATCATACAAGGATTTGGATTGTTAGCATAATGTCTGTATGCTATAATATATAAAAAAATAAAAGCCGTGTATTTATTTTTTAATTGCAGACATACTCCTTTTGAATGGAGGGGAAAACGATGATTAAATCATTCATCTTTGAAAAATTTAAAGGATATGAGCGTGCTGTTTTATGGCTCGAACAAATCACTACATTAATTGGTTCAAACGCATCCGGAAAGAGTAATGCGATTGAAGGAATCCAAATTCTGTCTGAAATAGCAACTGGTCGAGAGTTAAGTGTTATTTTTGATGGCACGAAGAATAGTGAAGGAAGTATCCGTGGCGGAGCAAAAGGATGCTGTAGGTTCGGTGCTAATTCGTTTCTCCTTGGATGCACCATAGATTGGAATGATAAGCACGACTTACTCTATCGTATCCGTATTGGAGCTACAAATCGTATTACTGTCGAAGAAGAGGCTCTTTATCTGGTAAAAAACGCTCAGACAGATGCTCTAAATGGATCTGTAATTTTTAAAACAGGTATCTCAAATGAAGATAGCGGAGATATTGTAGTTGAATACACGAATGGGAAAAGAGGCAAGAATCCGGAATGCCGTGTAATACGCAGCATGTCGGTTCTTTCTCAAATGCAAAGCCGGTTACCTTCCAATGTTGACAATTACGAAAGTACGCTTCAGAAAATTCAGAAAGTTCAAAGCTGTCTCACTCAGATATTTATTCTTGATCCTATCGCCACGATGATGCGAGGATATAGCCGAGTGGGTGATAGCACGCTGCGTCGTAACTGTAGTAACTTATCGGCTGTTTTGTATTCGCTAAAAGAAAAGAATTCTGAAGAATGGGATATATTTTGTGATGTAGTAAAATCCCTGCCTGAAAATGAGATCAAAGATATTAGTTTTGTCAAAACGCAAATCAATGACGTAATTCTTGTCCAGAAAGAACAAAATGGCAAGGCAACAGAAAGCATTGATGCTACACGTTTGTCAGACGGTACGCTAAGGTGCATTGCGGTTCTAGCCGCTGTTATGAGTGAACCGGAAAACAGTTTGATTGCAATTGAAGAAATTGACAATGGTATTCATCCGAGTCGCGTTATTAAATTGCTGCAAGCTGTATGTCAAATTGCAGCAAAAAGAAAAATTGATCTTATTATAACAACGCACAACGTGACAATTCTAAATGCCTTGAATAAAGAAGAAATTCTCGGCGTATCTGTTGTGTACAGGGAAGTTCAGTCACAATCCAGTAAAATAATTCCTTACGTTGATATTCAAAATCAGGCTGGTTTATTAGCTGCCGGTGGAATCGGAACTGCGATGGAGTCTGAAAAGTTAATTGATGCAATCAAGAATACTACTCCAACGAAGCCGTTCGATTTTAGTTTTCCTGTAACGGAGGGTGGTAAACATGAGTAATGTCCACTTTATCGACACCTCCGTCTTAGTTGAATTATTAAATATACCAAATATGAATAGCCACCACACACAAGCACAAGAAGAGTATCAAGCTCTTGCTAGAAACGGGGATGTATTTGTTTTACCTGTCGCGGTTTTAGTCGAAACCGGTAACCATATAGCGCATATTTCCGATGGAAATATGCGCCATCAAATTGCAACCCGATTTTCATCGCTTATCGAAAAGGCAGTAAGGTCAGAAGATAATTGGAACACGGTTCCCAGTATTTCACCTGAAACACTAGGAGCTATTATGCGAATCTTTCCTGTACAGGTTATGAATCAGACGGGTTTTGGTGATATCAGTATTATAGAGCAATTTAATGATTATTGGCAGAATCGACAACCCATTGGGGAAATGCGAATTTGGACATTTGATACTCATCTTATGGGATATACTCGAACTGGTGGATTATCGCGCAGAAAGAATAAGTGACATATACATAGACTAGAAAAGACATGCCGCCTATATTGTCTCGATGTTTCAAATTGTTCGGGTCCGGTGAAAACAACCATTTTGGATCCGGCGAAAACAACCAATTTTAGTCCAACGAAAACAACCAATCCAAGAAAAAAGCGTACCGTGCTTTTCGTATCTATAATTCGAGTTTGTGAGGAAAAGCTTATGTCACATCCTAATATTATTATAATCCTTTTGGATGACCTTGGCTGGATGGATCTGTCCTGCCAAGGGAGCAAGTTTTACGAAACACCGAACATCGACCGGTTGTTCCGGAGCGGCATGTCCTTTGATAACGCCTACGCCGCCTGCCCTGTGTGCTCGCCCAGCCGGGCAAGTATCCTTTCCGGCAAGTACCCGGCCCGGCTGCATTTGACCGACTGGATCGATCATGGGAACTACCATCCCTGCAAAGGCAAGCTTGTGGATGCTCCGTATATCAAGGGTCTGCCGCTGCAGGAGTATTCCCTGGCCGCGAGCCTGAAGGAGGCCGGATACCAGACCTGGCACCTGGGAAAATGGCACCTGGGCAAAAATGAGACCTACCCGGACAAGCACGGCTTTGATGTAAACATTGGCGGCTGCTTTTGGGGCCATCCCGCCCACGGCTACTTCAGCCCCTACCAGATGGAAACGCTCACCGACGGGCCGGAGGGCGAATATCTGACGGAACGACTGGGGAATGAAGCGGTGAAACTGATCCGGAACCGGGATAAGCAGCGGCCATTCTTCCTGAACTTCTGGCATTACGCAGTCCACGCGCCCATGCAGGCGCCGGCGGAACTGGTGGCCTATTTTGAGGAAAAGAGCAAGAAGATGGGTCTGGATCAGATTGATCCCTTTGAGGTGGGCGAAAACTTCCCCATCGAGGCCAAAAAGGACCAGCACGTTATCCGTCGCACAGTACAATCCGACCCGGTCTACGCGGCTATGATCTACTCCATGGACCAGACGGTGGGCCAGTTGATGGACACACTGCGGGAGGAGGGACTGGAAGAAGACACCATCATCGTCTTTACTTCCGACAATGGCGGTCTTGCGACGGCCGAAGGCTCTCCCACCTGCAATTATCCCCTCTCGGAGGGCAAGGGTTGGATGTATGAAGGCGCAGTGCGAGAGCCCTTGGCTGTGGTATGGCCTGGCCATATCCTGCCCGGAACGCTTTCTCACGAACTGACCACCAGCCCGGATTTCTATCCAACGTTGCTTGAACTGGCTGGTCTCCCCCTTCAGCCCCAACAGCACGTTGATGGTATCAGCTTGGCCCCGCTCCTGCTTGGCAAAAACAACTCTCTTGACCGCGAAGCCATCTTCTGGCACTACCCTCACTATGGCAATCAAGGAGGAACCCCTGGTTCCTCCCTCCGTAGCGGTAAATGGAAATATATTGAGTTCTATGAGGACAACAGCCGCCACTTATTCGACCTTGAAACCGATATCGCAGAAAAGCATGATGTGGCATCGATTCACCCCGAATTAGTGGAGAGATTTCACCAATTGTTGTCAGAATGGCTGTCCGATTGCAAGGCATATTTCCCCACCGTCAATGCGGACTATGGTGCTGACTGATTCTAAGCTTCTCGTCTTCCTCCATTTATTCAACACCCCCTGTATTGGCGCAAGCCATACAGGGGGTGTTGAGTTTTTTCGAACGCGTACCGGAAAAAAATCGCAGGTGAGACCTTAACAATAAAACAGCTGCCGCTTGTCTTTCAGAGAACAAACGGCAGCTGTCGATCAAATCAGCGAACATCCTTCGGCAGATTGCGGAACAGCACGAAGGGGAACACCAGCAGGAGCAACCCTAATAAATACAAGCTTTGCAGCGGCAGACCAGCAGTGTTTTTGTCCAGCACCTCGATCAGAGCCGAGCATATTGAAGTTCCCACCAGGGAAGCAACGCCACTGATCAAGGAATATGCTGAGAAATACACGCTTCGCATCTCGGCATCACTGGTTGCGACTCGCAGCTGCAGCGTTCCCACTGAGATACCGGACATGGGCAGAGTACTCAGCACCAGATAGATCGGCGCGATCCAAAATCCATTTTGGGGTCCAGAGAAAAACAACAATAGTGCCAGCAGGGCGTACAGCACAAAGATATTGGAAAGGCAGGTCTTCCAGCCTATCCTGGAGGCGATACGGGAAAACACCGGCGCAAACGCGCCGCGCAGAATGTTTCCGGCCGTTCCCCATATCATAAGGGTGATGAAATCGATGTTCAGCACTCTCACCGCATACACTCCGAACAAGCCACCAACGAACACATTGGCGAAACACCAGGAAGCGTTTGCCATGATGACCTTGGTGTGGTCTTTGTTCTTCAGCACCTGCAACAGAGTGGTGAGCGAACCGCCCTGTGAACGACCGGCGACCGGTGCGCTTAGTAAAGGCAGAATTGCCAGGCTGATCAGCAGCAGCACGGCCTCCGCGATTCCCGCCAGAAAGAAACCAGCTTGTAGATTTCCCATCCGCTCCGATACTGAGATGGTGATTTGGACGGCCGCGTTGGCTACCGTGTAGATCAACATGAACAGGGTCTCACGGGCGGTGTAATAAGAGGTACAGTGCTCGGCTTCTGCAAGTTCGACTTGCCAGTTCTCGTAGGCGGGCGCCGAGAGTTGCTGAATGCCCTGCATGACGAAAAGCAGTATGCAGAAAATGGCCGCACCGCTCGACATCGGCAGCAGAACCGTAAAGAACACCAGGCAGATGCTGACTCGCCACAGGACGTTCATGCCCACCAAAAAACGATGCTTGTGATTAAGCCTGGCGTAGAACAAACCACCCACAGGCTGTAGTACCAGAAAGGTGGAGGAAAGGCCGGTAAGAAGATTTGACAGGCCCAAAGGAAGATTGTAATACTGAGTGAGCTTGGCAATTAAAAAGCCCGTGCAGATCCAGTACGCGCTCATGGAAAAATTGTACTCAAGAATAAACAACCGCAGTCGATGGCTCATAAACTGTTCCTCATTTGCAAATAGCATTTTGGGAAGGACCATATAGTAAGGCAATGCTATTTTACTCGGAAGAACTCAATTCCGCAATAGGCAAAATTAAAAGCGCCCTTTCGAATGCGAGGTGTTCGCAACACAAAGGGCGCTTGTCCGCTCTCAAGTGGAAGAATTTCTTCCCCGATATTCGGAAGGAGATATACCGAATCGCTTTTGAAAACTCTGTGAAAAATAGTTTCCGCTGCTAAAGCCCAGATTTCCACTAATGCTCACGATGCTACTATCAGTGGTCTCCAGCAGAAACTTGGCATCTCGGAACCGGCAGGATAGCATGTACTCGATAGGGCTTACTCCATACCGTTTTTTGAACGCACGAATGAGACCACATCGGTTCAGTCCCACCTTGTCGGACAGCATCTCTAAGTTCAAAGGGCTTGTGTAGTTGTCGTCAATGTATTGTTTGACCCACGCAATGCTGCTCTGTAAACGGTTTTCAGTACTAACTTCCTGCTTGATTTCGCCGCCGGTAATTCTCGACAGATGGATCATAATGAGCTGTGCGATTCGCAGCGCTGCTCCAGAATATTGCTTTTTCTTGTTCTGTAGCTCGCTTATCAATAAGGTCAGCAACTGCACCATGCCCTTACTATCCGCAGCAAAAGAGCCGTGATAATAGCCGTTGGAGTCTGTAGGAAGGTTGGAATAGCCACCCTTGATTCCAAGCACCACCCACTCTACTGGGGATTCCGGGATGGCTCGCTCCACATGTTCGGTGTCTGGATTGATGAGAACGAATTCGTAAGGATGCAGCGTAAAGCTAGAGTCACGCACAAAGAACTCACAGTCTCCGCTCACACAGAAGAAGATTTCAAGAAAGGAATGTGCGTGCCGAGTACCAATCCAGTGCTTTTCATAACGGAAACTGGTCACATACAGCAACTGAAGACCATCCTCCGCCACCGCATCTTCCAATTCAAAAAGATTGTACATAAGGTCACCGCCTTGTATTTTCGGCCCTTGAATAGCCGAAATGTGAAATATGTATAACGATATTGTCAATATACCATATTCCCGACCGCAAAACAATGGGTTAGAATAATTACAGAAGGGAGCTGCTAACAAGCAGCTTTGAATGGTACTCCCGTTCCGCAAAGGATGGGGGTGCAAAACAGAAACGGAGGATAAACATGAAAAAGAGCAAGCTTCTGAAAGCCCTGTGCGGTGTTTGCGCCGTGGGTATGATGCTGACCGCTTGCGGTGGCACCACCACGGAAAGCACTCCCGCCGATGCATCCGGCAGCCAGGCTGCTTCCACCGGCAAGACCCTGACCTACTGGTCGATGTGGAACTCCACCGAAGGCCAGGCCAAGGTGATCCAGGAGGCCGCTGACGCCTATGAGGCCGCTACCGGCATCAAGATCAACATCGAGTGGAAGGGCCGCGACGTAAAGAACCTGATCGCTCCCGCCCTGGACGCTGGCGAGAAGATCGACATCTTCGACCAGGACTATGTGTTCATCTCCAACACCGCCAGCAAGTACGCCACGGATGTTACCCAGATGGTGGAGGAAGCCGGTCTGGAAGAGCACATGCTGCCCGTTCTGGTGGAAACCGCCAAGAGCTACAATGACGGCGCCCTGAAGGTCATTCCCTACCAGCCCTACACCTCCGGCGTGTGGTATAACAAGGCGATGTTCGAGGCTGCTGGCATCGAGAACGTTCCCACCACTTTCGACGAGCTGCTGGACGTCTGCGAGGCTCTGAAGGCCAGCGGTGTGAACCCCATGACCTGCGACCAGGGCGACGGCACTGCGCTGCTGGTGGGCTATCAGCTGGCTCGCTACCTGGGCCAGGATGGCGTTCTGGATATGATCAACAACGCCAAGTGGGCTGAGGTTCCTGAGGCTAAGAAGGCCGCTGAGGACATCTACACCCTGTTTGCCAACGGCTACATGTCCGAGTACGCTCCTGCCAACTATCCCGACGGCGAGAACGAGCTGGGCTACGGCGAGACCGCCATGCTGCTGCAGGCTTCTTGGGTTCCCAACGAGGTTGTGCAGAACACCGGTGCTGAAATCGAATGGGGCTTCTTCCCCTGGCCCGCTGTTGAAGGCGGCGTGGACGGCGTAGAGGCCGCTATGGTCGGCGCTCAGGGCTATGCCATCGTCGAGACCAGCGAGTACAAGCAGGAAGCTTTCGACTTCATCCAGACCGTGGTCACCGGCGAGACCGATCTGAAGATGGCTCAGGCTGTTTCCTCCATCCCTGCCGATACCGCTAACACCGAGTGGCCCCAGGCCGTGTCTGGCGCTGAGCCCTACTTCAAGCAGATGACCAAGTCCTACCTGTGGGCGGTTGGCCTGCAGGAGAACGGTAACTACAAGGATTACATCCAGGAAGCCATCAACCAGCTGTGCAAGATGGAAATCGACGCCACCGGCTTCATTGACGCCCTGTCCGATCTGTAATCTGAATAGCCAAATAAAGCGCTTACCCACGAAGCGATCCTAATCCAAGCAGTTGTGGGACGCAAAGGGGAGCTCTTTCAGGGGATAGAGCTCCCCTTTTTTCGGCGAAGCATTCCCCCATTGCAAACAGAAAGGGGTATTTCGGTTGAAAAAAGACAAGAAAATGATCGTATGCTTTTTAACGCCGGCATTGTTCATGTTTTCAGTAATTTTCCTGTATCCGGTGCTGCGCACGATCGCTATGAGCTTTTTCCAGGTTGAAGGTGTCAGCGATGCCTTCAGCACTTGGAAATTTACCGGTCTGGACAACTACATCACTCTGCTGCAGACCCCGATTTTTCTGGACTCTATGAAGAACATGCTGAAGATTTGGGTATACGGCGGCATTGCTGTCATGCTGGTCTCGTTGCTGTTTGCGGCGATCCTCACCAACGGCCTTGCAGGCAAGACCTTCTATAAAACGGTCATCTATATTCCCAACATCATCAATGCGGTAGCTATGTCCACCATGTGGATCACCGCTATCTTCAACAAACGGTTCGGATTTCTGCACAACTTCTTTGCGCTGTTCAATTCCGATCTGGCAAAGACCGACTACATGAGCGGTTCTATCAAGTTCTGGTCTCTGCTGGTGGCCTTCTGCTTCGGTTCGGTGGGTTACTACATGCTCATTTTCATGGGTGGCATTGAGCGTCTTTCGCCGGACATGTATGAGGCTGCCACTATCGACGGCGCCAGCAAGGTCAAGCAGTTCACCCGCATCACTTTGCCCCTGCTTCGTGGCGTGTTCAAAACCTGCCTGACCTTCTGGTCCATCGGTGTTGTGGGCTTCTTCGTTTGGAGCCAGATGTGGAGTGCGCCGCTGGCCAGCGAGCTGAGCACCACTACGCCCTTTGTTTACATGTACAACATCACCTTCGGCACCCAGGGCAACACCTTCCGGAATGCGGCCATGGGCGCAGCTGTGGGTGTGTTGATGGCAGTCACTGTGCTTATCGTTTTCTTCCTGATCAACTTCTTGATCAAGGATGACGACGTGGAAGTGTAAGGAGGGGGGAGAACAAACCATGAAAAAGCAGAAAGCTTCAACGCTGGAGGCCAGAAAGCAGTTGCGGATGTTGCCGGGCCACCTTGTGGTCGGCCTCTGGTGTCTGTTTACCATCGGCATGCTGGCTTGGATCGTGGCGGCAAGTCTGTCCACCTCGCCTGAAATTATGAGGGGTGAAGCCCTCAAGTTTGCCACCGGTTTCCATTTCGAAAACTACATCAACGCCTGGACTGCCAATAACATCTCGGTGTTCTTCGTGAACTCCCTGCTCTATGCTTCTTGCACCATGGTGGGTTCGCTGGCTATTAGCGCGCCGGCCGCCTATGTGCTGGGGCGATACGTGTTCAAGGGCAACAAGCTGGTTCGCAATGGCTTTATCACCGCCATGAGCCTGCCTCAGATTATGATCATCCTGCCTTTGTTCTCGCTGGCCACCCAAGCAAGCCTTACCGGCTCCAAATTCGTGCTGATTTTCATCTACATTGGCATGCAGGTGCCTTACACCACCACTTTCCTTATCAGCTTCTTCTCCTCGCTTTCCAGTGTGTACGAGGAGGCTGCCGCTATCGACGGCTGCCCTCCGATGAAAACTTTCTGGAAAATCATGTTGCCTCTGGCCCAGCCGGGCATTGTCACGGTAGGCATCTTCAACTTTATGAATATCTGGAACGAATACTTCCTGTCGCTGATTTTCGCCTCGTCGGAAAAGAACATGTCGGTTGGCCCCGGCTTGAAGAGCGTGCTCACTGCCATGCAGTATACCGGCGACTGGGGCGGCCTCTTCGCGGCGGTTGTTATCGTATTCCTGCCCACCCTGGTTCTGTTCCTGTGCCTGTCCAAGACGATCATTAGCGGTATCACCGCAGGCGGCGTCAAAGGCTGATTTCACAACCAAGAAAGGTCAATACCCATGAAATTTCATACCGCAGATCCCAAACTACGGCAGCTGCTAGACACAGTCAGCGCGCACCTGCCTCTGTATACTCGTGGGCAGGATGAACTGACCGTGGAAGTGGAGTGGGCAAGTGCGCCCAACTCCCTTCCCAGTTGGAAGAAGGCGGATGGAAAGCTAAGCATCACCTGCTATACAGCAGGTGATGCCCTAATGCTTATCGGACGCGGCCTCACGCAATCCGATAAGACCTCAGAGACGCTTGAACCCCGCTTTACCGAGATGGCGGCCATGCTCGATGTATCCCGCAACGCGGTTTACACTCTGCCCACACTGAAAACCTTTCTGTGCCAACTGGCCATGATGGGCTATACAGCGTGCTATCTCTATATGGAGGACACCTATGAACTGCCCGGTTACCCCTATTTCGGCTATCGGCGGGGTCGCTACAGCGTAGAGGAGCAAAAGGAGATCGATCGGTTCGCGCAGTCTGTGGGAATCGAGCTTGTACCCTGCATCCAGACGCTGGCGCACCTTCGCACCGCGATCCGCTGGTCGTATATGCAGCCCATGCGGGACACCGTTGATAACTTGAAAGTGGGCCACCCGGAAACCGAGGCTCTTGTGGAAGCAATGATTGCTCACTTCAGCAAGACCTTCCAAAGTCGGCGCATCCATCTGGGCATGGATGAGGCCGTCAGCCTTGGCACTGGGCGGTATCTGCGGGAAAACGGCTACCGAGACCACCGGGAGATTTTGATGAATCACCTGCACACGGTCTGCCGCTTGTGCGAAAAATATGGATTGCAACCCATGATTTGGGACGATATGCTCTTCCGGGATCGTACTCCCCTGATGGATTACTACGGCAACAGCGATCCGGTGTCCGAACAGGATGCCGCTTGCTATCCGGCCGGTTTAACCTTTGTGTACTGGGATTATTACCACGACACTCAGGAGGAGTACGAGGCCCAAATTCGTCGGCGGGGCTGTCTGAAAACAGCCTTTGCTGGCGGTGTTTGGAAATGGGGCGGCTGGGTGCCAAACCTCACCAAGAGTTTCCAGGATTCCCAGGCGGCAGCGGAAGCCTGCTACAGTCTGGGCGTACAGCATATCCTGGTCACTTTGTGGGGGGATGACGGAGAAGAAACCCCGTTGGCAACCGTACTCCCCGGCATGGCCCTTTACGGCCTGCTGCGGTATGGCTCTGCTGCGCCGGGCCAGACCGACGCATATTGCCGCTTGTTCAGTGATGCCCCGTTGGCAGCATATACCCTCATGGAAAAGCTGAATACGATACCGGGCATACCTCAAGAAAACCTTGAGGCGCTGATTCCGCACAAGTTGCTACTCTACGGAGACATGGCAAGCGAATTGTTCCAACCCTCTCTTACCTCCGCGCCTGCAACATTGGCAGCGTATTATGAAGCGCTTGCGCCCCAGTTCGCTGCCTTTGCGCAGAACACACGCTGCGAGAGTTTGCAACGCATCCTTAAGATGTACCAGTGTCTTTCCCAAGTTTTGTCCATCCGTTGCAACGCCTCTGCCGCGCTGCACGATGCTGTTACTCAGCAGAGCCAGCAGCAGTCCCTAGCCGCCGCTACAGACCTTCTGATAGAAATGAAAGCCCAGGTCGAAGCCCTTCACGAACTTACAGTGGAGGTCTGGTCTCAAGAGCGCAAAGGCCAGGGCATGGAAATTCTGGATCTGCGCTTGGGTGGAGTAGCAGCACGTTGCCGGGCACTGTGTAAACGGATCGAGCTGTTCACGGAGGGACGCATTGACGCTCTTTCCGAACTGGAGGAATCTTTCCTCCCATATCAAGGTATCTTGTCTCTGGACGGTCACACCCCCGGTCGGGAAGCCTACGGAGAGATTGTTACTGCTAATACGCTGTGCCACCAGTTCAGCGTCTGACATTCACCACACAGAAAGCGAATGGGATTTATGAGTAATATGAATATGACCGCTGCCCAGCAGCATTATTCCGGTCACCGTGCAACGATTTATTATGTCAGCAGCCGTTCGGGCGACGATACAAACAGCGGCCTCTCCCCTCAAAGCGCCCTGCGCAGCCTTGATGCGGTCAGCCGTAAGCCGCTGGCGCCCGGCGACAGCATCTTGCTGGAACGTGGCAGTCGATTCGAAGGCGAGTATCTGCACCTGCGTGATATCCACGCCTCTGCTGCCAACCCCATTTGCATCGGCGCCTATGGCGAGGGCGTAAAACCTGAGATTCATGCCAACGGGCAGGGCTTGTGGTTCCAGGACTACGGTGTACCCCTGGACAACCCGGCTCACAAAAATTCCGGATATGTATCCAGCGCCGTGCTGCTTTATGACTGCGAAGGCATCGAGATTTCTGACTTGTCTATCACCAACTGCAGTGAGGAGCCGAACGCTGTCTACAACGCTCTCGACCGTATGGACCGAACCGGTGTGGCGGTGGTGGCGCAGAACAGCGGTACCCTTAGCCATATCCACCTGCGCGATCTTACAGTGTGTCATGTGCACGGCAATGTGTACAACAAGCATATGAACAACGGTGGCATCTACTTCACTGCCTTCATGCCAACAGACGAGGCGAAAACCGGAATTGCCCGGTTTGACGACGTGTGCATTGAGGGTTGCTATCTGGAAGACGTGAATCGGTGGGGCATCGCGGTGGCCTACACCGCATATTGCGGCCATTTTCTTACCAAAGAGATCCCCGACGATGTAGTTGCGCGGTACGGTGCCAGCCGCGTAGTCATCCGCCGCAACTTTGTCAAAGATGCCGGCGGCGATGCCATCACCACCATGTACTGCGACCGCCCTCTCATCGAGTACAACGTTTCCGATGGAGCTGGCCGCCAGATCAACAAAAAGGACTACGCCGAAAGCGACTTCGGTCGGGTGGCAGCCGCCGTCTGGCCTTGGAAATGCAAGGATGCACTGTTCCAGTTCAATGAAGTGTTCAACACCCGTTACCACAATGGCGAAAACCAGGACGGCCAGGCTTTTGACGCCGACTGGGGTGACGGCACAATCTACCAGTACAACTACAGCCACGACAATGAGGGCGGCTGCCTGATGGTCTGCGGTGAGGAGGCGGTGAACACCGTTTTCCGTTACAATATCAGCCAGAATGATGGCCGGGCCATCCTGTTGCCGGCCAGTAGTCCGGTGGCACAGGTGTACAACAACACCTTCTATATCAAGGAAGGCGTACCCTTCATCGACACCAACAGCGATGCCGTAGGACCCATGGTGCTGAAGAACAACCTGGTTTACTATGCTGGCTCTCATCCCCGGCATGAAAACTGGTACACAGATGTTACCGAATACTCCAACAACCTGTTCTGGGGCTACCAGAACACGCCAGAAAACGGACAGAATAATCTAACGGCAGATCCCTGTCTGCAGTCGCCCGGCACTGGGAAGACCGGCACCGAACAGGGCCCTGCTCTTGACACCTTGGCAGGTTACTGCTTGTGCGAGAGCAGCCCTGCTGTCGGCGCTGGGGTAACCACTGGACCGCAGCTGGTGGATTTTTATGGAAATAGCATTCCCAATCCCCCCTCTGTCGGTGCACACCAGTTGCCTGCAAAGAATTAAGAAATTACCATCAATTGATGAAGGATAGGTTCTATCAATGAATAACGATTTGAAAACCGGTCGAGTAACCATTCCCACCAACCTCGACGTTGTACCTGAGACCATCGAGATTTTGAAACGCTGGGGCGCGGACGCAATTCGGGACTGCGACGGCACCGAATTCCCCGAAGAACTCACTAAAGTGGGTGCGAAAATCTATTCCACCTACTATACCACCCGCAAGGACAACGCTTGGGCGAAGGCGAATCCGGACGAGGTACAGCAGTGCTACATTATGACCGGCTTTTACACCGCCGAGAACGGCGAGCTGCGCATACCTCTCATGCAGGGTATCAGTGATGAGCTGTTGCAGGTAAACACCCGGGATGATATGAAGCGCTGGTGGGAGGTCGTGGATCGTACCACTGGTCAGCCGCTGTCCCCCGATTCCTGGAGCTACGACGAGACAGATGGCTGCGTGGTCATTCCCGCGCCGGAAGCCTACCACGAGTACACCGTGAGTTTTCTGGCTTACATCATTTGGGATCCCGTACATATGTACAACGCGGTGACCAACGACTGGAAGGACTTTGAACATCAAATCACCTTCGATGTACGTCAGCCCAAAACTCACAAGTTCACCATGGAACGCCTGCGCAAGTTCATCGCCGACCATCCCTACGTGAACGTGATCCGCTACACTACCTTCTTCCATCAGTTCACGCTGGTGTTTGATGAGCTGAAGCGCGAAAAGTATGTGGACTGGTTCGGCTATTCTGCCTCCGTGTCCCCCTACATCCTGGAGCAGTTTGAGAAAGAAGTGGGCTATAAGTTCCGCCCCGAGTACATCATCGACCAGGGCTACTACAACAACCAGTACCGTGTGCCCAGCAAGGAGTTCAAGGACTTTATGGCTTTCCAGCGTCGCGAGGTAGCGAAGCTGGCCAAGGAAATGGTGGACATCACCCACGAGCTGGGCAAGGAAGCCATGATGTTCCTTGGTGACCACTGGATCGGCACCGAGCCCTATCTGCCGGAGTTTGCCTCTATTGGGTTGGACGCCGTGGTGGGCAGTGTGGGTAATGGCTCTACCCTGCGCCTCATCAGCGACATCCCCGGCGTGAAATACACCGAGGGCCGCTTCCTGCCCTACTTCTTCCCCGACACCTTCCACGAGGGCGGCGACCCGGTGAAGGAAGCCAAGGAAAACTGGGTCACTGCGCGGCGGGCTATCCTGCGCAAGCCGGTGGACCGCATCGGCTACGGCGGCTATCTGAAACTGGCTCTGGAGTTCCCTGAATTCATCGACTACGTGGAGAGCGTTTGCAACGAGTTCCGTGAGTTGTACGAGAATGCCCGTGGCACCACCGCCTACTGCATCAAGACTGTGGCGGTTCTGAACAGCTGGGGCAAAGCCCGCAGCTGGGGCTGCCATATGGTGCATCACGCACTGTATCAAAAGCAGAACTACAGCTACGCCGGTATCATCGAGGTGCTCTCTGGCGCGCCCTTTGATGTGCGTTTCATCAGCTTTGACGACATCAAGGCTGATCCCTCCGTCCTGAACGATGTGGACGTGCTGGTGAACGTGGGCGATGGCGACACCGCCCACACTGGCGGCGCGGTATGGGAAGATCCGGCAGTATCCGCTACGATTCGTGGTTTCATCCGCCAGGGTGGCGGCTTCATCGGTGTGGGTGAGCCTTCCGGTCATCAGTACCAGGGCCGTTACCTCCAGCTGGCTGCCGCGCTCGGCGTGGAGAAAGAGACTGGCCTGACTCTTAACTATGATAAGTACAACTGGGATGAGCATCCCGACCACTTCATCCTGGCTGACACCACCAAGCCGGTGGACTTCGGCGAAGGCAAGAAGAGCATTTACGCTCTGGAGAACACTGAGATACTGGTGCAGCGGGAAAAGGAAGTGCAGATGGCCGTCAACGAGTACGGCGCCGGCCGCAGTGTGTATATCAGCGGCCTGCCCTACAGCTTTGAGAACAGCCGCATTCTGTATCGTTCCATTCTTTGGGCCAGCCACAGCGAGGACGAACTGCACAAGTGGTTCAGCTCCAACTACAATGTGGAAGTGCATGCCTATGTGAAGAACGGCAAGTACTGCGTGGTCAACAACACCTACGAGCCGCAGCACACCACTGTCTACACCGGTGATGGTGCCAGCTTCGATTTGGATATGGACGCCAACGAAATCCGCTGGTACGAAATTTAATAACTTCCTTCTTCTAATTCGCGTTAAACATCTTCCCCTCATGCCGGGCGGCCTCCTCGATACTTCCGAGAGGCTGCCCGGCTTTTCTCTACCGCTAGGTGGGCGAATTCACAAAACGTTCTTGTGCCACAGCTTGCCTATATTGAGGGATTCTGAGTCGGTTTATGGCTTAGTGACCCCTATTTCCACCTTCAGTCGCATTTAATAAAACTTGCGACAGTTTCCTATTTCTCTAAGCGTTTCTCAAATAATTGCTTTGAAAAGTATGATTTTTACTATAAAAGCAGAAGGCTTTCACAATATATGCGCTACTTCCATCGCCATACTTAGCATCGATAATTTTGCTAAAGTAGTCATTGGAATAAATCTCTATCACCGTCTGACAGTAGTTTCCCGCATTTCCAACTTTCGCAGCGTGGTCAACCTCCAGAGCAGTTGCGACTATTTCTCTGACAATCTGCTGGACCGGCTCTGAGCTAACATTCTCTTCTTTGTGACGTGCCAACGCAAGAAACTTATCATCTGTGCGTTTTTCTTCCGGGATTTGAGATTGCCACTGATCCGCAATTTCAGAGAAATGTTCCAGATTGTGCTTCATGGCTTCCGTATACTTTTCAATGCTGCCAAACTGTTGAATCGCAAGCCTTGCAACGTTACTTTCATCCTCTTTGATCTTTTGAATGAACATATCGAAATTATCGACACTGCCCCAGTGTTGTGTGACAGCTTGTGTCTGATTGGCCTTGAACTCTTCCAGGGCGCTGATATAATCCGACAAGTCAAATTCTTTAAAACTCATACAGGCTTCTCCTCTCTCAAGACGTTCTAGGAGTTGTATAAGTCGGTCAAGCCGATTGCGCTTTAGGAGAAAAAGCTCCTTTTGCCTTTTGAATGCATTGATCCTGTCAAAATCCGGCTGTTGCAAAATTTGCCCTATTTCTTTCAACGGAAATCCCAACTCACGGAAAAACAGGATTTGTTGCAAGGTCTGCATTGCGTTAGTGAGACTCTTTTTTGCGGGATTGATTTGATTGCTCATGTTGATCCTCCTATTTTGTAATGCGTTGACTTTATGGGATAGGTATGCTATCTTTTGGTTAGATACGGCTAACCGTTATATATAATTACACCATGCACAACCTGCTTTCAATCGTTTGGAGCGAGGTTCGTCTTATCATTTCAAAAATTCGTCTAATCATTGCAAAACAAGGGAGGCGTATCTATTGTAATGACCGGTAT
>CALXAH010000029.1 GCA_944386225.1 uncultured Gemmiger sp.
CATGGTGATCAGCCCCAGCACGGTGGAGGTGAGCATAACGCTGTAAAAACCGAAGGCAAACTGCGCCACACCCGGATGGAACAGGGTACCGTGGTAGGCCCACTGCCAGGGAAGCTTGAAGGTCCACAGCAGGGTGACCACCTGGCGGAGGTCCTGCGCCCCGGCGAAAACCAGCCAGGTGTTCCAGAGCATCAGGAAAAACATGGCGAAGAAAAAGGCCAGGAACCCATACCGGAACGCCTTGCTTTTCATCCAGCCGGGGATATCCTTTTTGCGGGAAAGGCCAAACCGCCCGCCCAGCATCCCGAACAGCTGGCCGCGGCCGCAGTACCGGTTGCAGTATCCCTTATTGCCGCCGAGCACGGCAATCAGCAGCGGAATGAAGAAGCACAGCAGCCCCAGCCAGGCAAACAGGATATTGAAAAAGCCCAGCACCAGATACAGGGCCGAAACGATCCACATATAATCGTACCACCGCTTTTTCATGCCTGCACCTCCCGGATTTCAATCACGCTGGCAGGGCATTCCCTGGCACACCGGCCGCAGCCCACGCACCGGTTTTCGTTTACCCGGGCCGTCACGCCCCGGATGACCTCAATCGCCTGCAGCGGGCACACCTTGACGCAGCAGCCGCAGGCAACGCAGGCCGAGCTGTCCACCACGGCTTTGCGCCGTTTCTTTTCCGTATTCATAGGATACCTCCCCGGTCAGAATGGCTCTATGATACTACAAAGAAGCCGGCGGCACCGTGATGAGGTCACACAGGGCATTCCCGCCTTCACCGGGCCGGGGGGCGGGCGCTTTATGCTTATTTTTTCTGCGGATTCACAAACCGGGGAATCGCACCGTAGCGGTCGGTCAGGGTCGCGTAGGTGCCCGGACGGCAGTGCTGGCCGGTACCGGTAACCGCTTCGCACCGCGGATCGAAGGCCGGGTCGGCCCAGCGGCGGAACCATTCGTCCATCTCACGGCTCATGGCAAGAATACGTTCCCGCTGCGCCGGCTGGTCATAGAGATTGGTTTCCTCCTGGGGATCCTGCCGCAAATCGTACAGTTCGTTGGGGCCATAGGGATAGCGAAGCACCAGTTTATACTCCTTGCTGCGGATCATACGCACCGGGCCGTACTCATCAAACACCACAATCGAACCGCCGCGCACTGTATCCGGCTGCCGCAGCCAGGCGGCAAAGCTGGTGCCGGGCAGCGGCTGGCGGGTGCGGCATTCCGCCTGCGCCAGTTCGCACAGGGTAGGCATCAGGTCATAATGGCTGAACATTTCTTCGCAGACTGCGTTTTCCCGGAAGTGGCCGGGCCACATGGCGAGGAACGGCACCTTGACCGAGGAATCAAACATATTCTGCGGGAAGGTACCGTTCCCTTTGCCCCAGATTCCGTGCTGGCCCAGGTTCATGCCATTGTCCGAAGTAAAGACCACAATGGTATTGTCTGCAATGCCCAGTTCTTCCAGCTTTCCGATCAGGCGGCCGATCTGATGATCCATGGCGCTGATTGCCGCGTAGTAGCCCCGCAGCAGCTGCTTGCGCCGCTCTCCGGTACCGTGGGAACAGGTATACACCTGGTTCGGATGCAGCGGCAGATCCGGCGTGGCGGTAAATTCGCAGCCTTCATACAGATCCCACCAGGCCTGGGGATGCTGTTCTTTATCCCAGGGATCATGCGGCGCAGTGAAATGAACGCTCAGATAAAAGGGATTCGGCCGGGCTGCATACCGTTCCAGGATTTCCACCGCCCGCTGCCCGATCAGATCGGTCACATAGCCCGGTTCTTCCCGGATGGTGCCGTTTTCCACAATCTCCGGTTTGAAATAGTCGCAGCCGCCTCTTGCAATGGTGTACCAGTCGGTAAAGCCTTTCTGCGGGGACAGGCTGTCCCCCAGGTGCCATTTGCCGCACAGCCCGCAGGTGTACCCCGCCTGCTGCAGCAGTTCGGTATAGCTGGTGAGGTGTTCCAGATAACGGATGGGCTGCGTTTCAAACCGGAACACATCCTTGCCCGCTGTAAACGGATGGGATGCCGGTACATTGCCGCCGTCCAGCCAGTCCAGCACGCCGTGGCAGTTGGGCATCGTCCCGCACAGGATCGATGCCCGCGCCGGGGAGCATACCGGCGATGCGCAGAAAAAGTTGTCAAAGCGCACGCCGCGCTGCGCCATACGGTCCAGATTGGGGGTGCGGATATCGGTGTTTCCCGCACAATGAAGCGCCCACGCCCCCATGTCGTCTGCCAGAATAAATAGAATGTTCGGCCTGTTTGTTGTTTTCATCGCTGCCAGTTCTCCTTTCCTGTTCCTGTTTGCGTCCGCTATAACAATACCACAATACGACTGTTTTCAAAACCCCAAATCCCGGGTAGCGAACCTCTGTTTTCTTTTATGAGCGCAATACCCTCCCCTGCGCAAAACGCGGAAGCGGGCACTCGCAGCTGTAAAGATCAAGGCAACAGGCTTTGGGGCAGCCGGTTTTTACTCAGATTGTATCAGATCCTGCCAAGGAATTCCGTGGCTGCCGCAGCTTTGCAGCGCCTTTTTGCACCGGCAATCCGGACTGAATCTGTCAATCTTTATCACCGTCTTGATCCGGCTGCATGCAGGCTGCTTTGCCCGCGTGTTTGACCGGCTGTTTTCCCCCATTTTTGCGGCCATTTAATTTTTTGCAAAAAATTTCAAAAAATGTATTGACAACCCAGGAAACTCATGCTAAGATATATAACGTTCCGCGGCGACGGAGCAACAGAATAAGCGGATGTGGCGGAATTGGCAGACGCGCTAGATTCAGGTTCTAGTGAGGGCAACTTCATATGGGTTCAAGTCCCTTCATCCGCACCAGACTCCCGAATGCAACAGCATTCGGGAGTTTTTCTATACCATTGTAAAGCCCCGGCCAGACAGCCGGGGCTTTTGCGTTCAAGTTTTCTCCCTGCGTTCTGCAAGGCATAAAAGCGCTTCTCTTTTGAATCAGCCCCGATCACGCCAATCATCAGACCGCTGCGGCGCTGCGCCTGCCAGAGAGCGGCAGCGGAGCTGTCGAATAAAATCTCATACGCCAGCCTATCCCGCCGGATTCGTGCAGAAGGACAGGGAAAATCCGCAGGCCACACCGTTGCGTATCCGGCGCTTCGGTGTGCAGAACAAAATGACTGAAATTGTACAGATCAAGAAAGAGCGGAAGTACCCGTATGGAAGAACTGCTTTCCCTGGCTCATCCGCCGGGCAGCGAAGCGCCTTACCTTATATAAAAGGTAAAGGACACATGTAACAAAAGAATTCTCCGCCGTATTGGATAACCTTTTCGCCTGCAAGTGTATATCCGATGACAGCGGCGGCAGACTGTGCTATACTGGGGAAGTACCTTCAGCGCCGTTTCAGGCGCTTTTCGGGCCGGCCGTTTGCGGCAAGGCCCCAATTTATTGCAAAAGGAGTCGACATTCATGGCACAAACCCTTCCTGTCCGCAGTGAGATCCCCCAGGAATTCACCTGGAACCTCACCGATCTTTTCCCCAGTGACGAAGCCTGGCAGGCGGAATATACCCGGCTGCAGGAGTCTCTGGGCAAGCTGTCCGCCTACGCGGGGCGGCTGAGCGAAAGCGCCGCCACCCTGCTGGAGTTCCTGCAGCTGCAGGACAATCTGGAGGTGGACGTTGACCGGATGCTGTCCTACGCGATGCGCAAGACCGACCAGGATACCCGGGAACCGGTGTATCAGGAGATGAGCGCCCAGGCCCGTAACTTCCTGGTGGCCTGGGAGCAGGCGCTGGCCTTCCAGACCCCGGAACTGCTGGCCATTGAGGAGAGCCGTCTGGAGGAGTTCTACCGCACCGAGCCGGCTCTGGAGCACTACCGGCTGGCACTGACCCGCATCCTGCGCGAAAAGGAGCACACCCTCTCCGCCGAAGGTGAAAATCTGCTGGCCGCCGCCGGCAGCATGGGGCAGGCCCCGGGCAATATCTTTGCCCTGATGAACAACGCCGACATGACCTTTGAGGACGCTGTGGACGGCCAGGGCGAGCACCATGCCCTGAGCCACGGCAGCTACATTGCGATGATGGAGTCCCCGGACCGGGTGCTGCGCGAATCCGCTTTCCGTTCCCTCTACGCCGGGTATGACAAGCTGAAGAATACCTGCTCCGCTGTGCTGAGCGCCCAGATGAAGCAGCTGCAGTTCTTTGCCAACGCCCGCCGCTATCCCTCCGCGCTGCACGCCTCCCTGGCCAGAACCGAGGTTCCGGTGGAAATCTACCACAACCTGATCGAGACGGTGCACAAGCATCTGCCCACCATGCACCGGTACGTACGGCTGCGCAAGAAGCTGCTGGGTGTGGACGAGCTGCACTATTATGATCTGTACTGCCCCATTGTGGCCGATGTGCAGATGGAAGTCCCTTTTGAAAAAGGCAAGGAGATGGCCCGCGAGGCTCTGGCCCCTCTGGGCGAGGACTATCTGCGGATGCTGAACGAGGGCTTCGACAACCGCTGGCTGGATGTGTACGAGAATCAGGGCAAGCGTTCCGGCGCGTATTCCGCCGGTGTGTACGGTGCGCACCCCTACGTACTGCTCAACTACACCGATACCCTGAACGATGCGTTCACCCTGGTGCATGAGATGGGCCACGCGCTGCACTCCTACCTGTCCAACACCCACCAGAAGCCCACCTACGCCGGGTACAAGATCTTTGTGGCGGAGGTTGCCTCCACCTGCAACGAGGCCCTGCTGATCCACCATCTGCTGGACGGCACCCAGGAGCCCCGTCAGCGCGCCTACCTGATCAACCACTTCCTGGAGCAGTTCCGCACCACCCTGTACCGGCAGACCATGTTTGCCGAGTTTGAACTGTGGTGCAGCGAACAGGTGCGCCAGGGCAAGGCGCTGACCGCCGAGGGCCTGTGCGCCAAGTACGGCGAGCTGAACCGGCTGTACTACGGCGACGATATCGCGGCGGATCCCCAGATTGCCCTGGAGTGGGCCCGCATCCCCCACTTCTATTACAATTTCTATGTATATCAGTACGCCACCGGGTTTGCTTCGGCGGTTGCGCTGTCCCAGCGGATCCTGCGGGAAGGCCAGCCGGCAGTGGACGACTACCTGCACTTCCTGAGCGGCGGCTGCTCCGCCGATCCGGTGACCCTGCTGCAGGGTGCCGGCGTAGACCTGTCCACGCCCGCCCCCATTGACGACGCTCTGCGGTACTTTGACACCCTGCTGGGAGAGATGGAGGCGCTGCTGTCCGCGTGACGCGGACAGGTTGGTCCCTGCCACCCTGTCAGAGTTCTGCACTTTTGCATGATACAACACTATTTCAACACAGATTTTTCTTCGCTTTTTATAAAAGTTTACTCAAAACTTCACTTTTGGTTGCTTTTTCTCCGTTTTCTTGCTAAAATAATACAGATTCCACCGGATGGCACAGGCCGGGGGCTCTTCCTCCCCCTGTACGCCCGGTTCAGTCAAATCTACTGTTTTTGGGACAGGAAAGGAATGCATGTATGAAGAAGACAAGACTCATGTCCTTGCTGCTTGCAGGCGTTATGGCCGTTTCGATGGCTGCCTGCGGTGGCCAGGCGCCCGTAACCAACAACGGGGACAGCAGCGCTGCCGGAAGCAGTTCTGCTGCGGGTACTGAGAGCACCCGCCCCACCGAGCCGCAGGGCCAGCTGGTAATCGGCAGCACTACCCAGATGGGTAATGACTTCTACGATCCCAGCTTCTCCAACAACGCGGTCAACTACAAGACCTACGACCTGATCCATGGCTATGGTACCGTTGTGTCCGACATCGACGGCAACTACGTTTACGATCCCACCGTGGTGGCCAGCCACACCGAGACCGAGAACGAGGACGGCACCAAGACCTACACCGTGACCATCAACGACGGTCTGGTGTGGAGCGATGGCACCCCCATCACCGCCAAGGACTACGTCTTCCAGCTGCTGCTGGAGAGCAGCCCTGAGATGAACGGCGTGGACGGCTATCCCAGCCAGTCCGGCTACTCCCTGGTAGGCTACCAGGAGTTTTTCAACGGCGAGACCGAGTACTTCGCCGGTGTGCATCTGGTTGACGAGATGACCTACTCCGTCACCGTGCGCGCTGAGGAGCTGCCCTACCACTACGATATCACCTACGCTTCCGCTATGCCCCGCCCGATGCATGTCATCGCTCCGGACTGCGACGTGGAGGATACCGCTGAGGGTGCTACCATCACCGGTGAGTTCACCACCGATCTGCTGCTGAAGACCATCAACGATCCCACCAGCGGCTATCGTTACAACCCGACCGTCACCTGCGGCCCCTACCTGTTCGAGTCCTTCGACGTGGCCAGCGCCCAGTGCACCCTGGTTGTCAACCCCAACTATGCGGGCGACTACCGTGGTGTGAAGCCGGTCATCGAGAAGCTGATCATCAAGATGGTCAGGACCGACACCATGATCAACGAGCTGAAGTCCGGCTCTGTTGACCTGCTGTTCCAGTGCAGCGGCGCCGACACCATCAACGGCGGTCTGGATCTGGTTGACCAGGGCCTGGCTCAGGACAACACCTTCTTCCGTAACGGTTACGGCAAGGTGCAGTTCGACTGCAGCCAGTTCCCCACCGATTCTGCCAACGTCCGTAAGGCGATTGCCTACTGCCTGGATCGCAACGAGTTTGCCCGTCAGTACAGCGGCGGCTACGCGGCTGTTGTGCACTCCTACTATGGTCTGGCCCAGTGGGAGTACCAGGAATCCAAGGACTGGATCGACCAGAACCTGGAGACCTACGAGAAGAACCTGGACGAGGCCAAGGCTCTGCTGGAGGCCGACGGCTGGACCCTGAACGCTGACGGCACCGAGTACTCCGGCACCGGCCTGCGTTACAAGGAAGTTGACGGCGAGCTGAAGCCCCTGGTGATCGAGTGGGCCAACACCGACGGCAACCCCGTTTCCGACCTGCTGGCTACCATGCTGCCCGAGGCTATGACCGAGATCGGCATGCAGCTGAACGCCACCACCATGGACTTCCCCACCCTGCAGGCTGCTATCACCCACACCGGTGACAAGACCTACAACATGTACAACCTGGCCGTTGGCTTTGCTCTGGCCAGCAGCCCCTGGTACTACTACTCCACCGATCCTGTCTGGATGCAGGGCGGCTACAACAGCAACTGGATCGCCGATGAGGAACTGGAAGCTGTTGCCGAGGCTCTGAAGCCCATCCCCTTCGACGACAAGGAAACCTGGCTGACCGCATGGCAGAACTTCATCGCCGTTTGGAACGACAAGATGCCTGACATCCCCCTGTACTCCGATGAGTACTACGACTTCTTCTCCAACAAGCTGCACGGCTGGTACTCCACCTCCGTTTGGGAGTGGTCTCGTGCCGTCCTGGATGCCTGGGTCGACGCCTAAGGTTTAATCCGGCATAAGAACGTCCGGCGGAACCCCGCCTTGTGGCCGGGTTCCGCCGGATTTTCCTTATTGCCAGCAGTTTGCGCAGAGGCAAAGCCGCCCCTGCTTTTCCCCTGCTCCGGGAAGGAGCGCACCTATTTATTCTTTGTACGATTGGAGGAACGGCGAATGGGAAAAGGCAGATATCTGCTGAAGCGATTGATCTATATCGTCTTCGTCTTCTTTATCATTTCCATCCTGATGTTCTGGATCTATAAATCCATGCCCGGCGACCCCGTGGATATCATGCTGGGCAGCAGCAAAACCACTATGAAGCCTGACGCTTACCAGGCTCTGTACGAAAAGACCAAGGCCTCTCTGGGTCTGGATCAGCCCCTGCCGATCCAGTATTTTGCCTGGATGGGCAATATGCTGACCGGTCATTTCGGCTACTCCACCCAGTACAAGCAGGAAGTCATCAACGTCATCGGCGCGCCGATGTTCAACACGGTGCTGCTGAACCTGCTGACCATGGTCGTGGTGTTTGTGATCTCCATCCCCTTGGGCATCGCCACCGCGGTGCGCAAGAACGGCGCCTTTGACAAGAGCGTGCAGGTGCTGACCATTGTGGGGTACAGTATACCCACTTTCATTATTGCTTTGCTTTCCATCTTCCTGCTGGCGGTCAAGTTCCCGATCTTCCCCATCAGCGGTGTACGTTCGGCCGGCTCTACAGCTACCGGATTGGCGGCTGTAGGCGATATGTTGTGGCATATGGCGCTGCCGGTGCTGGTTATGTCGGTATCGGGTATCGGCGGTATCACCCGCTATGTGCGTGCTGCCATGATCGATGTGCTGCGCATGGACTACATCAAGACCGCCCGCGCCAAGGGCCTGCGGGAAAAGACCGTTATCTACATCCATGCGTTCCGCAACGCCCTGATCCCGGTGGTTACCGTTACCACCTGGTGGGTTGTGGGCCTGTTCGGCGGTTCCATCGTTATCGAGTCGGTGTTCCTGTGGCCCGGTCTCGGCAAAATGTTGATCGACGGCCTGCTGCAGCGTGACTTTGCGGTGGTTCTGACCATGCAGATGTTCTACGTGGTGCTGTCCCTGGCCGGCAACGTCATCATGGACGTGGCCTACACCATGGTAGACCCCCGCGTGCGGCTGGACGGCTAAGGAGGAACGAGGATGCGAAAAGACAAAAAGAACAAGCGCTCCACGGCAGCGGTCGCTGCCCAGCGCATGGTCCTGGGCGGCCTTCCCCAGGAAGAAGAAGAGGTGCTGCAGAGCCCGCTGCAGATGGTGGTTGGCGCCTTTGTGAAGGACAAGATCGCCATGACCGGCGTGGTCCTGTTTACCTTTATCTTCCTGTGCTGCATTTTCCTGCCGTTCTTCTTCCCCATCGACCTGTATTATCAGGACGTGACCCAGGCCAACGTGGGCCCGGGCTTTGGCATGCTCAAAGTGCCCAGCCAGCTTAAGAACAACGCGCAGGACCTGTCCGTGGGCAGTTCCTTCTCGGTGGGCCTGGACAAGGACGGCAATGTGTACGAGTGGGGTACCTTCCCCAATGAAAAGCTGAAAAAGATCCCCAGCAGCAGCGAGACCGGCAAACTGGTTCAGGTCTCTGCCGGTCTGGACCATGTGGTTGCCGTCAATGAGGACGGTCAGATCTTCACCTGGGGCAACGACCGTATGGGTCTGGCCAGCATTCCCATGGATCTGCGCACCGGCGGCAACGACATCAAGCAGATCTATGCCGGTTATCAGATCTCTCTGGCCCTGACCGAGGACGGCGAAATGTACAACTGGGGCAGCGACTACCTGCTGAGCATCAGCTATCCCGAAGGGGTACAGGGCAACATCGAGAAGTTCGCCGCCAGCACCAACATCGTTATGGTGCTGACCAAGGACGGCGAGGTTGTGCCTCTTACCAACAAGACTTCCGCCTACACCCAGATCCCGGAGGAAATCCAGGGCAACGTGGTGGATCTGGCGCTGACCGACGAATGCGCCGCGGCTGTCACCTCTGACGGGCGTGTGTATACCTGGGGCAACAACATCAAGAAGGGTCTGGATGTTCCCGAAAATATCCAGGGCCAGGTGGTTTCCATCACCGGCGGCCGGTATCACTTCACCGCCGTGCTGCAGGACGGCACCGTGCGCGGCTGGGGTGACAACACCCACGGCCAGGCCAACGCCCCCAAGGATGTGACCGTTGCCTCCGTGGACAGCGGCTACTACGCCAACTACGCCATCACCGAGGATGGCTCCGTGGTTGCCTGGGGTCTGAAGGGCTACCTGATGGGCACCGACGATCTGGGCCGTGACCTGTTCCGCCGTATTCTGGTGGGCGGCCGTATGACCATGACCGTGGGCGCTATCGCTGTTATCATCTCCACCATCATCGGTATTGTGGTGGGTGGTATCTCCGGCTACAAGGGCGGCAAGGTGGACAACCTGCTCATGCGTCTGACCGAGATCGTTTCTTCGATTCCGTTCCTGCCGTTCTGTATTATTCTGTCTTCGATCCTGGGCAACTCCATCAGCGAGACCCAGCGTATCATCCTGATCATGTGCATCCTGGGCCTGCTGTCCTGGCCCGGCATCGCCCGTCTGGTGCGCGGCAGCGTGCTGGCCGAGCGCGAGCAGGAATTCGTCACCGCCGCCAAGGCGCTGGGCGTGAAGGAATTCGGCATTATCTTCCGCCACATCCTGCCCAACATCATCACGGTCATCATCGTGAACGCGACCCTGAACTTTGCGACCTGCATGCTGACCGAGTCCTCCCTGTCCTTTATCGGCTTCGGCGTTACCGAGCCCAATGCTACCTGGGGTAACATGCTGACCGGCGCCCAGAACGGCCAGGTCATCGAGAACTACTGGTGGCGCTGGGTGTTCCCCGCTCTGATGCTGGGTATCTGCACCATCAGCATCAACTGCATCGGCGACGGCCTGCGCGACGCCATTGACCCCAAATCGAAGGAGAGGTGAGTACCATGAGTCTGTTGGAAGTCAAGAATCTGCACACCTATTTCACCACCAAGAAGGGCATCGTCAAGGCAGTCAACGACGTGAGCTATACCCTGGAGGCCGGCAAGACTCTGGGTATCGTAGGCGAATCCGGTTCCGGCAAGAGCGTTTCTGCCATGAGCATCATCAAACTGCTGGACGGCAACGGCTATATCGACAGCGGCGAGATCATGTTTGACGGCAAAAACATCCGGGAAGCCAGCGACAAGGATCTGCACCACATCCGCGGCAACGAGATCTCGGTGATTTTCCAGGAGCCCATGACCTCCCTGAACCCGGTGTTCACCATCGAACGCCAGATTGGCGAGGTGCTGCGGCTGCACCAGCACATGAACAAAAAAGACGCCCATGCCAAGGCGGTTTCCCTGCTGGCCGACGTGAAGATCCCCAACCCCGAGCGGGTGGCCAAGCAGTATCCGTTCCAGCTGTCCGGCGGTATGCGCCAGCGTGTCATGATTGCCATGGCGCTGGCCTGCAAACCCAAGCTGCTGATCGCGGACGAGCCCACCACCGCTCTGGACGTGACCATCCAGGCGCAGATCCTGAAGCTGATGAACGAGCTGAAGGCCCAGACCGGTACATCCATTCTGTTCATCACCCACGACCTGGGCGTTATCCATGAGATGGCCGACGAGGTGGCCGTTATGTACTGCGGCCAGATTGTGGAAAAGGCCGATGCCAAGACTATTTTCCACAACGGCACCTATTCCCATCCCTACACCGAGGGCCTGATGATCTCCATCCCCCGGCTGAACACCCCCAAGGACAAGCGCCTGGAGGCAATTCCCGGCGCGGTGCCCAATCCCCTGTATCTGCCGGTGGGCTGCAAATTCGGCCCCCGCTGCAAGTACTGCACCGAAAAGTGCAAGGCCAGCGAGCCTCCTCTGCAGGAGGTGGCCCCGGGTCACTTTGTCCGGTGCTTCTATCCCGAAAAGGCGGTGAGAAACAATCATGGAGAATGAGAATCGCAAAGTACTGCTGACCATTCGGGATCTCAAGCAGTATTTCCCCGTAAAAAAGACCAAGCTGCGGGAAAAGCAGCGGTATGTACGCGCCAATGATGGTATCTCGCTGGATATCTACGCCGGCGAGACCCTGGGCCTGGTGGGCGAATCCGGCTGCGGCAAGTCCACCCTGGGCCGCACCCTGCTGCAGCTCTATCCCCAGACCGAGGGCCAGGTCATCTACCACAAGGATGGCAAGGACATCGATCTGAAGAGCCTGCCCAAGGAAGAAATGCGGGTACTGCGCAAGGATCTGCAGCTGATCTTCCAGGATCCCTACTCCTCTCTGAACCCCCGTATGACGGTGGGCCAGATCATCGGCGAGGGCCTGGTATCCCACGGTATTTTCAAGCGCGGCGACCCGGCCATGAAGGACTATATCTTCAAGGTGATGGAGAACTGCGGCCTGGACACCTATATGTTCGGCCGGTATCCCCACCAGTTCTCCGGCGGTCAGCGGCAGCGTATCGGCATCGCCCGCAGCCTGGCGCTGAATCCCTCCTTTGTGGTGTGTGACGAGGCGGTTTCCGCGCTGGACGTGTCGATCCAGTCCCAGATTCTGAACCTGCTGTCCGACCTGAAAGAGAAGCAGAACCTGACCTACCTGTTCATCACCCACGACCTGAGCGTGGTGAAGTACATCAGCGACCGTATCGGCGTGATGTACCTGGGCAACATGGTGGAGCTGGCCCCCACCGAGGAACTGTTTGCCAACACCCTGCATCCCTACACCGAGGCGCTGCTGTCGGCGATTCCGGTGGTGGACGAGGACGACAAGCGGGAACGCATCCTGCTGGAGGGCGATATCCCCAGCCCGGTGAATCCCCCCTCCGGCTGCAAGTTCCACACCCGCTGCCGCTACTGCCAGCAGAAGTGCAAGGAGGAAGTTCCCGAGTGGACTAAGGTGGGCAACAACCACTTTGTGGCCTGCCACTTCCCCCTGAAACATAAGGAGTGAGGTTTCCATGCTGTTTGGGAAAAAGATCAACCGGATTCTGAACGTCCGCGAAGCGGAAGAGCGCTTTGAAAAGGAACGGGAGGAACTGCCTTTGGAAAAAGGCGACCGGCTGGCCATGATCCTGGCTGCCCTGGCGGTGTTTATACCGGTACTGATCGGCGTTCTGGCCGTGTTTGTGCTGGTGCTTTACCTGTTTTTCTTCCGGTTTCTGTAAAACCGGGGAACTCGCAATCCTGCATCCCATCCCAATCTGTCCCAAATGATACGGCCGCCGGTCTCTGGACCGGCGGCCGTTTTGCAAAAGATGCCCCATGCCGGACGGCATGGGGCGTCTGCTATTTTACTCCGTCTGCCAGATCGGCAATCTCGCCCATATCCGGCAGCCAGACGGAACTTCCGTTCACAAAGGCGCTGCTGTCCTCGGTCTGGCCCCGGATGGTGGAGGGAATGGTGCCCTCCAGCTGGCCGCGGGCGCTTTCCGCCCGCAGCAGGCAGAAGTCGGTGATGGTCTGCACGCCGGTGAGGAAATCCTCATAGGAGCAGAAAGCGGTGGGGTCCTGCCGCACATAGGGCGCGATCATCTCCCGGGTGCGGGCCACCAGCGTTTCAAAATGGCCGCTCTCAAAATATTCGCGCAGGAACCGGTCGAACTGTTCGTGATACAGGGCGAAGATATCGTTCTGCAGCATCAGGTTGTGGTAGAGCGGGCGGTTGCGGGCGGTTGCGCCGGGGGTATCGATGGGCCAGTTGATGTACAGGGTGGAATCGTTGATCGGGTCGGGCATGCCCAGGGAATAGGTGGCAAAGGCCAGGTTATAGTCCCAGGGAAGCATCTGCAGCACCCCATTCTCCTCGTAGAGAAAATAGTTGTGCCCTGTGCGGCCCAGATAGCCGTCCAGATTCACCACAAACACCTGCACCACAAAATACCGCACTACCTCGTCGATGTTCACGGCCTGTTCCAGGTTCTGCCCGCTGTCCAGGATTTTCAGCGCCCTGATCAGCCGGGCCTTGTCCGCATCGCTTACCGGGAATTTGGCATTGCGGAAGATGTTGTCATAATCCGCCGGATCGTCGGTGGTGTAGCGCAGGGCCACGTCGGCGTTTTCGTCGTTCAGGGAGCGGTAATCCGGCTTGTACAGCTGCCCGTGGTCGCTGCCGAAATTGCGCCGGGCAAAGGCTTCCTCCGGTTCCTCCACCGCCAGGAACAGCCCCCAGTCCTGCCCGTTCACCCGCACCCACACATAGCTGCACAGGGGCGAGGGCGCCTCCATAAAGGCCATCATGTCATAGGCCAGGAAGTTTTTCAGATAGCTGTTGTCCTGAAACGCCGCGTCCAGACTGAATTTATCCAGACCGTGGTAGCTGCCGGAGGTGTAGTGGTCGAACTCCAGTTTCAGGCTGTACCGTTCCAGGCCGTAGTCGCTCACCAGCCGGCGGGAGTTGTTCCCCTTGACCCGGATGCCCACCCGGGAGAATTTCTCCCCATCGATCACCAGGTCACAGGGGCTGTATTCCTCCTGGTCCGCACCGGCCAGAAAGCCCTCCCAGTCCTCATGGAAGATTTCCAGCGTATGCACCCGCCCTGCGTCAAACAGCCGCCGAGTATATTCCGGGACGGTGTGGGCCGGGGTGATCAGGCCCAGGGCCTCCCCTTTTGCCAGCAGCACCGCAACCGCCAGGGCCAGCGCCGCGGCCAGCAGGCAGATCCGGTCGATGTGTTTTGATCGCAGCATATCAGTTCATGTAATCCCCGTTGTAGGCCACCAGCACCGTGTGCTCAACCCCGGGCAGGGCGGCCAGATCGTTGATGAAGCCGGTATCCTCATTTTTCAGCCGGATCTCCCAGTTCAGCTCGATCCGGCCCGGTTCCACCGCCTTGCTTTTCAGGCTGAGACGGGCGGCATGCTGCTGCACAAACTGCCGGGCGGTTGTTTCCGCCGCCGCATCGGCACAGTGCAGCACCAGAATATAGGGCTGGGCGTGGCTGCGGAAGCCGGAAAATCCGGCCAGCACCGCCCCGATGAACAGGCTGCCCGCCACCGCCAGCGGAATGAATCCCGCCGCCAGCACGATGCCCGCCGCAATGGCCCAGAACAGAAACGCGATATCCGAAGGGTCCTTGATGGCGGTGCGGAACCGCACGATGGACAGCGCGCCCACCATGCCCAGGCTGAGCACCACATTGCTGGTGACCGCCAGAATCAGCAGGCTGGTGATCATGGTCAGGGCGATCAGGGTCACCCCGAAGCTGGCGGAGTACAGCACCCCCGCATAGCAGCGCTTATAAATATAAAAGATGAACAGCCCCACCGCAAAGGCCAGGCCCAGCGCCAGCGCCATGTCCGCCGGAGGAACGGCGTTTACTTCCTCCAGAAAGCCGGATTTGAAGATATCCTGAAAATTGAAAGGCATGGTTCCTCCTCAGTCGTACCGGCGGCAGGCGGCGTATTTGGAAAACGCTTCCGCCCGCCCGCGGGGCAGCTGCACCGTCAGCCGCGCCAGTTCCGGCAGAAATTCATCGTACTTGACCTCCAGCACCGTCTGGCCGGGGGCCATGGGAATATGGGGCAGCGCCGGGTCCAGGAAACGGGATGGCTCCATCCCGGCGCGCAGGTTCCGGTCCAGGGTGATGCGCAGATTGCCCGGCGCCCAGAGAAAGGCCTCCCGGTCGTAGGTCACGATCCGGCGGGGGGCCAGCCGCTGCCCCTGCATCTTGCTGTACAGCTCGATCAGCAGGCTGTCGCCGCTTTCCAGCAGAAAGCCGGTATCGCCTGCCAGAAGCTGCTGCACCTGCCCGGCGGTGAGCCGGGCGCTGCGCTTGCCGCACAGCCCGCTGGCCTTGATCTTTTTCTCCAGCCGCACAAAACCGGTATCTTCGCCGTAGTACCGCAGGCGGAATTTCTCCCGGCGGTCGGTGCCGTCCAGCTTTTCCCGCAGAGCCCGGTCGCCCGGGGTGTCGAAATACAGGCTGCTTACCCGGTATATCCCGGAGAGCCCGGCGTGAGGATCCCGGCCGAACAGCCGCGCCAGGCGCTGGCTCAGGGCCCGATCCTCCGCCGGGGAAACACAGCTCTTGATCTCATGGCGCAGCCGCAGCGGGGTACGCGCCTCAGTCATCATAGCCGGAGTCGCCCTCGTACCCGGAGTCGCCGTCGTCGTTGTCGTACCCGGAGTCCCCGCCCGCGTTGTAATCGGTGACGCCGTCGTTATTGGGGCCGTAGTCGGTGTCGTTGTAATCGGTCACGCCGTCGTTGTTCGGGCCGTAGTCGGTATCATTGTAGTCGGTCACACCGTCGTTGTTCGGACCGTAGTCGGTGTCGTTGTAGTCGGTCACGCCGTCGTTGTTCGGACCGTAGTCGGTGTCGTTGTAGTCGGTCACGCCGTCGTTGTTCGGGCCGTAGTCGGTGTCGTTGTAGTCGGTCACGCCGTCGTTGTTCGGGCCGTAGTCGGTATCGTTGTAGTCGGTCACACCGTCGTTGTTCGGGCCGTAGTCGGTGTCATTGTAGTCGGTCACGCCGTCGTTGTTCGGGCCGTAGTCGGTATCGTTGTAGTCGGTCACGCCGTCGTTGTTCGGGCCGTAGTCGGTATCGTTGTAGTCGGTCACGCCGTCATTTTCCGGGCCGTAGTCGGTGTCCACGTAGTCGGTCATGCCGTAGTCGCTTTCCCCCTGCAGATCCACCGGGCTCTGCCAGGAATTGGTGCTCACGCACTGGCGGACATCCGCCACCACTTCGTCCAGGAACTCCGGATGGGGCAGCTGGGAACCGGCTTCGATCTCAATGGTGATCTGGCGGCTCTCACCTTCCACCTCTTCCACAAAGTAGCCGGCCTGGCCGATGGCGGACACCAGTTCGGTTACCACTTCCCGGCAGGGGCGGCCCTCGTAGCCGGTATAGCCTTCCAGCAGACGGGCCGCATCGTCGTTGCGGGCGGTCACGGCAGTCACGTTGCCCGCGTCGTTGTAGGCTACGTCAATCTCCGGATTCACCCGCAGATGCAGTACGCCGCCATCGGCCAGTTCCACGCCGGAAACAGCCGGGGCCGCGGTTCCGCAGCCAGTCAGGACAAACAGCGCCAGAGCCAGCGCCAGCAGCAGGGACAGATACTTGTTGTTCATCTTTTTCATGGTGGTTCCTCCTTGTTATACGGAGTCTTGGCTCCGTTTTGTGGCTTGTGTTAACAGGATACGTACCGCCGGGGCCAAAACCGGGGTCGCCGCAAAAAATTTTTTATTCGCTGTCATAGGCTGAATCCTCATAGCCGGAGTCCTCCGCCGGTTCGGGGCTGTCGTAGCCGGAGTCCTGCTCGGGGGGTGCGGGCGTTTCGTAGCCGGAATCCCCTTCCCCGTAGCCGGAATCCTGCGGCGGGGCGGTGGCAGCGGTATAGCCGCTGTCGCCCTGGGTTTCCGACGAACCGTAGGCGGAATCCCCATATCCCGAATCCCCGGCGGGCACGGGCGTGGGTACTGCCGTGGGTGCTGCGGTAGGCGTCGCCGTGGGAACCGCGGTGGGCGGCGGGCCCACCGGGATGGCCGCTTCCTGGCCGCCGGTTTCGCCCCCATCCACCCGGATGGTCACCTGCAGGGTTTCGCTGAGATATTCGTTCAGATGGGCGGGCAGGCTGTCGCTGTGAGCGGCCACCCAGTCCCCGTCCTCCGCGTCCAGGGTCAGGGTGATCTGGCCGCCGGGATGCAGCCAGCCCATCTCCACCGCCCGGTCGGTCAGTTCGTCCATCACCTGCTCCAGCTCCTTGCCCCGGCCTTCATAGCCTTCGGTCAGAACCTCGCCGTCCGGGTTGGTGCCTTCCACCGTCAATACGGTATCCCGACGGTTTACGTCGATGCGAACCTGCGGATTGATGGTCATATACACCGATGCGTAGGGGATCTGCGCCATCCGCACTGCCGAAAGTGCCAGCAGCACCAGGCAGGCTGCCGCCGTCAGCGCCGGAAACAGGATTGCCCGGCCACGCCGCCGGGGCGGGCGCATGGGCAGGATGGCGTCCAGCTGCTGGCCTACCTGATACTGCCGGTCGGCCGCTTTGAGAAACCGCCCTTCTTCGTCCAGCACCACCACATAACCCGGGTGCCGTTCCAGCACGATATACTTCACGCGGTCGCCTCCTCTCCCCGTTTGAGCACACGGTGCAGGTGCCCCCGGATAATTTCATAGCCGTTGGTCTGGATCAGCAGCATGGCCAGCAGATACCGCCGGTGCCGCTCCAGGGTTTTGCGGGCAATGCCGCTGCCCTCGGCCAGACGGGCCAGAGGCAGACGGCCGGTGCGCAGCAGTTCTTCCAGCAGATCGGGATGCGCCGCCGCGTACCGCACCGCCTGCCCGCAGGCTTCCAGCGTGCGCTGCTGGCGGGGGCAGTTGTCCGCAATGTCGGAAAAGCTGGCCCCGAACCGCTGCAGCACCGTTGCCAGCTCCTCGATTTCCCGACGGGTGGCCTCACGGGTTTCCGCCTCGGCAAACCGGTCCCGGTCCTCCGGCAGGGTATCCGCCAGGGTGCGGCCATCCTCCTCATCCCGGGGCGCAAACAGCGAGATCTGCCCCCGGTGACGCTTTTCCCGCCGCTGATGGTCAATCAGGCGGCTGCGGATGGTCAGCGCCGCATACCGCAGAAACGGCCCCCGCATCCGGCTGTAGTTCTGGATAGCCTCATGAAAGGCAATCAGTGCAATGCTGTATTCGTCGTCCTGGTCGGTGCAGGGCCGCCCGAGAAACCGCGACGCCTGCCCCCGGATAAAGGGCAGACAATCCCGGATCAGCCCGTCCGCCCGGGCACTGTCGGTCTTGGCCGCAAACACCGCCTCCACAATGGGATGCTCCTTGTCCATGGTCCTTCCTCCCCTGCCTGTACAGGATACGCAGCCCGCACCCCAAAACCGGGGTCGGACGCAAAAAAGTAGGCAAACCCATACTAACTATAGCGAACCAGGCAGATCGGGCGATACCAGCGCCGGGTAAATTCAACGTAAAATTCATGTATAGCGCAAACAGGGCCGCTCAGACGGAAACGCCGCTGCCGATAAGCCGTGCCAGTGCAAAGATATCCGCCCCGGCCACCAGTTCAAAGGTCGCCATCCCCAGCCCCGCCAGCCAGATCCGCACCTCGCTGTCGAAGTCGATCACACCGGCCGACTCGATGGAATAGGCCTGGATGCGGCTGTAGGGCATCACCACAAAGGCTTTTTTGCGGCCGGTAAATCCCTGCGTGTTGACGGCGATGATCCGGCGGTCGGTAAACAGCACGCCGTCCCGGATGCCCTGGTACTGCTGCATGATTGTTTCACCCGGGCAGAGCAGCGGGGTTACCTGTTCGGTCAGGCGGGTGTCGGTTACGGGGCGCAGTTTGAGGAATGCCATGTTTTCAAGATCAGCCATTGTTTTGTCTCCTTTTTTGGGTGCGGCCGCAGCCGCCTTTGTTGCAGAATCCATTCGTTCTGCTATCAGCATACCCCGTTTGAGCGGATATTCGCGGTTGTGCAGACAACAGGGAAATTTTTTATCCGGCGGGGTATGTTGCCTGACACGCTGCTTCCCCTCTACAGATTCGGCGCGGTGTCCATCCTGCTGTCTACCCTGCCGGTGAACCCGAAATCCACTGCTGATCTTTCTGACGGGAATGACCGGCGCCGCTGCTGGTTCCAGGCAAAAAATTTTCAAAAGGGCTGTACAAATCCATACTGATGCGGTATACTTAGGTCATGGATACCCCCACCCCCTATGGGTATCCTTGCACAGTAAGGAGGTCCCTATGCAGGAAAAATACAATGTCACCGGCATGACCTGCGCCGCCTGTTCCGCCCGGGTGGAGAAAAGCGTGTCGGCGCTGCCCGGCGTACAGGCGTGCAGCGTTAACCTGCTGAAGAACAGCATGGTGGTGACCTACGACGACAAAACCCTTTCCGGCGGTCAAATCGTGGAGGCGGTGGAAAAGGCCGGATACGGCGCTTCGCCCCAGCGGCCCGCCCGCAGCGCCGCCGCCCCCTCGCCTGTGGACGAGGCCAAAAAAGAATACCAGGTGATGAAGCGGCGGGTCATCTGGTCCTTTGTGTTCACGGTGCCGCTGTTCTATATCTCCATGGGCCACATGATGGGCTGGCCGCTGCCCGGGTTCTTCCTGGGCACCGCCAATGCCATGATCTATGCGCTGACTTTGTTTCTGCTGGCGCTGCCGGTGGCCATCATCAACAACAAATACTTCCGCACCGGGTTCAAGACGCTGCTGCACCGCTCCCCCAATATGGATTCGCTGATTGCGCTGGGCTCCGGCGCGTCGCTGGTTTACGGGGTGTACGCCCTGTACAAGATTGCCTACGGGCTGGGGCACGGGGATCTGACGATGGTGGAGCATTTCACCCACGATCTGTATTTTGAGGGTGCGGGCACCATCCTGACCCTGATCACCCTGGGCAAGTTCCTGGAGGCGCGGGCCAAGGGCCGCACCTCCGACGCCATCAACAAGCTGCTGAATCTGGCCCCCAAAAAGGCCACGGTGGTGCGCGGCGGCGTGGAGATGGTAATCCCTGCCGAAGAGGTGGAGCGGGGCGATCTGCTCATCGTCAAGGCCGGGGAATCCATCCCGGTGGACGGTGTGCTGCTGGAGGGCACCGGCTCGGTGGACGAGAGCGCCATCACCGGCGAATCGATCCCGGTGGACAAGCAGCCCGGCGACAAGGTGATCGGCGCCACCATCAACCAGAGCGGTTATTTTCGTATGCGGGCCGACAAGGTGGGCGACGAGACCGCCCTGGCCCAGATCATCCGGCTGGTGGACGAGGCCACCAGTTCCAAGGCTCCCATCGCCAAGCTGGCGGACCGGGTGGCCGGGGTGTTTGTGCCCATTGTGATCGGCATCGCGCTGGTTTCCATGATCGTATGGCTGCTGGTGGGCGCCAGCTTTGAGTTCGCCCTGACCATCGCCGTATCGGTGCTGGTGGTCTCCTGCCCCTGCGCGCTGGGTCTGGCCACCCCCACCGCCATTATGGTGGGCACCGGCCGGGGCGCGGCCAACGGTGTGCTGATCAAGTCCGCCGAGGCGCTGGAAACCGCCCACAGTGTAAATGTGGTGGTGCTGGACAAGACCGGCACCATCACCCAGGGCAAGCCCGCCGTGACCGATCTGGTCTGTGCCGGGGACGTGTCCGAACAGCAGCTGCTGCAGACGGCGGCTTCGCTGGAAAAGCTGTCGGAGCATCCGCTGGCCCGGGCTATTGTGGCCCAGGCCGAAGCCCGGAACACCGAATTTCTGCCGGTGGAACGGTTTGAGCAGATCCCCGGCCAGGGGCTGCGCGGGATGATCGACGGACAGGTATGCCTGGCGGGCAACCGCAAGCTGCTGGCCGCCAACGGCCTGGAGGACCCGGCGCTGGAGGCGCTGCAGAACCGGCTGGCCGACCAGGGCAAAACGCCTCTGTTCTTTGCCCGGGGCGGGCAGCTGCTGGGCGCGATCGCCGTGGCGGATGTGGTGAAGCCCACCAGCAAGGCCGCTGTGGAGGAGCTGCAGGCCATGGGCATTGAAGTGGTGATGCTGACCGGCGACCACAGCCGCACCGCCGAGGCCATCCGCCGTCAGGTGGGTGTGAACCGGGTGGTGGCCGAGGTACTGCCCGAGGACAAGGAGCGGGAGATCCGCCGCCTGCAGCAGGAGGGCCGCAAGGTAGCCATGGTGGGCGACGGCATCAACGACGCCCCCGCCCTGGCCCGGGCGGACGTGGGTATCGCCATCGGGACGGGCACCGACGTGGCCATGGAATCCGCCGACATCGTACTGATGAAAAACGATCTGCTGGATGTGGCCGGCGCCATCGAGCTGAGCAAGGCCACCATCCGCAACATCAAGGAAAACCTGTTCTGGGCGTTCTTCTACAACATCATCGGCATTCCCATCGCTGCCGGGTGCTGGTACGCCGCCTTCGGGTTGAAGATGAACCCCATGGTGGCCGCGCTGGCGATGAGTTTCAGCTCGGTGTTTGTAGTTTCCAACGCGCTGCGGCTTCGGTTCTTCAAGCCGCGCCGCCGCCCGACGGAGGAAACCACCGCCCCGGCCGCCCCTGTCTGTGTCGTTTCTGACGCTTCCCTGCCCGGGGAGCGGATTCTGGAACAAACCCAAGCCAACCCAACGAATGGAGGTATTTGCATGAAACGGGAACTGAAAATTGAGGGTATGATGTGCCCCAACTGTGTCAAGCATGTGACCCGCGCCCTGGAGGGCGTGGCCGGTGTGACCGGCGTGGAGGTCAGCCTGGAGGACAAGCGGGCGGTGGTAACCGCCGGCAGCGAGGTGACCGACGAAGCGCTGAAAGCCGCTGTGACCGACGCCGGTTATGAAGTAACCGGCCTGCAGGCCTATGAAGGCTGATAAGGAAAAGATTACCCGCTCGCTCAAGATCGCCCGCGGCCAGCTGGACGGCGTGTTGCGCATGATCGAGGAGGACCGGTACTGTGTGGATATCTCCAACCAGCTGCTGGCCACCCAGGCGCTGCTGAAACGGGTGAATCAGGAGATCCTGCGCGCCCATATCCGCGGCTGCGTGCGGGACGCACTGCAGACCGACGAGCCCAATCCCAAGCTGGAAGAGGCCCTGCAGCTGCTGGAAAAGCTGGTTACCTGAAAACCGACAAGCAAAAGGAGCACCCCGGTGGGGTGCTCCTTTTCTTTATCCAGTGCGCTGCAGTTCGTCCAGAAAACGCTGCACGGCGGCGGAGGGGGATTTGGCGTACATCAGCCCAAAGGGAATGGGATGGTGCCAGGCCGCCGGGATGGTGACCAGCAGCGGGTGCACCGACCGCCAGCAATCCGGCGTAATGAGCACGTTGCCGCTTTCGGCGCAGCGGTTGAATACCTCCATGTCGTAGAACTGGGCGGTGTCCTCAATCTGCACGCCCGGCCAGCATTCCACCTCGGCGCGCAGGCCGTCCACCACCGGGGAGTCCCCTTTCTGCACCATCATCAGGGTTTGTCCCCGCAGATCGTCGGGGGTCAGCCGGGTTTTGCCCGCCAGCGGATGGTCCCGGGATACGGCGCAGACGTGTTCGCACTCTCCCAGCGGGTAAAAACAGCACCGGTCCATCCAGCGGCGGGAATCGCAGACCCCCACCAGAAAGTCCAGCTCCTGCCCCAGCGAGGCAATCACCGACAGAATGTCCTGGTGGTCATCCTCCACCGGCACGATCCGCACGCCCCCGCCGGGGAAGGCGCTGCGCACCCGGTCCCACAGAGGCATGAAAGGCTCGCAGGGGTTCAGGATGGAGCTGCCTACCCGGAAGATAGTACCGGCAGGCTCCCCGGCGGCGCGGGCTTTTTTCACCGCCTGTTCCGCCGCCCGGGCCAGGGCACGGCCCTCCCGCTGGATCACCTGCCCCGCCGCGGTAAGCCGCACCCCCTGGTTGGTGCGCTCCAACAGAGACAGGCCCAGCCGCTTTTCCAGGGCGTTGACCTGCTTCATCACCGAGGGCGCGGACCGGTACAGCTGTTTGGCCGCCCGGTTGAAGCTGCCGCACTCCGCCACGCAGAGAAAGGTAAGAAGATTCGGATCCAGCATAGGGCACCTCCCGGGTTGTTTTACCATTTGGTTAATACGATGTTAGCATATTGGTTCTTCCCAAGTCAAGGCGCGGCGCGCTACAATACAGACAGGAACGCCGCACAGCGGCGGCAAGGAGGCGTTTGCATGACACAGGAAATGAACGCATTGTTCGGCGCCGCAGCCGAAACCAATCCCGAATTTGCCGAGCGGTTCTCGCAGTTTGAAGCACAGGCGGCAAAGGAGAGCCGGCTGGATGCGCCGACCCGGGCACTGGCTGTGCTGGCCTGTCTGCTGGGCTGCCAGGGGCTGGAGGCTTTTGAACGGATGATCGTCCCGGCGCGGCAGGCGGGTGTGACCGCTGCCCAGATCCGGGAGGTGGTCTACCAGGCCGCGGCCTATCTGGGGATCGGGCGGGTACTGCCGTTTATTGAAGCGGCCGACCGGGCGCTAGCCCGGCTTGACGGCGCTGTGCCGCCGGCAGAGCCCTTTGTGCCCTGGGAAGAGCGGCAGCCCCGGGGAACCCAGGCACAGGTGGAGATTTTCGGGGACGGGATGCAGGAGTTCTGGCGCTCCGGCCCGGAGGACAGCCGCCACATCAACCGCTGGCTGGCGGAAAACTGCTTTGGGGATTACTACACCCGCCCGGCGCTGGATCTGCGCTGCCGGGAGATGCTGACCTTCTGCTATCTGGCGGCGCAGGGAGGCTGCGAACCCCAGCTGACCAGCCATGCGGCGGCCAATCTGCGGATGGGCAACGATGTGCCGTTTTTGATCGGGGTGATTTCGGCCTGCCTGCCCTACATCGGCTATCCCCGCTGCCTGAACGCGCTGCAATGTGTGCGCAAAGCGGCGGAACAATAACGGTTCAGCCTAGCGGCTGCCGGGTTCTCCGGCGGCCGTTTTGTTTTGCGCTTTGGCAGGCGTTGTGCTATACTGGGTACAAAATCCAGCGGCAAACAGGAGGTAGCTATGGCGCAAACACTTCACTGCCTGATTGATTTGCATCTGCATCTGGACGGCTCGCTTTCGGCGGAGACCGCCCGTGCTCTGGCGGCGATGCAGGGCATCGAACTGCCCCGGGATGCGGCGGAACTGGACCGGATGCTCCACTGCCCTGCCGGGTGCCGGGATCTGAACGAATACCTGGCCTGCTTTACCCTGCCCCTCTCTCTTTTACAAACTGCGGATGCGCTGCGGGAGGCCGCCCGCCGTCTGCTGACGGAACTGGCGGACAAGGGCTTTCTTTATGCGGAACTGCGGTTTGCGCCCCAGTCCCACGGGCAGAACGGAATGAGCCAGGAACAGGCCATCCAGGCCGTACTGACGGGAATGCAGGAGGCGCCGATCCCCGCCCGGCTGATTCTGTGCGCCATGCGGGGCACCGACAACGAAGCCGCCAACCGGGAAACGGTGCAGCTGGCCGCCCGGTATCGGGACCGCGGGGTGGCGGCGCTGGATCTGGCGGGGGCAGAGGCGATCTTCCCCACCGGGCAGTTTGCGCCGCTGTTTGCGCTGGCCCGGGAACTGGGGGTGCCCTTTGTGATCCACGCGGGCGAGGCGGACGGCCCCGAAAGCGTGGCGGCGGCCCTGGACATGGGGCCCCGGCGGATCGGTCACGGGGTGCGGGCGCTGGAAGACCCGGCGGTGACCGCCCGGCTGGCCCGGGAACGGGTACCGCTGACCGTATGCCCCACCAGCAACCTGGACACCCGGGTATTTGACCGGCTGGAGGATTTTCCGTTGCGGGCCATGCTGGACGCGGGGCTGGTGGTTACGGTCAACTCCGACAATATGGCGGTGAGCGGCACCGATGCGGGGCAGGAACTGCATCGGCTGACCGACTGCTTCGGCCTGCGCACCGAGGAAGTGCGGCAGCTGCTTCTGAATGCCGCTGACGCTTCGTTTGCCGATGAATCGTTGAAACGACAGCTGCGGGCAGCCATCTGCCGGGAGCTGGCACAGGAAAGGACGGAGAAAACATGCTGAACGAGATGGAAAAGGAACTGGAAGCCCTGCTGCGGCAGGCCCGGTCGATCTTTGTGGATGAAACCGCGCTGGCCGACGTGACGGTAAAGGGCCGGGCCAATTTTGTGACCCGGTGTGATACCGGTGTGCAGCAGTTTCTGCAGAAGGAACTGGGGGCCCGCTGGCCGGAAATCCAGTTCCTGGGCGAGGAGGGCGGCTGCGCCGAGCCGGATCCTTCCGGCCGGGTGTTTGTGCTGGATCCGGTGGACGGAACCGCCAACCTGATGCACCATTTCGGGCACAGCGCTATTTCGCTGGCGCTGGTGCAGGACGGCGCGCCGGTGCTGGGGCTGGTGTACGACCCGTTCCGGGATGAGATGTTCCGCGCCCGGCGGGGCGGCGGGGCGTTCTGCAACGGAAAGCCGATCCATGTGAGTGCCGCCCCGGGGCTGGCCCGCAGCGTGATCGCGATCGGCACCGCCCCCTACGACCGGCAGTTCACCGATGTGAACTTCTCCGCGTTCCGGGCCATCTTTGACCGGTGCGAGGATATCCGGCGCACCGGTTCGGCGGCTCTGGACCTGGCCTATGTGGCCGCCGGCCGGCTGGAAGGGTATCTGGAGCGCAATCTGAAGCCCTGGGATTTTGCCGCCGGTATGCTGCTGGTGAGCGAGGCGGGCGGCACCGTGTCCGGCTACGACGGCGCCCCTCTCTACCCGCTGGCCAACGCGGACGTGGTGGCCGCGCCGCCTGCCGTATTCGGAGAGCTTCTGCCTTTGTGCGGCGGCTGATTGTGCGCAATATGCCAAACCGCCCTCTGCGTCAAGGCGCATAGGGCAGTTTTTTCTGTAAACGGCGGACGCCCCGCCCCCGCACAGTGCGGGGACGGGGCGTCCGTCAGTATAAGCAGGGGATTGAAAGATTTGATCAGGCGTTGTTGGCCTCTTCCAGGCACTGGGCAACCGCCTTCTTGATGCGGTTGGAGGTCAGGGTCGCGCCGGACACGCCGTCCACATCCACCGAGTTGGCCGCCACAATGGCGCCGGGCAGGCTCTCCAGAGCCGCGCCGGCCACCGCCTCGGTCTCGGCATTCTCGGTGATCTCCACGCCGGCGATCTTGCCGTCGGTGATGGTGACAACCACAGTCATCGGGCCTTCCTGGCCGTCCACGGTGGCGGTGTACTCACCGTCGGTCAGGTTGGCGCTGCTCATGTCGAACAGGCTCTCGCCGGAGGTCTCCTTGACAAACAGGCTCTCGTCCAGCAGGTTGGAGGCGGGCTTGACCTGGTAGCCGGTGCCCAGCTCCTGGCTCATCACATTCTGCGCGGCGATGCGGCCGAAGGTGATGGGGCCCATGACGCCGGTACCGCCGGAGACGAACTTGCCCCAGATACCGCCCACGACCTCACCGGCGGCGTACAGGCCGGGGATCACGTTGCCGCTCTCGTCCAGAACCTGCATCTGCTCGTTGGTGGTGATGCCGCCCAGGGTCATAACGCACAGCGCATGCAGGGGAACCGCATAGAAGTGGTCGCCCTCGATCTTGTTCACAGCCAGCTTGTAGGTATCGCGGCTGTCGTCGTAGGTGCGGCCGAACTCGTCGGTGCCGCCCTCTTCCACGCTGGCGTTGTAGGCTTCCACGGTGGCAACCAGGTTCTCAGCGGGAACGCCGATCTTCTCGGCCAGTTCTTCCAGGGTATCGGCCTGCTGCAGCACATGGGCGCCGCGGGCGTTCTCGCCCTCGAAGGTGAAGTCGTACATGAAGGAGCCGCCGGCAGCCCGCAGGTCCTCCAGGATCTTGTCGGTGAAGATATCGTACTGCACGGCGCCGGGCTGCTCTTCCAGGGCCACCTCACGGATGGAGGGGTTGGATTCGCACTCGTTCACAAAACGCTCGCCGTTCTGGTTGACCACGATGCCGCCGGCCTTCCAGGTGTAGGTGGAAGCGATGGTGCCGGTGGTGGGATCATCGGCGCTCTGCAGGCCCATGGGGAAGGTGGGGATGTAGCTCATGCTCTCTTCGTTCAGAGCAGCGCCCACCATCTGCATCAGCCGCAGGCCGTTGCCGTCGGCGCTGGCCGGGCCGCCGCGCAGGTAGTCCGCGCCGTTCTCGGCGTACATGCCCATCAGCTTGCTGTTGGCGGAGTAGCCGCCGGTGGCCACGATGATGCCCTTGTTGGCGTCAAACCGGATCAGGTCGCCGTTCTGGTCCTGGCCCACAACGCTCAGCACCTGGCCCTGGTCGTTGGCCAGCAGTTCGACGGCCTTGGTGTTGTAGACGATCTCGATCTTGTCGTTGGACTTGACCACCTTGTCCATCACCTCATGGGCGGCGGAGGAGTAGTTGGCGGTGTCCTTGGCTTTGGTCTTGTAGGTACGGGGGATGGAGTACAGGGCATGCTCCGGCGCAAAGACCGCGCGGCGGCCTTCCGAGTCGGTATTGAAGGTGTACTCGCTCAGGCCGTTGTCCCACAGCCACTGGAAGGCATTGATGTCCTCGGCCACGAACGCGCGGACCATCGCCTCATTGGGCTTGCCGCCGAAATCGCTGCCGTTCTTCAGGATATCCTGCACAAAGCTCTCCTGGCTGTCTTCCACGCCGTCCTCTTTCTGGATGACGCTCTCGGCACAGGCCATGCTGCCGCTGGTGTAGTTCAGGGAGCCGCCGGTCTTGCTGGTCATCTCCACAATGATGACGCTCTCGGCGCCGTTCACGGTGGCTTCGTTGGCAGCGGACAGACCGCCGCCGCCTGCGCCGATCACGATCACATCGGCCGTTTTGGTCTCGGCGTAGGTGGGCTGCGCCGCAGCAGAGCTGCTGTCACTGGCCGGAGCACTGGAGCTGGAACCGGTGCTGCCGCAGGCGGCCAGGGTGAACACCATGGCCACAGCCAGAAGCAGGGCAAGAATACGTTTCATCTTCTTCTCCTTTTCTTCTCTTGCACGCACCCGGGCGGCGCGTGCCATCCGCGCGGCGTCTCTCCCGCCGCTTGACAGTTTCATTATAATCTTTGTTAATTTTTGAACGCAATCGGGTTTTCAATCCAAAATCGCATAAAATCATTCCCTTGCAGGAACAGGTCTGGTAGAATAGAAGCAGAATACCCCGCTGTGCGGCGAAAAAAGGAGGAATCCGTCATGCAGTCATTCCGGCCCAATCCTCTTGCGCCGGATCCGCTGAGCCGGGCGCTGGAGCAGTTCGCGTTCCATATCCGGCATTTTGCCTTATACAGAAGCATACCGCCCCATCAGGACAAGACCACGGTAGGGGTTCAGTTCAAGCTGGTGTTTCTGGTCTGCGGGCGGGTGGACTTTGAGGCCGGCAGCCGCCGCTTTGTGATGAGCCCCGGCGACGCGCTGGTGATTCCGCCCTTTATCCGGTACACCGCCCGCTGCACCACCAGTGAGGAAACCGAGTACGGCTACGCCTATTTTGATCTGGCGGACAGCGCCATGGAGGGCGAGTTCACCTCCCTGCTGGACTGCGCTTTGCCGGCGCTGTACCGGGGTGTTCTGGCCGAAGCGGAACTGGGCACCGTCTGCCGGATGGTGCACAGGCTGAGCCCGGAGGAACCCGGCGCCCACCGGGAAGCCCATATTCTGCTGGACTGGATGATTCTGCAGCTGGCCCGCAGCCTGCTGCGCAGCGGCCGGGCCGCCCACACCGCCGCCAACGACGCGGGCGCCCAGCTGGTGCGCCAGTGCATCGAGCATCTGCGCCGGGTGCCGCCCCGGGAGTTCTCGGTGGCGGAACTGTGCGAATTCACCCACGTGACCCAGAGTTATCTGTACAAGTGTTTTCAGCGGGAGATGAACTGCTCGCCCCAGAAATTTCTGACCCTGTACCGGCTGAAACTGGCTGAACGGGAACTGTGCGACAGTTCCGCCACCATTCAGGAGCTGGCGGAGCAGTTCGGCTACACCAGCGCGGGGGCGTTTTCCCAGGCATTCAAGCAGCATTTCGCGGTGTCGCCCGCCGCCTGGCGGCAGGGCCAGCGGGACCGCACCCACCGGGAACCGGACTGATTCTGCCGCCGGGCCACATATTTTTGCGTTTGGTCTCATACCCATGGTAAAAAAAGCAGCATGGGGGGACCCGCATGAAAGGCAACCCGGAGGAGCGCGCGGCCGCGCTGGGCGCATATATTCTGCAGCACAGCGCCACCGTGCGCAGCGCCGCGCTGGCGTTTGGGATTTCCAAAAGCACCGTGCACAAGGACGTGACCTACCGTTTGAAGCGATACAATCCCGCATTGTACCGGCAGGTACAGCAGGTGCTGCAGCGCAACAAGGCGGAGCGGCACCTGCGGGGCGGGGCCGCAACACGGGAAAAATACCGCGGGCACTGACCCGCAACGGACGAAACGAGCGTTTTGGCCGCCCGCACGGGCACAGGCCAAAGCGCTCTTTTTGTCGATTTGGCCCGCGGCGGCATTGTACTTTACCGCCGTTTCGGGTATAATGATTAGAAAACATAAGACCCGCTGCGGCGGGCGGAGGATAAACTATGCTGGACTGTATCGTAGTAGGCGGCGGCCCTGCCGGGCTTTCGGCGGCGATCAACCTGCACCAGCGGGGCAAGAGCTGCCTGGTGCTGAGCGCCGGGGCCGGGTATCTGGCCAAAGCCGAGCGGATGGACAACTACCTGGGCATGCCCGGGATGACCGGTCAGGAGATGCTGCGCCGTTTCGGCGAGCATGCAGCCGGTATGGACATCGAGATCCGCACCGGGCGTGTGGGCAACATTCTGCCCTTTGACGGACGTTTCATGGTGAATTTCGGCGGCGACATGCTGGAGAGCCGCAGCATTATCCTGGCCACCGGCGTGAGCAAGGCCAAGCCCGTGGCGGGCGAGGCGGAACGGCTGGGCATGGGTGTTTCCTACTGCGCCACCTGTGACGGCATGCTGTACCGGGGCCGGGACGTGGTGGTCTGGGGCCTGGCGGAGGAGGCTGCCTCCGAGGCGAATTTCCTGGCCGGTATCGGCTGCCGGGTGACCTTTGTGGCGGCCCGCCGCCCCGCCGAACTGGAAGAGGCCATCCCCTTTGAGGCGGGTGCTGTGCGGGAAGTGCTGGGCGAGGGCGTGGTTTCCGCCGTGCGGCTTACCGACGGGCGGGAACTGCCCTGCACCGGCGTGTTCATCCTGCGGGCGGCGGTAGCCCCCGACACCCTGCTGCCCGGCCTGGAACTGGAGGACGGGTTTGTGCGCACCGGGCGGGATATGAGCACCAGCGTGCCCGGCGTATTTGCCGCGGGGGATCTGGTGGGCAAGCCTTTGCAGGTGGCCAAGGCCGTGGGCGAAGGTCTTGTAGCGGCGCTGAGCGCGGCGGAATACCTGGACCGGGCTGACCGGGAAGAGAAATAAAGGAGAAAGGCAGAGCAACTATGACGGCAAAACGCAAGGATTACATCAGCTGGGACGAGTATTTCATGGGGATCGCCATGCTGACAGCTATGCGCAGCAAGGATCCCAACAGCCAGGTGGGCGCCTGCATCGTAAGCCCGGAAAACAAGATTCTGTCGCTGGGGTACAACGGCATGCCGTTGGGCTGCCCCGACGATGAGATGCCCTGGGACCGGGAGGGCGAACCTCTGGACACCAAATATATGTATGTGTGCCATGCGGAGCTGAACGCGATCCTGAACAACGCCCACGGCAACCTGAAAGGGGCCCGGGTATATGTGACCCTGTTTCCCTGCAACGAGTGTGCCAAGGCAATCATCCAGAGCGGCATTGCCGAGATCATCTACCTTTCGGACAAGTACCATGACAGCGATATCAGCGTAGCCAGCCGGTTTCTGCTGAACCGGGCGGGCGTGCGCTTCACCCCCTATACCCCCACCGGGCGGGAGGTCGGCCTGACCCTGTAAACGAGGAATATACCGGCCCCGCAGGGCGCCGGTGAGAAGAATGAGGATGGTGTAACGATGGACATTATTTTGTTGGGCATCGCCGGCGGCACCGGCAGCGGCAAAACGACCCTGACCCGGCGGCTGAAAGAGCGGTTCGGCGATCACGAGGTCAGCGTGGTGAATCAGGACAACTACTACAAGCGTCATGATGACATGACCTACGAGGAACGCTGCAAGCTGAACTACGATCACCCGGACGCCTTTGATACCGAACTGATGATGGAGCAGCTGCGCCAGCTGAAGGCGGGGCACCCCATCGAATGCCCGACCTACGACTACACGGTGCACAACCGGGCCGAGGCCACCATCACCATCCAGCCCGCGCCGGTTATCCTGGTGGAGGGCATCCTGCTGTTCTGCAGCCAGGAACTGTGCGATCTGCTGGACATCAAGGTGTTTGTGGACACCGATGCGGACGTGCGCATCCTGCGCCGCATCATGCGGGACGTAAAGAAACGCGGCCGCACGCTGGACAGCGTGGTGACCCAGTATCTGACCACCGTCAAGCCGATGCATGAGCAGTTTGTGGAGCCCAGCAAGCGCAAGGCGGATCTGATTATTCCGGAAGGAGGCAAGAACCAGGTGGCATTGGATATGCTGGTGTGGCGTGTCAACAGCCACCTGGCCCGCAACGCACAATGAATCTGTATCTTCTGCGCCACGGCGAAACCGATTACAACCGCCGCAAGGCGCTGCAGGGGCAGCTGGACAAGCCCCTCAACGAAACCGGCCGCAACCAGGCCCGGGAGGCTGCCCGCCAGCTGGCCGGCGTGACCTTTGACCGGGTATATGTAAGCCCGCTGCACCGCACCCGGGACACCGCCATGCTGGCCACCGGCCTGCGGGAGGATCAGCTGACCATCGAGCCGGCCATCATCGAAATCAGTTTTGGCGTCTGGGAAGGCCGGATCACCGACGAGCTGGGCGAGGCGTTCGCGCCGTTCTTTGCCGACCCGCCCGCCTACCGGCCGCCGGAGGGCGGCGAGAGCCTGGAGCATCTGCTGGCCCGGGTGGGTGAATTTCTTGACCGGGTGAGCCGGGAGCATGCCGGCGATCACAACATTCTGGCGGTAAGCCACGGGGCGGCCATCCATGCGCTGCTCACCGCGGCGCTGGGCACACCCCTCTCCCAGTTCTGGGCCGAGAGCGTGGGCAACTGCGGATTCGTGGTACTGCATCACGACGGCACCGCCTGGAGCCTGGCACAGCATTGTACCGCCCGGGACAAATACTACGGCTGAACTACATACAAAAACTCCGCCGCGCAGGAATGCGCGGCGGAGTTTTTTATGTTGTCAGCGGAATCGGGGCGGAATCCGGGGAACAGGAAAGCCCGGCTGTCGCCTCCGGCGGTTCTTCCCGGACAGGCGGGGCACTGAGCGGGAACGAGGCCCAGGCCTTGAACAGGTCTCCGTCGATGATCAGGCCGAATTCGCCGTTCTGCAGTTCCGCCAGGCTGCGGGCGATGTTCAGCCCCAGGCCGCTGCCCTCGGTGGTTCGGCTGGCATCCCCCCGCACAAACCGCTCCATCAATTCATCCGCCGGGATGTTCAGCTGCTGGCGGCTGATATTCTTGACCCGCAGCCAGGCCCGGCCCGCCCGCTGTTCGGCCTCCACATAAACCCGGGTGCCCGGCTGGGAGTATTTGCAGGCGTTGCTCAGCAGGTTATCCACCACCCGCCAGGTAAGGCGGCCGTCCAGCATCGACCAGACCGGTTCGCCGGGCAGCTGCAGAACCGGTTCCAGATTGCTTTTTTCCAGCCGGGGGGCGTACTCCCCCACCGCCTGGGTAAGCAGCTCAGCCAGATCGGTGGGCTCGGCATTCACCGGCAGGCTTCCGCTGCTGGCCTTGCTGGCTTCTACCAGATCCTCGGTGAGCTTTTTCAGCCGCTGCCCCTGCCGGGCAATGACCGACGCATACTCGGCGGCCTGGGGTTCCAGGGCCTCTTTCTGCAGCAGATCCACATAGTTGATGATACTGGTCAGGGGTGTTTTCAAATCGTGGGATACGTTGGTGATCAGGTCGGTCTTGAACCGCTCGCTGCGCAGACGTTCATCTACGGCGGCGCTCATGCCCTCGCTGATGCGATTCAGATCCTCCCCCTGCTCCCGCAAGGGGCCCCAGAGTTTTTTGGCCGGAACCCGGACGCTCAGATCCCCCTGGGCCATCTTGCGGGAAACCAGCCGCAGCTGGTACAGCCCGGAAAAGAACCGGCACAGCACCGCCAGCAGCAGCACCTGCGCCCCCAGCCAGAGAAGCAGGAAAAAGAATTCGTAGGAAGTAAAGGCGAGCAATGTAAGGATGGTTTCGCCCAGCAGCACGCAGACGCCGCCCATCATGGCGACCCAGACCAGCGGCAGCGCGGCAAAGGAATCCCGCAGCCAGCGGCAGAAGCCCCGCACCAGCCGCCAGACCCAGCGCAGTATCGCACCGCTCAGACTGTGGCGGAACAGCACCCCTGCCCTGGCACGGGCGCAGACCCCCATAAGGGCATCGGTGAAGAACAGAAACGCCCCCCACAAACCCAGCAGCCAGAGCGCAGTGCCCAGAATGTTCTGCGCCCCGTTGGCCATCAGACTTAAGCAGAGTATTCCGCCGCCCACCGTAAGCAGAAGATATGCCTCCAGCGGCAGAAAACCCGCCGGGCCGGCGTTGCGCTGCCCGCCGGGGGCACGGCCCGCGTTCCAGAGCAGAAAGATCAACAGCCCCAGCGACAGGGCCAGACCTACGGCTGCTATCACAGGAAGATAGTATCGCTCATCGTAAAGGCTGACAAAGAGCAGATATTCGTAATAATAGCTATCCCCTACCGGAAGGGTGCCGTCCACGATCCAATCGACCCGATACAGCGCATTCGCCTCATCCTCCGCTATGGGATCCAGATACCCCAGATCGCTCGCCCGGATGATCTCAGAGCCGGTGACGGAAGGAGACGTTTCGGTATATGTGGAAGAGATCAGTTCTCCTTCCGCCTCCGGGTTGTTTTCATCCAGACGCCACAGCCGGTAGGTAAAATTGGAACTGTTGCTGGAATATTGCTCTTCCGTTTCCAGTGTGAAGCCGTAGCATCCGGCCATCTGCACGATCTGCCGTATATCCCGTTCCACCTCGCCGTAAAACGCTTCGGTTTCAAAATAACTTTCCGCCTTACGGTTGGCGTACCAGTTGCAGGTTTCGCACCACAGGGTACCGAACAGGCACAGACCCCCGACAGCGGAGCTGACCGCCAGCAGAAAAAACGCCAGCGCCCGCACACCGATGCGTTCGCCCAGCCGGGTTTTCATGGGCTTACACCCCCTTTTCCATCTTGTAGCCCAGGCCCCAGACCACCTTCAGATACCGGGGCTGGGACGGGTCGATCTCAATTTTCTCCCGCAGATGGCGGATGTGCACCGCCACCGCGCTCTCGCTGCCCAGGGCGGGCTCGTTCCAGACCAGTTCGTAGATCTGGGTGCTGGAATATACCCGGCCCGGATTCTGCATCAGCAGCCGCAGGATGTTGTACTCGATGGGGGTCAGGGCGATGGGGGCGCCGTCCACCGTTACGGTTTTGGTCTCGTCGTCCAGGCACACGCCCCCTACCTGCAGCCGGTGACCGCCCGCGTCGGGCATGCCGCCCAGCTGGGCGTACCGGCGCAGCTGACTTTTTATCCGGGCCAGCAGTTCCACCGGATTGAAGGGTTTGGTCACGTAGTCATCCGCCCCCACGTTCAGACCCAGCACCTTGTCGCTGTCCTCGCTTTTGGCGGTGAGCAGGATAATCGGCACGTTGCTGGTCTGGCGCAGCCGGGCAGTGACGGCAATGCCGTCCATGGCGGGCATCATCACATCCAGCAAAATCAGATGCAGCGGTTCCCGGGCGGCAATCTCCAGCGCCTGTGCCCCGTTTTCCGCTTCAAACAGGGTATAGCCCTCGCCGGACAGGTAAATTTTCAGCGCGGCACGGATGTCCGCGTCATCGTCACAGATCAGAATATTATACATATGGTTCCTCCTGCCCCGCGGACGGCCAGGCGCCCGCCGGCGGCAATTTCATTATAGCCCAATCCCCTGCAAAGGGAAAGCCGCCCCCATCTTAAGATTTCATTAAGGAACGCCTTCTTATACAAATCTTAAACAATTCCCCCGCGGGCCTTAAAAAAGGAATGGTATGCTGAGACCGTAGACAGGAACGGGAGGAGCGGTCGCATGGAAGGAATGAATCTGCTGTTTGTTTTGTCGCTGCTGTGCAAGGCAGCCTGTGTGTGGTTTGCGCTGGTGGCGGTTGCCGGCCTTGTATGCCGTGTCCGGCAGGGACGCAGGCCCCGGTACGCACCCGCCGCACCCCGCACCCGGTTTGCGGTGCTGGCCGCAGGACGCAACGAGGAAGCGGTGATCGGCGGGTTTGTGCACAGCATTCTGGCGCAGGACTATCCCCGGGAACTGTTTGATGTATATGTACTGCCCAACAACTGCACCGACGACACCGCCGGGGCAGCTCGGGCGGCGGGGGCCATCGTGCTGGACTGCCCCGGGGCCCGCAGCAAGGGCGAGGCACTGCACAGCGGTCTGGCCCGGCTGCGGGGTATGGGCTACGATGCCTTCTGCGTGTTTGACGCGGACAACCAGGCAGGCCCGGCGTTTCTGGCCCGGATGAACGATGCGTTTTGCGCCGGGGCCCGGGTAGCCAAGGGACGGATCGCCGCGCAGAATCCCCGCGCCGGCTGGGTGGCCGGGTGCTACGGGCTGTATTTCCGGCTGTTTGACCTGTTTTTCAACGAGCCCCGGGGTGCGCTGGGGCTGTCCGCCAAGTTGGTGGGCACCGGGTTTGCGGTACATACCGAGGTGCTGGAGCGGCTGGGCGGCTGGAACACCGCAACGATTGCGGAGGACGCAGAGTTTTCCGCCCAGTGCGCGGAACTAGGGTATCCGGTGGCCTGGGTACCCGGGGCGGTAACCCGGGATGTGGAGCCGGTATCCTTCCGGGTAAGCCTGGTGCAGCGGCGGCGCTGGATCGGCGGCGTACTGCAGTCCGGACAAGCCCGGGGCGGGCGTCTGGCCCGGGCACTGGTGCAGCGGCGGCGGGCGGTCACCCTGGACAGCTGCCTGTTTTTCCTGACCCCGCTTACCGGGGCGGTGGGTACCCTGCTGGGGGCGGCCGGCACGGCGCTGGCACTGGGCCGGGGGCAGCTGCCTCTGTGGGCGCCGCTGGCGGCGGCAGGGCTTGGCTGGCTGGGCTGCACGCTGGGGGCGCTGGTTCTGCGGCTGTTTCTGCCCCGGGAAGAACGGCCGGGCCTTGGCAGCGTGCTGGGTTTCGGGCTGTTCATGGCCTGCTGGGCCCCGCTGGGTGTTTTGGGTGTTCTGTGCCCGCCCCGCCGCTGGGTACCGGTGGATCACACGGCCCATCTGTCCGTGCGGCGCGGACGGCGGCTGCACGGTAAGCGCGCCGCCTGAACCCCGGATGTTGTGAAAACATCAAACGCGGCAAAATCCCGCCTTTCTTTTGTGTGCGCGGCAACGCTTTGGCAGGAACCGTCGCTTTTTGCCCATGGACATGGTATAATAAAGATGCTCCCCGACCGGTGGACGGGGAGCGTTTTTTATATCTTCCGCCGGCTGTATTTGAGGAGTTTTGTATGGAATACGGGTTCTATCCCCTGGCATGGCTGTTCTTTATCTATTCGTTTGCGGGCTGGGTTCTGGAGACCGCACAGGCCGCCGTGGTACACAAGAAATTTATGAACCGCGGCTTTATCAACCTGCCGCTTTGCCCCATCTACGGCACGGTTGCGGTGAGTTTTGCCCTGTTCCTGCAGGAGCTGACCCACACCTGGTTCTTCCTGTTCATGGGCGGCATGATCCTCTCCGCGTTTGTGGAACTGATCAGCGGCAAGCTGCTGGAGGCCATCTTCCACCGCAAGTGGTGGGACTACTCCAACCAGAAGTTCCAGTTTGAGGGCTATATCTGCCTGAAATACAGCATCCTGTGGGGCCTGTTCGGCGTGCTGTGCATGAAGCTGCTGAACCCGCTGGTGCTGCGGCTGGGGGCGCTGTTCCCGCCGCTGGTGGGCCAGATCGTGGTCTGGGTGCTGATCGCGCTGTTTGCCATCGACTTTATCTCCAGCGCGGCTGCCGTGGCGCAGATGAAGGTGCGGCTGGGCCGGATTGATGATATCGGCGACGGTCTGGGCGTGCTGACCGACCGGCTGGGCAACGCGCTGACCCGCCGTATCCAGCGCCGTATGGTCAAGGCGTACCCCAACCTGCAGGTGGAAAAGCTGCTGGAGGAACGCCGGGCCCGGGCGCAGCAGAAAACCGGCGAAAAGGTGTTTGCCGAAGGCTGCGGGTTCTATAAACTGACCCTGCTGTTCTTTATCGGGGCGTTCCTGGGCGACATTGTGGAAACCATCTTCTGCTATGTGACCGCCGGCGTACTCATGAGCCGCAGCAGCGTGGTGTACGGGCCGTTCAGCATCGTCTGGGGCCTGGGTGCCGTACTGCTGACCGCCATCCTCTACCGCTGGCGGGACAAGAGCGACCGCTACATCTTTGTGGTGGGCACGGTGCTGGGCGGCGCCTACGAGTACGTGTGCAGCGTGTTCACCGAGCTGGTGTTCGGCACCGTGTTCTGGGACTACAGTAAAATCCCCTTCAACCTGGGCGGCCGTATCAACCTGCTGTACTGCTTCTTCTGGGGCATCGCGGCGGTGGTCTGGCTCAAGGTGGTATATCCCCGGCTGTCGGCCCTGATTGAAAAGATCCCCATGCGGCCCGGCGTTATCATTACCTGGGCGCTGGTGGTATTCATGATCTTCAACATGATCGTGAGCAGCCTGGCTATGGCCCGCTATGTGGAACGCAACATCGTTGCCGATCCCGGCAACGGCGCCCTGGCCCAGCTGCTGGACGAGCGGTTCCCCGACGAACGGATGGAGCGCATCTATCCCAACGCCATCATTGTCAACGACTGAACTTTCCCTGCAAGGGCCCGCGCCGGTTGGCGCGGGCCCTTTTTGTTGACAGGCCAGCGGACAGATGGTATTATTATGTCACACGATATATCGTGACGCATAATAGTAAAGGAGGAGGCGGCATGGAACAGCAGCCAATGACCGAGGCCATGTATTATGTGCTGCTGGCGCTGCTGCGCCCGCTGCATGGGTACGGCCTGATGCAGCGAATCAGCCAGCTGAGCGGCGGGCGGCTGACCATGAGCCCCGGCACCCTGTACGGCATTTTGAGCCGTCTGCAGCGGGAAGGGCTGATCCGGCTGGAGGACCAGGACGCACGCCGCAAAACCTACGCACTGACCGAAGAAGGAAAAGCAGCCCTCAGGACCGAGTATGCCCGCCTGTGCCGCCTGGTGGAGGACGGGGCACTGCTGAAGGAGGAAGGACTATGAAACGGCTTTACCGGCCGCATCCCAACGACTGGGATATCGGCGGCATGGAACGCTTTTACGCCCGTATGGCGCGGCGAGGCTGGCAGCTGGAAAAGCGGGGCGCGCTCTTCAGCCGGTTTGTCCGCAAGGAGCCGGAGGAGGTATGCTACCGGGTGGAGCTGGCCAGTTCCTCGGGGAATTTTGGTGAAGTTCAGCTGCCGCCGGAACAGATTCAGCTGTATGAGGAATGCGGCTGGCAGTATGTGACCGGGCGGGGGCTGGTGCACCTGTTCCGGGCGCCGGCCGGCAGCGGCGAGCCGGAACTGTACGACGATCCCCGCCAGCAGGCAGATACTCTGCTGGGGCTGCGCCGGGAGGCCCGCCATCAGTTGATCGGCGCCTGTATCCAGACCGCCGTCTATCTGCTGCTGGTCTGCCTGAACTGGGGCAACCGGACTGCCGATATGCAGATCACCTGCCTGCAGGCGCCCACGCTGGTGCCGCTGGCCATTGTGCTGATGGCCAGTCTGCTGGCCGGGGCGCTGCATCAGGTGATCAGCCTGCGGCGGCAGTACCGGCGGATGCGGCTGGGTCAGCCGCTGGACCGGCGGCCGCAATGGGGCTGGCGAACCATCCAGGTCGGATTCTGGGCGGCAGCCGCTGTCTGCGTCGCGTTTCTTCTGTGGCAGGCAACCGGCAGCCGCACACTGGTACCCGGAGCCGGGCAGGTCGGGCCCTGCCTGGTACTGGAGCAGCTGGGCGAAGAGGGCGAACTGACCAGCCTGCCGGTACGCGGGAACAGTGAAAGCGTCATCCGCATGACCCCGCTGCCGGGCGGGCGCTGGTGGCACGGCCAGGAAGTCCGGGAACTGGGAAGCAGCCAGGTCAGCCTGTTCCAGGATGTGTATGAGTTGAGCAGCCCGCAGGCGGCGGCTAAGCTGGGGCCTGTCCTGGCACAGACCGCCACCTTTGCCTGGGGCCTGGAGCCGGTGGAGGTGGACGGTCTGGACTGGGTGGTCTGCGGCGTGCTGGAAGCCGTGGCGGTGCGGGGTAACCGGGCCGCGTACATCACCCTGCTTGTTCCCGCAGAAAATGACGCGGAACAGCGGGCAACGCTGATGCAGGCGCTCACCGTTCTGGCGCAGCAATGGCAGGATTTGGCGTAATACCATGAAAAACGGCTGTCCCGCGGGGGGGCAGCCGTTTTGTCTTAATACAAGAGAGAGGGCGGCGCTTTCGCGCCGCCCTCTGGCGGGAAGAGAAAATCAGGTCATTACGCTGGCTTATTTGCCGTAGTAAGCCTGCAGGTAGAGTTCCTTGATCTCGCTGACCAGCGGGTACACCGGGTTGGCGGTGGTGCACTGGTCTTCGAAAGCCTTGTAGGAGAGTTCGTCCACCTTGGCCAGGAATTCCTCCTCGGAGATGCCGCAGGCCTTGATGGTGAGCGGGCGCTCGGTGTCCAGCATCAGCTTCTGGATGGCAGCGATCAGGCAATCCACCGCCTCGTAGGTGCCGGTGCCGATGTTGCACAGGCCGCAGCGCTGGGCCAGCTTGGCGTACCGCTGATCGGCCACATACTCCTTATACTTGGGGAAGGCGGCGAACTTGCTGGGCCGCTTGGCGTTGTAGGCGATCACGTAGGGCATCAGGATGGCGTTGGCGCGGCCATGGGGGATGTGGAACTCGCCGCCCAGCTTATGCGCCATGGAGTGGTTCAGGCCCAGGAAGGCGTTGGTGAAGGCCATACCGGCGATGCAGGACGCATTGTGCATCTTCTCGCGGGCCAGAGGATCCCCGTCGTAGGAGCGCTTCAGGTAGGTGAACACCATCTCGGTGGCCTGCAGGGCCAGACCGTCGGTGTAGTCGCTGGCCATCACGGACACATAGGCCTCGATGGCGTGGGTCAGCGCGTCCAGGCCGGTGTCGGCCACGATGCTGCGGGGCATGCTGGCGGTGAACTGGGGATCGATGATCGCCACGTCCGGGGTCAGGCTGTAGTCCGCCAGGGGGTACTTGATGTTGCCATTCTTCTTATCGGTGATAACCGAGAAGCTGGTTACCTCGGAACCGGTACCGGAGGTGGTGGGGATGGCCACCAGCTTGGTCTTGGCGCCCAGTTTCGGGAACTTGAAGGCACGCTTACGGATATCCAGGAAGCGCTGACGCAGGCCGTCGAAGCTGGTTTCCGGATGCTCGTAGAACAGCCACATGCCCTTGGCCGCGTCGATGGCGCTGCCGCCGCCGATGGCGATGATCACGTCCGGCTGGAAGGCGCGCATGGCCTCCACGCCGCGCATGATGCACTCCACGCTGGGATCGCTCTCCACGTCGGAGTAGATCTCGCTGTGGCAGTACTGCTCCCGCTTGCGGAGGTAGTACAGGATCTTGTCCACGTTGCCCAGCTTGACCATCACGGGGTCGGTCACGATGAAGGCACGGCTGATGCCTTCCATCTTCTCCAGGTACTGAATGGAGTCGTTCTCAAAATAGATCTTGGGCGGCACCTTGAACCACTGCATATTGACCCTCCGCTTGGCGATACGCTTTTTGTTGACCAGGTTGACGGTGGTCACGTTCTGGCTGACCGAGTTCTTGCCGTAGCTGCCGCAGCCCAGAGTCAGGGACGGGGTGTTGGTGTTGTAGATGTCGCCGATGGCGCCCTGCGAAGAGGGGCTGTTCACGATGATACGGCCGACCTTCATGCGTACGCCGTACTCGTCGGCGATTTCCATGTCGCCGGTGTGGATAACCGCGGAGTGGCCCAGACCGCCCAGCTCCAGCATGGTGTTGGCAAACTGGAAGCCTTCTTCCTTATCCTTGCAGATGAAGTAGGCCAGCACGGGGCTGAGCTTCTCCTTGCTCAGGGGATGATCGTTGCCGGGATGATCCAGCGGCGCGATCAGGATCTTGGTCTTTTCGGGAACGGTCAGACCGGCCTGCTCGGCGATCCAGTTGGCGGACTTGCCGACCACCGGGGCGAACACGCCCTTGTTGGGATCGGGGAACATATATTTGGTGAGCTTTTCGGTCTCTTCGGCGTTCAGGAAGTAGCAGTTGTTAAGCTTCATGTACGCTTCGAAGTCGGCCGCGATCTCCTTCTCCACGATGACGGCCTGCTCGGAAGCGCAGATCATGCCGTTGTCGAAGGTCTTGGACATCATCAGGTCGGTGCAGGCACGGTGCAGGTCGGCGCTCTTCTCAATGAAGCAGGGCACGTTGCCGGGGCCTACGCCCAGAGCCGGCTTGCCGCAGGAGTAAGCCGCCTTGACCATGCCGGGGCCGCCGGTAGCCAGGATGGTGGCCACGCCGGGATGATTCATCAAAGCGCCGGTGGCGTCAATGCTGGGCTTGTCGATCCACTGGATGCAGTCCTCGGGAGCGCCGGCCTTGACCGCCGCCTCGTAGACGATCCGGGCAGCCTCGGCGCTGCACTTCTGCGCGGAGGGATGGAACCCGAAGATGATGGGGTTGCGGGTCTTGACCGCGATCAGGCACTTGAACAGGGTGGTAGAGGTGGGGTTGGTGGTGGGGGTCACGCCGCAGATGACGCCGACCGGCTCCGCCACTTCCACATAGCCTTCCATGTCGTTCTCTTCCAGGATGCCGACGGTCTTTTCATTCTTGATGTTGTGCCAGATGTACTCGGTGGCAAACATGTTCTTGATGACCTTGTCCTCGTACACGCCGCGGCCGGTCTCTTCCACCGCCATGCGGGCCAGTTCCTGGTGCTTGTCCAGACCGGCCAGGGCCATCTCATGCACGATATGGTCCACGGTCTCCTGATCCAGGGTCAGGAACTTTTCCAGGGCTTTCTGCGCCCGGGCGACCAGCCCGTCGATCATAACGTTCACGTCGGACTTTACGGTCTCCACGGGGGCGGTCTCTTTCGCAGTTTTCTTCTCTGCCATTTTCTCTCTACCTGCCTTTCAAAGCTATGGGAGGTTGGGGGTGCCTCCCTTCCCTTCGGTGCCCTTATTGTAGCATATCGTTAACCCTTTAACAATCCGTGCGTTCGCCTAACATTGTCAATATTTTAACGCGATTTTGTATAGATTGCCGATTCTCTTTTCACAGAGTGTTTTTTCTGGTATAATAGTGGCACGGCTCCCGGCGCGGTGCGCCGGGAATATTTTTTTACATCCGTGAGGTGACCATTATGTGGACCCGTTCCCTGTTAAAGACCAACGCAAAGGCTGTTCTTTCCCACAGCTACTGGCGTACCTTTGTGGCCTGCCTGCTGGTGGGGCTGGCCTCCGGCAGCACCCTGCCCGCCCTGCAGTACTCCCGTATCCAGCTGAATCTGGGCAGTGTGTACTTCCCCCGCAGCGCGGCGCTGATGCTGGCGTTCTTCCTGATTGCCGGCGGGCTGTTCGCCCTGGCGCTGAACATCTTTGTGGGGATGCCCCTTTCGGTGGGCTGCTGCCGCATGCTGATGGAAAACCGGGTGGGCAATCCCCCGTTCTCCACCCTGACCTCGGTGTTTGGCAGCGGATACAGCAATGTGCTGAAAAGCATGTTCCTGTACTCCCTGATCATCTTCCTGTGGGGCGGCGTGCCCATGGCGATTCTTCTTACCCTGGCCCTTGTGCTGGATTCTTACGCGCTGCTGCTTTCGATACTCTGTATGATTCCTATGATCTATAAAAGCCTGCAGCTGATGCTGGTGCCCTATCTGCTGGCGGAGAATCCTTATATGAGCAGCCGCCGCGCCCGGCAGCTTTCCGCCGCCATGACCCAGGGGGAAAAGGGCCGGATCTTTGTGCTGGGGCTGTCTTTCCTGGGCTGGGCGCTGCTGGGTGCGCTGCTGTGCGGCATCGGCACCCTGTTTGTGAGCCCCTACATTCAGGCCACCTATGCGGAACTGTATGCCGCGCTGCGTGCCAAGGCGTTCAGCCAGGGCCTGACCAGTGAGGAAGAACTGGGCGGCTTTGTGCGGTACTGATTCCCTGTACACAGAAAATGCCGCGGCGGACCGAATCCGCCGCGGCATTTGTTTGCCGGAAGGCGAAAAGTTGCCATCCGGCTTTTCTATGTGGTATAGTAGTAGATACAGGAAAACAGAACAGGGCCCGCGGCAGAAAACCGTTGCCGCGGCCCTGACAGGAAAGAGAGGCTGCGCTGTGCATACAAACGAATCCGCGGAAAACTATCTGGAAACCATCCTGATTTTAAGCAAGCAGCGGCCTGTGGTGCGCGCGGTGGACGTGGCGGCTGAACTGGATTTCAAAAAGTCCAGCGTAAGCGTGGCCATGAAAAAGCTGCGGGAAGGCGGGCAGATTGAAGTATCTCCGGAAGGATATATCACCCTGACCGAAAGCGGCCGGGCAATCGCCGGCAGCATCTACGAGCGGCACCAGCTGCTGAGCGCCTGGCTGATCCGTCTGGGGGTAGACCCGCGCGTAGCCGCAGAGGATGCCTGCCGCATCGAGCATGTGATCAGCGCCGAGAGCTTTGACGCTCTGCGCCGCCATGTGGGGCAGCTTGGCTGACCCTGTACCAAACCAACGAACGCGCCCCCTCCGGCCTGCGGAGGGGGCGCGTTTACTTGGTTTTACGGATTTTTATGACCGCCGTGAAGTGACCCCAAAAAGTTAGACAATATTTTGAAGCAAAAATAGTTCAAGCAGCCGAAAGGGCTTGTTGTCTGTG
>CALXAH010000030.1 GCA_944386225.1 uncultured Gemmiger sp.
TGCCGGGCCTTCTCCTTCTTTTTATCCACCGCTTCCAGCTTGGCTTTCAGTTCGTCGATATCCTGCTTGCGGCTGAACACGCCCGCGGTGCGGGACACGCTGCCGCCGGTGAAGGAACCGCCCGCGTTGACCACCTGGCCGTCCACCGTGACCACCCGGTTGCGGTAGCGCAGTTCCCGAGCCACGCGGCTGGCCTCGTTGATATCCTCCACCACGATGATACGGCCCAGCAGGTTATCCACCACGGCGGCGTAGCGGGTGTCGGCCTGCACCAGGTCGGCGGCCACCCGGGCACCGGCGGGCAGCGGGCCGGAGAACCGGCTGCCCTGCACCGTATCCAGCGGCAGGAAGGTGGCGCGGCCGGATTTGGTATCCCGCAAAAAGGCGATGGCCGCTTTGGCGGAGGTTTCGCCCTCCACCACGATGTTCTGCATGGCAAAGCCCAGGGCGGTCTCGATGGCGATTTCATACCCCGGTTCCACCGTAAGTACCGTGCCCACCGGGCCGATGATCCCCCGCAGCCGCCGTTCCCGGGCGGCGCGCATGACGGTTTTGACGCTCTGCTGGAACCCGTCCATGTTCCGTTCCAGATCCCGCAGCACCTGCAGCCGCTGCTGGGCGGCCTCGGCCTGCCGCTGCAGGGACTGTTCGGCCGCGTCGGCCTGTTCCAGCTGACGGCGGCGGCTGTCCAGCTTCATCTGCAGGCCGCCCTTGATGTTTTCAAGCCGGGTGACCGTCTCGCACACCTGGGCCAGATAGGCTTCGGTATCGGCTTGCTCGATGCGCAAAGCCTCCCGCTGGGCGCGGGCGGTTTCCAGTTCCGCGGCGGCGGCGGTCTGCCGCTCCCGGGCCTGTTCCCCGGCGCCGGCGGCGGACGCCGCCTGCACCCGCAGGCCGGTCTGCCGGTCGGTCAGTTCCGCCAACCGGGCGGTCAGCTGATCCCGGCGCTCGCCGGTGGCCTGGCTGCCCTCCTGGATCTGGCGCAGACGCTCCTCCAGGCGGGCAATGGCCTCGTCCAGCTGGGCGCACCGGGCGGCGGCCTCCTCACAGGCGGCCTGCTTTTCGGCGATCTGGGCCGCGATGGCCTCCTTGCCCGCCTGCCCCTGCTCGATCTCCTGCCGCAGGGAGGCGATGGTGGTTTCGTTATGGGCGATGTCGTTGTTCAGCACGGCGATGCGGCTGTCGCTGCCGGCCATCTCCTCGGTGATGGCCCGGATGTCCGCGTTGCGCCGCTCGATCTCCACCGTGTACTGCTGCACCCGGCGGCGGATCTCCTCGGTTTCGGCGTCGATGGACTCCAGCTCGGCGGTAAGCCGGTCATAGTCCGCCTGGGCGGTCTCGAACCGGCGCTGCTGTTCCCGCACCGTTTCCCGGCTGCGGCGGATGTTGTCCACCCAGAGGGTGATCTCCCGCTCCTTGCGGCGGGCACTCAGTTCCAGGAACTGCTGCGCCTTCTGGCTCTCCTTTTCCAGGGGGCCCACCCGGGATTCCAGTTCGGCCAGAATATCCCGCAGGCGGACCAGGTTGTCCTCGGCCCCGGCCAGACGGCGCTCGGCCTCGTTTTTCCGGTACCGGTAGCGGGCAATGCCGGAGGCCTCCTCAAAGATCTCCCGGCGCTCGTTGCTCTTGGCGCCCACGATCTCGGCGATGCGGCCCTGGCTGATGATGGAGTAGCCGTCCCGGCCCACGCCGGTGTCCAGAAACAGCTCATAGATATCCTTGAGCCGCACGTTCTGGCCGTTGATGGTGTACTCGCTTTCGCCGCTGCGGTAGTACCGGCGGCCGATGGTCACCTGATCCGCGTCCACGTCGATGCGGCGGTCCAGGTTGTCCATGGTCAGGTTGACCATGGCGTAGCCCATGGCGCCCCGGGTCTGGGTGCCGCCAAAGATCACGTCCTCCATCTTGCCCGCACCGCGCAGCTGCTTGGAGCTGGTTTCGCCCAGCACCCAGCGGATGGCGTCGGATATATTGCTTTTGCCGGAACCGTTGGGCCCCACCACGGCGGTGATGCCCGGCTCGATCTTGATCTTGGTGCGATCCGGGAAACTTTTGAAGCCCTGGATCTCCAGTTCCTGTAATACCATTCGCGCGCTCCTAACCTAAACGGGATCAGGAGGTCAGGCCCATCAGGGCCAGCGCCTCCCGGGCGGCGTGCTGCTCGGCCGCCTTTTTGCTGTGGCCGGATCCCCGGCCGATGCAGTTGGAGTTCAGATACACCGCCACCACAAACCGCTTGTCGTGGTCGGGGCCGGTCTCCTGCTCCACCTCGTAGCGCAGACGCTCCTCGGGGTTCTGCTGGATGACCTCCTGCAGCTGGGTCTTGTAGTCGGCCTCGGCGGTCTTGCCCTCGGTGATAAAGGGCAGGATGAAGGCACGGGCCACCTCGATGCCGCCGTCCAGATACAAAGCGGCGATCAGCGCCTCAAAGGCGTCGGACACCACGCTGGGCCGGGTACGGCCGCCGCAGCGTTCCTCCCCCTTGCCCAGGTGCAGGTACCGGCCCAGCTCGATCTCCTGGGCAAAGTTGAACAGGGCACTCTCACACACCAGGCTGGCACGGGCGCGGGTGAGTTCCCCTTCCGGCCGGTCCTTCCACTGGTGGAACAAATGATCCGCCACCACGATGGAGAGCACGCTGTCCCCCAAAAACTCCAGCCGCTCGTTGTGGTGCACCGGGGTGCGGCTCTCGTTGGCGTAGCTGGTGTGGGTGAGGGCGGTTTCCAGCAGGGTGGGATTCTTGAAGGTATAACCGATGGTTTTTTCCAAAGGATGCATTATTCTTCTTCCTCATCTGCGGGGGCAGTCTGGGCCAGGGCGGCGGCCATGGTGCCCACCATATCGTTTTCCACGCAGATCACCGCCTGGCGGATGGCGTTCTCGATGCCGCGGGCCTTGCTGCTGCCGTGGGCCTTGATGACCGGCCGGGCGGTGCCCAGCAGCGGCGCGCCGCCCACTTCCTCGCTGTCCATCTTCTTTTTCAGCTGCTTCATGCCGCCCAGCATGGTGGCGGCGCCCAGCTTGGTGAGAAGATTCGCGGTCATGACCTGTTTGACCATGCCCAGCAGGCTGCGGGCCAGCCCTTCGGTGAGTTTCAGGATCACGTTGCCGGTGAACCCGTCGCAGACCACCACGTCCGCGTCGCCGGAGGGGATGTCCCGGGGCTCGATGTTGCCCACAAACCGGATAGCGGTGTTGGCTTTGAGCCGCTGGTGGGCCTCCTTATACAAAGGGGTGCCCTTGGTTTCCTCGGCGCCGTTGTTCACCAGCGCCACGGCGGGGCTTGCCACCCCCATGACCTTGTTCATATACACGCTGCCCATCACGCCGAAGGCTTCCAGCATGGCGGGGCGGCATTCCACATTGGCGCCGCAGTCCATGAGCAGGTAGGGCTTTTTGGCGCCGGGGATGACGCTGGCCAGCGCCGGGCGCTTGACCCCCTTGATGGTGCGCACGAGCAGGCTGCTGCCCACGTGCAGCGCACCGGTGGAGCCGGCGGACACAAAGGCGTCGCCCTGGCCCTCGGCCAGCATCCGCAGGCCCACCACCAGGCTGGAATCCTTTTTGCGGCGGATGGCCCGGGCGGGCTCGTCGCACATTTCGATAACCTCGGTGGCGTTCACCAGCTCGATGCCGGTCAGGTCCAGGTTTTCCGCCTTGGCGCAGGCCTGGATCTCTTCCACCCGGCCCACCGCCACCAGCTGCACGCCGAAGCGCCGGGCGGCACAGATGCCTTTGAGGATTTCCGCGGGGGCGTTGTCGCCGCCCATGGCGTCTACGATGATCTTCACCTTGCTCCTCCCCTTTATATAGACTTTCATGTTGCTTCTCCTGTCTGGTCAGCCCTCGCCGCCGGCCTCGTTCAGCCAGGCTTTCATGGAGGCCACGGCCCGGTCGGCCAGGGCGGCGTACCGCAGCCGCTTGTCCCGCACCGGCTCGGCCAGCGGGGGCAGCAGACCCATATTGGCCCCCATGGGCTGGAAATTGGCGTTGGGGGCGGTGATGTATCCGGTCAGGGCCCCGCACATGGTATCGGCGGGCAGGGCCGGCAGGGTCTGCCCGTTGAGGGCGGCCCAGATATGCCGGGCGGCCAGCAGGCCGCAGGCGGCGCTTTCCATATAGCCCTCAAAGCCGGTGATCTGCCCGGCAAACCAGATGCCCGGATGCTGTTTCAGCTGCAGATCCGCGCCCAGCACCCGGGGGCTGTTCAGGAAAGTATTCCGGTGCATGACCCCGTAGCGGGCAAACTCGGCGTTTTCAAGGCCCGGGATCATCCGGAACACCCGCTTCTGTTCGCCGAATTTCAGGTTGGTCTGGAAACCCACGATGTTGAACAGGGTACCCTCGGCGTTCTCCCGGCGCAGCTGGACGTTGGCCCAGGGCCGGTGGCCGGTGGCCGGGTCCCGCAGACCCACCGGGCGCAGGGGGCCGAACCGCATGGTATCCGCCCCGCGGGAGGCCATGACCTCGATGGGCATACAGCCCTCATAGACCGTGACCGGCCCGTCGAAGCCGTGCAGAGGGGCCCGCTCGGCGCTGACCAGTGCCGCGTGGAACGCCTCGTACTCCTCCTTATTGAAGGGGCAGTTCAGGTAATCCGCGTCCCCCCGGTCGTACCGGCTGGCCGCGAAGATGCGGTTCATGTCCAGGCTCTCGGCGGTAACGATGGGGGCCGCCGCGTCGTAGAAAGACAGGCTCTCCCCGCCGGTAAGGCGGGTGATCTGCCCGGCCAGCGGGTCCTCGGTGAGGGGGCCGGTGGCCACCAGGGTGGGCAGGGCCGGGTCGGGTTCCAGGGTATCGGCCAGTTCCCGGCGCAGGGTGATGCCCGGGCATTCGGTCACCGCCCGGGTGACCAGGGCGCTGAACTGGTCCCGGTCCACCGCCAGCGCGCCGCCAGCGGCCACCCGGGCCTGTTCGGCGGCGGGCAGGATATGGCTGCCCAGCAGCCGCATCTCGGCTTTGAGCAGGCCGGAGGCGGAATCCAGCCGCTCGGCTTTCAGGCTGTTGGAGCAGACCAGCTCCGCAAAACCCTCGCTTTTATGGGCGGGGGAAAAATGCAGGGGCTTCTGCTCCCACAGTTCCACCTCCACGCCCCGGGCGGCCAGCCAGAGGGCCGCTTCGCAGCCCGCCAGCCCGGCGCCCAGTACACGGACCTTACTCATGGTTTTCCCCCTTGCGCACCTGCTTTTCAAAGCCGCAGCCCTCCTTGGCACAGTAGAGCTTGCCGCCTTTCTTGAACAGGGTGGCGCCGCACTTTTCACAGGTATCGGGCACCGGCTCGTCCCAGGTCATGAAATCGCACTGGGGATAGCCCTCGCAGCCGTAGTAGACACGGCCTTTGGCGCTGCGGCGCTGCAGCATCCGCCCGCCGCACTTGGGGCAGCGGCCGCCGGTATCCTTGACAAGGCGCTTGGTGTTCTGGCATTCCGGGAAGCCCGGGCAGGCCAGGAACTTGCCGTACCGGCCGGTCTTGATGACCATGCGGCGGCCGCACTTTTCGCAGATCTCGTCGCTTTCCTCGTCGGGCACCTTGACCTTTTTGCCCTCCATGTTCTTCTCGGCCTGCTCCAGCGACTGCTCGAAGCCCTTGTAGAACACGTCCACCGTCTTGCGCCAGTCGGCCTGGCCGCTTTCCACCTTATCCAGGTTGCGTTCCATCTCGGCGGAGAAGCCCACGTCCACGATATCCGGGAACTGCTCCAGCATCAGCTCGTTGATGGTGCGGCCCAGCAGGGTGGGTTTGAGCTTTTTCTGATCCCGTTCCACATAGCCCCGGTCGATGACGGTGCTGATGGTGGGGGCGTAGGTAGAGGGACGGCCGATGCCGTTTTCCTCCAGCGCCCGGATCAGGCTGGCCTCGGTGTACCGGGCCGGGGGCTGGGTGAATTTCTGCTCGCTCTTGAGCTCCCGCAGCTTCAGCACCTGGTCCTTTTCCAGCGGGGGCAGGGCGGTTTCCTTCTTTTCCTTTTCGTCGGTGGCCTCCTCGTAGAGGGCGGTGAAGCCCTCGAAGGTGACCACATAGCCGCTGGCCCGGAACAGATAGTCCCCGGCGGTGATGCCCACGCTGACGGTGTCCTGCAGGCAATCGCTCATCTGGCTGGCGATAAACCGGCTCCAGATCAGGCGGTAGAGCTTGGCGGTGTCGCCGGTGATGCTCTTGTCCACCTCGTCGGGGGTCAGGGAGGGCACACTGGGCCGGATCGCCTCGTGGGCGTCCTGGGCGGCGGTGGCGCTTTTGGTTTTATAGGTGCGCTTGTAGGCGCAGACGTAGTCCTGGCCCCAGCGCTCGCCGATGTAGGCTTTGGCCCCGGCCACCGCTTCGTCCGATACCCGCAGGCTGTCGGTACGCATATAGGTGATCAGACCCATCATGCCGTGCCCGGCCACCTCCACGCCTTCGTACAGGGTCTGGGCGGCGCGCATGGTGCGGGCGGCGGTGAAGCCCAGCCGGCGGCTGGCCTCCTGCTGCAGGGTACTGGTGATGAACGGGGGCGCGGGCACCTTTTTGCGGGTACCTTTTTCCAGGCTGGTAACGGTGTAGTCCTGGCCCTCCAGCGATGTGCGGATGGCCTCGGCCTGCTCGCCGTTCTTGACCGTCAGCTTTTTGCCGGCGGCGGTGGAGGTGAGCCGGGCGGTGAACTTGCGGCTGCTGCCCGGGGGGGAAAGCAGCGCGTCCAGGTTCCAGTATTCCTCGGGCTGGAAAGCCTCGATCTCCTTTTCCCGGTCCACGATCAGCCGCACAGCCACGCTCTGCACACGGCCGGCGGAAAGCCCCCGGCGCACCTTGCGCCAGAGGAAGGGGCTCAGCTTATAGCCCACCAGACGGTCCAGCACCCGGCGGGCCTGCTGGGCGTTGAACAGGTTGGTGTCGATGACCCGGGGATGGGCCATGCCCTCCTGCACGCCTTTCTTGGTGATTTCCCCGAAGGTGACCCGGTCGGGGGCGTCCAACGGCAGGCCCAGAATGTTGGCCAGATGCCAGCTGATGGCTTCCCCCTCCCGGTCCGGGTCGGTGGCCAGGAACACTTCGTCCGCCTTTTTGGCGGCGGCTTTCAGTTCCTTGATGAGCTTTTCCTTGCCCTTGATGCTGATATACTGGGGTGTGTAGTCATGTTCCACATCAATGCCCATCTGGCTGGCGGGCAGGTCCCGGATGTGGCCCATGCTGGCGGTCACTTCATAGCCGTCGCCCAGGTATTTGCCGATGGTCTTGGCCTTGGCGGGCGACTCCACAATGACAAGCTTTGCCATAGTCGTCTCCTTGTTATTGATTTATCCGCGCCGCTGGTAGCGGCGGCCGGCCAGCGCGTCGATACGCCCGGCCAGTTCCAGCTGGGTGAGGGCGGCCAGAAGGGCGCCCGCGCTCAGCGTGCTTTCCTGTTTGAGTTGTTCAAATCCCTTGGGGGTGGGGCCCAGCAGGGCCAGAACCCGGCCCGCGTCCCCGGCGGGGAGCGGCGCGCGGCGGGATTTTGCCGCGGCGGGCGCGGCAAGGCCCAGCGGTTCCAGCACATCCGCGCCCCGGCAGACCGCCCGGGCCCGGTTTTCGGCCAGCAGGGCGTTGGTGCCCTCGCTGAGGGTGCTGAAGATGCTGCCGGGCACCGCGTACACCGGCCGGCCATACCGCTCGGCATGGTGCACGGTGCTCATGGTACCGCTTTTGTGGCGGGCTTCCACCACTACCAGCGCGTCGCTCAACGCGGCGATCAGCCGGTTGCGCTGCAGAAAGCTGGCGGCAAAGGTCTGGGCGCCGGGGCCGTATTCGCTGAATACCGCCCCCTGCCGCTCGATGCGGCCGCGCAGAACCCGGTTGGCGGCGGGGTAAGTCTTGTCGATGGCGCAGCCCAGCACTCCCACCGTAAGTTCGCCCGCGTCCAGGGCGGCGGCATGGGCCCGGCTGTCCAGCCCGTCGGCCAGACCGCTCACCAGCACCGCGCCGCCCCGGGCCATCTCACCGCCCAGCCGGGCGGCGGCTTCCACCCCATAGGGGCTGGGACGGCGGCTGCCCACCATCCCCACCAGAATGCGGCCGGTCAGCAGGCCCGGCTCGCCGGCGGCATAAAGCAGCACCGGCAGGTCCGGAATGGTCAGAAAGGCCGCAGGATAATCCGGGTGACCGGGATACAGAAGCTGCACGCCCAGACGGCGGCAGGCGGTCAGTTCCCGGTCGCAGTCCGCCGGGTCCAGGCTCTGCAGCCGGTCCAGCTGCGGTGGGGTGAGAAAGGCGGAGAAGTCCTCGCCGAACCGGGCGTTCAGGATCGTTTCGGCGTCGCCGTACACAGCCAGCAGTTCGCCGGCGCTCTCGGCGGCGGGGCCCAGCACCCGGGCCAGCCAGAGCCAGCAGCGTTCCGGATCCATCAGACGCCCCCTTTGCGGAAGTGCCACAGCAGCACGCTGCCGGCTACCCCCGCGTTCAGGCTTTCCACCAGCGGGCTGATGGGAATGCGTACCGCCGCATCGCAGGCGGCAATGGCGGCATCGGTCAGGCCCTGGCCCTCGCTGCCGATGACCAGGCAGACCCCGCCGGGCTGGGCCGGGTCGACCTCATCCAGCGGGCGGCTGTTGTAGAGGGCCGCTGCCAGGCAGGCAATGCCCGCGGTTTTCAGCTCATGCAGCATATCCGGCAGGCAGGGCACCCGCACCAGCGGCAGGCGGCCGCAGGCCCCCATGGAGGCCCGCAGGGTTTTGGGAGAAAAGGGGTCGGCACAGGCGCCGCCCAGAATGACAGCGTCGTACCCGAAGGCGGCGGCGCTGCGCACCAGCGCCCCCACGTTGCCCGGGTCCTGCACGTTTTCCAGCGCCAGATAGCGTCCGCCCGGCGCCGGGAATCCGGCGGGCGGCGGCGGAAAGCCGAACACCCCGAACACCCCCTGGCTGGAGGGCACGCCGGCCAGCTTTTCCGCCACATGGTCGGCGATGGTGTAGCGTTCCCCGGCAAGTCCGGCCAAGGCGGGGGTGCGTTCCAGCGCACGAGCCGTAGTATATAATACCTTTAAAGGGCAGGTTTTGGCAAGTTCCAGGCAGAGCTTTGAGCCCTCCGCCAGAAAGGATTGCTCCGATTGGCGGAAGACTGCGCTCTGTGCCAGTTTACAGGCATATTTGATCCGGGCGTTGTCCCGGCTGGTGATGTCCGGCTGCTGCATAGCATCAGGCCCTTCCATGTCGAATTTGGGTGCAAAAAGGGACAAATACAAAAGCGACGCCCGCGCGCACAAGGCGCGGGCGTTTCGCTTGTCGTAATTACAGAGCCTTCTTGGCGGTCTCCACCAGAGCGGCAAAGCTCTGAGGATCATGGATAGCCAGCTCGCTGAGCATCTTGCGGTTCAGCTCAACGCCAGCCTTCTTCAGGCCGTTCATGAAGCTGGAGTAGTTCATGCCCAGAGGACGAACCGCGTTGTTGATGCGGGTGATCCACAGGTTGCGGAACTGACGCTTCTTCTGCTTGCGGCCGATGAAGGCGTAGTTGCCGCTCTTCATGACCTGCTGTTTGGCCATCTTAAAATGCTTGGACTTGCTGCCATAGTAACCCTTGGCCAGCTTCAGGGTCTTTTTCCGACGTTTGCGGGTCATCATCGCGCCTTTGATACGAGCCATTGTTTATATCTCCTTTTCAGTCACAATCTTAGAGGGCGGCCGGGGCCGCCGGGATCAGAAGCCGCTGAACCTTACGCTCAGGCGTAGGGCAGCATATGCTTGACGGCGGCGCTGTTGGTCTTGTCAGCGTAGCTGCTCTTGCGGAAGCCGCGTTTCAGCTTGGTGGTCTTCTTGGTGAGGATGTGGCTGCGGAACGCATGGCCGCGCTTCACCTTGCCGTTCTTGGTGAGCTTGAAGCGTTTTTTCGCACCGGAATGGGTCTTGATCTTAGGCATTGTTTGTTCCTCCTAAAGAATTTACTTGTTCTGGTTGGGGGCGGGGCTCATGAACATGAGCATGCTGCGGCCCTCCAGCTTGGGCTGTTTGTCCACCACGGCGCCGGGCAGAGCCTCGGCGAACCGCTTGTGCACTTCCAGGCCCAGATTGGTGTGCGCCATCTCGCGGCCGCGGAAGCGGATCGACACCTTGAGCTTGTGCCCGGCCTTGAGGAATTTCGCAGCCTGGTTCACCTTGGTGTTGAAGTCATTCGTGTCGATGTTCAGCGAAAGGCGGATCTCCTTGACGTCGATCACCTTTTGATTTTTCTTGGCTTCCTTTTCGCGTTTCTGCTGTTCAAAGCGGTACTTGCCGTAGTCCAGGAACTTGCACACCGGGGGCTGCGCCTGCGGGGCGATCTTCACCAGGTCCAGGTTCTTTTCTTCGGCCATTCGCAGCGCCTCGCGGGTGCTCAGCACACCCAGCTGGCTGCCGTCCTCCGCGATGACTCGCACCTCACGGTCACGAATAGCCTCGTTGATCTCCAGTTCCTTTTTGCCGTTCGTAGCGATTGTAATACACCTCCAACTCAAAACAAAATCTGTGGCCAATACACACAAGAAAAAACGCGGCTGCCGGAAAGCAGCCGCGCGCAATACACACGTAATCCGCCCCTGACGGGGCTTATACCGTATGACCCGGGCCGTGATTCGACCGCAAGGTGAGCGCGGCGGCAAGCCGACTGCTGCTTTCTTTACCGGTCTATCATAGCACACGCACCGCGGGGTGTCAAGCGGTTTTTGCAGGATTTTTCACGCAGTCCGACGGCGCAGCAGGGTATAGGTTCTTAAATATTCCTCACATTGTTGTTCCTGTTGCGCTACTACCTCGTAATTTTTTAATAATGTTCTGGCATCCTCTGATAAATTTTCTAATGAGAAGTCAAAATCTCGCACAATGATATAGTCAAATTCTTTACGAGAGATCGCATTAATGCGTGCTTCTTTTGCTTCCGCATCATCCGCATTTGTTGATATAAAATAACGAAATTGAGGATCAAGCTTTGCAGCTGTGTAGAACCCACTGTCTACCGCTCCCCAATCCAATATAGTTGGGTTTTCTGTCTGATTGATTATCTCGGCAAACTTTGTTTGAACCAGATCCGACTTGTTCCATGCCATAAGTGAGCGATTTGGCGTAAACATTCAAACCCAAACTAAACATAATGTTGCTATCCATGTGGCAGATATCCAACAGCGAACTCTTTCTTTGCTTGTTGAAAGAATTATCGCCGTCGCCAGTGGCACGAATGTGGCCAACGGAAATCCATAATAGTGCCAATTCACCCCGCCAACCCAAATAAACAGTGAAAGGAATCCCGCTGATATTGCTATATACAGCTTTGCTCTTATAGCCAACCGCAAATCCAGCGCGATTAATATAGCCAAACTAAAGAAGCAAATGCCTATAACCATATTTTTTTGAAATGTTTCATAGGCCATCATCTCAACTCGGATTAAGCGTTTGAATAAGCTGAGTGTTTCTTTGTATGTAAATAAATTTTTGTAAAAATATACCTCCCACAAACTCCCTAATGCTTGATTTGCTCCAAAATACGCCAGTACTGGTATTGTCGGAGATACCATACCCAGCAAAAACCAGCCGCAGGCCGAAAAGGCCTTGGCGATCTGATGGCGGAACATCAGCAGTTCAAAGAACAGGCAGGCCATAAAGACAAAGTGCAGCCCTAACAAAGTATACTTTGTCCAGAATAGCACCCCGGCCAGTACACCGTTGCGCAGCAGCATTCCCCGGGTAACAGGGCAGCTCTCATCCAGCAGAACACGCACAAGGTCATATAAGGCAATCAGCAGCAGGGGCAGTGCGAACTCCTCGGCGCTGTCACCCTTTCCAAAAGCAGGAAGAGTATAAACTAAGGCTGCCGAAACTGGTGCAGCCAAGAGAATCTGAGGGCCATCGCTAAACAGGCCAGCCAGCTTGACCGCCCAACGGCAGAACACCGTGCCGGCAGCTATCTCAAACACAAACACGCCAAAGAAACCGTAGGGCTGAATTATTGCCGCCAGCATGTGCAGAACATACAAAAACGGTCCTTTGTGATCCACCAAGTCACGATACGGCACCTGTCCATGCAACATAGCCCGGCCTATAGTCAAATACGCGTTAGCATCCACCCAATCATTAATTGCGTAAAGTGGCGAACACATTGAACAAATTGCTAATGTTACAGTGGCGCTGGCCAGACACACCAGCCAGACCACCGCCGTCTGCGGCAGAGCCGGCAGCCGAAGCGGCGTACGTTCCTTTACTGCGGTAGGCATGGGGATTCCTCCTTAGCGGGGCTCAGATTTGGCTTATTATAGCATATTCCGCGCTTCTTTTCCACAATCCGCGCCTGTATCCCCCGGCACATCAATCTCCTGTTCCAGTTCAAAACTGTAGATGGTGCAGCGGGTGACCGGCACCGGCAGGCGGGCGGCCAGGGCGCGGGCGTAGAGGCGCAGCTGAGCGCCGTAGCGGCGGACCAGTTCCGGGGGTGTGACCCGGCGGTCGGTTTTGTAGTCCACGATCTCGGCGTGGTCGGCAAAGAGCAGCACCAGGTCGGCCACGCCCTGCACCAGGGTCACCGCGCCATCCAGGGCGGGGTCGTTCTCCCCCGCCACCCGGGCGGCGGGCAGGGCGGTGATAAACGCATACTCCCGCAGGGCCTTTTCGGCGCTCTGGATGCGGCGGAACAGCCCGCTTGCAAAGAAGGCCCGCAGCTTGTCCAGATCCATCTGGTCGGCCAGTTCCGGCGCGATGCGCTGTTCGGCCCGCTGACGGGCCAGTTCGGCGGCCGGGTCGGCGGCGGCGCGGGCCAGGTCCGCCTGCTGCAAGAAGGCATGCAGCGCGGTGCCCCGTTCCGCCCCGGACAGGCCGCTCTTGCTCATGAAGGCGGGCCGGGCGGGCAGGGCCTCCTGCTGGCCGTGGGTGAGGGCGGTGACACTGACCTTGGCGGGCACCCGGGTCAGAGCCTGGCCGGGATAGCGCCAGGCAAACTGCTCCGCCAGCCGCCGGGCCAGGACCGGGTCGGGTGTCGGGGCGGGCGGCGAGGCGACGGGCTCGGTTTCCTCCGCGGGGGCCGGGGCCTGCAGGCCGATGGTGATGCGGCTGACCGTATCGGCGGGCAGCAGCGGACAGCCTGCGGCGGTGCGCAGCTCCCGCCCGTCCGGATGCAGCAGGGCGGCGGTCAGGTACCACTCGCCCGGGCTCTGGGCCTGGGCCAGGCTGTACTCGTCCGGGCCCAGGGCGCTCAGCCGCAGGGCCAGGCGGCCCAGCTCCTTTTCCGGGTCGGCCAGGGGCACGGTGACGATGAGCCGGTCTTTTGCTCTGGTGAGTGCCACATACTGCACCCGCATCTCCTCGCTCAGAGACTCGGCCCGCAGCTGCCGTTGCACCGCCCGGTGGGCGGCGGTGGGATAGGTACCGCCCCGGCCCGGCGCGCGCAGCACCAGGCCCAGGCCCAGCCGGGCATGGGGCAGCAGTTTTTCGCTCAGATCCCGCAGGTTGAACCGGCGGGCGGTATCCGCCACGAACACGATGGGAAACTCCAGCCCTTTGGACCGGTGCACCGTCATGATGGCCACGCAGCCGGGGCGGCTTTCGCCCCCGCCGGTCTGGTTCAGGCCGTCCCCCTCGGCGGCGGCATCCAATGCGCGCACCAGGGCGGGCAGGCCCGCCCGGCCGGCCCCGGATGCCCAGCGGGCAAAGGTGAGCAGATCCTCCCGGCGGCGCAGGCCGTTTTCCATGGCACCTACCGCGGCCAGGTAGCCGGTGCGGGCAAAAATTTCTTCCAGCAGCCGATCCACCGGCAGGGTGCGGGCCAGACGGCGCAGCCCCTGCAGGCGGGTGAAGAAGGCGGCGGTCTGCTCGTCCGCGGCGGCGCGCACCGCTCCGTACAGGCTGCCCTCCGGGAAGGCAGCCCGCAGCCGCACCAGGTCGTCCGGGGTGAATCCGCCCAGCGGACTGAGCATCACCGCGGCCAGGTACACATCCTGGGCAGGGTTGTCCAGCACCCGCAGCAGCGCGGCCACCGGGCGCACCTGTACCGCCTCCAGCAGGTTTTCGGCGGTGTCGGCATAGACCGGGATGCCCGCCTGTTCCAGCTTGTCCAGATAGGCGTCCATGTTGGCGCGGCTGCGCAGCAGGATGCAGAAATCCCCCCAGCTGCAGGGGCGCTCCCCCTCTTTATCCCGCACGGTGACGCCGCTCTCCACCATCTCCCGGATGCGGCGGGCCACATAGTCCGCGTCGGCGGCGGGCCCGGCGGCAGGGACAGCCTGAATTTCGCAGCTGCCCTCAAAGCCGTGGGTATCGGCCCCGGGCACCAGCCGCTGGCCGTCCCCGTACTCCACCCCGCCCAGACGGGGGCTCATCAGGGTGGCAAAGCAGTAGTTGATGCCCCGGATGACCCCCGGCGCGCTGCGGAAGTTGGCATCCAGCGCCAGCCTGGCGGGCCAGCCCTGATCCAGCGGCACAAAGGCGGCCAGCTTGTCCAGAAACACCTGGGGATCCGCCTGGCGGAACCGGTAGATGCTCTGTTTCAGATCGCCCACAAAGAACAGGTTGCTCCCGTCCGGTTTGGCCAGACAGTGGTAGAGCGCGTCCTGCAGGGCGTTGGTGTCCTGGTATTCGTCCACCATGACCACATCGAACCCGGCGCTGACCGTTTCGGCCAGCGGGGTGCGGGTGCTGTCCTCGTTCTGCAGAAGCCGCAAAGCCAGGTGTTCAAAGTCGGAAAAGTCCAGGGTCTTTTCCTCTATCCGGGCGGCAAAGAAGGTCTTTTCAAAATCCGCGGTGGCCCGCAGCAGCGCGGCCACCAGCGGGGCAGCCCGGCGGCGGTCCTCCTCAAATTCGGCGGCGGTGCAGAGAAGCAGATCCCGGGGCAGCCGCTCCATGACCGATTTGGCCTCCTTGCGCAGAGCCTTGATCTGGTCGGTTTCCAGGCAGGCGGAATTTTTGATCGAGGGCAGCCGGGCCTGGGTAAAGCCCGCCGCCAGGCTGACGGCGCTGTCCCAGTCCCGGGCGGCGAGGGCGCCCTCCAGGCACTCCATCCGCTCCAGATCCTCTTTCAGGGGGGCGGCGTATTTGTCCAGCGGAGCGGTCAGTTCTTCGGCCACCGCCAGGGCGGCCCGGATCAGGCGCAGGGCCTGGCCGCAGGCGCGGGCGGCCTCGTCCAGCAGCACCGCCGCCCAGCGGGTGGAGGCAAAGGGGGCGTCGCTGGCCCATTCCCGGCCCAGCTGATCCAGCGCCTGGCCGAAATGGGGCAGGGTGCGGGCAAAATCGTGGATGGCCAGTACCGCCGCGCCCGCCGCCCGGTCGGTGCGGCTGCGGCCGTACAGGTCGGCAAAAGCGCGGAAATCCGGATCCTGGTAGGCTCGCTCCAGCGTTTCGTCCAGCGCGGCGGCCCGCAGCGCCAGCAGGTCGGTTTCGTCGGCGGTGGTGAAGTCCGGCGGGATGTCCAGCTGATGGAAGTGGCTGCGCAGCAGCTGCAGACAGAAGGCGTCGATGGTGCAGATAGCGGCCTTTTGCAGCAGCAGGCGCTGGCGGCGCAGACGCAGAGAACCGGGGTCGGCCACCAGGCGGGCGGTGAGCGCATCCCCGATGCGGCCCCGCAGCTGGGCAGCGGCGGCATTGGTAAAGGTGACGATCAGCAGCCGGTCGGCGCTGACCGGCTGGTCCGGGTCGCAGAGCATCCGCACCACCCGTTCCACCAGCACGGCGGTTTTGCCGCTGCCGGCGGCGGCGCTGATCAGCAGGGCCCCGCCCCGGGATTCAATGGCCCGGCGCTGGGCGCTTGTCCAGTTGACGCTCATTCCTCGCTCACCTCCTCAAACACCTTGTCCGGGGCCTGCACCGGCACCTCCCGGCGGCCCTCCTCGTGGCCGCAGACGGCGCGGTAATCGCACCAGCGGCAGGGGGGGCGATCCCCTTTATAATGGGCTTCGGCCTCGATGCGGCCGCTGTACAGCCCCCGGGCCATCTCTACCAGCAGGCCGTCAATGTGCTGCTGGATGCGGCCCAGCTTTTCCAGGCTGGCCAGCTTTTTGGTGGCCCGGGGCTTGCCGGTCTTTTCGTTAAAGGTAAAGGGCACGAACCGGCCGGTGGCCCCGGAGTCCATGGCCAGAATCACCGCGTCGTCCTGCAGCACCAGCCCGTCCACCTGGTAGGGCTGGGTATCGGCGGCCTCCTGCCGGGTGCCGGACAAGGGCGCCGGATCGGCCAGGATGTAGGATACCCCGGCGGGTTCCGGGCTGGCAAATGCGCCCTGCCGGGTCAGGGTGAACAGGTAAATCAGCATCTGGCAGTTCAGCCCGTTGTAGACCGCGTCCAGGCTGAAGGTCTTGGTGCCGGTTTTGTAGTCCACCACCCGCAGGTAGGTGTGGCCGTCCTTGGTAAAGGTGTCCACCCGGTCGATCTGGCCGATCACCTGGATGGTCTGACCCTCCGGTGTGGTCAGGGTCACCGGCGGCACCGCGCCCGCCCCCATGCCGATGGACAGCTCAAAGGCCGCGGGGGTGAACGCACCCTGCCGCTGTTCCTCCTGCAGGTAGGCCAGCAGGGCAGCCACGTTGTCCTCCAGCCGGGCGATGAGATACTCCATCCGGGTGGTCAGGCCGGGCATATTGGCCTGCACATATTCCTCGGTAAGGGTGTGGGCCAGGGCGGCCAGCTGGTCGGCGGTCAGATCCACAAAGCCCGGGCCGCTGCGGCGCAGGGCCTGCTCCAGCACAAAGTGCACCAGGGTACCGGTCTGGTCGGCGGAGAGCTCGGCCTTTTTGCGGGGCTTGACCTTTAACACATATTCCATAAAGTAGGCAAAGCGGCAGGTATAGTACCGCTCCATCCGGCTGGGGGAGATCCGCAGCGAGGGCCCCAGCAGCCGGGCCAGGGCGTCGGTGTCCCGGGCGGCGAAGTCCTCCGGATGGGCAGCCCGCTCCATGGCAGCCAGGGCGGGGGCCATCTCGGGCCGGGCGGCCAATGCCTGCCGCAGCGCGGGGGCGGGGCCGCCCGCCTGCTGCCAGGTCTGGCCCAGCGCGTCCAGGGCCGCGTCGGGGGTGGGGGCGTAGTCGGCAGGGGTCAGGTCGGGCGGCGCGGGATGCAGCTGCTTTACCGCCGCGGACAACGCACTGGTAAGCGGTGTGCCCGCCGCACCCTCGCACCAGGAGAGCCACAGCCCCTTGCCGGCGGCGGTGATGGCTTTGTAGAAATAGCCCTGCTCGCCCATGACCCGGTTTTCAAAGCTGTCCAGCATCTCCACACCCTGGCCGATCAGGGCGTCCCGGTCGGCGTGGGTGAGCAGGCCGGCCCCGCCGGGGGCCTGGGGGAACTGCCCTTCGCCCAATCCCACCACAAAGCAGTAGTCGGCGCCCTCCAGGCCCATGCGGCGGGCGGTGGTCAGGATGACCGCGTCCAGCGTCTGGGGGATGCGGCCCAGGTCGGTGGCCCGCAGCAGCAGGCCGAACAATTCGTCGTACTCGGCGGGGGTCAGCTCGTCCTCCCCCACCAGGCGGTCCATCTGATCCAGCAGGGCGCAGACTGTGTTCCACTCCCGCACCGCGTCGGCGGCGGCCAGGTAGCCCTCCCCCTGCTGGGCACGCAGTTCCTCGGCCAGCTGTGCCAGCCGCCGGGGCGCGCCGAGGGAATCCAGCAGCAGCCAGACCGCCCGGCTCAGGGCGGCGGCATTGGTATCCCCCTTGATCCGCTGCAGAAACCGCCCGGCGGCCTCCACCACAAAGGCGCGGGCCTGCTCGGCCAGTTCCAGCTGGCGGGCGGCCTCCCCGTCCAGACGGCCGCCGAATCCCTCCGGTGAGCGGGTAAAAGGGGCGCGCCAGTCGGCGGCGCGCAGCTGCCAGGTATAGGCGTAGTTTTCCAGGGCGCAGCAGGCTTCCTCCGGCAGATCACACAGGCCGGATTTTACCAGGGCCAGCAGCGGCTCGCTGGCAAGGCCCCGGCGGGCCAGGCCCAGCGCCGCCCGCACCATCAGGGCAGGGGCGGCGTGCTCGGCGGTGACGGCCTCGTCGCAGAACAAGGGTATATCCGCCAGCCGGAAAGCGTACCGCACGGCGGGCAGGTAGTCCTCGGCGGTGCGGCAGATCACCGCCATCTTCCGGTAGGGCACCCCCTGCCGGGCCAGCTTCTGTACGGCGGCAGCCACGGCGGCGGCCTCCTGCTGGGGGCCGGGATACTGGGACAGGGTGATCTCCGGGGCTCCTAGCTCTTCACAATCCCCCTGCCAGAGCAGCCGGCTCAGCCGGGCCAGGCCGGGGGCGGTTTTGTGGCGCTCGTCCCCGGTCAGGATCACCGGCGCGGCGCAGCGCACCTGGCGGCGGCGGGCGGCGTCCAGCAGCAGGGCGGCCACCCGCTTGGCGCGGCTGAACAGGCCTAGGCCCTGTTCCGGGTCGATCAGGCCGTCGGCACACAGGGCCACCGTCATCTCCTCGGCAGCGGGCAGCATGGCCTCCAGCAGCCGGTATTTGGAGGCGTTGAAGGCGTCGAACTCGTCCACAAACACCGCCTGCCCGGCAAAGAAATCCGGTTCCAGGCGGCGGGCGGCGGTGTCCACCCGGTCCTCCGGATCCATGGCGGAACGGGCCAGCAAGGCCTCGTAGGCGGTGAAGATCAGGCCCAGTTCCTGCAGTTTTTCGTTGCCGGGGCCCAGGCGGCGGGCAATCTCCAGAAAACGCGGACCGTCCAGCCCGGCGTTTTTCAGTTCCCGGATGGTATCGGCGGCCATCTGGCAAAAGGCCGCGCTGCGCTTGTGGCGGCCGAAGCAGACGATCTCGTCCCCCAGGGAGGCCACCGCCCGGCGGATCAGAACCGCCCGGCCCGCGTCGTCCAGTGTGCGCACCGCCGCCCCGCCGTACCGCTGCAGCAGTGCCTCGGCCAGGGAGGTAAAGCTGTAGCTGGTGACATAGCCGGACAGCTCGTCCCCCAGCAGGCGGTAGAGCCGCCCCTCGGTGGAGGAGGTAAACTGTTCGGGCACCAGCAGGATACTGCGTTTTCCCGCGCGGGCGCGTTCCAGGATACGGGTATAGAGGGTATAGGTTTTGCCGGAACCGGACGGCCCCAACACCAGCTGCAGCATGGCTTGCCACCTCGTTTTCTGTATGGGATAGAAGTATTATACCACAGCCCCCGATGGGGCAAAAGAGGCGGACGAGTGCACAAATTTGTCACCTTTTCCACAGAAAAGCTTAAGCTGTTTATAACAAATTGCACACAAACCGCCGGTATACTAGGGGCAAGCTTCCGGAGGCGGCCATGAAACCGCTGCCCCGGGGCGGAACGTGTATTTGCTACATAAACAAAGGAGAGAACATCATGAATATGCAGAATACTGAAAAGAAACGCACCGCTACCCGCCTGGGTGTTGCCCTGGTTTGCGCCCTGCTGACCGCCGGTCTGCTGGCCGGCTGCACCGGCAAGGATGATTCTTCCTCTTCGGCTGCGACCGGCAGCTCTTCCAGCGTATCCGCCAGCCAGGAGGACAGCAGCGTTGCCGAGGACAGCAGCGCCGCCGAGGATGACAGCACCGCCGCGGAGGACAGCAGCGCCGCCGAGGATTCTTCCGCCGCCGCTGACAGCAGCGAGTCCGGCAGTGAGAGTGCTTCTCTGGAATCCGACAGCGACAGCACCAACGCCTAAACGATATTTTCCACATTTCGTGTTCTTTTTCACAACTCCTCTTTTACGATTATTCCTGCACAGCAAAGCGCCCCGGCCTGCCGGGGCGCTTTGCCTGTTGTACGGTAAGGCAATCCCCCGGAACCAGTTGATTCCGGGGGATTGCCTTGTTTTATATTCAACCCACAATGCGGGCGTAGGCGCGGGCGGTAAGGGCGTAAACCGCCACATAGATCAGGCTGAACACCCCGAACGCGGCCAGGCCGCACGCCGCGTACAGGGTAACCCGGTTGGTACCGATGCCCAGCACCGAGAGCATCCGGGTCATGGCCGGGAAGGCCGCCGCCGTGTGGATGCCCGCCGTGATAAGCGGCAGAAAGAACACGGTAAGCACCTGGCTGCGGATGGTGGCCTGCACCTCCTTGCGGCTCATGCCCACCTGCTGCAGGATGTGGAACCGCTGCCGGTCGTCGTAGCCCTCGCTGACCTGTTTATAATAGATGATCAGGGCGGTGGCCAGCAGGAACACCAGCCCCAGCGTCAGGCCCAGGAACAGGAAGCCCCCGTACATGGCGTAGCCCTCCTGCCGGTCCGTGGCGCCGCAGTCGATCCAGCCGCTCACATCGGAGTTCTGTATGGCATCCTGGATGGAGGCTTTCAGTTCGGCAATATCGGCCATCCCGGTGCAGGCGGTATCAATGGCCCAGACGGTGGCAATCTCGCTGGCGTGATCCCCGTAGGCCTTTTGCTGGATCTGGGCGATCGCCTCCAGATCGGCCCGGGTGGGCACCACCAGATAGTAGGCCGGTACCATATAGGCGTAGATGCGGCCGTCCACAATGGGGGCCTGCCAGCTGCCCACGATCTCCCAGCGGGTATTTCCGATGGTCAGGGTGGGCCAGTTCCAGGCCTCCCCCTCCCGGCTGCTGAACAGCGCCTGGCCGGGCTCCAGCGTCAGGGTCTTGCCGGTAAGGCCGGCGTAGCCCTCGGCGGTGACCACATAGAACTGGCAGGCGGTACCGGCCGTGCTGTCCAGAACCAGCACATCGTCCACCAGCTGGCCGGCAAAGGAGATGGATTCGTACTCATACTGGCGCAGGATCTGCACGCCGGATTCCGCCACCGCCTGTTTGGCGGGGGCGGTGTCGGACAGCGAACCGCAGAACTGCATGGGATACCGCATGGCCAGCGACTGGCTGACCCCCGAGTACAGGGACACGGTGCAGATCATCATGACCAGCACCATGGTGGACAGGATACAGATGCTGGCCAGGCCCGCGGCGTTCTGCTTCATGCGGTAGAGCAGGCCGGACACGGTGATGAAGTGGCGGGGCTGGTAGTAGTAGCGGCGATCCCGCCGCAGGGCCTTGAGCACCGCCACGCTGCCGGCGGTGAACAGGCAGTAGGTGCCGATGATCACCAGCACCGCCGCCGGGAAGAACACCAGGATCAAAGCCACCGGGGAGGTGACCAGCCAGGCCGTGGCGTACCCGCCGCCCATGGTGAGCAGGCCCAGCAGTACCAGCAGCCAGCGGGTGCGAGGTTCCCGCTCGCCTTTCTGGCCCTGGTACAGCAGCTGGATGGGGTCGGCCCGGAGAACCCGGCGCAGGTTGAGCAGCAGTGACAGCACCAGCACCCCGAACAGCCATTCGGTGCAGAAAACCAGCGCCGGGACGGAAACGGTAAAGCCCAGGGGAACCGGCATCTGAATCAGTTTCAGCAGCACCAGGAACGCCAGCTTGCCCAGCCCCAACCCGGCGGCCAGGCCCAGCGCCAGCATGGCCAGGCCGCTGAACAGCATCTCAGACACCAGCACCAGGGCCATGTGGCGTTTTTCCATGCCCAGCACCGCGTACAGGCCGAGCTCCTTGAGGCGCTGGCGCTGGATAAAGGAATTGATGTACAGCATGAAGATGACCCCGAACACCATCACCACGCCCAGGCCCATGGCCATGAGCATACTGACCCAATAGCCGGCAAACATATTGTCCAGGCCATTGTCCATGGCCAGCATGCCCACGATGTACAGCATGGCCACCGCGCCGCCCCCTGCCAGGATATAGGGAACCACAAACCGGCGGCTTTTGCGCAGGTTGGACAAAGCCAGCCGGGGATACAGCCACTTATTCATAGCGCCCGCCTCCCGCCGCGATGGCCGACAGGGTGTCCGAGATGCGGCCGAACATCTGCTCGGGGGTCTGGTCGGCCCGGTAGAGCTGGTGGTACAGCCGGCCGTCCTTGATGAACAGCACCCGCTTGGCGTGGCTGGCCGCTCTGGTGCTGTGGGTGACCATCAGCACCGTCTGGCCCAGCTGGTTCACCTCGTCAAAGATGCGCAGCAGGTTGTCGGCGGCGTGGCTGTCCAGCGCGCCGGTGGGCTCGTCCGCCAGCAGCAGCCGGGGCCGGGTGATCAGCGCCCGGCCCACCGCCGTGCGCTGCTTCTGCCCGCCGGACACCTCATAGGGAAATTTATCCAGCAGCTTTTCCAGCCCCAGGCTTTCGGCCAGCGGGGGCAGGCGGCGGTCCATCTCCCGCACCGGGGTATTGGCCAGCACCAGCGGCAGCAGGATGTTGTCCCGCAAGGAGAAATTGTCCAGCAGGTTGAAGTCCTGGAACACAAAGCCCAGATGATCCCGCCGGAACGCCGCCAGCTGCCCGGCGTGGATATGGCCGGTGTCCTGCCCGTCCAGCAGCACCCGGCCGCTGGTGGGCTTGTCCAGGGTGGCCAGGATGTTCAGCAGGGTGGTTTTGCCGCTGCCGCTCTCCCCCATGATGGCCACATACTCCCCCTCCTCCACCGAGAAGGAAACATCGCTCAGTGCCTGCACCAGATTGCCGCCGAACCGGGTGGTATAGGTCTTTTTCAGGTTTTCCACCTGTAAGATGCTCATAATTTTGTGCCTCCTTTTGTGCGGGGCGCCCTCTTTCGGCCCCTTACAGGCATAAGTATACCCCCGCGCCGGGGGGCCTGCCATCGCGCAGGCTTACAATCGGCGGGGGGCTTGCTTACAGTTTTGCAAGGTTACTCGGCGTGCACCGCCGTGGGGGTCATGTCCAGCACAAACACCGCCCCGCCGCCGGGCCGGTTTTCGGCGCTGATGCGGTGGCCCAGCTGGTCGGCCAGGCGGCGGCAGAGGTACAGCCCCACCCCGGTGGCCCGCTTGTCCGCCCGGCCCCGGCAGCCGGTGTAGCCCCGCTCAAAGATCCGGGGCAGGTCGGCGGGCGGGATGCCCGGGCCGGTGTCCTCCACCCGCAGCACCGGGCCCGGCAGCACCCGCAGGGTAATGGAGCCCTGCGGGGTGTATTTCAGCGCGTTGGAGAGCAGCTGTTCCAGCATAAAAGCCAGCCATTTTTCGTCGGTCAGGGCGGAAAGCCCGGTGCCCTCGTAGACAAGGGCCAGTTTCTTCTGGATAAACAGCGGGGCAAACCGGCGCACCGAGGCCCGGATCACCGGGTCCAGCGGGCAGGTGCGCAGCACCAGATCCGGGCCGCTGCTGGCCTGCAGATAGCACAGGGCCATCTCCACATACTGCTCCACCCGCACCAGCTCCGCCTCCATGGCCGCCCGGCCCGGGTCGCCCCGGGTGAGCAGCCGCAGCGCCGCCAGCGGCGTTTTGATCTGGTGGGCCCAGAGGGTATAATATTCCCGCATATCCTGGCGGGCGGCGTCGGCGGCGCGGGCGGCGTCCACCCGGCCGGCTTCCAGCGCGGCACACAGGGCCGCGTATTCCGCTTCGGCGGGGGTACGGGGGGCGGGCAGTTCCCCCAGACCGGCGGCCAGCTCTTCCCGCAGGCGGGTCAGCCGGCAGCAGAGCGCGTACTCCCGCGCCGCGCCATATGCCCCGGCCCCCGCCAGCACCACGGCGCACAGGGCCCCGGCATAGAATACCGGTTCCCCCTTTTGTCCGTACAGGGTCAGCACCAGGGCAAAGATGCCGCAGCAGACCGCCAGCAGCACCAGCCGCCCCCGCCGGACCCAGAGATAGCCGCCCAGCCACCGCAGACCTGTTTTCATACCGCTCCTCCCACCTTATAGCCCACGCCTTTCTGGGTCTGGATGAAATCCCGCAGGCCCGCCGCCTCCAGCTTTTTGCGCAGCCGGGCCACGTTGACCGTCAGGGTGTTTTCGTCCACGTAGCTGTCGGTCTCCCACAGGCGGGTCATCAGGGTATCCCGCTCCACCACCTTGCCTTTATGCTCCAGCAGTACCTGCAGGATGCGGTTCTCGTTCTTGGTCAGGGGGATCCTCTGCCCCTGCCAGGCCAGTTCGGCGGCGGCAGTGTCCAGCACCGCGCCCCCGCAGCCCAGCAGCGAGGCGGGCTGGGCAAAGTCATAGGTGCGGCGCAGCAGCGCCTGGAGTTTTGCGATCAGCACCTCCATGTCAAATGGCTTGACGATGAAGTCGTCCGCCCCCATGGTCATGGCCATCACCATATTCATGTTGTCCGCCGCGCTGGACAGGAACACAATGGGCACGCTGCTGGCCGCCCGGATGCGGGTGCACCAGTGGTAGCCGCTGTACCGGGGCAGGGTGATGTCCAGCAGCACCAGATGGGGCTCGAAGGCGGCGAACTGTTCCATCACCGTTTCAAAGTTTTCCACCTGTTTTACCTCAAACCCCCAGTTGGCCGCCTGTCGGGCCACCTCCCCGGCGATGGCCGGGTCGTCCTCCACCATCAGGATGCGATACATACCGCTTGTCCCCCTCTCGTTTGCTCTTTCTATTATACGAGGCGGGGGAGCGGATTGCGACAGCTTTTGCCGCGCCGGGGCAAAAAAAGCCCGGCCGGGCAGGCGCACCGGCCGGGATGGGCGGGTTTACAAAGTAGCGTTGAAGGCGGTGCGCAGGGCGTTCCAGGTAACGCTGCCCACCATGCCGTCGGCTTTCAGGCCCGCCGCGGCCTGGAACACCACCACCGCTTTGCGGGTACCGTCGCCGAACTGACCGTCCACCTTGAGGGAGGTGTTCTGCACCGCCCCCAGCCAGGCCTGCACGCACCGCACCGAGTCCCCGGTGGAGCCCACCTTCAGCACCGTATTGGGATAGCGGGCGGCGCTGGGCAGCGGATTGCCCGCCTGGACGGCGGCGGCCGCCTCCACCAGCTTGTTCCAGGTGGTTTTGCCTGCCATACCGTCGATGGACAGGCCCATCTCCCGCTGGAACCGGCGCACCGCCGCGCCGGTGGCGCTGCCGAACAGACCGTCGGCCTCCGGCTTGTTGATGGATTTGTAGACGGCGGCGCACACATCCAGCTTCTGCTGCATGCTCTTGACCACCGCGCCCTTGGCGGCCGCCACGATGGTGATGCCGCAGAACACCTCGCCCGCGCCCTTCTGGCCCGCCCAGGCGGTGTAGAGCGCGTCCCAGGTGTTGCGGCCGGTCTCGCCGTCGGCGGTCATGCCCATCAGAGTCTGAAACTGGGTTACCGCCTTGGCGGTGCCGGAACCGTATTTGCCGTCCACCGTCAGCTTGGGCAGGCTGGGCCACTGGCCCTGCAGGCCGTTGATCCAGGTCTGCACCATGGCGCAGTCGGGCCCCTGGGAACCGTTTTTCAGCACCGTACCGTAGAACAGGGGCTGGGCGGTCAGGGTGATTTTTTCTTGTGTCATGGGGTATCCCCTCCCTTCGTACCAGCCTATGCCGGACAAAGGGAAAGGGTGCGCTTATCCCGCCTGACCGGTGATGCGCTGCCACCACTCCAGCGCGGCGAACCGCACCACATAATCCCCCACCACCAGGTCGTTCTCCTCCGGGCGGGCGTAACCGCCTCCGGCGGCCGCTTCACAAAGGGAGGGATACAGCACGCAGAACCAGTTGTGCCCGGCGGCCGCGCCGATCCTCACCTGCACCGCGTCGTACCAGCCGGCGGGCAGGGTCAGGCCGTTGGCATAGTCGGTGGTGGGGAAATACCGGCGCACCAGTTCCGCCTGCACCGGGTAGCTCTGCCCCGCCGCCCGGATCGTTTCGGCGGCGGCTTGTTCCAGGGCGGGCAGCGCGCCGGCGGCCGCGTCCAGGGCCTGCTGCTTGTCGGCGCTGTCCGCCAGCAGTGGGGCGGCGGCGGCCAGCACCGCGTCCCGCACCTGCAGCTTCAATGCCTGGTCGGCCGCGCTATCCGAAGCGGCCAGCACATGCAGCCGCAGGGTATCCCCCCGCACCCGGGCGCAGAGCCGGGCAAAGCCGATCCCCTGCCACAGCGCCGCCGTCAGCAGCCCCAGCGCCACCGCCGCCGCCAGCCGGAGGGCGGCAGACCGGTTTGTTCTAAGTACCTTGATCCACATAAAAACGCACGTCCTTTCCCGCGTTGATCTTGCAGCGGAAGTATGGACGTGCGTGTGGAAACTTATTCCTTTTTTTTGCGGGGCCGGGGGGCCAGGCGGGCGCCGCCCGCGTCCGGGGCCAGCACCCACACCTGCCGGTAGGCCCGGCGCAGGGCGGCCGCGGCGGCCCTGGCGGGTTCTTCGCTTTCAAACACCCCGAACACCGCCGCGCCGGAACCGGTCATCATGCTGGCCAGCGCCCCGGCTTCGTCCAGCATACTGCGAATGCGGGGCGTTTCCTTGGCGCCGCTGCACATCTCCAGGGCGTTGCTCATCCCGGCGCAGAGGGCCCGCAGATCCCCGGCGCGCACGGCGGCTTCCAGCGCGTCGCAGTCGGGATGCACCGGGCTGCCCATCTCATCGTACCGGGCAAAGGCCTCCGGCGTGGAGACCCCCACGCTGGGCATCACCACCACGAACCGGCAGTCCGGGCAGGGGGGCAGGGCTTTCATCAGATCGCCCTTGCCCTGCACCCGGCAGGTACCGCCCAGCAGCGCAAAGGGCACATCCGCCCCCAGCTGGGCGCCCAGGGCGCAGAGCTCGCTCATGGATAGTTTGGCCCCGTACAGCTCGTTCAGGCCCACCAGCACGGCGGCCGCGTCGGCGCTGCCGCCGCCCATGCCCGCCCGCACCGGGGCGGTTTTGCGGATCTCCATCTCCACACCCGCCAGCAGGCCGGTATAGTGGAAGAACGCCAGCGCCGCTTTGTAAGCGGTGTTCTTGTCGTTGGCGGGCACACGGCTGCCGGGCAGCCGCAGGGTCAGGTTCTGGCTGCAGCGCAGGGTGACCGTTTCATACAGGCTTACCGCCTGCATCAGCATATCCAGGCCGTGGTAGCCGCCGGGCAGGGTGCCCACCACGTCCAGCGCCAGGTTCAGTTTGGCGGGGGCGATCACGGTGACTTGGTTGCGCATAACACACCTCACAGATGTCGGAACAGGGGCAGCCGCTTGACCTGGATAGCCTGCACCGGGCACATCTCATGGCAGCAGAAGCACCGGATACAGGCCGCCGGGCGGATGCGGGCTGTTTTGTTCAGCTCAATAGTATGGCGGGGGCAGATTTCGGCGCAGCGGCCGCAGCCGATGCATTTGGCCGTTTCCACCACCGGGCGGGGGGCGGCCCAGCGCTCCAGCCGGGGCAGCACCCAGGCCACCGGGCCCCGCACATGGCGGGCAAAATCGGTGTCCCCCGCGCCGTAGCTGGCGGGCATGCGGAAGGGTGCGGGCCGCAGCAGGGCCTCCTCCCCGTCCAGTGCCTGCGCCGGGAACTCCGCCGGGCACAGGCCCCGGCGGATGCCGGCGGCCAGATAGGGCACCCGCTCCGGCTCGATGCCCATGATGCGGCAGGCCGCCAGATCCACAAGGAACGGGTCGGCGCCGCCCAGCACCAGACCCAGCGGACGGGGGCTGCCGCCGGAGGGGCCGTCCCCCTCCATGCCCACCACCCCGTCCAGGATGGTCAGGGCGGGCCGCACGGTGCGGCACAGGTCGGCCAGCATCTCCCCGAACCGCTCCTTATCCGGGAACCGGGTATGCCACTCGGCCTTTTTCAGCCCCGGAATGCAGCCGAACAGGTTCTTTACCGACAGGCTGGCCCCGGTCATTACGTGGGTTTTCAGCTTGGGCAGATCGATCAGGTAATCCCGCTGCACCACCGGCTCGATCAGTTCAAACTCCCGCACAAGGCCCTCGGGGGCGGCGGGTACGGTCAGGCTTTTGCAACCGTCATACAGGCCGATGCCCAGTTCTTTGGCCAGGGAGGTCATGCCGGTGCCCTCGTAGAGCGCGCGCATCCGGGCGGGGGTGTACAGTCCGCCCGGAGAATCCGCCAGCAGAATGTCGGTCACGCCCCGGCGGCGCAGCGCCGCCACCACCGCCCGGAGCAGGGCCGGATGGGTGGTGACCGCCTTGTCCGGCGCGTGGCGGGCCAGCAGGTTGGGTTTGAGCAGCACCCGGCTGGCGGGGGTGGGCAGTTTTTCAGCGGGCAGGGCGGCAAACACCGCCTCCACCGCGTTATCCATAGCCGCCGTGTCCTCATAGGAGGCCACGGGGCGCACCGTCACCGGGCTCAGCATCCCCGCAGCTCCCACAAGAATTCCCGGATGCGGGAGAGGGCCTCCTGCAGATGGGCCACCGAGTAGGCGTAGCTGACCCGGGCGTACCCCTCGCCGGAAGCGCCGAAGGCGGTGCCGGGCACGATGGCCACATGCTTGCGGCGCAGCAGCTGCTGGCAGAACTCGTCACTGGACAGGCCGGTGCCCCCCACGTAAGGGAACACATAGAACGCGCCGCCCGGCTCAAAGCAGGCCAGGCCCATGTTGTTGAACTCCCGCACCAGAAGGCGGCGGCGCATATCGTACTCCTGGCGCATCTGCTCGATCTGGTCGTCGCAGTCCCGCAGGGCCACGATGGCGCCGTACTGGCTGGTGGTGGGGGCGCTCATGATGCAGTTCTGGTGCAGCTTGAGCATGACCTTGATGATGGGGGCGGGCCCGCAGGCGTAGCCCAGCCGCCAGCCGGTCATGGCGTAGGTTTTGGAGAAGCCGTTCACCACGATGGTGCGCTCGGCCATGCCGGGCAGGGAGGCAATGCTCACATGCCGGCGGGCGCCGTAGGTCAGCTCGGCGTAGATCTCGTCGGACAATACGACCACATTGGTGTCCCGCAGCACCTCGGCCAGGGCTTCCAGATCCTGCTTTTCCATCACCGCGCCGGTGGGGTTGCAGGGGAAGGGCAGCACCAGCAGCTTGGTGCGGGGGGTGATGGCGGCTTTCAGTTCCTCAGCGGTCAGCTTGAAGCCGTTCTCCGCCTTCAGGGGCACCGGTACCGGCACGCCGCCGGTAAGGGTGGTGATGGGGTCATAGCAGACAAAGCAGGGCTCCGGGATAATGACCTCATCCCCCGGGCAGACCAGTGCCCGGATCGCCAGGTCGATGGCCTCGCTGCCGCCCACCGTGACCAGCATCTCACTGGCCGGGTCATAGGACAGGCCGAACCGCCGGTCCATATAGGCGGCGATCTGGGTGCGCAGTTCCTTCATGCCCGCGTTGGCGGTGTAGCGGGTGCGGCCCCGCTGCAGGCTGTTGATGGCCGCGTCCCGGATGGCCCAGGGGGTCTTGAAATCCGGCTCGCCCACGCTCAGGCTGATGCACTCCTCCATCTCGGCGGCGATATCAAAAAACTTGCGAATGCCGGAAGGCCGCATCTGCGCCGCCAGCGGAGAGATCAGTTTTTCATATTCCATGCTCAAAACACCGTCTCCCTTTCATCCGGCTCATCGTCCTGGAACAGCTGGCCGTCTTTTTTATAGGTACGCAGCACAAAATGGGTGGCGGTGCCCAGCACGTCATCCAGCGGGGACAGCCGCTTGGCCACAAACAGGGCGATGTCCTGGAAGCTCTTGCCCCGCATCACCACCTGCAGGTCGTAGCCGCCGCTCATGAGCAGCAGGCTTTCCACCTCTTCAAAGGCAGCCACGGCGGCGGCCACATCGTCAAAGCCCCGGTCCTTTTTGGGGCGCACCCGCAGCTCGATCACCGCCTGCACCCGGCCGTCATCGGTTTTGTCCCAGTCGATCAGGGTGTTGAAGCCGCGGATCACCCCGTCCCGCCGGTATTTGTCCATCTGCAGGGCCACTTCCTCCGCCGTGACCCCCAGCATGGCGGCCAGTTCCTCCACGCTCAGACGTGCGTTCTGCTCCAGCAGTTTCAGCATACGTTCCATTCCCGATACCATCCTTTCCCGCCCGGCAAGCCGGGTAATCTTGCAGCCTGCGGCGCTGTTTGCGCCGTGTTGCCAAATATTATAGCATATTTGCCCGTGGCCTGCTATAATTGTTATAACCTTGGCACAGATTGTTAAGCGGAAGGAGAACAGACATGAAAGCTGTTATCACGGTTGTAGGCAAGGACACGGTGGGCGTTGTGGCCCGCGTGGGAGGCGTGTGTGGAAATCTGAACATCAATATCGAGGATATTACCCAGAGCATTATGCAGGAGATGTTCTGCATGATCATGCTGGTGGATCTGAGCCGTTGCACTGTACCCCATGAGCAGGTGCGCGAGGCGCTGGCCGGCCTGGGCAAGGAGATGGGCATGCAGGTGACCATCACCCGGCAGGAAGTTTTTGAAGCCATGCACCACATCTGATCAGGGCGGGAGAGAAAGCGATGAGTATTCTGAATACCCGGGACATTCTGGAAACCATCCAGATGATCACCGACGAAAACCTGGACGTGCGCACCGTGACCATGGGCATCAGCCTGCTGGACTGCATCGACCCGGATCCGGCGCGCGCCTGCGAGAAGATCTACAACAAGATCACCACCAAAGCGGCGAATCTTGTGCCGGTGGTGGAGAAGATCAGCGCCGATTACGGCATTCCCATCGTGAACAAGCGCATCAGCGTGACCCCCATCGCCATGCTGCTGGGCGCGGCCCCCGAGGCTGACCCGGTGGACTACGCCAAGGCCCTGGACAAAGCGGCCAAGGCGGTGGGTGTGAACTTTATCGGCGGGTTCGGCGCGCTGGTACATAAGGGCTTTTCCGCCGGGGACGAGCGGCTGATCGAGGCCATCCCCCGCGCCCTGGCCGAGACCGACGTGGTGTGCTCCTCGGTGAACATCGGCAGCACCAAGAGCGGTTTGAACATGGACGCCATCGCCCGGATGGGCCATGTGGTGCGCAAGGCCGCCGAGCTGACCGCCGACAACCAGTGCATGGGCGCCGCCAAGCTGGTGGTGTTCTGCAACGCGCCGGAGGATAACCCCTTCATGGCGGGCGCGTTCCACGGCCCCGGCGAGCCGGACTGCGTGGTGCATGTGGGCGTTTCCGGCCCGGGCGCGGTACGCGCGGCGCTGGCCAAGCTGCCCAAGGACGCACCGCTGGACCAGGTGGCGGAGCTGATCAAGCGCACCGCCTTCAAGATCACCCGGATGGGCCAGCTGGTGGGCAACCTGGCGGCGGAGCAGCTGGGCGTGCCCTTCGGCATTGTAGACCTGTCGCTGGCGCCCACCCCCGCCATCGGGGACAGTGTGGCCAACATCCTGGAAGAGATGGGGCTGGAAAGCTGCGGCTGCTGCGGCACCACCGCCGCCCTGGCCCTTTTGAACGACGCGGTGAAAAAAGGCGGCGTGATGGCCTCGAACCATGTGGGCGGGCTGTCCGGCGCGTTCATCCCGGTAAGCGAGGACGAAGGGATGATCCGGGCGGCCGAACGGGGCAGCCTGTGCCTGGAAAAGCTGGAGGCCATGACCGCCGTGTGCAGCGTGGGCATTGACATGGTGGTGCTGCCCGGCGATACCCCCGCCGCGGTGATCAGCGGCCTGATCGCGGACGAAGCCGCCATCGGCATGGTGAACAGCAAGACCACCGCCGTGCGGGTGATCCCGGCCATCGGGCGCAAGGCAGGCGAGATTCTGGATTTCGGCGGGCTGCTGGGCTACGGGCCCATCATGCCCATCAGCACCTGGTCGCCGGAGGTGTTTGTGGCCCGGGGCGGCCGCATTCCGGCCCCCATGCAGGCGCTGAAGAACTGACGCGGGAGTGAGGAGTATGAAACCGGCCAAACCGGCCGATCCCCGGCTTTTGTGGGGATTCTGGGTGCTGGCAGCGGCAGCCATCCTGCTGTTTGCCTTTCTTCTGCGCACCGATCTGCGTTCGGTGCACCGGCTGGATCCGGCCGCCTATACCGAACCGGCGCCGGAGGGCTTTGTGTACGAGTGCACCATCACGCCCGGCAGCGGGGTGCTGACCCTGAGCGGCTGGGCGATGGTGCAGGGCGAGGGGCCCGGCGCGGTGGACTGCCGGTATGTGCTGTATGACCCGGCACAGGATATGTATTACCGGCTGCCCACCACCATGGAACAGAGCGAGGCGGCGGTGGCCGCCACCGGGGAATCCGGCGCGCTGTACGCGGGGCTGTACGGGTTTGCGCTGACCGAGCAGCTGCCCGCCGGGGAGCTGGAACTCTGCTTTGCCTACCGCAGTGACGGCCACAACGCCCTGATCCACACCGGGCAGACCACAACAGGAGGCGCTGTATGAACAAACTGCGGCAGGGGCTGCGGAATCCGCTGACCCCCTTTGTTGTATTCGGTCTGCTGACGCTGGTGTGGCATCTGGGCCTGGTGATCGTGGACGCGGACGAAATTTTTTACGGCAGTATCCTGGGGCAGCAGTCCCTGGTGAAATTTCTGGTGGAGCATTACCAGACCTGGTCCTCCCGCACGGTGATCGAGACGCTGTTCTGCGTCTTTTCCACCCTGCCCCGCTGGGTCTGGCGATTGGCGGACAGCGCGGTGGTGCTGGGGCTGGCCCTGGCGCTGGGACGGCTGCTGCGGGGGCAGAACGCCCCCGACAGCCGGGAAAACTGGCTGCTGGTATTCCTGCTCTGGCTGTATCCCTGGTGGTACCTGAGCACCGCCGGCTGGGTGGTGACCACCCTGAACTACCTGTGGCCGCTGGCCGGGCTGTGCCTGGGCTTTCTTGCCCTGGACGGCTGGGGCGGCCGGTGGGGCATCGCGGCGGCCATCCTGGGGATGGTGTGCGCAGTAAACATGGAGCAGACCATAGTGCTGGCCATCCTGCTGCTGGCCTGCTGGGGCGGCTGGCGGCTGTTCCACCGCCTGCCCCTGCCCCGGCTGTTCTTTGCCGAGGCGGCGCTGGCGCTGGCAGGGCTTGTCTACATGCTGGCCTGCCCGGGTTCGGCCATGCGCACCGAGAACGAGATCGTATCCTATTACAAGGATTTCGGGATGCAGTCCTTCCTGTCCAAGGTGGAGGCGGGCGTATCCGGCGCCCTGGGCGAGATGTTCCTGGACCGGAACCTGCTGTACGCGCTGTTCCTGATGATTCTGGCGGCGGCGGTGTGGCAGGTCAGCCGCAACTGGCTGTACCGGGCGGCGGCGCTGGTGCCGCTGGCGGTGGAGCTGAGCCTGGGGCTGCTGTTCCGCCATTATAAGGATCTGGTTCCGGCGCTGCGGGACGCGGTGGCCGCGGCCCGGGGCGTGGGCACGGTGCATGTATCCAACTGCAACCAGCTTACCGCCTGGATTCCCTTCCTGCTGCTGTGCGGCTGCTTTGCCCTGGTGTGCGGCTGCGTATACATCGCCCTGGGCCACACCCCGGAGGCCTTTGCGGCGCTGGCGGTGCTGCTGAGCGGGTTTGCCACCCGGGCGGCCATCGGGTTCACCCCGGCGGCGGCGGTATCCGGGGAACGCACCGGCTTTCTGTTCGCTATGGCGGCGGCCGTATGCGGCGTGCTGGTGGGCCGCCGGCTGCGGCTGGAGAAGCTGTGGCAGAAGATTTTGGCGGCGGTGATCCTGCTGCCGCTTGTGAGCGTACAGTTCATCTCCCTGTGGGAAATCTGAATACAGGCAGGGCCGTCCCGCGCAACGCGGGGCGGCTTTTTTGCGCACGCCGGGTATAGGCCCCCTTTTTCCCGGGCAGACTATGCCAAGGAAGGAGGGAGAACCTAACGTGGGTATCTTCAATAAAATCTGCCTGCTGCTTCTGATTTTGGGCGGCGTAAACTGGGGCCTGATGGGTCTGTTCACCTTTGACGCGGTGGGCTGGCTGTTCGGCGGCACCGCGTCGCTGATCAGCCGGATCGTGTTCACAGTGATCGGCGCGGCGGCGCTCTGCGCCATTCCCGGCCTGTTTGCCCCCGGCCCGGACGAGACCAAAAGCGACGGCATGGCCTGAGCGCATACAAAAAGAGACGCACGGTTTTTAGTAGCCAAACCGTGCGCCTCTTTTTTGTCCCGGATAAGAGGCCGCGCCCCGGCGCTGCTGACACCGGGGCGCGGGAAAGGATGGTCGCCGGAAAACGGTCAGTCCACCAGGGTGGGGGCTGCGTCCGGCGGAATGGGGCATACATAACCGCTGGCCGTGGCCTGCTCAAATTCGTCCCGGGCGGCAGCCAGCAGTTCCGGCTGCTCATACAGGTCGATGGCGGCGGCGGCCAGGATCCGGCCCGCCTGCAGCAGGGCCTTGTGGGCCAGGGCGGTGGTACCGCAGCTGACCGCCTGCCAGCTGTGGCCGGGGGTTCCGTTGGGCCAGGAGGCCAGATGGATCTGGGCGGTGGGGGTCTGCCAGCTTACATCCCCCACGTCGGTGGAGCCGGGCTCAAAGGCCGGGCCGCCGTAATAGGGGGCCAGGAACTCGTTCATGGCATGGCCCGCAGCCTGCTGCAGGGCCTGCACCTGACGGGCCAGCTCGGCGCTGTTGGCCGCGGCCACACCCGGCACCGGCGCACCGGCCGGGCAGGTGGCGGCCAGCTTGTCCGCGAAGTCCAGTTCTTCCGGGGTATAATGGGGCACGCCCAGCGCCTGGAAATTCTTGTACAGCACCTTTTCCAGCGTGTGGTTGGGCACTGTATCGGCCAGGCCGTCGATGAATTTTTTGCTCAGGGTGGTGCCGGTCATCAGGGCCGCGCCGGCGGCGATGTCATCCACCCGCTTCTGCAGCTCCACGGCTTCGGCCACCTTGTTGGAGCGCACCATATACAGCACCGAAGCCTCGGCCTGTACCACGTTGGGGCTGCGTCCGCCCGCGTCGGTGATGGCGTAGTGCACCCGGCACTTGTCGCCCATATGCTCCCGCAGAAACTGCACGCCGATATTCATGAGCTCCACCGCGTCCAGGGCGCTGCGGCCCCGTTCCGGTTCGCCTGCCGCGTGGGCGGCCAGCCCATGAAAGAAATACTGGGTCTGGATGCAGGAGTTGGTGGAGCCGGTAACCACCTCGTTCATGGTGTCCGGGTGCCAGGTCAGGGCCGCGTCCAGCTTGCGCCAGACGTTGTCCCGGGCCATAAAGGCCTTGGCGGCGCCGCCCTCTTCGCCGGGGCAGCCGTAGAACTTCACTGTGCCGGGGCGGCCGGTGGCCTGCAGGTATTCCCTGACGGCTACCGCGGCGGCCATGCTGCCCGCCCCCAGCAGGTTATGGCCGCAGCCGTGGCCGCAGCCGCCCGGGGTGCGGGGCACCGGTTCGGTGGCGCCCGCCTGCTGGGACAGCCCGCTCAGCGCGTCGTATTCGGCCAGAATGCCGATCACCGGCCTGCCGCTGCCCCACCGGGCACAGAAAGCCGTATCAATACCGGCCACGCCCCGCTCCACCGCAAAGCCCAACTGTTCCAGCTCGGCGCAGTAGAGTTCGGCAGAGCGATGCTCCTGCAGGCTCAGTTCCGCAAAATCCCAGATCGCGTCGCTCAGGCGGCAGATCCGGTCCGCGTACCGGTCAATGGCCGCCAGGGCGGCCTGCTTGTTTTCACATTCCATTATGGGTTTACCTCAGTTTACAGTACTTTGCTCAAAAATTCCCGCAGCCGGGGGTGCTGGGGATGCTCGAAAATATCGGCGGGAGTGCCCTGTTCCAGCAGCTTGCCGTCCGCCATGAACAGCACCCGGTTGCCCACCTCACGGGCAAAGCCCATCTCGTGGGTGACCACCACCATGGTCATGCCTTCCCGCGCCAGCTCCTTCATAACGTCCAGCACTTCGCCGACCATCTCCGGATCCAGGGCGCTGGTGGGTTCGTCAAACAGCATGACCTCCGGCTCCATCATCAGCGCGCGCACGATGGCCACACGCTGTTTCTGGCCGCCGGACAGCTGGATCGGGTAGGCGCCGGCACGGTCGGCCAGGCCCACGCGCTCCAGCAGCTTTGTGGCTTTTTCCTCGGCCTCGGTCTTGCTCATATGCAGCACCTTGATCGGGGCCAGGGTCATGTTTTCCAGAATGGTCATATGGGGGAACAGGTTGAAATGCTGGAACACCATGCCCATCTTCTGGCGGTGCTTGTCGATGTCCAGCTTGACCATCCTGCCGGCCTCATTGCGCACCTTCTTCTTGGTAATGTCCACCCCGTCGAAGACGATGGCCCCGCTGGTGGGGGTCTCCATCAGGTTCAGGCTGCGCAGGAAGGTGGACTTGCCGGAACCGGAAGGCCCGATAACCACCATCACGTCGCCCTTGTGGATGTCCACAGTGACGCCGTCCAGCGCCTTGATGGCGCCCCGGTTGTAGTGCTTTTTCAGGTCTGTGACCTGGATCAGATTATCGACGGTCGCCACGGCGCATCCTCCTTTCGAAATAGGCAATGATCTTGCTGGTGGGGAAGGTCAGGCAGAAGTAGAGGGCAGCCACGACCAGCAGCGGCTCCAGCACCAGGAAGGTACCGGCCTGGGCGGCCTTGACGGCGGCCATCAGATCCGCCACACCGATGGTGTAGGTGATGGCGGATTCCTTGATGATAGTTACGAACTCGTTGCCGATGGCAGGCAGGATATTTTTAATGGCCTGGGGAAGCACGATAAACCGCATGGTCTGGCCCTGGTTAAGGCCCAGAGAGCGGGACGCCTCGGTCTGGCCTCCGTCCACCGACTGAATGCCCGCCCGGATGATCTCGGACAGGTACGCGCCGGAGTTCAGCGCCAGGGCCACCACGCCGGGCAGGAAACGGTTGAGTTTCAGAAAGCCCAGTACCGTGACCGAGGGCAGGTTGATCACATCCTTGCTGAACACCACCTGATAGACGATGAACAGCTGTACCAGCATGGGAGTAGCGCGGATTACCTCCACATAGACGGCGGCAATAAAGCTGATGGGGTTGAACCGGCTGACAACAGCCAGGAAGCCCTCCTCCCGCATATGACCGTCCGGGGTCATGGCCAGGAATCGCAGGGGACGGAAGTTGCTCATCCGCATGACCGCCAGCACCAGTGCCAGCATAAAGCCCAGGATGACCGTAAACAGGGACAGATAGACCGTGCAGAGCATACCTTCCTTGAACATTTGGGCGTATTGGAAGGTCTTCTCAAAGCCGACGGCAGAAATGCTCATGGCAGAAACTCCTTTCGGGGGGTACGTTCTGGAATGACGATTCCTCCCCGCCGAAGGACGGAGAGGAATTGTCGGTCATACAAGTCTGTGCCGGTAAATCAGGCGGCAGAGGAGGCGCTGGCGTCATCCTCCAGCAGGCCCTCGTAGGTCTCGCCGGAAGCCAGCTCGTTGGCCTCGGCCACGAAGGTGTCCATGCTGCCGTCAGCCAGGGCAGCGGCAATGGCCTCGTTCACGCCGGCCAGCAGAGCTTCGTTGCCCTTGACCACGCCGATGGAGGAACCCTCCACCTCGTAGGGAACGTCGAAGGCAATGTACAGGTCGGGGTAGTTCTTCTGATAGCTCTCGGCCACCACGGTTTCAATGAAAGCGGCGTCCAGCTTGTCGCCCAGCAGGTCGGCGATCACGTCGGTCACCTTCGCCAGGGTCACCACGTCGGCGTCGGGGGTGTTCTCCATGGCCAGGTCATACTGGATGGAGCCCAGCTGAGCGCCGATGCTCAGGGAAGCGTCGTTCAGGTCGGCCAGGGAGGACCATTTGTCCTTGTTGGCCTGCACGGTCACCAGAGACTGGCCGCCCTGGTAGTAGATGTCGGAGAAGTCCATAGCCTCCATACGGTCAGGGTCCGGGCTCAGGCCGGCCATGCCCATGTCTACGTTGCCGGCGGTCACTTCAGCCAGCACGCCGTCAAAGTCCATGGGGATGACTTCCAGGGTCAGGCCCAGATAATCGGCGATGTACTGGGCCAGGGCCATATCAAAACCGGCCAGCTGAGCATTGCCGTTCTCGTCGATGGCGTAGAACTCATAGGGGGCGAAGTCCGGGCTGGTAGCCACGGTCAGAACACCGCCGGTAACGGTGGTCAGTTCTTCCTTCCACCAGCCAGCGGCCTTCTCCTCAGCAGCGGAAGAATCCCCGGCGGCGGCGCTGCTGCCGGTGGCAGCAGAAGAACCGGTCTCGGAGCCGGAAGCGGCACTGCCGCAGCCGGCCAGCAGGCTGACCAGCAGAGTCAGCGCACAAACAATAGCGAATACCTTTTTCATGATTGATCCCATCCTTTCCAGTCGCGTTTGACTGTATATGCAGTATACATGAATATTCATTCATTTGCAATAGGTAAAACAGCCGAACTATCCCTTTAATTTTCCATTTTTTCTGTACAACATCCAACAAGCCGCTTTAATTCAATGAATTATTTTGCATATTTTATGCATATATGCAGGAAATGCCGGATTGACGGGCGGGGCCGCGGCGGGTATACTGACCAAAAAAGGAGGGCTGCGGTATGGAACGGCTTCTGATTACCGGGGCAAACGGATTTCTGGGCAGCCGGGCGGCAGCGTATTTTGCCGGGCTGCGCAGCTGGCAGGTACAGGCGGCGGGCCGCCGGGAGCTGGATCTGACCGACCCGGCGGCGGTGGAGCGGATATTCCGGGAATACGCCCCCACCCGGGTGCTGCACACAGCAGCGGTGAGCGACGTGGGCGCCTGCGCCGCCGACCCGGCAGGCAGCGAGCGGATCAACGTGGAGGGCACCCGCCTGATTGCCGAAGCCTGCGGCAAAACCGGGGCCCGGCTGGTGTTCTGCAGTTCCGATCAGGTGTACCTGGGGCGGCCGGGCCGGGAAGATGGCGGCCCTTATAAAGAGGAAGAATCCTGCGCCCCGGTGCAGCCCTACGGGCAGCAGAAGCTGGCGGCGGAGAATCTTTGCGCGGCGCTGGCCCCGGGCGCGGTAAGTCTGCGGCTGACCTGGCTGTACGACGCCCGGCCCTATCCCTGCCGCCGGGGCGATCTGGCCCAGGCGCTGCAGCGGATGGCCCAAAGCGGCCAGAGCGGGGATTTTGCCGCCGCCGACCGCCGGGGCGTGACCGACGTGTGGGAGCTGCTGGCCAATCTGCCCGCCGCCTTTAATCTGCCGGGCGGGGTGTGGAACTGGGGCAGCCCCAACGAGGCCGGCCTGCCGGTATGCGAGCTGGCCCGGCGGGGTCTGGCGGCGCTGGACATGGACCCGGAACTGGCCCGTCCCAGGGACTACCCGCCCCGGGAACTGCGGATGGATCCGACCAAAACCCGGGCAGCCGGGATACGGTTTACAGACAGCGCCGACGCCCTGGTACGGGCGCTGCGCCGGAAATGAAGCAATGTAAAAAGGGCCGCCGCGCTCCCCTGCTTTCGGGATGCGCGGCGGCTTTTCATTTTATATAGAATAAACGCGGACGGTCAGGCGGCCGCCTGGCCTTCCAGGGCCAGGGCGGCGGCGTTGGCGCCGGCGATGCGGCCAAACACCACAAAGTCACAGACCGCGTTGCCGCCGATCCGGTTGCCGCCATGCACACCGCCGGTGGTCTCGCCGGCAGCGTACAGACCCGGGATGGCCTCACCCTCGGCGGTGAGCACCTGGGTCTCGGTATTGATCCGCAGACCGCCCATGGTATGATGGATGCCGGGGGCAATCCGGATGGCGTAGAAGGGCGCGGTGGACAGATCCCCGTCCATGCCGTTGTTGCGGCCGAACTCCTTGTCCTCGCCGGCGGCCACGCTGGCATTCCAGGTGTTCATGGTATCCACAAAGTTGGCCACGGCCTCGCCGGTCAGGCCCATGGCTTCGGCCAGGCCCTCATAGGTGTCGGCCTGCACGGTCAGGCCGTTGTTGATGTACTTCTGGCAGGAGGACAGGTCGTCCACGATGCGCTGGTCAAAGATGATAAAGGCGTAGCTGCCGGGCTGCTCCAGCTCGGCGGCGGAGACTGCGTCCCGGGTGGACATATCGTTGCAGAACCGCTTGCCCTCGCTGTTTACCAGAATGCCGCCCATGCTGCGCACGCTTTCGGAGACCAGCAGGCCGGTGGCCTGGTAGACGGTGGGATGCAGCTGGATCTGCTCCATATCCACCGTATCGGCCCCCACGGCCACCGCCATGGTGATACCGTCGCCGGTGGCACCCGCATGGTTGGTAGTCACCGCCCCGGCCAGGGAGGGATCGTACTGGGTCATCATCTCAAAATTGGCGCCGAATCCACCGGCGGCGATCACCACCGCCTTCGCTTCGATGGTATAGTCGGTGCTCTCCCCCTCGGCCAGGATACCGGCGGCCGCGCCGTCCTGCATCCGGATCTCGGCAGCGCAGGTGTTCAGCAGGATCTGTACCCCCAGCTCCTCCGCCCGTGCCTGCAGTTTCTCCACCAGATAAGAGCCCACGGCGCTGCCGTCCTCCGGCTCATGGAGATACTTGTGCACGGTGCCGCCGGTGGCCGCCACCTTGGGCAGCGGTGCGCCGATGCCGGTCAGCCAGTCCACCGCAGCGGCGCTGTTTTCCGCCATGGTGGTGACCAGGGCCAGATCGTTGATCTGATGGCCGCCGTTCATGGTATCCGCAATAAATTCTTCCACCCCGCTGTCGGTAATGCCCAGGGCCGCCTGGTACTGGGTATCGGCGGCGTTCATGCCGCCGGTGGCCTTCAGGCTGTTGCCGCCCACAATAGGCATCTTCTCCACCACGATCACCGACGCGCCGTTCTCGGCCGCCTGGGCCGCCGCGGTCAGGCCCGCGCCGCCCGCGCCCACAATCACCACATCGCAGGACAGGGTCTCGGCGGTACGGTCGCCCTCGCCGGCGGCCTGGGGCGCCACGTCAAAGGGGGCACAGTCGATGCCCGCGCTCTCCAGCGCGGCCCGCACCGCGGCCTTGATGGCCTCACTGGTCACGGTACAGCCCGCAATGGCATCCACCTGCAGGCTCTGGGTTTCCACGATCTTGGCGGGCAGCTGCTCCACCGCCACCGAACCGATGCCCGGGGTCTCGTTCTGCTCGGTCACGGTAACCGAGAGAATCGCGTCGGCGCTGGCGGTAACCTCCACCACCACGTCCCCTTCCATGCCTTTGGCGCTGCCGGTGGCGGTGACGGTTTCGGCGCCGCTGCCGGACGACGCCGGCGCACCCTGGCAGGCGCTGAACAGCAGGGCCAGGGTCAACACCAGGCACAGCAGCCGCGCGGTTTGTTTTGTGGTACGATTCACGTCCATTTCCTCCTTCTTTGCGGGGCTGGCCCGCGATTTTTCCGAAACTCAGTTTAACAAATCCTTAACGAAAAAGGAAATTCCTCTTTTTTATCAAAGAAATAACTCCAGGGCATACCTTTTGGGGGCAGAGTGTGGTACCCTTAAAGGGAAGAAAGGGGCGTCCGGAATGGATCTGCATGAACTGCAATACTTCCTTGCCATTGCCGATCAGGGCAACATTACCCGTGCCGCAGAACTCTTATATGTAAGCCAGCCTACCTTGACCAAGTATCTGCAGCGGCTGGAGGCGGAGATCGGCACGCCGCTGTTTCAGCGCACGGGCCGCCAGCTGACCCTGACCTACGCGGGCCGCCGGTACTGCGCCCGTGCCCGGGAACTGCTGCGGATCAAGGAAGAACTGGACGCCGAGATCCGGGAGATCCGGCGGGAGTCGGTGGGGGAACTCAAGGTGGGGCTGCCGCCGCTGCGGTGCAGCTTTGCCCTGCCCCAGGTGCTGCCGGCTTTCCGGCAGCTGCATCCAGGGGTGCGGGTGGATGTGCTGGAGGACAACAGTGAAGCGCTGGACGCGGCGCTTTGCGCCGGGCGGATCGATCTTGCCTTTTACAATTTGTCCATACCGGTGCCCGGGCTGGAATACCGGGTGCTGCAGCACGACGCGCTGTACGCGGTGCTGGCCCCCGGCCATCCCGCCGGTGCCCGGGCCCGCTCCGGGCCGGACGGCCCCTGCCTGGCGCTGGAAGACCTGGCCGGGGAAACCCTTCTGCTGCAGGCCCGGCCCCAGCGGCAGGGGCAATACCTGTATGAGATGATGAAGCGGCACAAGTTTTCCCCCACCCGGGTCATGGAGACCAGCAACATCCGGGCCGCGGCGTCGCTGGCAGCGGCGGGGTACGGGGTGGCCTTTGTCAGCGGCGGCCTGCTGCGCCGCCTGACCGATCTGCCCCCCTGTGACCGGTACCGGCTGGAAGGCGGCCCCCCGCTGGACTACGCGGCAGCCTGGCGCGCCGGCACCCGCCTGCCCGGCTATGCGGAGGATTTTATCACCCTCATGGAGAGGCTGTAAGACAAAACGCGGCCGGGGCCGTTCCTGCATGGGAACGGCCCCGGCCGTATTGTTTGGCTTATATAGCGGGCTTACCGCTCTTTGCTGTCGATCTCGGCGCGGATCTGGGTGATGAAGTCCTCCAGGCTCATGACGCCGCCCTTTTCTTCCTTGCGGGCGCGCACGGCCACCTGGCCGTTCTCCATCTCCTTGTCGCCAACCACCAGCATATAGGGGATCTTCTTCAGCTGGGCCTCGCGGATCTTGTAGCCCATCTTCTCGCTGCGGTAGTCGGCCTCCACCCGGATGCCGGCCGCGTCCAGCCGCTTGACCAGCTCGCGGGCATAGTCGTGCTGACGGTCGGTGATGGGGATGACCATGACCTGCACCGGGGCCAGCCAGGTGGGGAAGGCGCCGGCGAAGTGCTCGATCAAAATGCCGATGAACCGCTCGATGCTGCCGAACACCACCCGGTGGATCATGACCGGCCGGTGCTTCTGGCCGTCCTCGCCGGTGTACTCCAGCTCAAACCGCTCGGGCAGCTGCATATCCAGCTGGATGGTGCCGCACTGCCAGGTACGGCCGATGGCGTCCACCAGATGGAAGTC
>CALXAH010000031.1 GCA_944386225.1 uncultured Gemmiger sp.
GGGGACGATCAAGGAACACGGCATTATGACCCCCGCCACCGTCCGCCCGGAAAAAGACGGCAAGGGCTATGAGATTACTGCAGCGCCATCTGGACGATCGATATGCTCAAGAACAATGCACCGGATACCGCGGGCCAGTGGCGCGTCACCAGCCAGCCCGGCGGCCCGGCAACTACGGCGGCTCCTGCATGGGCATTCCCGCCAGCTGCGAGCATCCCGAGGAAGCCTTTGAGGTGATCATGTGGCTGCAGAATGCCCAGAACCAGATCACCCAGCTGGAAGAAAACTCCCTGTTCCCGACCAATCTGGAAGCCCTCAATTCGGAGGAAATCCTCTCCGAAGATGAGTTCTTCGGCGGGCAGGTGGTCAACAGCCTGTTTGTGGACGCGGTCAAGAACATCCCCTCTCAGTATGTGGGCCTGAACTATGCCGCTTACCGTCAGTATTTCTACGACGAACTCCGTCTGGTACAGGATACCGGCAAGGACGTGGACGAAGCCTGGGAGGATGCTCTGGCCGGCTGCTACGCCCTGGAAGAGACCCTCTGATCCTGTAAGAGCGGCCCGATCCTGAAATTTCAGCGGTGTACCGCACGCAATCAGCCGCGTGCGGTACACATTTTTGGAGGTGAAACCCTTGCGTAAACAGTCAAAAACCCGTCTTTCCCGCAAGGAGCTGTTCGCCGCGATCCGCGCCAACCGCCTGGTGTATCTTCTGATCAGCCCTTTCTTTATCCTGTACGGGATCTTCGGGCTGTATCTGATGCTCTACGCTCTGGCGCTTTCCTTCTTCAAATGGTCGGGCAGCGGTGAGGCGGAGTTTGTGGGCCTGCTGAATTATCAGCATCTGGTTACCGACTCCCAGTTCCTTCAGGCGGTGGTCAATACCCTGATCATCTGGTGCCTGTCCACCATTCCCATGGTGCTGCTGGCGCTGGTCTTTGCGTTTGTTCTCAATATGGCTACCCTGCGGGGCAAGGCGGTATTCCGGGCGCTCTATTTCCTGCCCAACGTCACCTCCACCGTGGCGGTCTCGATCATCTTTGCCACCATGTTTGCCAACAGCTATGGCCTGGTAAACTTTGCCCTCACGGCGCTGGGGCTGGAACCGGTCAAATGGATGTCCTCGCCCTTCTGGGTTCAGTTTATCATTGCCCTGATCGTGCTATGGCGCTGGACCGGCTACAACGCGATCATCGCCCTGGCCGGTTTGCAGAAGATCCCGTATTCCCTGTATGAGGCGGCCCGTATTGACGGGGCGTCCAGCTGGCAGATCTTTCGCCGCATCACCATCCCGCTGCTGAACCCCACCATCATCTTTATTGTGGTAACCTCCACCATCGGCGGCTGGCAGCTGATGGAGGAAAGCTACATGCTGGTAGGCAAAGCCGGCGGTATCGGCAAGGCCGGTATGACGGTGGTGCTCTATCTGTACAACAAGGCGTTTCTGGAACGGCAGTTCGGCTATGGTTCGGCGGTGTCCTGGGGGCTGTTCCTGATTATCTTCGCGTTCTCGTTCCTGAACCAGAAACTGATCGCGCGGGAAACCGAGTGAAAGGGGGAGCATTGCTTTGACCGGCGTAAATTCCAAAGGTGGGTTCTCCCGGATCGTATTCTACTTTTTTGTGGTGCTGTGGGCGGTTATCTCGCTGTTCCCGTTTTACTGGCTCTGCGTAATGGCTACCCGCACCTCGGCGGAGTTCTTCCGCTATCCGCCCATCATGATTCCGGGCGGTTCCCTGATCGACAAGGCCCTGGCGTTGTTCGACACCATCAATTTCCCTCTGGCCATCTGGAACACCCTGGTGGTGGCAACCGTCAAAACGGCGGCGGCCCTGTTCTTCTGCTCCATGGCGGCGTTCTATTTCGCCAAGTTTCAGTTTCCCGGCCGTAAGCTGCTGTATACGCTGCTTCTGATGACCATGATGATCCCCACCCAGCTGCTGATGATCCCGCAGCTGATCATGATGGGCAAGCTGGGCTGGATCTCCACCCTGCGCGCCCTAATTATCCCCAATATGATCCCCGCATTCGGCGTTTTCTGGATGACCCAGTACTGTCAGGGCGCGATCCATGAAGACCTGATCAATGCCGGCCGGATCGACGGCTGCGGTACCTTCCGCCTGTTCTGGAACATCGGGTTCCCCATCACGATCCCCGGGCTGGCCTTCCTGGCCATCCATACCTTCCTGAACACCTGGAACGACTTCCTCTGGCCGCTCATTGTGCTGAACGATCAGAAGGTGTTTACCGTGCAGGTGGCACTGGGCCAGCTGCAGGGAATGCACACCAAAACCGACTACGGCGCGGTGATGTGCGGCACCCTGCTGGCAACCCTGCCCATTGTGGTGATCTTCCTGCTTTGCAACCGGTTCTTTATTGCCGGTATCGCGGCAGGCGGTGTCAAAGACTGATAGGAATTACGGGCAGGGCCCGGAGACGAAACGCTCCGGGCCCTGCCTCTTTTTGTATACAAAGGCTCGACATCGCCCTTGACAAAGAGAACCCGGATGAATATTATCTCTAACAGATATATTCAAAGGAGAGCGACCCATGGATATTTTATCGATTGCGATTCTGATCTTTATTGTGATGGAATCCGCCAACGTGGCCATCCTGTACTTCTGGCCCGGCAGCCGTATGGGCAACGGGGTAGGGGTGTTCAACGCCTTTCACAACAGCGAAAATGAAGAACAGAAACTGTTTGCCTCCTACCTGGTCAACTGGGTGGCGGGGGTGAAGCTGATCTTTATCTTCCTGCTGGCGGTGATCCTGGTTATCGGCACAGAGCCGGTGCGCCTGTGGGCGGTGGTGACCATGATCCTGTCCATTGCCACCTATTTCTGGCGCTTGCATCCCACCATCAAAAAGCTGGATGCCATGGGCTGCATCACGCCCAAGGGGTATTCCAAGGCGCTGGGCGGGATGATAGCCGGCTTTATGGCCATGTTCACACTGGCGCTGGCCGCGCATATCCTGATGAAGGTGATGTAAGTATGAAACAATCCGTTCGCAAAAAGCTGCTGGTTGTCGGCGGCGTGGTTCTGCTGCTGGCGGCCGTATGTGCCGGCGCGTTTTTCTGGTATGTATCCGATTACTACCGGGCAGAAGACACAGCGCTGGCGGTACTGGCACAGGAAACCGGCATTTCCGTGCAGGACAATCTGACCATTCTGTCCCCGTCCTATCCCACCGATACGGGCGTTGTCTTCTATCCCGGCGCCAAGGTGGAGGCGGAGGCCTACCTGCCCTTGCTGGATCAGATCCGCCAGACCGGTGTGAGCTGTATTCTGGTACATATGCCGTTCCATATGGCCATTTTCGATGCCAACGCGGCTGAAGAAGTGTTCGGGCAGTTTCCGCAGATCGAACACTGGTATATGGCCGGGCATTCCATGGGCGGCGCCATGGCTTCTCAGTTCGCGTCGCAGCACCCGGAGGAGATCGACGGCCTGATCCTGATGGGCGCCTACATCTACGGGGACTATCCGGATGAAAAGACCCTGACCGTCTACGGCTCGCTGAACCAGAGCGTGGAGGACAACATCGACTACACCGAAAACATCGTGGAGATCGAGGGCGGCAACCATGCCCAGTTCGGCAACTACGGCCCGCAGAAAGGGGATCTTCCGGCAACCATTTCGGCGGAGGAGCAGCAGCGCCAGACCGTGGAGGCGATCACCCGCTTTTTGCAGGACGCGCAGTAAACCGCCGGTTGCCCCGGTACAATTTCATACAGATAAAAAAACACACCGCAGTAAAAAACGGTGTGTTTTTTCTGCTTTTCGGGAACGGTACAATGAAAATAACAAATTCCGATTCCATGTCAGAAAGGCGGCGAAGGTATGAATCAGCTTAAATTCCTTAATAATTGGGGCGACTTTGTGCTGGAAAACGCACAGAAAGCGCCGGACGTGTATTTCCCGCTGGTAAATGAAGCGCATATGATCTCCAGCGTGACCCCCTGGCTGGCCGGTGACTGCAAAACCGACCAGAACACCTTCTTGCTCTGCCCCGCTTCGGAGCGCACCCTGGCCGAGCGCACGACAGGGCGCAACTTCTGGATCCGGGTACAGGGCAAGCAGCCCTGGTCGGCGGTCGGGTGCAGCGCGGCCCAGCTTGCCAAAATCAACACACCGCAGGAAGAAACCTGCACCCTGCAGGGCGGGCTTCTGTGGCAGAAGGTTCACCGTGTACAGCCGGAAACCGGGCTTTCGGTACAGGTGCTCAGCTTTGTGCCGGCCGATGAAACCCAGGTGGAGGTAATGCAGGTTCGCATCCAGAACCCCACCAAGGAAGCGATCCGTCTGGAATGCGTCGCGGCGATTCCTCTGTACGGCCGTTCGGCGGACAACCTGCGGGATCATCGCCATGTGACCAGCCTGCTGCACCGGGCCAAGGCCGACGCGTTCGGGCTGGAGCTTACCGGCACACTCACGTTTGATGAGCGCGGCCACCAGCCGGGCCGGGACGTGTACCGGGTATGGGGCGCGGACGGCGAGACCCGCCCGCCCCGTTTCATCCTGCCCCTGACCCAGGACTTTGAGGGGGCGGGTGGCCTGCTCTGGCCGGACGGCGTGACCGGAAAGCCCAGACCGGATGCCTCCATTCAGGAAGGGCAGTGCGCCGAGGGTGGGGAAATGACCGCGGCCCTGTACTTTGAGCCGATGGAACTTCAGCCCGGGGAAGAAACCTGTTACCAGCTGATACTGGCCATCAACAGCGATCCTTTGCCCTATCTCACCGTGCAGGGAACCGAGGACGCGCTGGAGCGCACCAAGGCGTTCTGGCGGGAAAAGGCCGAACTGCAGGTAAGCGGCGGCCAGGACGGCGACTGGCCTGCCTGGATGCGCTGGGTGGCGGTTCAGCCGGTGCTGCGCCGCATCTGCGGCTGTTCGTTCCTGCCGCATCACGATTACGGCCGCGGCGGCCGCGGCTGGCGGGATCTGTGGCAGGACAGCCTGGCCCTGATCCTCACCGAGCCGTCCATCATCCGGGAAAGCCTTCTGCAGCATTTTGCCGGGGTTCGTCCGGACGGTACCAATGCCACCATCATCGGCAACCGGCCCGGCGAGTTCAAGGCGGACCGCAACAACATTCCCCGCGTCTGGATGGACCACGGCTTCTGGCCGTTTGTCACCTGCCAGCTCTACCTGAACGAGACCGGCGACGACGGGTTCCTGTTTGAGCAGCAGCTTTATTTTGACGACGGATTTGCCTTCCGCGGCGAGGGCGAGCGACGTCCGGTGAGCGAGCCGCGCCACGGCACCGTGCTGGAGCACCTGCTGGTGCAGAACGTGACGGCTTTCTTTGACGCAGGGGAGAACGGCAGCATCCGTCTGCGCGGCGCCGACTGGAACGACGGGCTGGACATGGCGGTGCAGAAGGGTGAAAGCGTGGCCTTTACCGCGGCCTACGGCGGCAACCTGCTGGCGCTGGCCGACCTGACGGAGCGCCTGGCGGCCGATATGCCGCAGATCGCCCTGCATCCGTCCCTGTGCGCGCTGCTGGCCACCCGGCCGGAGCAGTTTGCATCTCCGGAGAACCGCCGGGCGGCGCTGGCGGCCTATTGCCAGGCGGCATACAGCGCGCAGCCGGTACAGCAGGCGGATACCCGGACGGTAAGCCGCCAGCTGCGGGCAATGGGGCAGTGGATCTTTGACCATATCCGTACCCGGGAATGGGTAAGCGACGGCGGAGACCTGCACTGGTTCAACAGCTATTACGACGACCACGGCCGTCAGGTGGAAGGCTCCACCGACCAGCAGGTGCGGATGATGCTCACCGGCCAGGTGTTTACGCTGATGTCCGGGGCTGCCACCGATTACCAGGCCCGCGAGATCGTGCGCGCGGTGAACTGGTATCTGTACGACCCGGCCCGGGGCGGCTATTTCCTGAACACGAGCTTTGAAGAGGTCAAAACAGACCTGGGCCGTATGTTCGGCTTTGCCTACGGCACCAAGGAAAACGGCGCTGTGTTCTGCCATATGGCGGTAATGTATGCCTACGCGCTGTACAGCCGGGGCATGGAGAAGGAAGGCTTCCAGGTGCTGCAGTGCCTGTACCAGCAGGCGCGGCAGTTCCATACAAGCCGGATCCTGTCCGGCATCCCGGAATACTTTGACCGGCAGGGCCGCGGGATGTACCCGTATCTGACCGGCGCGGCCAGCTGGCTGCTGCTGACGGTGCAGACCCGGATGTTCGGCGTCCGGGGCGAGCAGGGCGACCTGCGCCTGGCCCCCGCGCTGATGGCGGAACAGTTCGGCGCCGACCAGACGGCTTCGATCCGCTGCCGTTTTGCGGGCCGGCAGATCACCGTGGTATACGAGAATCCGGATCAGCTGGATTGCGATAAACTCACTGTGGCACAGGTGCGGGTGAACGGAACGCCCGCTGTCATGAAGGAACCCGGCCGTCTGGACCGGGCGCTGGTGGAAACCCTGCCGGATCGGGCCGAGATCCGGGTTCGGCTGAAACCGGCGGAGAACAAGTAAATGGAGGTAGCGTATGTTTGATGCAGACAATCGTTTTGTGATCCGGGATTACCAGCAGGCGCCGGCGTTTTCCAGTTTCCTGTCCGGTGTGGCGGGCCCCAAAGGGGTGCCGGCCTGGGTGTACTACAACAACCGGGGGCAGGGTGTGTGCAGCTTCGGCGCCAAGGATAAGGACCACGCGATCATGGAGTTCAGCGCCGCGCATACCGCTTACCAGAACAATGCCCGCACCGGCTTCCGCACCTTTGCCCGGGTGAACGGGGCCTATACCGAACTGTTCCGGGGAAAGTCGGACATGCATATCGGCACTGCCGAAATGATGATCCGCCAGCAGGCGGAACCGCTCACCGCCGAGGTGCTTTACTGCGGCCTGCCCGACCATCGTCTGGCCGGCCTGATCCGGGTGCTTACCGTGACCAACACCTCCGAGGTTCCGGTGGAGCTGGAACTGCTGGACGGCATGCCCGCCGTGGTCTGCTACGGGGTGCAGCAGGATGCACTGAAGAACATGGCCCAGCTGGCCAAGGCCTGGATGCAGGCAGAGTTCGGCGAGGATGGCACCACCCGTTTCGCGGTGCGCGCTTCCATGGCGGATACCGCCTGCGTCACAACGGTGGAAGGGGTCAACTTCTGCCTGGCAATGGACGATACCGGCCGGCGTCTGCGTCCGCTGGTGAATCCGTCGCTGGTGTTCGGGCAGGATACCGGGCTGGAGATCGCCCGCGGGCTGGAGCAGCAGTCTCTGGCTCAGCTGTGCGCCCGTCCGCAGGTGATGCAGAACATCTTCCCCTGCTGCTTTGTGCCGGTAAGCCGCACCCTGCAGCCCGGCGAGCAGCTGTGTCTGTTCTCGCTGTACGGCCAGGCGGAAAGCCGTGCCATGCTGGAAAAGGTAACCGCCGTTGTGGATACCCCCGTCTGGTTCGAGGCGCAGTGCGCCTGCGCCCGTGCGCTGGGCGTTGAGCTGTCCGACGGGATCGATACCCACACCGCCGACCCGGTGCTTGACGCGTACTGCCGCCAGACCTGCGTGGATAACCTGCTGCGGGGCGGTATGCCGGTGTTCTTTGAAGGGGAGAACGGCAAAACCACGCCGTTCTATCTGTACTCCCGCAAGCACGGCGATCCGGAACGGGAATACAACTATTTCTCGGTAGGCGGCGAATACTACGCCCAGGGCAACGGCAACTTCCGGGATGTAAACCAGAACCGCCGCTGCGACGTGCTCTTCCATCCGCGCCTCGGTGACGCCAATATCCGGATGTTCTACGAGCTGACCCAGACCGACGGATACAACCCGCTGGTGATCCTGCCCGGCACCTTCCATCTGGACGAGAGCGCCCGGCAGGCGATCCTGCAAACCCTGCCGGCCCTGTGCGCGGAGCAGGCGGCCGAACTGCTGGAGAAGGACTTCACCCCCGGCCGTCTGGCCATGGCGGCGGAGGACTGGGGCATGGACGCTCAGCAGACCGACGCGTTCGTGGCCCGCTGCGTAACGATGGCAAACAGCGACCCCAACGCGAATTTCGGTGAAGGGTACTGGTGCGACCACTGGACCTATGACCTGGATCTGATCAAGAGCTATCTGGCGGTATACCCGGAGCGCAAGCAGGCGTTGCTGCTGGGCAGCCGGGATTACCGCTGGTATGCCAGCCAGGCTGCCGTTCTGCCGCTGGCCCGGCGCTGCTGCCTGACCGAAAACGGCCTGCGCCAGTACGCCAGCATTGATCATGACCGCCGCCAGAAATCCCAGGGGAACTGGCTGCTGGAACAGAACGGAACCGTGGCTGTCAGCACCCTGATGGAAAAGCTGCTGCTTCTGTGCGCGGTGAAGTCCGCCACGCTGGACCCGGCGGGTATGGCCGTGGAGATGGAGGGCGGCAAGCCCGGCTGGTACGACGCGCTGAACGGTTTGCCGGGCCTGTTTGGCTCCTCCATGTCGGAGAGCTGCGAGCTGGAATGCATGCTGAACTTTACCGCGGACGCGCTGGAGCAGATGCAGCAGGACGTGGAGCTGTATGAGGAGATCGCCTGGCTGCTGAAAACCGCGGCGGAGATCTCGGCCGTGCCGGAGCACTGGATCCGCTGGCAGCAGATGACTGCCCTGCGGGAGGAGTACCGTGCCCTGACCGCCGAAACGATGTCCGGCAAGCGGGTCACGATGGGCTGGGCGGAAACCGCCGCCATGCTGCGCGCCCTGAATACCATGGTGCAGGCCGGTATCCGCCGGGCCGAAGAGATGGGCGGCGGGCTGATCCCCACCTACTTCCAGTTCCGCGCCACCGGCTGGGAACAGACGGAAGAAGGGCTGATCCCCACCGGCCTTGAGCCCCAGGCGCTGCCCTATTTCCTGGAAGGGCCGGTGCGCCGTCTCAAGACCCGCATGACCCGGGAGGGAAAATGCGCCCTGGCGGACGCCGTGCAGGCCAGCGATCTGTACGACACCGCGCTGAAGATGTACAAGGTAAACGCCTCGCTGAACGATACCAGCTTCGAGATCGGCCGTGCCCGCGCCTTTACCCCCGGCTGGCTGGAAAACGAGTCCATCTGGCTGCACATGGAATATAAGTATCTGCTGGAGCTGCTCAAGAGCGGTCTGTATGAGCGCTTCTTCACCGCGTTCCAGGATGCGGCGGTGCCCTTCCTGGATCCGGCGGTCTACGGCCGCAGCCCGCTGGAAAACGTGTCCTTTATCGCGTCCAGCGTAAACCCGGATCCCGACGCCCACGGCCGCGGCTTTGTGGCCCGTCTGTCCGGCTCCACCGCCGAATTTTTGCAGATGTGGCAGCTGATGTTCTTCGGCGCCGCCCCCTTTACGGCGGACGAAACCGGTCTGCATCTGCAGTTTGCCCCCGCTCTGCCCCAGCGCCTGATCCCGGAGGACGGCGTGGTGCGCTGCACCTTCCTGGGTCAGGTGGCGGTCACGCTGCGCTGCGGCGGCAAGCGGGACATGATCCCCGGCAGCTATACGGTCAAAAACTGGACGGTAACCTGCCAGGACGGCACGGTGCTGACCTGCCAGGGGCAGCAGCTGCCCGACGAACCGGCCCGCCTGGTGCGCAACGGCCTGGTCAGCGCGCTGGATGTTGAATTTGCGTAACAGGAGGACTGCATGAAGCCGGAGTATATCGTTTCGGATTTTGAAAAGGAAAGCTATTGGCAGGCTGCTCCCGTACAGGAGGGCGATGTCAACGAGATGCGCCAGCTGACCCTCTATCCGCAGTGTACGGGTCAGACGCTGAAAGGGTTCGGCGGCGCCTTTACCGAGGCGGCGGGCTGGTGCTGGCAGCAGCTGGATCCGGCAATGCAGGACGCCTTTGTGCAGGCGTATTTCGGCGCCGACGGTCTGCGCTATACCATGGGGCGTACCCATATCAACAGCTGCGATTTTTCGCTGGGCAACTACGCCAGCGTGGAAACCGCGGAACAGGCGGACCGGGGCGAATTTTCCTTTGAGCGGGATCACCGCTATATCCTGCCCCTGCTTGAGGCGGCAAACCGGGCGGCCGGCAAACCGCTGGGGCTGCTGCTCAGCCCCTGGAGCTCGCCCGCTTTCATGAAAAGCAACGGCCAGATGAACAACGGCGGCCGTCTGCTGCCGGAACACTGGGAGCGGTGGGCCGCCTGCATGGCCCGCGCCGCCGCGGAATACTGCCGCGCCGGCTGCGATGTGCAGATGGTTTCGGTGCAGAACGAACCGGCGGCGGTGCAGACCTGGGATTCCTGTCTGTACAGCAGGGCGGAGGAAGGCCGTTTTGCCGCCGACTGTCTGCGGGGCGCGCTGGACGCGGAAGGCCTGTCCCGGGTGGGTATCCTGATCTGGGATCACAACAAGGAGAGCCTGGTGCGCCGGGCAAGCGAAAGCTTTGCGGAACCCGGCGCCCGGGAGGCGGTAAGCGGCATTGCGTTCCACTGGTATTCCGGTGACCATTTCGGCGCGCTGCATGCCGCCTGCCGCCTGTGGCCGGAGAAGGAACTCTGGTTCACCGAAGGCTGCGTGGAGTACAGCCGTTTCGGCGATGCCAAAGGCCCGCAGAAAGCCCGTATGTATGCCCACGATATCCTGGGCAACCTGAACGGCGGCGCCTGCGCCAGCCTGGACTGGAACCTGCTGCTGGACGAGAAGGACGGCCCCAACCATGTGGGGAACTTCTGCGAAGCTCCCGTGATGCTGGCCCCCGGGGCAGGTATTGTAAAGATGCCCAGCTACTATGCCATCGGGCATTTCAGCCGCTTTCTGACGCCCGGGTCGGTGCAGATCGCCCATTCGGTGTGGGACAGCCGCCTGGAAGCCGTCGCCTTTGTGCGGCCGGACGGCAACCGCGCGGTCGTCATGCTGAACCGGACCGGGGAGAAATGTACGGTCAAGGTGACCGAGGACGGCTCCACCGGGCTCCATGTGGAGCTGGGTGCCGGGCAGCTGGCCACCCTCTGCTGGTAATCGCCAGCCGCAAAAAAGAACAAATCCACGGCCCCGCGCCGGTCTGTCTCTCCGTACAGACCGGCGCGGGGTTTGGCATAATGCACAAAAAATGTGGTGTCGTTTTTTTACAGGGGAATAAAAAAACGACACCTTACTAAAATTCCTACCATGTTTTCCGGTCATAGCGGTTGGTAGAATTAGGACAGATCAAGAGAGAAGCGCTGCAAGACCCCAAAACCAACCAAGATTCTAAGGAGGAAAATCGCATGAAACGAATCATCTCTCTCGTGGCTGCCGGTATCCTGTGCCTGTCGCTGGCTGCCTGCGGCGGCTCCGGTTCTCCGGCCGGCGGCCAGGAAGGCGACGACAAGCTGGTCGTATGGACCCTGGCGGAGGACCTGAAGGACTTTGCCGCTTACTACACCGAGAAAACCGGTGTGGAGGTTGAGGTAACGGTCATCGCGCCGGCCGACTATCCCACCAAGATCAACACCACCCTGGGCAGCCGCAACAGCGACGTGGACGTCATTGTGGGCGAGCCTCAGATGCTGGCGGACTTCTATGACGCCGGTTTCTTTGCGGATCTGAGCGAGTTCGACGCCGCTGCCAAGGACAAGCTGGTGAACTACGTGTACGAGGCCGGCAAGGATGAGGACGGCGTGCTGCGTGCCCTGAGCTATCAGGTAACCGCCGGTTCCGTGATCCACCGCCGTGACCTGGCCAAGGAAGTGTTCGGCACCGACGATCCCGCCGCCATCGGCGAGAAGTTCGGCACCTTTGATGCCATCCGCCAGACCGCCGCGGAACTGGATGCGGCCGGCTACAGCATCTTCGGTGATACCGGCGCCCTGCGCTGGTTCGCCAACGCCGACTCTCCCTGGGTGAAGGACGGCGCGCTGCAGATGACCGATGCCCGTCTGGACTACTTCGACACCGCGGTGGACCTGTACCAGAACGAGTACGTGGCCTTCGCTCCCGAATGGTCTCCTGCCTGGTACGCTTCCATGGCCGGCCCGCTGCCTGTCAACGCCGGCTGGGCCGCTCTGGAAGAGCTGGATGCCAACGCGCCTACCACCCAGATCTTCTCCTACGCGATGCCCAGCTGGGGCGCGCTGATCGTCCGTGACAACGCGGCCGACAACAAGGGCAACTTCGGCGTGGCCAAGGGCGTCTGCAGCTTCTTCGGCGGCGGCACCTTCATCGGTGTGAACGAGTTCAGCGCCAACCAGGAAGAAGTCAAAAAGTTCGTGGAATTCTGCACCCTGAACGAAGAGACCGCCCAGTGGTGGCTGGAGGAATCCGACGGCGACGTGGTTTCCATGAAGAGCGTCCTGGATGCCAACAAGGATTACGAGAACCCCTCTTTCGGTAACCAGAAGACCTATGAGTTCTTCGCCGGCGAGGCCAGCGCGGTGGACTACAGCCTGGTAACCCGGTACGACACGGCCATCGGCGACGCGTTCGGTCGCGCCATCGAGTCTGTGCAGAAGGGCGAGAAGGATAAGGAAACCGCTCTGAACGACTTCTACATGGAAGTCCAGTCCGTGTATCCGGAACTGACCGTTCCGCAGTAATCGTATTCCGACCCCGGGTGATCTTTCACGCGGGGTCGGCTTTTGAAAGAAAGGCAGGGAATCAGTATGGGCAAAAAAGTAGCGCCTGCAAAATATCGCAGCCCGAATGACGTGGATCATTTTGGTGCGCTGTTCTGCATCCCGTTTGTGGCTACCTTCCTGGTATTCAATATTTACCCGGTCTTGCGGACCTTCATCATGAGCTTTACCGACTACAAGGGCTACGGCGAAGCGGACGTCGTCATGTTTGACAACTATATGCGCGCGCTCACCGACCCCCTTCTCCGGGAAGCCTTTGTCAACACCCTGATCATGTGGGGCATCAACATTGTGCTGCAGCTGGGCCTGGCGCTGCTGCTCACCGTGCTGTTCAACGATATGAAATACCGCATGAAAGGCCTGAGCCTGTTCCGCGCGGTTTTCTATCTGCCCAACCTGATCGCCTGCACCTCGGTGGCGTTCCTGTTCAAAACCCTGCTGGACTGGCAGTACGGCAGCGTGAACCAGGTGCTGCTCAAGCTGCGGCTGATCTCCGAGCCGATCAACTGGCTGGGCGGCTCTGGCACCACCGCCCAGGCTGTTGTGGGCGTGGTCGGCGCCTGGATGTGGTTCGGCAACAGCTTTATCCTGCTGATGGCGGGCGTACAGGGCATCAGCCACGATTACTACGAGGCCGCCACCATTGACGGCGCCGGCCGCTGGACCATCTTCGCCCGCATCACCATGCCGCTCCTGCGTCCGATCATGATGTATGTGGCCATTACCAGCCTGATCGGCGGTCTGCAGCTTTATCACCTTCCGTCTGATGAACAAAAAGGAGGACTGAGCTGTGCATACGATTGAAACGGTGAAAACAAACCTGATCAAAGGCGTCCTGTACCTTGCCCTGATCCTCCTGGCGCTGCTGTGCCTGATTCCTTTCTGGATGATGCTGGTCAACTCCACCCGCAGCGGCAACGAGATCATGACCAGCTTCTCCCTGCTGCCCGGCACCAGCCTGGCGGACAACTGGAAACTGGTTACCGACAACCTGGATATCTTCAAAGGCATGCTCAACAGCCTGTTCATCGCGGTCTGCAGCACCATCCTGGTGTCCTACTTCTCGGCGCTCACCGCGTATGCGCTGGCCTGCTACAACTTCCGGGGCAACAAGCTGCTGTTCACCGTCATGCTGGTGTTCATGATGGTTCCCGCGCAGCTGGGCCTGCTGGGCTTCTATGACCTGTGCAACGCGCTGGGTCTGGTGAACTCCTACATTCCGCTGATCGTTCCGGCGATTGCCAGCCCGGGCACGGTGTTCTTCCTGCGGCAGTACATCCTCTCCGTGCTGCCCAAGGCGATCCTGGAGGCCCCCCGTATTGACGGCGCCAACGAGCTGGTCATCTTCCATCGTATCGTGCTGCCCATTATGTCGCCCGGCATTGCCACCATGGCGATCGGCGCCTTCATCGGCAGCTGGAACGCCTACCTGGTTCCGTTGGTCCTGCTCAACAAGCCGGAGCTGTCCACCCTGCCGATGATGATTGCCAGCCTGAACTCGGTAAAGGATATCTCCAACAACATCGGTGCTACCTATCTGGCGGTGGCCATGTCGGTGGTGCCCATCATCGTGGTGTTCTGTTTCTGCTCCCGCTACATCATCAGCAGCATTTCGGCGGGCAGTGTGAAAGAATAATTGCACAAACAGATACACTGTGGTACGATATTATCCGTATATAAAAAGTAAGGGGGAAGCGGCGATGGCGGCGGTCTGCGTAAAACGTGGGGTCTGCGCTGTTGCCGCTTTCCTTTTTCTGCTGCTGCCGCTGGCAGGCTGCGGCCCGGTGGCGAAACGGCAGCAGGACACGGTGCTGGACTGGTATGTGAACTTTTCCTGGTTTAAGGCGCAGTGGGGACAGAATCATGTCACCGAAACCGTTACCCGGGAAACCGGCACCCGGGTGCTGTTTTCCGTCCCGGCGGGGGACGAGGGCGAAACGCTCACCAGCATGATCCAGCAGAACGCGCTGCCGGATCTGATCACGGTGGGCTGGTGGTCGCCCCAGGTAAGCACCCTGATTGAGGGAGGATATGTCTACCCTCTCAATGAGCTGGCAGAACAATACGCCCCGGACTTTCTGGAAAACGCCGGCGAAGCACAGCTGGAATGGTACCGTCAGGCGGACGGCAATGTATATGGCTACCCCAGCTTTTCGGTGCAGCCCGGCCGGGAAGAGTCCGAGGACGTGTGCTCGAACATTGCGTTTGTGGTTCGCCGGGATCTGTACGAGGCGCTGGGCTGCCCGGACATGACCACGCCGGAAGGCTTCGCGTCGGCGCTGCGCCAGGCGGCCGAGCAGTTCCCCCAGGTAGAGGGCGGGCCGCTGATTCCCTTTGGTGTGTGTGACTTCAACGAATACGGAAACGCCTCCCTGAGCGATAACCTGCAGGATTTTCTGGCGATTCCCCAGGAAAAGGACGGCGCCGCCTACGACTATACCACCGATCCGGACTATATCACCTGGCTGGACACCATCCGACAGCTGGCAGCGGACGGCACCATCAAAAGCGACTTCTTCCTGGATAAACGGCCGCAGGCGCTGGACAAGATCCAGCAGGGCCGGTATTTCTGCCTGATCTATCAGTGGCCGGATATGGAGGCCCCCCTGAAAAGCATCTACGCCGAAAAACCGGAGCGCATGTACATCGCGGTGGACGGGCCCAAGAACGCGGCCGGGGATGACCATGCCCTGTCGGCGGTGGGGATGAACGGGTGGACGCTCACCTTTATCAGCCGCGACTGTGCCGATCCGGAAAAAGCGATCCGGCTGCTCAGTTATCTTGTCAGCGAGGAAGGCAGCAACCTGGTGCGCTACGGCCTGGAAGGCGAGGACTACGTATGGCAGGACGGCCGGGCGGAGCTGATCGGCCAGGCGGCGGAGCTGTTTGAAACGGATTACCCGGCGTATGTGCAGCAGATCGGGGCGAACAATACCTACTGGATGATGCAGAGCGGTTCCACCAGTATGCCGGTGGAAGCCGTGAGCCAGATACGGGAATGGGCGTTCCCCCATACGGTGAATGTAAGTGCCTACGAGGTGTCCTTTGAGCCGGGCAGCGAAGCGGCCGCCATCGACGAGCAGACCAGGCGGCTCTGGGGGCAGACGCTGCCGGCGCTGCTGCTTGCCCCCACCCGGGAAGAATTTGACCGGATCCTCGGCGAGTATGTGGCCCAGCGGGAGCAGATGGGCTGGGATATCCTGATGCAGGCGCGCACCGAGGCGTATGCGCAAAACAACGAAAAGCTGGCGCGCCTGGCGGAGCCCGGCGAGGTGGATGATGAAAAATAAGTTTCTGAGCCGCATGAGCATCCAGAAAAGGTTTGCGCTGGTGCTGCTTTTTGGCGTGCTGGTTCCGGTGATCGTGTTCTGTTCCTGGCTGCTGCACAGCTGGAAGCTTCAGCTGGTGGACCAGCAGAAAACGACCCTGTCCGAACAGCTCAACCAGATCAGCGCCGACGTAAGCCAGGTAAGCGAACTGTGCGCGCTTTCTGCGCAGGCGTTCCAGAGCAACCGCCGTCTGCAGGGGCATCTGGAGAATCTGGCGGCCGGAAACAGGGCCGACACGGCAGAGCTGTATGAGTTCTATCAGAACGACATCACCAGCCTGCAGAATATCGTGTCGGTCAACTCTTTTTTGTACCGGATTCGGGTGTATTCCGTCTGCCCGCAGATCGACGAGATATACCCGGTTCTGTTTGGCAGCGACAGAATGGCGGACATCGGCTGGGATCAGCCCATCCCCACAGACAGCTGCTGGTGGATTGACTACAGCGATACGATGTTCGGCGCGTCGGTTTCGCACCGGATGGCCCTGCTGCAGCCCATGAAAGGGATGAACGGGCAGACCAATGCCATGCTGGAGGTGTCGGCGGATATGCCGCGCCTGTTCCCGCTGCTGTTCGACGGGCGAAGTGCGGCCCTGCTGACCCGCCAGGGGCGTGCCGTGGGGGCGCAGCCGCTGCTGGATCAGACGGAACTGCTGCAGCAGGGATTCGGCGAGCCGCTTGCCATCCGCCAGCTGACGGTTGAGGGCAGCCCCGTTCTGCTGGGCACGGTGTACCTGGAACAGCTGGATGCGGTGTATGCACAGCGGATGGATCTGTCGGTCATATACCGGCGGGTGGCCTGGGTGCAGTTGGTGGCCACCGTATCGATGGTGCTGCTGGGGACTGTGTTCGCCTGGGCTGTGCGCTGCCTGGTAAACGGTATGCTGCGCCAGCTGGACTACGTGGTGCAGGGGGTACGGCAGTTTTCCCAGGGCAACCTGGATGTGGAGATCCCGGTGGAGGGCCAGGACGAGATCGGCCGTTTCTCCATGCAGATCAACGAGCTGTTGGCCGGTATCCGGCAGCTGATCCATCAGAACGTGGAGAAGGAGGTTCTGGTCAAGAACACCCAGATCCGGGCCCTTCAGAATCAGATCAACGCTCACTTTTTATACAATGTGCTGGAAGCCATCAAGATGATGGCGGAGATCGACGAAGAATACGATATAGCCGACGCGGTAACCAGTCTGGGCAAGCTGCTGCGGTATACCATGAAATGGAACCGCCGCACGGTGGCGCTTCAGGAGGAGCTGGAGCACATCAATAACTACATCGCGCTGGTCAACCTGCGCTATGACGGACAGATACGCCTGAACAAACAGGTGCCCGAAGCGCTCCTGGTTCAGGAGATCCCCAAACTGAGCCTGCAGCCCATAGTGGAGAATGCGGTGGTGCACGGGGGCAGCCATGAGGAGGATCGGGAGATCCGGATCACGGTAAGCCAGACCGGGGATGTGGTGCGCATTGCCATCCGGAACGAAGGACGGGCCATGAGCCGGGAGGCTCTGGAACATCTGCGCCGCAGTATACAGGGGCTGGAAGAAACCCGCTCCACCGGCGGCAACGGAATCGGACTGAAGAATGTGCAGGACCGGATCTGTATGACCTTCGGGCAGGAATACGGCATTACCGTGGATTCCCGCGATGGCGCCGGAACCACGGTCACCGTTGCCGTGCCGTTCGGCCGTATCGGGCAGGGAGAAGGTACATGAACACTGTATTGATAGTAGAAGACGAAAAGATGATCCGCAAGGGCCTGTGCACGATGGTGCAGCGGGCCCCGGTTCAGGCGGAAAGTATCCTGGAAGCAAAAAACGGGGTACAGGCGCTGGAAATCCTGCAGCGGCAGCCCGTGGATCTGCTGATCACCGATGTGCGCATGCCGGAGATGGACGGCATTCAGCTGGTGGAACGGGTTCATCAGCTGGAATGCCCGCCGCTGGTGCTGGTGGTAAGCGGATACGACGATTTTTCCTATGCGGTAAGCATGCTGCGCAACGGGGTGCAGGATTATATCCTGAATCCGGTGGACCGGGAAAAATTTTACCAGGCGCTGGTTCAGATCGAAAGCAAGCTGAACAGCCGCCGGGCGGCGCTGCGCTCCAGCCTGGAGCGGCATCTGGGGAGACGGGCAGGCCGCCCCGCAGTTCCGGCGTATCTGGGATTTCAAATCCCCCGAACTGTATCTGGACGAGCTGTCGGTCTGGCTGGAAACGGTCTGCCAGCGGATCGGCCAGGAGTTCGCCGACCACGAAAGCAAGCAGAAGATCCGGCAGGCGGTGCAGTATGTGCAGAAAAACTTCCGCACCCCCATCAACATGGCGATGGTCAGCAACCACGTGTCGATGAACTATTCCCTGTTCAGCCTGCTGTTCAAGCAGTATACCGGCACCAACTTTGTCGGATATCTGCAGGGCCTGCGGATCGACGAGGCCAAACGTCTGCTTACCGAAACCGACATGCGGGTGAACGAGATCAGCGCCCGGTACGGTTTTTCGGATGAAAAGCATTTTTTGAAGGTGTTCAAGGCGGCTACGGCGCTGTCGCCCACCGAATGGCGGAAGGTCAGCCGGCAGCGTGATCAGCCGTGACACAGCAGAAGAAAAAGGAGCGATTTCCATGAAACAGGCGGTGCAAGCTGTACTGAACCAAATGACCCTGCAGGAAAAAGCGGCCCTCTGCTCGGGCCGGGATTTCTGGCACATTGCCGGTGTGCCCCGCCTGGGCATTGCCCCGGCCATGGTGTCCGACGGCCCTCACGGGCTGCGCAAACAGAACGATCAGGCGGATCACCTGGGGGTGAACGAATCCATCCAGGCGGTCTGCTTCCCCGCGGGCTGCGCCACCGCGTGCAGCTTTGACCGGGCTCTGCTGGAGAATATGGGCCGCGCGCTGGGCGCCGAGTGCCGGGCCGAGCAGGTGGATATCCTGCTGGGGCCCGCAGTCAATATCAAGCGCAGCCCTCTCTGCGGCCGTAACTTCGAGTATTACTCCGAAGACCCCTATCTGGCCGGTCAGGCCGCCGCCACCTTTATCCGGGGCGTGCAGAGCCGGCAGGTGGGCACCAGCGTGAAGCACTTCGCCGCCAACAACCAGGAATTCCGCCGTTTGACCAGATCTTCCAATATGAGCGAGCGCACACTGCGGGAGATCTACCTGCCTGCCTTTGAGGCCGCGGTCAGGGAAGCGGGCGCCTGGACGGTAATGTGCGCCTACAACCGGATCAACGGGGTGTTCGCCAGCGAAAATCCCACCCTCCTTACCGATATCCTGCGCAGGGAATGGGGCTTTGACGGGTTCGTCATGAGCGACTGGGGCGCGGTGAACGAAAAACTCCGGGCGGTTGAAGCGGGTCTCGAACTGGAGATGCCGGGCCCCTGTGACGCCAGCGTCCAAAAGGTCGTGCAGGCGGTGGAAAGCGGCGAACTGCCGCAGGAGGTGCTGGATCAGGCGGCGGGCCGCATTCTGGAGATCCTGCTGCGGCGGCCGGAGCCCCAGTCCGGGGAATCCTTTAACCGGCAGCGGGATCACGACCTGGCGGCCCGGGTGGAAACCGAGTGCGCTGTTCTGCTGAAGAACAACGGCCTGCTGCCCCTTTCGCGCAGCAACGACCTGGCCTATATCGGCGCTTTTGCGCAGAAACCCCGGTATCAGGGCGGCGGATCCTCCCATATCAACGCGTTCCGGGTGGAGGGCGCGCTGGAATTTGCCCCGGAAGGAACCGTGTATCTGCCCGGTTTCTCCACCCGGCAGGACAGTCCGGATCCCCAGGCGCTGGCGGCTGCGATGGAAGCGGCAGGCCGGGCGCGGGCGGCGGTCATCTTTGCCGGTCTGCCGGACGATTTTGAATGCGAAGGGTACGACCGTACCCACATGCGTCTGCCGGAATGCCAGAATCAGCTGATCCATGCGGTGGCGCAGGTACAGCCCAATACCGTGGTGGTTCTGCATCTGGGCAGCCCGGTGGAAACGCCCTGGGCCGACGAGGTGGCGGCGGTGCTTTGCGTGTATCTGGGCGGTGAGGCCGTCGGCCGCGCCACCGATGCGCTTCTGTACGGCGATGTCTGCCCCAGCGGCCGCCTGGCGGAAAGCTGGCCGCTGAAACTGGAGGATAACCCCAGCTTCCTGAACTTCCCCGGCGACGAGGAAGGGGTGGAGTACGCCGAAGGGGTGTTTGTGGGATACCGGTACTACGACAAAAAGGAGATGGCGGTTCGCTGGCCCTTCGGCCACGGCGAAAGCTATACCACCTTTGCGTATTCCGACGCCCGCGTGCAGGTTGAAGACGGCAAGATCCTGGCCCAGGTGCGGGTGACCAACACCGGCAGCTGCTTCGGCAAGGAGGTCGTACAGCTGTATGTGCAGGACAGAACCGGCACGGCAAACCGCCCGCCCAAGGAGCTGAAAGGCTTTGAAAAGGTGGCGCTGGAACCCGGGCAGAGCAGGATCGTCTGCTTTATTCTGGACGAGCGCGCCCTTTCCTGGTACAGCCCCAGCGGCTGGTATGCCGCGTCCGGCTGCTACCGGCTGCTGTTCGCCCACTCCAGCCGGGATGTGCGCGCCGGTGCCGACCTGGAATGGGTAAGCAGCCGCCGCCTGCCGATGCGGGTGCATCGCAATACCACGGTGGGGGCCCTGCTGGCCAATCCCCGCACCGCGGCGGTGCTGGAACCGCTTCTGCGGCAGCAGCACACCCAGGAGGAAAGCGAGGTTTCGCGGGAGGCGATTACCGAGGAAATGCTGCGCCAGATGCTGGTAAACTCCCCGCTGCGCAGCGTGCAGAACTACCAGGGCTATACCGATGCGCAGCTGCAGCAGCTGATCGACCGGCTGCAGCAGGCGGCGGACGGCGCCTGCGAATAAGAAAGGAAACCGCTCTATGGAAACGATCCGCGAAGAACGCTACGACACCATGGTATACCGGCGCTGCGGACGCAGCGGGCTGCGCCTGCCGCTGGTATCGCTGGGAATGTGGCACAATTTCGGCGATACCGCCCGTTACGATACGGTGCGCAGCATCTGCCTGACCGCCTTCAATCACGGGGTAACCCATTTTGACCTGGCCAACAATTACGGCCCCGAGGCGGGAAGCGCGGAACGCAACCTGGGCCGGGTGCTGAAAAATGAACTGGCCGGATACCGGGACGAGCTGATTGTCAGCACCAAAGCGGGATACGGCATGTGGCCCGGCCCTTACGGCGACGGCGGCAGCCGGAAATACCTGCTGGCCAGCCTGGACCAGAGCCTGCGGCGGATGGGGCTGGAGTATGTGGATATCTTCTACCATCACCGTATGGACCCGGAAACTCCGCTGGAGGAAACCATGGGCGCCCTGGCCCAGGCCGTGCGCAGCGGCAAAGCCCTGTACGCGGGCCTGTCCAACTACGACGGCCCCACGTTGGAAAAGGCCTGCGCCATTCTGGAGGAGCTGCACTGTCCCTTCATCCTGAACCAGAACCGGTATTCGATGCTGGACCGAACCATCGAGAAAAACGGCCTGAAGGAAACCAGCGGCCGGCTGGGCAGAGGGATCATCGCTTTCAGCCCGCTGGAACAGGGCCTTCTCAGTGACCGTTACCTGAACGGCATCCCGGCGGACAGCCGCATATGCACCGACGGACGCTTCCTGCACCGCAGTGATCTGACCGAACAGCGGCTGGCCCAGATCCGTGCCCTCAATGAGCTGGCCGGGCAGCGCGGCCAGACTCTGGCCCAGATGGCGCTGGCCTGGGTTTTGCGGGAGCCGGCGGTCACCAGCGTGGTGGTGGGGGCATCCCGCCCGGAGCAGCTGCCCCAGAACCTGCAGGGGCTGGATCAGCTGCACTTCTCCCAGCCGGAACTGGACGCGATCGACCGGATCGTGTTCGGCAGCCTGCCGGATTCCCAGGATATCTGAACAAAGCAAAACGGGGACGCGTTTCGCGTCCCCGTTTTATCGTTTACCGCAGCACAAAGAACTGCTCATACCAGAGGATGAAGCTGTAGATGCTCCAGATCTGGGTCATGGCGCCGGGCTTGGCGGTGCCGTTCTTGTGGCTGTCCAGCAGCCGGATGCAGGCTTCGGGCACAAAGAACTTGGCGCAAACCTCGCCCTCGAACTTCTCCCGTACCATGTTGTAGTACTTGTCCTGGCGCAGCCAGTCGTTCAGCGGTACCGGGAAGCCCAGTTTCTTGCGCTTGGCCACGCTCTCGGGCAGCTGGGCCATGGCGGCGCGGCGCAGGGCGATCTTGGTCTGCTCCTTGCCGCTGCGCAGCCGGGCGGGCAGGGCGGTGGCCACCTTCAGAACCTCCCGATCCAGGAACGGAACCCGCAGTTCCAGGCTGTTGGCCATGCTCATCCGGTCGGCCTTGAGCAGAATGTCGTAGAGCATCCAGGTGTGGATGTCCACCCACTGCAGCTGGGTGGGCTCATCCAGCCCCTTCACCTGATCGAAATAGGGCTTGAACCATTCCTCCGGCTTCTTGCTGTGGTAGTCCTTCTTCAGGTACTGATCCCGCTCGGCCGGGGTGGAGAACACATAGTTGGCCCGCATGAACCGCTGCCAGGGCTCCATGGCGCCCCGTATCACAAAGTTCTTGCCCTTGAAAGCAGGCAGGCGCCTGGCCAGTGCGGCAGCCGCCTTGCGCAGCGGGGCAGGGGTTTTGCTGTACTCGGCAAAGTGCCAGGCTGCACAGTACATGGGGTACCCGCCGAACAGCTCATCCGCGCCCTCGCCGCTCAGCACCACCTTCACATACTTGGCCGCGTTCTTGGTCAGGAAGTAGAGCGGCACCTCACTGGGGTTGGGCATCGGTTCGTCCAGATACCACTGGATGGTCTGGTTTGCCTCAAAGAACTCGTCGGCATTCACCTTGTTGGCAATGCTGGGCACCCCGATCTCCTTGCTGAACGCCTGGGCATAGGGCAGCTCGGAGTACTTCTCCTCCTCATACCCCACGCTGAAAGACTTCACGTGGGGGGTACCCTTGGCCACCTCGTTCACCACAAAGCTGGAGTCCACGCCGCTGGAGAGGAAACAGCCCACCTCCACGTCGGCGATCTGATGGGCGGCCACGCTCTCGCTGAACACCTCGGTGATCTTCTTCTGCCATTCCTCGTCGGTCAGGCTTTCGTCCGCCTGGAACCGGATATCAAAGTACCGGCGGGTTTCCAGCTTGCCGTCCTTCCAGCGCAGCCAGTGGGCGCCGGGCAGTTTGTACACACCCCGGAACATGGTCTCCTCGTTGGGAATGTACTCGATGGACAGGTACTCCGGCAGACGCTCCTCGTTCAGATCCTTCACAAAGCCCGGATGGGGCAGGAAACTCTTGATCTCGCTGCCGAACAGGAAATGTCCGCCCTGGTTGTAGTAGTAATAGGGCTTGATGCCGAAGATGTCCCGGGCGCCGAACAGCGTCTCGTTCTTCTTGTCCCAGAGCATAAAGGCAAACATGCCCCGCAGCTTGGCGGGCATATCCTCGCCCCACTGCTCGTAGCCGTGCAGCAGCACCTCGGTGTCCGACCGGGTGGAAAAGGTGTGGCCCGCCGCCTCCAGTTCGGCGCGCAGGGCCTGGAAGTTGTAGATCTCCCCGTTGAACACCACCACCAGGCTGCCGTCCTCGTTGAACATGGGCTGGGTACCGCCCTCCAGGTCAATGATGGACAGCCGCCGGTGCCCCAGGGCTACCCGCTCGTCCACATAGAAACCCTCACCGTCCGGCCCCCGATGGGCAATCAGGTCGCCCATTGCCTTGATGGTGGCCCGGGCCTCGGCCTGTTCCAGTTTTGCCGCGGCAAAACCCACGAATCCGCACATATGCGTTTCCCTCCGCTCTCAGTCTTTCAGACTCTTGTTGCCGAAATACCGCTTGTACTTGCGGTAGTTGTTCAGCTGGTTCTTGATGTACCAGATGCCCCTCTTCAGGCTGAAATCCTCCTTGCAGAACAGCTGGTGGCTGACCTTGCCCTCCCGGATCAGCGCTTCGGCCTGGGCCAGCAGATCCTTGTCCTTCAGATACCGGCGCAAAATGCCCGCCGGGGCGATCATCCACAGGCTGCGGGTATCGGCAATGGTCAGCTCGGCGGGCTTGTGCAGCACCACGTCGTCCACCAGCCATTTGGCCAGGTTGTAGCCGCTGGCGGTCACAAAGAAGCTGCTGCGCCCCTGCCGGGGATTCATCTCGAACATCTTGTACTGGCCGTCCCGCATGTCGTACTTCATGTCGAAGTTGGAGAAGCCTTCCCAGCCCACGTCCTCCAGGAACGCCTTCATCCGGCCCATGAGTTCCTCGTCCTTCACCGACAGGATGGCCGCGTAGTTGCCGATGCCTTCGGGGGTCTGTTCCTCCAGCAGCGGACGGCCCAGCGCCATCAGCCGCACCTTGTGATCCAGGCCGGAGTAGCAGTTCAGCACCCGCATCTGGCAGTCCTCGCCGGGGATATACTCCTGCAGCACCAGGCTGTCCTGGTAGCTGGAGGAATAGATAGCCGCCACGATCTCCTCAAATTCCTGCCGGTTGTTGGCGATGAACACCTTTTTCTTGTGGGGGAACTTGCAGTTCCAGTAGGCCACACTGTTGGAAGCCTTGATGATGCAGGGGAAATCAAAGGGCAGCTGTACCGTGCGCCAGTTTTCGGCGGTACAGCCGAAGGTGCGCGGGAAGGCGATGCCGTGCGCCTCGCAGGCCTTGTAGAAGTTCTCCTTCATGTCCAGCTGTTCCCACAGTTCGGGGGTGGGGCAGGCGAAATGATACAGCCCCTCCAGCGCGGCCCGGTTGCGGGCCATCAGGCCGGTGTAGTTGTCGCCGCAGCTTACCAGCACCCGGGTGGTGTTCGGATGATCGGCGGCAAATTGTTTCATCACCGCCACAAAAACCTCGTCCTCTTCCAGGCGGGGCTCCACCACGGCGATCTTCACCAGCTTGGAGTTGGCGGTGGCGGCCAGCGCCCCCTTGCCGATGGCCAGGCTGGTCACGCCGTATTCCATATAAAAGCTGCGGGCCATGCCGTATACGTTGGCATCGCTGCCCAGCAGTACCGGCAAAAGATTCGTCAGCTGTTCCATACTTGATTCTGCCTCGATTCCCGCGCGCGCGGCGCGTGTAATAATAAGGGTCATACGGCTTTTATTGTACTTCCGCCGGGGCGGTATGTCAATCAAAAAGCCCTTTTAAAGCGGCTGTTTTCGTAGTATAATATCAGCAGGCTGTGCGCGTTTGGGCGCGCAGGCAAACCGAGAGCGGGCCGGCGTTGTGCCCGCAGGAAAGGAATCAATGCCATGTGTGGAATCACAGGTTTTACCAGTAAACGGGCGGACAAGGCTGAGATCCTCACCGCCATGATGGACGCCATCGCCCACCGGGGGCCGGACGGCGCGGGGCAGTATATCGACGAGCAGGTGGCGCTGGGTCACCGGCGCCTGTCCATCCTTGACCTGGAGGGCGGCAAGCAGCCCATGTTCAACGAGGACGGCCGCCTGGTGGTGGTGTTCAACGGCGAGATCTACAACTTCCAGGCCCTGCGCGCCGAACTGCAGGCCGCGGGCCATACCTTCGCCACCGACCATTCGGATACCGAGGTGCTGCTGCACGGCTACGAGGAATGGGGCCGGGATATGGTCACCCGCCTGCGCGGCATGTTCTCCTTTGCCATCTGGGACAAGGCCGCGGGCAAGCTGTTCTGCGCCCGGGACCATTTCGGCATCAAGCCCTTTTATTATTACCACAAGGGCGACAGCTTTATGTTCGGCAGCGAGATCAAAAGCTTTCTGGAAAATCCCGAGTTTGACAAGCGGTTTAACCCGGCCCAGCTGCAGCTGTACCTGAGCTTCCAGTATTCCCCGGGGGAGGATACCTTCTTCCAGAACGTGAAGAAGCTGCTGCCCGCCCATTGGCTGGAGTGGCAGGACGGCAAGGTAACGGTGGAGCGGTACTGGTCGCCCTCCTTTGACGCGGACGAAACCCGCACCCTGGAGGACTGGGAAACCGACATCGAGGCCGCCATGAAGGAGAGCGTGGCCGCCCACAAGATCGCCGATGTGGAGGTGGGCAGCTTCTTGTCCAGCGGCGTGGACTCCAGCTATATGGCCTGCCTGGCCCATGTGGACAAGACCTTTACCGTGGGGTTTGCCGAGGCCCAGTACGACGAAACCCACTTTGCCCAGGACTTCAGCAAGCATATTGGGGTGAAGAACTTCGCCTACCGCATCACCCCGGAGGAATACTGGGCCAACCTGCCCAAGATCCAGTATCACATGGACGAGCCCCTGGCCGATGCCGCCAGCGCCGCACTGTATTTCGTCAACCGGGAGGCCGCCAAGCAGGTCAAGGTCTGCCTGTCCGGTGAGGGCGCGGACGAGTTTTTCGGCGGCTACAACATCTACAAGGAACCCTTTACCGTCAGCTGGTACGACCATGTGCCGCTGCCCATCCGCCGGGCGGTGGGCGCGGTGGCGGAAAAACTGCCGCCGGTGCGGGGCCTGAACTTCCTGGTGCGCCGCAGCCGCCCGCTGGAAGAGCGGTATATCGGCAACACCGACCTGATGGGGGAGCGGCGCAAAAAGCAGCTGCTGCGCCATTATATCCCCGGCGTGCTGCCCACCGGCCTGTCCCGCCCGCTGTTTGACAAGACCAAAGGGCAGGATCCGGTCACCCGGATGCAGTTCACCGACCTGCAGCTGTGGATGGTAGGGGATATCCTGCTGAAAGCGGACAAGATGAGCATGGCCAACAGCCTGGAGCTGCGGGTACCCTTCCTGGACCGGAAGGTGTTCGAGCTGGCCCGCCGCATTCCGGTGCGGTTCCGTGCCGACGCCCACAACACCAAGATCGCCATGCGCCGCGCCGCCCAGCGCAGCATTCCGCCCCAGACCGCCGACAAGAAAAAGCTGGGCTTCCCGGTACCGGTGCGCGCCTGGCTGCGGGATGAAAAGTACGCCGCCGTGGTGCGGGAGGCGTTCCACACCGAAGCCGCCCGGCAGTTCTTCCACACCGAAGCGCTGGACAAGATGCTGGATCAGCACCTGTCCGGCAAGCGGGATAACTGGCGGCAGATCTGGTGCGTGTTTGTATTTCTTGTGTGGTACAACGAATATTTTGTAAAGCGGTGAGGGCCGCAAACCGAAAAATGGAGGTAACGCCATGCTGCTGAGAGACCTTTTGAACGGAGTGGAACACACCCTCGTGCAGGGCACGACCGACCGGGAGGTCGCCGACGTGGTCTATGATACCCGCCGTCTTGTACCCGGCGCGCTCTTTGTCTGCATCGTGGGCACCAGCCGGGACAGCCATGACCTGGCTGCCGACGCGGTGGCCGCCGGGGCCGGGGTGCTGGTGATCCAGCACGATATCCCGCTGCCGGAGTCTGCGGTCACGGTGATCCGTGTGCCCTCCAGCCGCCGGGCCCTGGCGCTGCTCAGCGCCAACTGGTTCGGCCATCCCGCCCGAGAGATGACCATGATCGGCATTACCGGCACCAAGGGCAAAACCACCACCGCCCATATGGTGCGGTCGGTGCTGCTGGCCGCCGGGCGCAAGACCGGCATCATCGGCACCAACGGCGTAGCCTACGGGGACGTGCAGCAGGAACTGCCCAACACCACCCCCGAAAGCTATGAGCTGCAGCGGATGTTCCGGGATATGCGCAATGCCGGATGCGACAGCGTGGTCATGGAGGTGTCCAGCCAGGGCATCATGATGGACCGGGTCACCGGCATCGAGTTTGACGTGGGCGTGTTCACCAACCTGTATCACGACCATATCGGCGGCCCCGGCGAGCACGCCACCTTTGAAGAATACCGGGACTGGAAAGGCCGGCTGTTCCGTCGCTGCAAGCTGGGGGTGGTCAACGCCGATGACCCCAACACCGAAGCCCTGCTGGCGGGCCATACCTGCAGCCTGGTCACCTACGGCGTGCACAGCAGCGCCGACTACCGGGCCGATAACCTGCAGCTGCTGCGGGCCGAGAACTTCCTGGGCATCACCTTCCACGTCACCGGCAAGGAGGAGATGCAGGTCAAGGTGAATATGCCCGGCGAATTCAGCGTCTACAACGCGCTGGCGGCCATCGCGGTAGGCCGGGAACTGGGCCTGCCCCACGACGCCATCCAGGGCGGCCTGACCGACATCGCGGTCAAGGGCCGGGTGGAGATGGTGCCCATCAGCAAGGAATTCACCATCCTGATCGACTTTGCCCACAACGAGGCGGGCACCGAAAGCCTGCTCACCACCCTGCGGGCCTACAAGCCCCACCGGCTGGTCTGCCTGTTCGGCTGCGGCGGCAACCGTTCCAAGCTGCGCCGGTACGGCATGGGCAAGGTGGCCAGCGAGATGGCGGATTTCCTCATCCTCACCGAGGACAACAACCGGTTTGAAAAGGTGGAGGACATCATTGCCGACATCCGGCAGGGCATCGCCCAGGGCAACCCCGATGTGCCCACCGTGGAGATCCCCGACCGGCTGGACGCCATCCACTACGCCATCGACCACGCCCAGCCCGGCGACCTGATCTGCGTCATCGGCAAAGGCCACGAGACCTACCGGGATCGGATGGGGGTCAAAACCCCGTTCCTGGAGCGGGAACTCATTGAGGAATACGCCCGTGAAATCGGCCTGATCTGATTTTCAAAAATCATACATCCCCCCTGTCTGCGCGTATGGTATAGCAGACAGGGGGGATTTTCTATGCCATTTTTTCACCGTAACCCGGCCCGCCCGCCCCGGCGGCCCCGTCCCGCTGCGCCGCCGCCGGCCACCGCGGGGCAATCCGCCGCCATGCGGCTGCGGGTACGGATTCTGGCGGGCGCCATGGCGCTGACCGTGGCCGGGGTGCTGGTGGCGCGTCTGGCCTGGCTGCAGCTGGCCGACTCCACCTTCTATGCGGCCCGTGCCGCCCGCCAGCAGATGCGTTCCGCCACCGTGCCCGCACCCCGGGGGGATATCTGGTCCTCGGACGGTACCCTGCTGGCGGGCAGCGTCACCTGCTGGACCATCCGGGCGGTACCCCGGGAAATGCAGGAGGAACTGCTGGACGCAGCCGCCGCCGATCTGGCGGAGATTCTGAACGAGGATGCCGAGAACTTTGCCAAAAAGTTTGCCGACCGGAAAAGCAACGATGCTCTTTTGGCCCGCCGGGTGGACCGGGAAACCGCCGACGCGGTGCGGGCCTACTGCGAATCCACCGGCCTTTCCGGCATCCGCATCCAGCAGGACACCAAGCGTCTGTACCCGGAGGGGGATTTTGCCGCCAGCATCCTGGGCTTCACCAATGTGGACGGGGACGGTCTGGCCGGGCTGGAACTGAAATACAACGAAACCCTCACCGGCACCGAGGGCAGCGTGCTCACCGCCCGCAATGCCTGGGGCTATGACCTGGAACAGGCCGATAGCATTTACCAGGCGCCGGTGCAGGGCAGCAGCCTGACCCTGACCATCGACGCCAACATCCAGCACTATCTGGAACAGCACCTGACCTACGCGGTGCAGGAGCATAGCGTCTCCGCCCGGGCGGTGGGCATCGTGATGGACGTGAACACCGGGGCCATCCTGGCCATGGCCACCAAACCCGACTACGACCCCAACCAGCCCCGTCTGATCGCAGACGAGACTACCCGCGCGGCGGTGGACGCGCTGACCGGGGAAGAGCGCGCCGCCGCGCTGCAGCTGGCGCAGCAGACCCAGTGGCGCAACAAGGCGGTGAGCGACCTGTACGAGCCGGGTTCGGTATTCAAGTTGATCACCGCCTCCGCCGCGCTGGACTGCGGCGCGGTGCAGCCGCTGACCCAGTTCACCTGCGGCAAATCCTACAAGGTGTCCGGGGTGGCGTTCCACTGTGCCAACAACAAGGCTCACGGTCTGCTCACGGTGCAGCAGGCGGTGGCCCAGTCCTGCAACCAGTCCCTGATCCAGATCGGCCAGCTGCTGGGCAAGGAGCGGTTCTACCAGTATTTCGAGGCGTTCGGCCTGACCGGCGCCACCGGCATCGACCTGCCCGCCGAGCCCGCCCGCAGCGAATACTATACCGCCGAGCGGATGGGCCCGGTGGAGCTGGCCAGCTGTTCCTTCGGCCAGTCCAGCAAGATTACCCCCATCCAGATGATCACGGCGGTGGCGGCGGTGGTCAACGGGGGCAGGCTCATGCAGCCCTATGTGGTGGCCAAGGTCACCGACGCGGCGGGCAATACAGTCAGCGAAACTCAGCCCCAGGTGCGCCGCCAGGTCATCAGTGAACAGACCAGCGCCGCCATGCGGGAGATACTGGAGCTTACCGTATTGGAGGGCGGCGGCAAAAACGCCTATGTGGCCGGGTACCGGGTGGGCGGAAAATCCGGTACCAGCCAGAAGCTGGACTCGGAGGACGAGAAAGCCCGCATCGCCAGCTTTGTGGGGGTGGCCCCCATCGACGATCCCCAGATTGCCGTGCTGATCTGCCTGGACGAACCCCACAGCTTCACCACCGCCGGCGGCAGCCTGTCCGCCCCGGTTGTGGCCCAGGTCATTGAGGATACCCTGTCCTACTGGGGTGTGCCCCGGGTGTATTCCCAGGAGGAACTGGACGCCATGCAGACCACCGTGCCCGGCCTGGCAGGCTCCGCGCCGGACAAGGCGCTGGAACGGCTGGCGAACAACGGCCTTACCGGCAAGGTGGTAGGGGAGGGGGAGACCATCCTGCGCCAGTACCCGGAGGCGGGCCAGGCCCTGCCCCGGGGCTCCACCGTGCTGCTCTATACCACCGATGCGCAGCCCCTGTCGGTCACGGTTCCGTCGCTGGCCGGGCAGAGCTATGACCAGGCGGTGGCCGCGCTGCGGGCCGCCGGACTCAACCTGTGCGCCGAGGGCCCCGCCTGGTCCCAGGGCGCGGTGGCGGTATCCCAGAGCCTGACCGAGGGCCAGAACGTACCGATGGGCAGTGTGGTCACCGCCCGGTTCTGCGATTATTCCGCGGTAGACGATTAGCGGCCCGTCTGTCTGCGCACACTGATACGGGGCCCTGCGCCCTCAAGGAGGATTTCCTGTCATGCGTCTGCGTTCTGTGAAAGAGAGGCTGTTCCCCGCCGGGCTGCCGGGGATGGACCTGCCTTTTTTCCTTCTGGTGCTCACCCTGCTCTGCTTCGGCCTGGTCATGCTGTACAGCGCCAGCTGCGCGGTGGGGCAGTACCGGTTCGACGATCCCTATACCTACATCCGCCCGCAGCTGCTCTTTGCGCTGGTGGGACTGGCCGCCCTCTGGGTTGCCAGCCGCCTGGACTACCATATTCTGCACGCCTGGGCCTGGCCGCTGTTTGGCCTGTCGCTGGTGCTGCTGGTGGTGGTGCTGTTCATGCCGGAATACAACGGCTGCCGCCGCTGGATCGTGATTCCGGGCCTGGGCACTCTGCAGCCCAGCGAGATTGCCAAATTCTCGGTGATCGTGCTGTTCAGCCATCTGATTTCCCTGAACCATCCCAAAATGAAAAGCTTTTCGGTGGGGGTGCTGCCCTTTGCGCTGATCCTGGGCGCGGTGACGGTGCTCATGCTGCTGGAGCCGCACCTGTCCGGCACGCTGCTGATCCTGGCCATCGGGGCGGTGCTCATGTTTGTGGGCGGCACCGGCCTGCGCTGGTTCGCGCTGGCGGGCGGCGGGGCACTAGCCGCTTTGGCCGGGGCGCTGATCCTGCTGCCGGATCTGGTACCCTATGCGGCCAGCCGCCTGTCCAGCTGGCTGGACCCCTTTGCCGATCCGCTGGGCGCGGGGCACCAGACCATCCAGAGTCTGTACGCCATCGGCTCGGGCGGTGCGCTGGGCATGGGGCTGGGCAACAGCCGCCAGAAACACCTCTACGTGCCCGAACCCCAGAACGATTTTATCTTTTCCATCCTCTGCGAGGAACTGGGCTTTGTGGGCGCAACGCTGGTGATCCTGTTGTTTGTGCTGCTGCTTACCCGGGGGCTCGCCATTGCGCTGCGGGCCGCGGATAAATTCGGCGCGCTGCTCACGGTGGGTTTTACGGTGCAGGTGGTGCTGCAGGCCGCCCTGAACATGGCGGTGGTCACCAACACCATCCCCAATACCGGTATCAGTCTGCCCTTCTTTTCCTCCGGCGGCACCAGCCTGATGATGCTGCTGGGGGAGATGGGCCTGGTGCTCTCGGTGGCCCGTCAGGGGGATCGTCCCGGCATGTAATACCCCGGATGGCACATTTTTTGAACCAAACCGCCCTTCTTTTCATACATTGGGGTACAAAACAAGCAAACGGGGGCGGTAACAGTGGGGGAGATCTTGCGGGTACGGGGCGGCAGGCCCCTGGAAGGTACAGTGCGCCTGCCCAGCGCCAAAAACAGCGTATTGCCGATCCTGGCGGCGGCGGTGCTGGCCGACGGGCCGGTGGTGCTGCGGGACGTGCCGGATCTGGCCGACGTGCACGCCAGCGTGACCATCCTGCGGGCACTGGGGCTTACGGTGCGCCGCCGGGGCGGGGATCTGCATTTGTTGCCTGCCCCGGTGCCGGGCTGGCAGCTGCCGGAAGCTCCTGCCCGGGCCATGCGCAGCTCGGTGTTTTATCTGGCCCCGGTGCTGCACCGGGCGGGCCGTGTGCGGATGGCGATGCCCGGCGGCTGCCGCCTGGGCCCCCGGCCCATCGACATCCATCTGGACGGACTGTCCCGCATGGGGGCACAGACCCTTTGGGAGGACGGCTGGCTGGAACTGCGCACCTCCGCCCGCCTGCAGGGGATCGACTACACCCTGCGCCTGCCCAGCGTGGGCGCCACCGAAACCCTGCTCATGGCAGCGGCCCTGGCCAAGGGGGATACCGTGCTGCGGAATGTGGCCCGGGAACCGGAGATCCGGGACCTGGCGGATTTCCTCAATGCCTGCGGCGCGCGGATCGAGGGCGCGGGTCAACCGGTCATCCGGGTGCAGGGCAGGGCGTCCCTGCACGGGGCGCGGCACCGCCCCATTCCGGACCGGATCGTGGCGGCCACGGTGGCGGCGGCGGTGGCGGGCTGCGGCGGCTGTGTAACCATGCTGGGCACAGGGGAAGACCCCTTTGGCTCGGTAGCCGACGTACTGGAGCGGGCAGGCTGCCACACCGACCACCCCGCGCCGGAAAGCTGGCGGGTGCAGCGGCAGGATCGCCTGCAGGGGGTAGGGCTTGTGCGCACCGGCGTATGGCCGGGCTTCTCCACCGATGCAGCCCCGGTGGTGGCGGGCGGCCTGCTGGCAGCCCAGGGGGATACCGTGGTGGAGGACACCGTTTTTGAGGACCGGTTTGCCTGTGCCGAGGGCTTTGCCCAGCTGGGCGGGCAGGTCTGCCGCCGTGGCCGGACACTGGCGATGCACGGCCCGGTGCAGCTGAACGGGGCCCGGGTACGGGCATCGGATCTGCGGGGCGGCGCGGGCCTTGCGGTGGCAGCGCTGGCCGCGGCAGGGGAGAGCGTGGTGGAGGGCGCGGAGTATGTGCGCCGGGGCTACGCCGACCTGGCGGGGATGTTCCGGGCACTGGGGGCGGATGTGTGCGCCGGCCGTGAAAACAGGGCATGACCATTCGCTTTTCACAAAACTGCCCGGCGCAATTAGCGGTTTTGCACAAACACCCGCGGCCAAAAGATGCCGCACATCCCAAAATACGGATTTTCAGGGCGAACCATAGCCGGTGCGCCCTGCTTTTCTGCGTCTTCGCGCAATTTGTCTATATTTTTGCCGTTTCTGCCACCCTTCCATACTTGAATTTGCCCGTCAAATCTGGTACTCTTATTACCAGTAGTACCACTTGGGACGAACTATGCCCTTTTAAGGTGCCGCCGCCGGGTCTGCACAAGACGGTGTTTGCCTTGAACCAGGGCTGTCTGATATTGTTTGCTTGGGCAGGAAAAAAGTTTTAGGGGGATTTGAAACATGAGCTTCATTCTGGACGAAGAAGTGCAGGGCATCACCAACATTAAGGTCATCGGCGTGGGCGGTGGCGGCGGCAACGCGGTCAACCGCATGGTCCAGGGCGGCATGCAGGGCGTTGAGTTCATCGTCATGAACACCGACCAGCAGGCTCTGATGAACAACAAGGCTACCCAGAAGGTCCAGCTGGGCGCCAAGCTCACCCGCGGCCGCGGCGCGGGCGCCGACCCCGAGGTTGGCCAGCGCGCCGCCGAGGAAAGCAAGGACGAGATCGCCGCCGCGCTGAAAGGCGCGCAGATGGCGTTTATCACCGCCGGTATGGGCGGCGGCACCGGCACCGGCGCGGCCCCCATTGTGGCGCAGATTGCCCATGACCTGGGCATCCTGACCGTTGGCATCGTTACCAAACCCTTTGCCTTTGAGGGCCGCCGCAAGATGGTGCTGGCCGAGCAGGGCATTGCCGGGCTGCTCATGCATGTGGACAGCCTGATCGTGATCCCCAACGAGCGCCTGAAACTCATCAGCGAGGAAAAGATCACCCTGATGAACGCCTTTGAAGCAGCCGACAACGTGCTGCGTCAGGGCGTGGAGAGCATCTCCAACCTGATCAACGTGCCCGCCTTCATCAACCTGGACTTCGCCGACGTGCGCAGCGTCATGAAGGATGCCGGCTACGCTCACATGGGCGTGGGCCGTGCCAAGGGCGCCAACAAGGCCGAGAACGCCGCCAAGGCTGCCATCTCCAGCCCGCTGCTGGAAACCAGCATCTCCGGCGCCCGCGGTGTCATCATCAACTTCACCTCCTCCCAGGATATCGCCATGGAGGAAGTGGAGCAGGCTGCCAGCCTGATCACCAAGTCCGCGCATCCGGATGCGAACATCATCTGGGGTATTGCCTTCGACGAGCAGCTCAACGACGAGATGAGCATCACCGTCGTGGCCACCGGCTTCGAGAGCGTGCCGGAGCAGACCGCCGCCAACGAGGCGCAGGCTGCCGGCGCTACCGGCTATGTGAAGACCCCCACCCCGGTGTTCACCGGCGACGGCACCGCCGCGGCCGCTTCTCCTGCGCCTGCGCAGAATGAAAAGGACGACGACAGCCACTACTTCGATTCCATCCTGGACATCATCAACAACCGGCACTGATCCGTTTGGCCGCGCTAGGGAGGTGAACCCCCATGGCAGTACCGGAACAGCGCGAGGGGTTCAAAACCTCGCTGATCGGCTTTAATAAGGCGGACGTGCTGGCCTGCATCGATGCGCTCAGCGCCCAGGCCCGCCAGCAGCAGGAACAGCTGCGTACCCAGGCGGAACAGACCCAGGCACAGCTGCAGGCCCGTCTGGACGCACTCCAGGCGGAAAAAGCCCAGCTGGAGCAGCAGGCGGTACAGATGCAGCAGGAGATCGGGGCTGAACGCCAGCGGGCGGACGCCGCCCAGCAGCGCGCCAACGATCTGGGCCAGAAGCTGGCCCGGGAGCAGTCCAACGCCGAGAATTTCCGCCGCCGCCTGTTCAACCGGGAAAAAGAAAACCGGGAACTGCGGGAGGCGAACGCCCGTCTGACCAGCGAAGCCCAGGCCACCGGCCGGGAACTGGATCAGGCCCGCCGCACCGAGCAGGAGCAGCAGCTTCAGCTGGCGCAGCGGCAGCTGCAGATGGACAAGGAAGCCGCCGAAGCCCGTGCCCGTCTGGCGCAGGAACGGCAGGCCGAACAGCAGCTTATGACCCGCAGCGCCCAGGACATCTCCGATTCGGTGGCCCGCCTGCGGGACGAGCTGGCCCGTGTGGACGAGCAGATCGCCCGCGCCCAGGCGCAGCTGACCCAGGCAACCGGCGCGATCTACGCCGCCCTGGGCGAAACCGATCAGCACCTGCAGCAGCTGGGGGCCCAGGCCCGCAGCTTCCCCAACCCGCCGCCGCAGCCGGTGGAATCCCCCGAACCGCCGGAAGTGTCCGTACCTGCGCCGGAACCTGCCCGGCCGGAACCCCCGGCGCCCGCCGCACCGGTGGCGCCGTCCAAACCGGAAGTGCATGCCGCTGCGCCGCTGCGCCGTCCCCGTCCTCAAGGCCGCCGCCGCACCCGCGCCGAGCAGCTGCTGGATGTGATCGACCGGTTCCTGGGCGTATAACAGCTGAATATTCATACAGAAAAGCACCGGAGGACCCGTCGGTCCCCGGTGCTTTTTCATCCCCGCGGCGGCGGGTCAATTTCCCTGCCGCGGTTGTTTTACAAATCCCCGGTTTGGTGGTACAATATATAAGTCTATCTATGTGCATTTCTCCGGCCCGGTCTGTGCCGGAGTGGGGCGGATACCGCCCTTTGCCGATTGTTTTGAGGGAGTTACAGGGACTATGGCACAAACAAAACGCAATACGACCACGGCCCGTTCGGGCACGGGAAAATCCGCGGCGGGTACCAAGCGCACCACCACCCGCAGCAAAAAGAAGCCGCCGGAACTGGATAAGAGCTGGAGCATCCTGCTGTTCGGCGTGGGGCTGCTGCTCTGCGCCATGGCGTTTGTTCCCGGCGAATCCGCCTGGAAAGCCGTCCGTACTGCCCTGTTCGGGGTGTTCGGGATGCCGTTCTATCTGCTGGGGCTGTTTCTGATCTACTGGGCGGTGCTGGTGGCGCTGGAACAGCCCATCCGTGCCCGCTGCCTGCGCGCACTGGCCTTTTTCATCATGCTCTGCGGCTGTCTGGTAGCCTTTTCGCCGGTGCAGCTGTTCGGGCTGGATCTCAAGGGCGTCATGGCGGCGCTGTTCCAGAACGGCCAGAACCTGTTCGGCGGCGGTGTGCTGGGCGGTCTTGTGGGCGGCAGCCTGCTGCTGCTCTGCGGCCCCATTGCGGCCCGTATTATTCTGATCATCCTGCTGCTGGCCAGCGTCATGCTGATCACCGGCGTGACCCCCGGCGATGCCTGGCAGTTCCTGGCCGACCTGTTTGGCGACTGGCAGGCCGATCATGAGGAACGCCAGGAGGAGCGGGAAGCCCGCCGCCAGGCCCGGGAAGAAGCCCGGGAGGAGGCCCGCCGCCGTCAGATGGAAGAACAGGCTGCGGAACCCCGTGTTCCCGCCCGGGTACGCCGCCGCTCGGTGGACGTGGATCTGGGCCCCGATCCGATCAACGAAACCGCCGGCGAAGCGGTACGCCCCGAACCGGATGAACCGGTGGTGGGCCCGGGCGGTACCTTCGGGCAGTTCCCCGCCGCCGCCCCTGCCGAGCCGGAAGAGGTCTTTGAAACCACCATCACCCTGCCCGGTTCGGAGCCGGAGATGCCCGCCCCGCCGGACTTCTCCTTCCTGAATCCGGAAGAAACCGCCCAGCCGCAGCAGCCCGCCGAACCGGCGCCTGCCGCACAGCCCCAGGCCGCGCCCGCTTCCGGCGGCGAGCTGGATCATCTGGTGCGCAAGGCCATGGCGGAACCCTCGCTCACCCCGGCCAAGGTCACCGGCGAACCCGGCGACCAGATGCGGATGGCCCCCGCTGTTGCCGGCGAGCCGGAAGCCTATCACTACCCGCCGCTGACCCTGTTCCAGGCCGCCCCCGCCGGGGAGGATACCGGCGTGGAGGACGAACTGCGCAAGAACGCCGAGGTTCTGGTGGGTACGCTGGAAAGCTTCGGCGTCAAGACCCGGGTGCTGGATATCTGCCGCGGCCCCTCGGTCACCCGGTATGAACTGCAGCCCCTGGCCGGTGTCAAGATCAGCCGTATCACCAGCCTGGCCGACGACATTGCCCTGAACCTGGCCACCGCCGGTGTCCGCATCGAGGCCCCGATCCCCGGCAAACCCGCCGTGGGCATCGAGGTGCCCAACCGGCACAGTTCGCCGGTGTTCATCCGCAGCATCTTTGAAACCCCGGTCTATACCAAGAGTGCCTCGCCGCTGACCCTGGCCCTGGGCAAGGACATCGCGGGCACACCCCAGGTGGCGGATCTGTGCAAGATGCCCCACCTGCTGATCGCCGGTTCCACCGGCAGCGGTAAGTCGGTCTGCGTCAACAGCATTATCATCAGTTTCCTGTACAAGTCCAGCCCCGAGGATGTGAAACTGATCCTCATCGACCCCAAGGTGGTGGAGCTGGCCGAGTACAACGGCATCCCGCACCTGCTCATGCCGGTGGTCACCGAGCCCCGCAAGGCAGCAGGTGCACTGGGCAGCGCCGTGGCCGAGATGGAGCGCCGCTACCGCCTGTTTGCTGAGAACAACGTGCGCGATATCAAGAGCTACAACCGAATGGCCGCCGAAGCCGGCGACGTGGACAAGCTGCCCTATATCGCCATTATCATCGACGAGCTGGCCGACCTGATGATGGTGGCGGGCAAAGAGGTGGAGGACTACATCTGCCGCATTGCCCAGAAAGCCCGTGCCGCGGGCATGCACCTGATCGTGGCCACCCAGCGTCCCAGCGTGGACGTGATCACCGGCCTGATCAAGGCCAACATCCCCAGCCGCATCGCCTTTGCAGTATCCAGCCAGGTGGACAGCCGTACCATCCTGGACTCCGGCGGCGCGGAAAAGCTGCTGGGCATGGGCGATATGCTCTTCATGCCGGTGGGCGCCTCCAAGCCGGTGCGTATTCAGGGCACCTATGTAAAGGATGAAGAGATCGCCTCGGTGCTGGAGTTCATCAAGAAGGATAACAGTTCCCAGTACAACGAAGAGATGATTGCCGAGATGGAAAAGCGCGCCGTGCCCGAAAAAGGCGCGGAGAGCGGCGGCGACGAGGACGGCGGCCACGACCCGATGCTGCGCCAGGCCGCCGAGGTGGTCATCGACGCGGGCCTGGCATCCACCAGCCTGCTGCAGCGGCGGTGTAAGCTGGGCTATGCCCGTGCCGCCCGCATTATGGACGAGCTGGAGCAGCTGGGCATCATCGGCCCCTATCAGGGCGCCAAGCCCCGTGAGGTGCTGATGACCCGCCAGCAGCTGATCGAAATGACCATGAACAACCCGGAAAGCACCGAAGCCTGACCGGGACTGTGCACCGCGCCGACCCGCCCGCCGGGGCGGCGCGGTATTGCCCTGTGAGGCACATAAGGAGCGATGTATATGTATACAGAATTTTTGCCCATCAGCCGCCAGGACATGGAGAGCCGGGGCTGGGACCAGGTGGACTATGTGCTGGTCACCGGCGACGCCTACGTGGACCATCCCAGCTTCGGCGCGGCCATCATCAGCCGGGTACTGGAAGCGGAAGGATTCCGGGTCGGCGTGCTTAGCCAGCCGGACTTCACCGCCTGCGAAAGCTTCAAGGAATTCGGCCGTCCCCGCTACGGCTTTTTCATCGGCGGCGGCAACGTGGACAGCATGGTGGCCCACTATTCGGTGGCCAAGGTGCGCCG
>CALXAH010000032.1 GCA_944386225.1 uncultured Gemmiger sp.
GACGTGACGCGCACGCTAGTATTCTAGGGCTACGCCCGCATGTGAAAAACCCCCGGCTTGGCCGGGGGATATTTATTCATGGTTCAGACGATTGTTTCCGCGGGTTCCGCTTCCCAGTGCTCGGTTATGCGCAGCGGCAGGCGGCGCATGGTCACAAAAAAGGCGATCACCAGCGGCACGGCGCTGCCCGCCCAGGCCATGGGGTTGGCCAGGCAGGCGCCGGTGTAGCCCAGCGGGCCTACCAGCCACATAGCACAGGCGCCCCGCATCATCAGCTCCATGATCCCGGCAAAGGTGGGCACAAAGCTCTGCCCCAGCCCCTGCAGGGTGTAGCGGAACACAAACAGCAGAGCCAGCAGCCAGAGCGAACCCTCCACAATACGCAGATAGATCTGAGCCAGATCCAGCACCTGCGGGTCATGCCCCACGAACAGGAAGGCCAGCGGCCGCCCGAACAGGATAAACGCCCCGCCCATAAAGGCCGACCAGCCCAGCGCCATGGCGCTGCACTGCAGCACGCCCTGCCGGATGCGCTGCATCTTGCCCGCGCCGTAGTTCTGGGCCGCGTAGGTGCCCACCGCCAGACCAAAACTCATCAGCGGCAGGGTGCCCAGGGATTCCAGCTTGCTGGCAGCGGTGAAGGCGGCCACCGCCGTGCTGCCCAGGCCGTTCAGCGCGTACTGCAGCATCAACGAGCCGATGGCGATGATGCTGCTCTGAAAACCCATTGGCAGCCCCATGTGCAGGTGCTCCACCACATCTTCCCGGGTCAGCCGCCAGCTGGAGCGCTCCAGCCGCAGAATGGGGAACCGCCGCCCGATGTACCACACGCAGGCCAGACCCGCCAGGATCTGGGCCGCCACCGTGGCCACACCCGCGCCCATCACCCCCATCGGGGTGTACAGGATCAGCAGAATATCCAGCACAATGTTGACCAGGCAGCCGCCCACCAGGAAGTACAGCGGGGTTTTGCTGTCCCCCAGCGCCCGCAGCACGTTGGAAGTCACGTTGAACAGCATGGTGGCCAGGATCCCCCCGAACACCACCGCCAGATATTCCACCGCATCGTCCAGGATCTCGGGCGGGGTCTGCAGCAGCATCAGCAGCCGGCGGGTGCCCAGCACGCTGGCCACGGTCAGCACCAGGCCGATCCCGCCGCCCAGCAGCAGGCTGGCGGCGTAGCTGCGCCGCACGCCCTCCTCATCCCCGGCGCCGAACCGCCGGGCGGTCAGCATCGAGAACCCGGCCGAAAGCCCCTGGGCAAAACCGATAATAAAAAAGGTCAGGCTGCCGGTGCAGCCCACCGCGGCCAGCGCGTCCATACCCAGAATGCGCCCCACGATAAAGGCGTCGGCCATGTTGCATACCTGCTGGAACAGGTTGCCGATAAACAGCGGAAAAGCAAATAGAAGAATAAGCCGGGCAGGGGAGCCGGATGTCATGGAACGTACCATCGTTGCATACCTCGCAGTGCAGGAAAGGGCGGGCAAAACCCCGCCGGTGCGTGTTCGGAATACACAGTCCGCGGCCGCCGGGCCGCGCGTTCTCGATAGAGAAACTGCACTCTATCATACCGCCGCCGCGGCAAAAGTCAATGCAATTTTTGAGTCTTGCAAAAATTCGGCACTGTTCTCTTCCAAAAGGGGGCGCCCCATCTGCTTTTGTGCAAAACGTGCGGCGAAGAAAAACAGCCGCCCCGCAATAAGCGTCGGGCGGCTGTTTTTGATCTGTTGGGATCACACGGCCATCTTATGTTTTCTGCGCCGCGCCAGCAGGAGAGCGGCCCCGGCGGCCAGCACCAGGATCCCCGCGCCGTCCGCGTACAGCGGCCAGAGGGGCGGGGCCTGCACCACCGCGAAGGTGCTTTCGCCCTCGTTCAGGGCAAACACCAGCCGGCTGCCGTCCACGGTGGTTTGCGCCGCGCGCCAGCCGCCGTTTGTCTGTACCCATACCCGCAGCCGGGCGGCGTTCCGTTCCGCGGGGGGCAGGTAGCGGACGGTCAGCCCATTCGCTTCGGCGGGCGGTTCCAGCACCCAGCTTTCCAGCCAGGTCTGCCCGGTTTTGATTTCGGGGGCCTGCTGCGATCCGGTCAGCGTGACCGCATCCAAAGCCGGGGACGCGCTCTGTACCAGCACCACGGGGGAACCGTCCTCCCGCAGCGCGCTGCCGGTCAGCACCGGCTCCGGCTGGTCGTACACCGCCCGGAAGGTTGCGTCAAAGGTTATCTGGTTCAGGTCGATTTCGTCCAGCCCGTCCCAGCGTCCCCGCCCGGAAAGGGCCGGGATCTCGGCTGGATCCAGCGCGCCGCCGGTGGGAACCGTGCGGGTTTCGCGGCTGCCGTCCTCCTACACAAAGGTCAGGGTCACGGTCCGGAACAGATCCGGCAGCCCCTCAAGGGCCAGAAAACTCTCCCGGTCCAGCGGCTGGGCCTGGCCCTCATAACTCACCCCGTCGATGCCGCCCGGATCCTGCCCGGCATGCAGATAAAAGTTATTCTGCACCGGGTTTTCCTCGCCGGTGCTCTCGTCCCGGCTGCCCAGCACCGCGCCGTACTGTTCCCGGGCGCCGGTCAGCTGCACCAGGGCCCGGCAGTCGGTAACCACCGCGCCGCGCCCGGCAATGCCGCCGGTCTGCGAATCCCCGGTCACCCGGCATTTGGCGCTGCATTCCCGCACAAATCCCGCGCTGCTGCCGGCGATGCCACCCACCCGGTCGGCGGATTCGCTGCCCACATCCCCGGTGTTCACGCAGCCCCTGGCCAGCCCCATGGCGGTCCAGCCTACCGTGCCGCCCGCGTTCTGCTTGCCCGCGTATACCGGGGCGCTGTTGCTGCAGTTCAGCAGCACCGCCCGCATCTGCCCGTACAGATGCAGGGATTTCTCCCCGTAGAACTCCACGCTGGTAAGGGTGTTCAGATCATTTTCCGGGGCCATGGCCCCGTCGATGCCGCCGGCGTTCCAGTCGGCAAAAACCTCGCCCTCGTTGACGCAGTTTTCCACCTTGGCGGTCAGGTCGTCCGGGGTGTCCTCGTCGGATACATCGGTGAACTCCCAGCCCAGATAATCGCCCGCATGGCTTACCGTATGGTTGATGGCGTTCATCTGGTCGGTAATGGCCTGCAAATCGCTGGTCAGCGCGTCCACCGAACCCTGCACCGCGGCCGACATCCCGGAAACTGTCTGGTTCATGGTCTGGATGCGGCTGGTCAGATTGTTTTTGGCAGCCTGCAGGCTGTCCCGGTCGGGCAGATCGGGCTGTTCGCCGGGCTGAGGCACCAGCGCCGCGGCCGCATCCCGGGCACTCTGCGCCTGGCTTCGCAGCGAGTCCAGCCCGTCGCTGACCCCGGTCACGCCGCTCTGCAGATGGCCGGACACCTGCCCGGCGGTCTGGTTCAGGGTATTCAGCTGATCCTGCAGCATCTGCAGGGCGTCCTTGCTGTACTCCGCCCGGGTTACCGGTTCCAGCTGGCCCACGATGCCGCCCGCTTCCTTGCGGCCCTGTACCTTGCCCCGGTTGACGCAGTCCACCAGATAGCCGGACTGGCTGCCCGCGATGCCGCCCACGTTATAGCCCATCTGCCGGTAGCCCACATCGCCCCGGTTTTCGCAGCTGCGCACCACGCCGGTATTCACCCCGGCAATGCCGCCCGTGTCGGTTGTATTGTTCAGTGATTCCGCGCCGGTCAGGGTCTCCAGCGTCACGTCGGAAAGGGCCACCTGATTCTGCTGCTCGGTGGTGTTTACCGCCGCTTCGTTGACACAGCCGCGTACCACCCCGGCGTTTTCACCGGCCACGCCGCCCACAAAATGGCTGCCGCTCACGCTGCCGGATACCCGGCAGTTCTCCACAAGGCCGGTCACCTGGCTGCAGCCCACAATGCCGCCCGCCGCGTCCGCGCCGCTCACGGTGCCCGCAAAGGTGCAGCCGGTGATCTGCCCGGCGCTGACCCCGGCAATGCCGCCCACCTGGGAACGGCTGCCCTGGGGCGCTACCGTGCCCTGCAGGTTCAGAACGTATACCCGGGCCGTCTCGGTCAGGGTGCGGAACAGCCCCTTCTGCGAGCCGTCCCCGGTTACCGACAGGCCGGTAATGGTATGTCCGCCGCCGTCAAATTCGCCGCAGAACACCGGGATGCCCTCCCAGTCCACGCCGGTCAGATCCAGGTCGGCCTCCAGCCGTACCGAAAGGCCCTGGCTGTAGCTGTCCAGGCAGCAGTTCTCCGCAAAGGCCAGCAGCTGGTCGGCGGTGGTGATGACCAGCGCCGCGTCCTCTTCCTCCCCGGCGTATACCGGCGTCAGCGCCAGACAAAGCGCCAGCAGCAGGCCGATGCAGGCTGTGATCCGTTTACGCATGGTTCCCGTCGCCTCCTTCCTCGTCCGCAGGGGTGATCTGTCCGTCGGTGGAGAGGGTGGCGTTCAGCTGCCCGTGCAGAATGCCGTCCAGATCCCCGTCCACAAAGCCGGACACATAGCCGCGCACATGGCCCCGTACCCGCACAGTGCCCTTGACGCTGCGCAGGTTCCAGTCCACCCCTTTGAACTGGAAGCTGGTTCGCTCGATGATCCGGTCACCCAGTACCAGCAGGGCGGGCAGAATCCCCAGCACCAGCACCGGCAGCGCCGCCGACCGGAAGGTGAACAGCAGCACCGCAATCACAAACAGCGCCGACAGAATGCTGATCATCAGGTTGTCGGTCACAAAGGAGGCGGCCAGATCCCGGGCGCTGGTGGAGTCGCCCACCACATAGTAGTCACTGTCGTAGTAGCGGCCCGCCACCTCCCGGATGGTCTCAAGAAATGCAAAGGTCTCGTCGCTCTCCACCGGCAGGTTCAGATACAGCACCATCCGGCTGTACCGGTCGTTTTTCAGCTGCCGCTGGGCGCTTTCGATCTGGTCAAACAGATCTTCCGCATCGGTAACGCCCGCGTCCTCCAGCGTCAGGGTCAGGTGATAGTCCTCGGCGCTGTCCTTCAGAAATACCAGCAGGTCAAACAGCGGCACCGCGTACTCGTCCAGCCCGTTCAGAATATGGCCGTACTGGTCCTGCTCCAGCGCATAGGCCCCGTACAGCGCCTTGGCTACCTCATAATCCAGCCCCGCCATCTCGCTGAACGCCCGGGGCGTCAGCGCGTCGGCCAGGGTATAGCCGTCCAGGGCCTGGATATTCGCCAGCCCCATGGCGCTCTTCACTTCGGGCCGGGATTCCAGATCCGCCAGAATGGCCTTCTCCGCCTTGTAGTCACCGGCGGGCACCATCAGCGCCACCATGTTGCTTACCCCGAACCGGTCCTTGATGGCAAAATGCGCAGTCTGCTGTTCGGTCATGCGGGCGGTTTCCGAATCGTTGTAGTCGTAGCAGTAGGGGCACTGGTTGGCCAGCCAGAACGCCCCCACCAGCACCACCGCAAACAGTGGCGGAATGATGAACCGGCCCCGCACCGCCAGCTTGCCCAGCGGGGTGATGTCCGGCAGCAGCTTGCGGTGGCGGGTGCGGTCGATCAGCGGGGAAAATTCCATCAGCAGCCCGGGCATCAGGGTGAACACCGTGATCAGGCTGAACAGGATGGATTTGATCAGCACGATGGCCATATCAAAGCCGATGCCGAACTCCATGAACCCCAGCGCCGCCAGACCGCAGACGGTGGTCAGGGAGGAGGCGCTGATCTCCGGGATCGCCTTGGACAGCGCATCGATGCAGGCGTCCCGGGTGGGCTTGTATTCGTGCTCATCCGAAAACCGGTGGCACAGAATAATGGCATAGTCGATGGCCGGTGCCAGCTGCAGCACGGTGGCAATGGCGTCGGACACAAAGCTGATGCTGCCGTAGAAAAAGTTGGTGCCCATATTCAGCAGCGCCGCCGCCGCAAAGGTCAGCAGCAGCACCGGCACCTCCGCCCAGGCGCGGGAGGTCAGGCTCAGCACGATCACAATGATCACCGCGGACACCAGCAGGATGATGCCCATTTCCCGGCGCAGCATGGCGGTTGCATCGAAACCTACCATCGTGTCCAGCGACAGGTCATACCCGGCCAGCAGTTCTTTGAGCTGCTCCACCGCCGCCAGACTTACCGGGTCGTCAGCCGCTTCGCTGAAGGTCACGTCGTAGAGGGCGGCCGCGTCCCGGTAATGCTGTTCGGTGCCGTCAAAGCTGACCGTCGCCACCCCCGGTACCGCCGCGATCTGCTCGTACAGTTCCTGCGCCGTTTCATAGGGGATGTTGGCCACCATCACCCGGGCGCTGCCCGGGGTGAGAAAGTTCTCGTTCATGGCCACAAGGCCCTGCCGGGTCTCGGTGTCCGCGGGCAGATAGGCGGTCACATCGTTCTCCACCCGTACCCAGTTGCGGGAAAACAGGCAGAAGATCAGTGCAAACACATACAGCAGAAAAAACAGATAGCGCTTGTCCACCACGAAGGTGGCCACAGCGCGCATCCCTTTGCCTTTTTCTTTTTTTCGTTCATTTTTACGCCTCATCCATACTCGGAAAACACACGGGCTTATGTACCTTATTATACAAAATAAGACCGGCTAACGCAAACCGTCAGGGGGGGCGACGGCCCGGCCCGGAATGTGGTATACTGTAGACAAAACACAATACGGCTCTGCCGCAAGGAGGTAGTTTGTATGCGTAAGAATTTCGGCGCAAAGCCCTGGACCTATCCGCAGCCGGTGTTCATCCTGGCCAGTTACGGCGAGGACGGTACCCCCGACGCGATGAACGCGGCCTGGGGCGGCATCAGCGATGACGAGCAGCTGTCCCTGTGCATCAGCGAGGGGCACAAGACCACCGCCAATATTCTGGCGCGGGGTGCGTTCACCGTCAGCATGGCCACGGCGAATCAGCTGGTACCCTGCGACTATGTGGGCATTGTGTCCGGCAACAGCGTGGCGGACAAGCTGGCCAAAGCAGGCTGGCACACCACCCGCTCGGAATTTGTGGACGCGCCCCTGATCGACGAACTGCCCATGGCGGTGGAGTGCCGTCTGGTCAGCTACGACCCGGAAAGCTGCCGCCTGGTGGGGCAGATCGTCAACGTGAACGCCGACGAATCGGTGCTGGGCGAGGACGGCAGGATCGACCCGGACAAGCTGCAGCCCATCATCTTTGACCCGGTGCACCATACCTACCGCCGCCTGGGCGCGGTGGCGGGCAACGCCTTCCGGGACGGGGCGCAGCTGAAATAAAGGCGGAAAGCGGGGAACCGTATGGAACTGAAATATATCTGGGCCTCGGACAATACCCGGATCGGCTCCTGCTATGCCGTAAAGGTGCTGGGCGGTTCGCTGGTGCTGGCAGTGCTGGCGGCGGCGCTGGTGGCCGGCTGCACAACGCTGCTGTACCGGCTGGGGCTGATGAACGAATGGGTCACGCTGGTGCTCTGCCTGGCCGTTACGGCCCTGGTTGTCGTGGCGGCGTTCCGCCTGCGCCGGAACGTCCAGCGGGACAGCACCATCTTTTACCTGACCGAGGATGACAGGCTGTTTGTGCTGGACGCGGCCAGCCGGTACAGCCATACCGGCGGCGTGCTGGGCATGGCGGAGGGGGTTGTGAAAACCGAACGGTTCCTGAACCGGGAAGCCCTCCGGCCGGTGCTGCCCTCCGGTGTGGACGAGATCCTGGCGGTGGACAATCTGAAAGAAAACGCCGGGCACTACGCCATCCGGTGCCGGGTTCGCTGCCCGAACGGGGCCACGGCAAACAAAACCTGGGTGCTGGTGAAAGGCATTCCCGACCAGGGGCTGCTGCTGCGGCAGCTGGAACAGCGGCTGAGCGGTGCTTATTCTCTGGAGCCCGCCCGCAGCCACAACCCGCTGGGCATCGGCATCAGCAGCGCAGTGCTGGTATGCTGCGCCGCCCTGTGCGTGCTGAGCCACCCGGCGGTCGGCCTGCTGGCGGCAAGCTGCTACTTTCCCGGTCTCGGGGCCGCTTTCGCCGCGTTCTGCTGCCTGGCCTGGTTTTTGGTGCGCCAGCAAAGGGGAGAATAACCGGTACAGAAACAAAGCCGCCCGGCCCTCCGTGCAGGAGAGCCGGGCGGCTTTTGCTGTGGGATCAGTCTGCCCGGTAGCGGCGCAGGCTGTAGCGGCCCCGGGTTTCGGTGGCCTTGCCGTATTGGATGGCGGTCTGCGGGCACTCATTCAGGCAGCGCAGACACTGGTAGCACTGGGTTGCCCAGACCGGCTTTCCGTTGGTCAGGGTAATGGTGTGGGCCGGGCAGCCCTGGGCGCACAAACCGCAGCCGATGCAGGCGTCGGTAACCCGAAAACCCTTGGTGCTGCGGGCAAACCGGTTGAAGCCGAAGTTGGCAAGATTGGATTTCAGCCCCGCCAGGGCTCCTTCATGCACCCGGTTTACCGGCTTGTTTTCCCGCAGTTCCGCGGCGATGGTTGTCAGTTCCGTTTCCGCCGCGCCCAGCTTGGCGCGCACGGTGGCCTCGTCCTCCAGCTCCGAACCGATCACGTAGTTGTTGGGCATCACCAGGCTGTAACAGCTGTCCAGCGGAAATACTTCCGCCAGCTTTTTCAGGGCATAGCCCGCCTCCGAACCGCAGGTGGCCACCGCAAAGGTGAACGCCCCGCCCTTGTTCAGCTGCCGGGCAAAGTCCAGCACCGGTTCCGGCGCGCCCCAGGCATAGATGGGAAACACCAGCCCGATGCGGGCGTCTCCCCGGCAAACATCGGCGGCATCCAGCCCGATGATGTCCCGGGCTTCGTCGCCGGTAAGGGCGGCCAGCCGGCGGGCCGCCCAGCGGGAATTGCCGGTTCCGGAAAAATAACAGATCATGGGTTACTCCTTTCCGCCGCGGGCCTGTTCCACAACCTTCCGGTAGGGCCCCACAATGGCTTCGGTCATCTTGCCTTTGGCCTGCTTCTGGATGGAGGGCACCGCCATCAGCGCCCCCGCCAGCCGCATCTGCCACAGACGCTTTTTCTGCTTCTGGGGGAAATCGTAGATGCCGTGGGATTTGTAGAACTTATGGTCGGCCTTCATCAGCCCCTGCATCACGTAGATCAGATCCCGGAAGATCTTCATGCCGCCCACCCCGTAAAAGTTGGCCGGCCGGGTCAGATGGTTTTCCATGGCAAAGGTCAGGTTCTGCGCCAGGGAGCGGATCTCCGCCGTGGTGTCCTCCTCATCGGTGGCCACCCCCGCCAGATAGTTGCCGCCCACCTCGGCACGGCCCTCCACGATCATCCGCAGGTTGGGCTCGTACCGGTAATCACCCCGGATCAGGCAGGCGATGGGGGTGCCGTGGGTCACGGTGCGGTGTCCGTTGCAGAACTGCCGGTCGTCAAAGCACTTGAAGCTGGACTGGGTGTAATGATCCGAAATCGCAAAGGCGTACACAAACCCGTCGGCGGTCTGGATCTGGGTGCGCAGGAATTCGTCAAACCCGTCCTTGTAGACGCATTTGCCGGTAACAGCGCAGCCAAAGCAGCCCAGGCACCCGCCGTCAAAGGGGAACTCCCGCAGGTTCACCACCCGGCTTTCGTAGGGCAGCGCCGCCCGGAAATCCGCGATCATCCCGGCCAGCCCCTCGTCCTCCGGGGCGCAGTTGGTCACGATGACCACATCCTTGCCCTGCCGCCTGGGTTCAGCGGGCAGGCAGGGCCGGTAGACCGGCCGCTGCGCCACCGGCGGCTGTACCGGCGGCACCACAAAGGGCCCATGCTGGCAGGAAAAGATCAGCTGGTCAAAAAAGTTTCGGGCTTCCTGCCGCCCTTTCTCGCACAGCAGATCCTCCATATCGGCGGACAGGCCGCGGATCACCTTCATGCCCAGATCGCAGCAGTTTTCCTCCACGTACCGGTGGGCGGTCACGTCGTAAAAATGCTTGGAGGTGGTGATCTGGCTGGCGAACTTGCCGCGCAGATCCACCCCGTCTGCCTTGATCAGCTCGATCAGCCGGTGCAGCTGGTAGGGGGCAATAAAGGTATACACCGGATAGCAGAACAGGATCAGCTCGGCCTGCTCCAGCGCCGTGCGCACCGGCGCAAAATCTTTTTCGTAGGCCCGGATGCGCTGGCCCACCGGCAGCACGGTGAACTGGTGCTCCGGATGCAGGGCCTGCAGGTACAGTGCCGTGTGCACCGTGGCAGAAGTTTTGCCCTTGGGGCTTGCGTTCAATACCAGAATCTTCATACGTTCTCCTCCAATTCCGCCAGCAGCCGGCCGTACCAGTCCTGCTCGAACCGGGCGGCGGCAATGCCGTATTCGATGGTGTATCCCTGAAACCGGAAAACCGCCGGCCAGTCCTGCCCGGGCGGCAGCTCGCCCGCCTGGATCTGCCGGAACCGTTCCCGGATCGTCTCCAGCACCGCCTTCGTTTGGGCCATCTGGCGGATGTAATCCCGGATGGCGGCGGCGCGCTGGGCAGGGTCGGCCAGACCCAGAAAGAACAGCCGGGCCAGTTCCATATTCCTGACATTATCCGCCTGCATGGGCTGCGCCACCCAGCCGGAAAACGCCGCCCGGCCCGCGTCGGTGATGGAAAAGGTCTTTTTCCGCCGCTTGCCCTCCCGGGTTTCGGCGGCGGTCACAAAGCCTTCCCGTTCCAGCTTGGCCAGCGCCGTCTGCACGCTGCCCGCGCTGTGGGAGCAGATCAGCGCCAGATTCTGCCGGATGAACCGCTGCAGCTCGTACCCGGTCATGGGCGACAGCATCAGCAGCCCCAGAATAAGATACTCCATATCGGCCTCCTGATATATCGAATAGAGATAGTATACCGCAGGATACGCCCCCGCGTCAAATGCCGAAACGGGAGACACACCGCGGTGTGTCTCCCGTTTTTCCTTGCGATTCAGCCGGACAGCGCTTCCAGAAAATCCGCCACGGCGCCATCCATACAGCCGGACAGCACCAGCGCGCACTGGCTGTGCACCTCCCGGGGCGCTTCGGACACGCAGGCTGACAGGCCCGCGCAGCGCATCAGATCCAGGTCGTTGTAAAAAATCCCCGATAAAGGCCACCCGATCCAGCGATACCCCGTTTGCCCGGCAGAGCCGTTCCAGTGCCTCCCGTTTGCCGGCATTGGCGTTCATCAGCTCCACAAAATCCGGCGCGGTGCGCTCAATGCGGATTCCGGGCAGCGCCATCGCTTCGGCGCGCCGGGCAATGGCGGCGGTCTGTTCCGGCGGGGCCATCAGGATCAGCCGGTACAGAGGCCGTTCCACCTGATCCAGAGAAAGGGCAGGGTAGCGGGGCGGCATCCCGCCGACGCCATGGCCATGCCGGTGGCCCGGCTGGCCAGACAGGCGTGCGTGTCGGAAAGCAGTGTGATCCGGCTGTGTCAGCGGCTGGGATTCACCGGCTATGCGGCGTTCAAGCTGTCGCTGGCCGCCAGCCTGTCCGCCGCGGGGCTGGACCGCACCCTGGACGATCTGACCATCGAAGAAGGGGAGATGACCCCCGCCCGGGTGATGACCCGGGTGTTTGAACAGACCCGCCAGGCCCTGGAACAGACCATGCTCATCCTTTCGCCGGAGCAGTTTGCCCGGGCGGCAAAGCTGCTGCAGAACGCTGCTTCGGTAACCTTTTTCGGCATAGGCACCTCGGCGCCTGTCGCGCAGGATGCCTGCTACCGGTTCAGCCGGCTGCCGCTGCGGGTCAACTGCGCGGTGGATCCCTATATGATGGTGCTGCTGGCCTCCCGGATGGGGCCGGGGGATGTGGCGGTGGCGATCTCTCACACCGGCCAGTCCCGGGAGACGCTGCGGGCGGCGGAACAGGCCCGGCAGCAGGGGGCGCAGGTGATCTGCATTACCAGCTATCTGGATTCCCCCATTACCCGGCTGGCCCAGGTGCAGCTGGTTACCTCCTCCGCCGAAAGCAGCGCCCTGCATGAGGCCATTGCCTCCCGCGTGACCCATATTTCGGTGCTGGACAGCCTCTATGCCGCCCTGGCGCTTAACGCTCCGGCGGATTTTACCGACACACTGCGCCACACCAACGAGCTCATGCAGCAGGCGCGGCGCTGAGCCGGGCGGCAAATCCCCTTGCTTTTTGTGCGAAATAGCTGAAACATTCCGCCTGTGTACAGGCAAATAGCCGAAAATCCAGGAAAGCGCTTGACAAATGCAATGGGTTTCGGTATATTCATAGCAATTCAACGGAATAAATCGTTGAAGCAAACCGATGACGCAGAAGAGTACGCAGGGACGTTCTTCCCCAGAGAGCCGCGGGTGCTGGGAACGCGGCGGAGATCCCCCTGCCGAATGGGCTGCCGAGGGCGGGCCGAACGGGCGGATATGTCCCAGTAGAGACCGACGGTTTTCCCCCCGTAAGCGGGAACGATGTGTGATGGCACGTCGGATGAGTGGGCGAAGCCGGGCTTCGTCAATTTGGGTGGCACCGCAGAAGTTGCAAGACTTTTGTCCCAAAGGGTATTTTTACACATGCCCTGTGGGAGAAAGGTCTTTTTCTTTTTTCCGCGCGGCACACAGGAAAGGAGTTATGCAGCATGAGCAACCAGAACATCCCCTACAAGATCTACCTGTCGGAAGAAGAGATGCCCCGCGCCTGGTACAATGTGCGCGCGGATATGAAGAACAAGCCCGCCCCGCTGCTGAACCCGGCCACCGGCGCCCCCATGGGATACGAGGATCTGCGCCCGGTGTTCTGCGACGAGCTGATCCGCCAGGAACTGAACAACGACGACCGCTATATCCCGATCCCCCAGGAGATCCTGGATTTCTACAAGATGTACCGCCCCGCCCCGCTGGTGCGCGCCTACTGCCTGGAGAAAAAGCTGCAGACCCCGGCGCACATCTACTACAAGTTTGAGGGCAACAACACCTCCGGCAGCCATAAGCTGAACAGCGCCATTGCCCAGGCCTACTACGCCAAACAGCAGGGCCTGACCGGCGTGACCACCGAAACCGGCGCCGGCCAGTGGGGCACCGCGCTGTCCATGGCCTGTGCCTATCTGGGGCTGGACTGCAAGGTGTACATGGTCAAGTGCTCCTATGAGCAGAAGCCCTTCCGCCGGGAGGTCATGCGCACCTACGGCGCGTCGGTAACCCCGTCTCCCTCCACGGAAACCGAGGTGGGCCGCCGCATCCTGGCAGAGCATCCCGGCACCACCGGTTCGCTGGGCTGCGCCATCAGTGAGGCGGTGGAAAAGGCCACCAGCACCCCCGGTTACCGGTATGTGCTGGGCAGCGTGCTCAACCAGGTGCTGCTGCACCAGAGCATCATTGGCATGGAAACCAAGATCGCGCTGGACAAATACGGCGTGGTGCCGGATGTGATCATCGGCTGCGCGGGCGGCGGCAGCAATCTGGGCGGCCTGATTTCCCCGTTTATGGGCGAGAAACTCCGGGGCGAGCGGGATTACCGGTTCATCGCGGTGGAGCCCGCCTCCTGCCCCAGCTTTACCCGGGGCCGGTTCGCCTACGATTTCTGCGATACCGGCATGGTCTGCCCGCTGGCCAAGATGTACACCCTGGGCAGCAACTTCATCCCCTCGGCCAACCACGCCGGCGGGCTGCGGTATCACGGCACGAGTACGGTGCTCTCCCAGCTGTATCATGACGGCCTGATGGAAGCCGTGGCGGTGGAGCAGACCAAGGTGTTCGAGGCCGCCGAGCAGTTCGCCCGGGTGGAGGGCATCCTGCCCGCGCCGGAGAGCAGCCACGCCATCCGTGTGGCCATGGACGAGGCGCTTCGCTGCAAGGAGACCGGCGAGGAAAAAACCATCCTCTTTGGCCTTACCGGCACCGGATATTTCGATATGTACGCCTACGAAAAGTTCCACGACGGGCAGATGACCGATACCATCCCCACCGACGAGGATCTGGCGGCCAGCTTCGCCCGCCTGCCCCAGGTTCCCGGCCAGGCGTAAACGGCCTGTTATGCTGAAATAAAACACAAAGCTCCCGCCCGGTTTCCCGGACGGGAGCTTTGTGCATACAATAAGGGGACAGGGGAATGGCTCATCAGGTGGACGTGGTGGAACTATCCCGCCACAGGTCGTCCGCTACGGGGGCCCAGGCCTCGGCGTAGCGGCGGCAGCGGCCGCACAGACTGTCCACGCTTTCCGGAGACTGCAGATCGGTGGAACAGGCGCCGGTGCGCTTGACCATCTCCTGTAGCTTTTCCGGATTTTCCAGCATGGGGCAGGGCCGCAGCATGTTGTCATTGAAAGGCTGGCCGTCGTGATAGGCCATGAACAGCGGGCTTTTCAGCGCGTCCAGCAGCGAACAGTTGTGGATGTTCACGTTGCAATAGTGGATGAATACGCAGGGTTCCACGTCGCCGGCGGCGTTAATGTGCAGATAATTGCGCCCGCCGGCGATGCAGCCGCCCACATACTCGGCGTCGTTCTGAAAGTCCATGGTAAAAAGCGGTTTGGTCTGCCGGAAACCGCGGATGCGTTTATACACCGCCCGGCGCTGCTCCGGGGAAGGCAGAAGCTCCGTCACGGCGCTGCTGCCCACCGGCATGTAGTGGAAAAACCAGGCGAACAGCGCGCCCGCGTCGATCAGCAGATCAAAAAATTCCTCGCTGGTCACGTCCTGCCAGTTGGCGCTGGTATAGCAGGTGGAAACGCCGAAAGGCAGCTTGTGCGCGCGCAGCAGCCGCATGGCGGCCAGCGCCTTGTCAAAGCTCCCCGCGCCCCGGCGGCTGTCGTTGGTGGCGGAAAAGCCCTCCAGGCTGATGGCCGGCACAAAGTTCTTTACCCGCAGCATCTCCTGGCAGAACTCCTCGTCGATCAGGGTGCCGTTGGTGAAGGCCAGAAATTCACAGTCCGCATGGGTCTCGCACAGCTGGATCAGATCCGCCTTGCGCACCAGCGGTTCGCCGCCGGTGTAGATGTACATGTATACCCCCAGCGCCTTGCCCTGCTGGATGATGCGGTCGATGGTGTCCGTCTCCAGATTCAGGCTGTGGTCGTACTCCGCCGCCCAGCACCCGGTACAGCGCAGGTTGCAGGCGGAGGTGGGATCCAGCAGAATGGCCCAGGGCACGTTGCAGTTCTCCTGCCGGCGCACCGCCTGCTGGCGGGTGCCGCCGATCAGCGAAGCATTGATGATAAAGTTTTCAACAAAGGTGTCCCGTACCCCTTTATCCAGCTGAAATACCCGCAAAAGCAGCTGATACCAGTTGCTCTCCGGATGTTCCAGCGCCCGGCGGAAAGCCTGCCGCTGGGGCTGGTACAGGTTGCCTGCGTCAAATTTGTCCGCCCAGTCCAGCAGCTTGGAAAAATTCTTTTCCGGGTCGCGTTCAATGTACGCCAGCGCCTGCCGGGCGGCAAAGGTTTGTATGGATTCGATCATGGATTTGTCTTCCAATAGGCTCCCTCCTGTCTGTGTAGGCCCGCAAGGGAAGATCCCTCCCGTTCCGGCTCAGTACAGCCCGGCCAGAATCTCCACGCAGCGGTCGATTCCCAGGCTGCCGCTGTTCAGGGTGATGTCGTAGTTCTGCGCGTGGCCCCATTTCATGTCGGTGTAGAACCGATGGTACGCGGCGCGGCGTTTGTCCTTGTCCCGCAGCCGCTGCTCCGGCGATTCGGCCCGCTCGCCGTATTCCTGCACGATCCGCTTGGCCCGGAACGGCAGATCCGCGTGGATGAACACACGCAGACAATCCGCCTTGTCCCGCAGAATGTAGTCGGCGCAGCGGCCCACGATCACGCAGGGGCCTTTTTCCGCCAGGTCGGTAATGATCTTGAACTGGACTTCCCACAGATAGTCCGCGTTGCTGGGGCTGCCCGCCTTGCGGGCAAAGGCCGAGGTCAGGAACCCGCCGGGCGCGTCCTCGCCGGCCGTCTTGATGTATTCGGGGTTGAAGCCGCTCTCCTCGGCGATCTTCTGGATCAGTTCGTTGTCGTAGCAGGGGATGCCCAGCTTTTCGGCCAGCTTCTTGCCGATCGTGCGTCCGCCGCTGCCGAATTCCCGGCTGATGGTGATGATTCGTTGTTTCATGGATAGGCTCTCCTTTCGGTATGGATTATTCGGGGATCTCCCGCAGCTGCTTTCTCTCGTAGAGCAGCAGGCCCAGCGAGAGCAGGAACGCCAGACCGTCCGCCACAGGGCCGGTCCACAGCACGCCCACCACACCCAGGAACATGGGCAGGATCAGGGCGGCAGGAACAAAGAAGATGATCTGCCGGGCCAGGGACAGGATGGCGGATTTCACCGGCTTGCCCACCGCCTGCAGATAGACGGCCACCACCGTCTGGAATCCGGTCAGCGGGCAGAGCATCAGGAAGATCCGGAACGCCTTGACAGCGAACTCATTGTACAGCCCTTCCTCGGAACCAAACAGGGATACAACGCTCATGGGGTCAAACACGGTGTTGATGATGGCGCCCAGCACCATGGAGAACATGGCGTACTTGGGGCCGCCGTCCGCCCGGATGATGGAGTTCAGCGCCGCCGGGATCATCATAAAGGGCAGCCCCATGCCGATCACGGTGCCGTACTCCAAAGCGAAGGGACGCAGGGTATCGGTGGCCCCGAACAGGGTCAGGATCGGATCAATAAAGATCAGGAACACGGCCGTCAGCAGGATGCTTACCATGGTTACCAGCGCGATGGCGTTGCCCACGCCCTTGCGGGCGCTTTCCACATCGCCCTCGCCCAGTTTCAGGCTCAGGTAGGCGGCGCCGCCGTCGCCGATCACCAGCGAAAGGCTCAGCGCCACGATGGTGATGGGGAACACCACGTTGGTGGCCCCGTTGCCCAGATAGCCCACGCCCCAGCCGATGAAGATCTGGTCCACGATGTTGTACAGCGAGTTCACCAGCAGTGAGATCACGCAGGGGATGGCGAATTTGGTAATGAGCCGGCCTACCGGCTCGGTGGAAAAGGGACTTTTGTTTTGGGATGCGGATGCTTCCATGTGCTTCACTCTCTCCTTGCTAAATTAAGTAACTAGTTACTTATTACGGCAAAAAAAGCAGGCAGCGGGTCCGCGGCCATGCCGCGGTACACTGCCTGGGGAACGATTCTTCCCGCAAGGGCCTTTATTCCGAATCGGTGTTCTGCAGCAGACGGTCCACCAGCTGCTGCAGGGTTTGCTGTTCCGCGTCGGTAAGATTCCGGCAGAACTCGCCCAGCACCTCCGAGTCCTGCTGCAGGATCAGCTTGTGGATGCCCGCGGACTTTTCGGTGCAGGTGATGGCTTTATAGCGCCGGTCCCGGCTGCTGGGGACGCAGCGCACAAATCCTTTGTTCTCCAGCCGCTGCAGCAGTTTGGTCATGGCAGGATGGGTCACGTGCTCGATCCGTTCCAGATCGTTCTGGTGGATTTCGCCCTCCCCGGCTGCTTCCAGACGGCTCACCGAACCCAGCACCCGCAGCTGAACGCTGGTCAGCCCCATATCGGCGGCCTTTTCGTCCATCCGCTTGCGGAATGCCCGGTTCAGAATGGCGATCTTGAGCCCAAACGGCATTGTACCCGGCATGGTTGTTTCCTCGCTTGTTTCTATAATAAGTAACCAATTACTTGTTGTACCCCGCCGCCGGAATTTGTCAAGCGGCAGGTCAGTCCAGTTCAAAGGCGCCGGTGTACAGCTGGTAGTAGCGGCCCTTCTGGGCCAGCAGCTGTTCATGGTCGCCGCGCTCGATGATCTCGCCGTGCTCCAGCACCAGGATCGCCTGGCTGTTGCGCACGGTGGACAGCCGGTGCGCAATCACAAAAACCGTGCGGCCCTCCATCAGGGTGTCCATCCCCTTTTCAATCAGCTTTTCGGTATAGGTATCGATGGAGGAGGTGGCTTCATCCAGGATCAGCACCGGGCAGTCGGACACCATGGCCCGGGCAATAGCCGGCAGCTGCCGCTGCCCCTGCGACAGGTTGGCCCCGTCGCTGTGCAGCATGGTCTGGTATCCTTCGGGCAGATGGGCAATGAAAAAGTCCGCGTTGGCCAGCCGGGCAGCCCGGATGCACTCCTCGTCGGTGGCCTCCGGCCGTCCGTACCGGATGTTGTCCATCACCGTGCCGGTAAACAGATGAGTGTCCTGCAGCACAACCCCCAGACTGCGGCGCAGATCGTCCTTGCAGATCTCCCGGATATCCAGCCCGTCGTAGGTGATGCGCCCGGCCTGGATGTCGTAAAACCGGTTGATCAGATTGGTGATGGTGGTCTTGCCGGCGCCGGTGGAGCCCACAAAGGCGATCTTCTGCCCGGGCTTGGCGTACAGGCTGATCATGATAAAGGCGTAGCTGTTGGCCGCCCGGCCCACCCGGTTCAGTTCGTCGTTCAGAACCCGGAACTGTTCCTCCGCCTTTTTTTCGTGGCAGAAGGTTTTGATGACCTTTTGTCCGCTGGTCATCTCCTCCATAAAACCGTTCAGGCGGCCGATAGCCGTCTGCTGTTCCAGAAAATAGCGGGAGGAACGCCCGCCGTTGCGCTTTACAAAGGTCAGGATCAGCGCCAGCGCGGCGAATACCACCAGCGAAAGGGAAACGCTGTACCAGAGCATGAAGGCCACCGCCATCACCATGGTAATGCAGGAGGACAGAATCTGCGGAATGGTCTGGGACAGCAGCTGCCGCATGGTATCCACATCGTTGGTGTACAGGCTCATCAGATCCCCGTGGGTGTTGGCGTCAAAAAAGCGCAGAGGCAGACGCTGCATTTTTTTAAACATCTCATCCCGCAGGGTGCGCAGGGTTCCCTGGGCAATGTACACCATGATCCGGTTGTAGGCAAAGGTGGCCAGAGCGCCGACCAGGTACACCACCCCCATGAACAGGATGTTCCGGTAGATAAAGCCCATATCGGCGCCGGCGCCGCTGCGCATCAGTTCCGAGGCGATGGGGGCCAGCCGGGAGGTGCTTACGATATTGGCCGAGGCGGCCAGGATCACAAACAGGCCCACAAATACCGCCGCCGCCCGGTACCGGGAAAAGGTACAGGCCAGCAGCCGCAGCAGGGTGCGTACCGGATCCTTGGCCCGTTTTCCGCCATGACGTTGCCGGGTATGCATTCAGCCTTCCTCCTTTCCGCTCATCTGGGATTCGTACAGGTTCCGGTAGATCTCGCTGGTGCGCAGCAGTTCCTCGTGGCTGCCCACATCGGTGACCCGCCCTTTATCCAGCAGGATGATCCGGTCGGCGTCCTGCACCGAGGCCACCCGCTGGGCAATGATGATCTTGGTGGTATCCGGGGCGTATTTGCGCAGCGCCTGCCGGATCTGGGCATCGGTGCGGGTATCCACCGCGGAGGTGGAATCGTCAAAAATCAGCACCTTGGGCTGCCGCAGCACCGGATCGGAAGAACGGGCGGAATAGGCAAAACTGGCATGACAGAAGTCCACCGAGCCGTCCCGCACGCTGGTGATCGGGTCGGCGGGCGCGGTGATGGTGGGCTTTTCGGTCAGCACTTCGCAGATCCGCTCTATGCTGCCCTTGGACATGGAGATAAAGTTGATGCACATGGCAACCGACAATACCCCGGTCAGGATCTGCATGGAGTAGATCACCAGGGTCTGCAGATCGGCGGCGGTAACATTGCCGGGCAGATTGCCCACCGCCATGTTGGAACCCACCAGCAGGATCAGGATATTGCTTACGAACATGGCAAAGGTGGCGCAGGGGGTCAGAAAGGTCAGAATTTTTTCCGCATTGACCGAATAGCGGTAAACCTCGCCGGTGGCCTGGTGCATCTTGTCGATTTCCCGGGCCTCCCGCACAAAGGATTTGACCACCCGGATCGCCGTCAGGTTTTCCTGCACCACCAGATTCAGATCGTCGTATTTGCGGAACATGGTGCGGAACGGTGCCGCCACCTTGACCATGGCAATGGCAACAACAATGCCCAGCACCACGGCCACACCCACAAAGATCAGGCTGATGCTGCCGTCGATCCAGGCGGTCATCAGGATGGAAACCAGCAGCAGCATGGGGGCCCGCACGATCATCCGCAGGCACATCTGGTAGGCGTTCTGCACGTTGGTCACATCGGTGGTGATGCGGGTGATCAGGCTGGCGGTGGAGAACCGGTCGATATTGGCGAACGAGAACGACTGGATCTTGCCGTAAATCTTCCCGCAGGTTATGGGCAAAGCCACAGCTGGCCTTTGCGGCCGGCTTGCCGCCCGCCACGCCGAACACCAGCGCCAGCATGGCACACACCAGCAGCGCGGCCATCAGCACAGCCAGCCGCCCGCCGTTTACGGTGTAGGCCGGATCCCCGGCCAGCAGCTCCAGCTCACCGATCACAAAGGTCATAAGAAAGGGGATCACGATGTCCATGGCCGCTTCCCATACCATCAGGATCGGGCAGAGCAGGGAGGGCACCCGGTACTCCCGCACACTTTTCAGCAGGGTACGGATCATGCGTCCTCACCTCCCCGCACGGAGTCGCGGCAGGCCTGCATGTTGTCCAAAACCCGCTGCAGCAGCCGGTTTAGTTCCGCCTGCTCTGCGTCATCCAGCCCGTCCAGCAGCACCTCTTCGGTCAGGGCAGCCAGCTGAATCAGGGCCTGATCCATGGCCAGCCCTTTCTCGGTCAGATAGATCCGGCTGCGGCGGGCATCCTTGTCGTCGGCCTGCCGGGCCAGCAGACCTTTCCTTTCCAGCCGCATCAGGATACCCGCAATGGTGGATTGGGACAGCCCCAGCTGCCCCATCAATTCCCCGGCGGTAAGCGGTTCTTCCCGGTGGTGCAGCATGTACCGGATTACCTCCGACTGGCTGGATGTCAGCCCCATGCCCTGCATGGCCTGGTTGCGGAACCAGGATACCCCGTTGCCCAGCCGCACCAGCAGCCGCCCGGTTCGGTATTTAGGGGGATTCATACGCCCCATCCCTCCTTACAATAAAACAAATCGCAAGCGATGAATCGCTTGCGATTTGTTTTAGCACTGCCCCCAAATTTGTCAAGCACAGCCGTTCCAGATCCTGTCCGTGTAGGTGTTCCGCCCCGTCAATACGGCCAACACCAGCAGCAGAACCAAACCGCTCGGCCAGAGCGGGGAAAACGCGCCGCTCTGCACAGAGCCGTACCACAGCTGGGCACACGCCGGAACAGGCAGCACAAAAACAGCCAGCTGGATCCCGGTCAAAATCCGGTAGGCCAGAATCCGCCCCGGCGCAGCGCGGTATACAAGGCGGGCCAAGGCCCCCAGCACCAGCAGGATGCCGCCGTACAGGATGGCCGCCATGGCAAGGGCCTGCACCAGCAGCCCCGCCAGACCGCTGAAACCGGCGCCCAGCAGATCCAGCAGCATGGCATACCCCTCCACGTCGCTTACGTCTCCGGAAGCCTCCGGAACCAGACCGGCCGCCGTGTCCAGCAGGGCACTGCCCACCGAAAACAGAAAAATGCCGCCGATCAGCACCAGCACAGCGGGAATACCCACCAAAAGCAGATTGCGGTTGACTGGCTTCATAGGAACAACTCCTCTCCCGCGGCTGCACGGGCCGCTTTATCTGCCTTTATCTTACAAAGTTTTACCGCAAAATTCCAGCCCTCCGGCAAACAGAAAGGCACCCTTTTTCTGTGGACAGACCGCAGAAAAAGGGTGCCCTGTGCCCTTATATACCGTCTGCCAGAAGCCCCGGCAGCTGGGACAATGCCGTCAGGTGAAACACTGCGCGCGGATCATCCCGGGCGCAGCCGAATCCCGCGGCCGGGAAACCGCCTGCCGCGGCAGCCGCGATGCCCGCAGCCGCGTCCTCCACCACCAGACAGCGGGCAGGAGGCAGCGCCAACTTCCGGGCCGCCAGCAGAAACACCTCCGGGTCGGGCTTGGAACGGGTGATCTGGGTACCGTCCGCCACCGCGTCAAAAAAGGTGCCCAGCCCCAGCCGTTCCAGAATGAAGCGGGTGTTCCGGCTGGAAGAACCCACCGCCAGCTTCAGCCCCATACCCCGCAACGTGTGCAGGGCCTGCCGGGCGTCCTGGGACAGATCGGCAGGGGAAAGCCCTTCCAGCAAAGCCTGGTAACGGCTGTTCTTGGTATCGGCCAGCGCCTGCTTTTGCGCGGGAGAGAATGACCGGTCTGCCTTTTCCAGCAGAATTTCCAGGCTCTCCATCCGGCTTACACCCCGCATCCGCCGGTTGTCCGCTTCGGTAAAGGGAATCTGCCATTCCTCTGCCACAGACTTCCAGGCGGCGAAGTGAAACCGGTCGGTGGAGCAGAGCACCCCATCCAGATCAAAGATAACGCCGCTTATCTCCATCGGATCACCTCGGCGTTTTCCACGTCCGGCGGCAGCTGAACGGCATCGCCGCTCCACCGCAGCACCCGGGCCGGTTTGCCGGGCGCGGTGTGCCAGGCATATTCGCCGGTGTCACCTGCCAGAATCAGCCGTAGGGCCGCTGTGTCAGCACCGGTGCCCAGCGGCGCACCGGCGGGCAGATTCAGCACAAGCGCACAGCCTTCCCGCACAAAAACCGGGAACCGCAGTTCCGGCCCGGCCTCGATGGTTTGTCTGCCCTCAAAACGCTGCCCGGTAAAAAGCGCGTACCAGCCGCCCTCCGGCAGCCAGAGGGTGCGCCCGGTCTGGTTTTCTTCCAGCAGCGGGGCCACCAGCAGACTTTCACCCAGCAGAAATTCATCCCAGGCGGCCAGGGCCTGTTCGCTGCGGGGCCAGTGGTAGACCAGCGGCCGCATAAGCGGACGGCTTTCCGCCACAGCCCGGATGGCTTCGCTGTACAGATAGGGCAGCAGGTTCATCCGCAGCCGGTGCCAGAACGCCATTTCTTCCGCGAATCCCGGCGCGGCCCAGGCGGTCTCCATGTTCCAGGGGCTTCGCTCGTTGTTGCCCTCGCCGCCGGGCATCAGTTCCCGGAACTGGCCTCCGTCCGGCTCCGAGTGCCACTGCATGATCGGGCAGAAGCAGGCCAGCATGGTGGCCCGGCGGTACAGGTCGGGGGTGGGCAGCGGCCCGGCAAACCCGGCGATGTCAAAGCCCCAGAACGGGATGCCGGTCAGCGCCGCCGACAGGCCCGCCCGCAGGGCACTGGCCAGTTCGCTGTTCCGGGACTGCTGATCTCCGGCCCAGTGGCAGGGAACCGTATGCTGCCCCGCCCAGCCTGCCCGGCTGAACAGAACCCGCTCCGCCCCGATAAACCCGGAGTATGCCTCCGTGTACTGCCGGGCGTACCGGTTGCGGCCCTCCCGGCCGGTGGAACCGTCGGCAAACTGCACCGCGTCGGAGCAGATGAACTCGCCGCCGTCGGTCTTGAAACCGTCCACGCCCCAGTCCAGCAGGTATTGCCGCCGGGCAAACCAGCGGAGCACCGTTTCCGGGTTGGTGAAGTCCGGCACCAGGGAACCGGCAAACCAGTGTCCTTCCGGGATGGTGTACGGGGTGCCGTCGGCATTGCGCACGCACAGCCCCAGCTGAACCGCATCTTCCCGGTCCTGGTCGTTCTGGGGGCAGGGCGGCTCTTCCGGCCCCTGCTTTTTGTACACCGGCACCTGCCAGAGTACAAAATGCACCCCGGCCTCGTGCAGCTGCCGGATCATGCCCCGGGGATCGGGCCAGGGGCTTTCGGAAAGGTCAAACTCCTCCCCGGTGGGCCCCTCCGGCGGCAGGGGTGCATAGCGCGCGCCGTTGAAGATGGAAAAGGTAGCTTCGTCGCTCCAGGCTTCCGCCACCAGCACCGTGGCGGGGCAGTTATGGCGGCGCAGCTCTTCCAGCTGGGCTTCCACCGCCGCCTGGCTGTTCCAGTGGTTGGCCGAGATCCAGGGCCCGAAGGCCCATTCCGGCGGCAGCTTGGCCGGGCCGAACAGCCCCATATACTCCCGGATCATGGTTTCCGGCTCGCCCGCAAACAGTACGGCCCCGCCGTTTTCCGGCAGCTGTACCCGGATCTGGTCATCTTCAAAGGTGAATTCGGTCACCTGGTCGGTGGCCGCGTACAGGCCGAACCCGCTGTCGGTCCAGAAAAAGGGGGCGGGGCAGTAGGTGTGCTCCCCTTGAAAGCAGAACTTTTCCTCTACCTGGTTGCGCACCGTGCAGCCCTTGTGGTTCAAAGCATCGTATTTTTCGCCCATGCCCCAGGCGCCCCGGTAGAAAAGGCGGACGGTCAGCTCCGTGTGCCCCTCCCGCGGCTGCCAGTCCAGCCGGGCTTCTCCTTGGGGCAGCGGCCAGAACAACCGGCCGCTGCCGCTGCAAACGATCTGTTTCATGCGGTTATCCTTTGACTCCTCCGGCCATCAGGCCGTTCTTGAAATATTTCTGGGCAAAGATGTAGATCAGAATAATAGGGATCATCGAGATGAGACTCCCCGCCATCAGCACGTTGTACTCGGTGTCATACTGGCCGTTCAGGGTGGACAGGGCGATGGGCAGGGTCATTTTTGCCTTGTCGGTAAGCATCAGCAGCGGCCAGAGATAATCGTTCCAGGAATCCATAAAGTTGGTGATGGCCAGGGTGGCCAGCGCCGGGGCGCACAGGGGCAGCATGACCTGCCGGTAGATCCGGAAGGTGGAAGCCCCATCGATGCGGGCGGCGTCCATGTAGTCGGGCGGGATGGTGCGCATCTGCTGCACCAGCATGAATACCGCGAACGGCCGGAAAATGGCCGGCAGGATCACGCTGCTGTAGTGGTTGATCAGCCCGATCTGGTTCATCACCACAAACAGAGGGATCATGGTTACCTGGGTGGGGATCATCATGGTGGCCAGATACACCCCCAGCAGCACACCGGAACCCTTGAACCGGATCTTGGTAAAGGCAAACGCCGCCATCGAGGCGCTTGCCAGGGTCAGCAGGGTATAGCACACCGCGATGAACAGGCTGTTGCCGATGGTGCGCAGAAAGGGGAACCGCTCAAACACCGTGGCGTAGGCGTCCAGGGTAGGCTCGGCGGGGATCCATTCGATGGGGATGGACATGAGCGCCCCGCGGCTTTTGAAGGAGGTGGACACCATCCAGGCAAAGGGCACCAGGGCGATCACCGCCAGCAGAACTGCCGCGGCGTAGTAGGCAGCCCCGGCCATGCGTTTACGAGTCATAGTTCACCCACCTTTCCTGGCCTTTCATCTGAATAAAGGTGCAGACCATGATAATCACGAACAGAATCCAGGAGAACGCGGCCGCGTACCCCATCCGATAGTACCGGAATCCGTATTTATAGATGCGCTCCACCATAACCTGGGTGGCGCCGTTGGGGCCGCCGTCGGTCATAATCATGATCTGGGGGAACAGCTGGAACGCGTTGATCAGGCTTACGATCAGCACATAAAAGATAGCTGGGGTCATGAGGGGCAGGGTAATGCGCCAGAACCGTGCCCAGGGCCCCGCCCCGTCCAGGGAGGCGGCCTCGTAGTAGCCCTTGTCAATGCCGATCATGCCGGACAGCAGGATCAGCCCGAAAAAGCCCATGTCCTTCCATACCGATACCAATACAATGGCGGGCATGGCCCAGGCCTCGTCCAGCAGCCAGCCGGGCCCCTGGATGCCAAAGATGGCCAGCAGGTTGTTCAGCGCCCCGTACTGGGGGGAGAGCACCGATTTCCAGATCAGCGACGCCGCCACCCAGGAGGTAAGCACCGGGATGTAGTAGATTACCCGGAACGCGGTCACGCCCCGGCGGGGCTGGCTGAGCAGACAGGCCACCGCCAGCGAGGCGGCCAGCATGCAGGGGATATACAGTACAATGTAGCGGCAGGTGTTCCCCAGTACCTGCCAGAATTCCTTACTGGACAGGATCGCCTGAAAGTTGCCCAGCCCCACGAAATGCTCCGCGAACATACCGGGGGCCAGTAGCTGATCCAGACCGTTCCAGTCGGTCAGGCTGATACAGGCGGAAATGAGCAGCGGCAGCAGCGAAAACACCAGCATGCCGGCCAGGCTGGGCGCAAGAAAGGGCAGCGCGGTGCGCAGGCCACCCTGCCGCAGCCGTCCCGGGCGGGACTTGCGGGGTTGAGACATTTCCAGGACCTCCTTTGCGGCGATACAACTTGGGCGGGAGAGCGTCCGTGCCCTCCCGCCCGGATGGAACCAGGGTTATTGCAGGGTGATCTGGGCCTCGCACTCGCTCTGGGCCTCGTCCAGCGCCTGCTGTACGGTCATGGACCCGGCGGCCGCGGCGGCCAGCTTCTGCCCGATAATGTCGCTCATGAGGGCGTAGTCCTCGATGGTCGGGGGCAGTACCAGATATTCCAGAGAATCAAACACGGCCTGACGGTTGTCCGGCGGGGTCTGTTCCAGATAGGGGGCCAGCGCCGCCTGGTCGTTGATGGCGGGCAGATCCCATCCGGCTTCGATGCGCAGCTGCGCAGCCTCTTCGCTGGAGCACAGCCAGGTGATCCAGGTGGCGGCCGCTTCCTTGTTGGGGCTGTCGGCGTTGATCACGCAGGCGTTGGAGAAGAAGGCAGTGGCCTTCTGGTCGGCGCCCGGCTCCACGGCGATGTCCCAGGCAAAATCACAGCCCTCGGCAAAGGTGCCGAACGCCCAGATGCCGGTGGGGATCATGCCCAGCCGTCCGCTCATGAACAGATCCCAGTCGCCCATGCCGCCCATCTGCACTTCGGTGGGCTGCACGTTACTCTCCAGCACCCGGTCCACCATCATCTGGGCCGCTTTCACATTGGCCTCGGAGTTGATGGTGAACGCCGTGCCGTCCTCGCTGAGCAGGCTGCCGCCGTACTGGGCGGCCACCTTGTAGAATTCGTTGTAGGTTACCGGCTGATAGATGCCGAAGATGTCGTCGCCCAGCGCCCGGATCGCCTCGGCCGCTGCCTGCACGTCCTCCTGGGTCCAGTCGGCGGTGGGATAGTCCACACCGGCCTGATCAAACAGATCCTTGTTGTAGATCAGCACGACGTTGGAGAAGTTGCCGGGCAGGCCGTACTGTTTGCCGTCCACATTGAAGGCGTTCAGGGCGGTCTCGTCGATCCGGCTCAGGTCAACGCCGGAGATCTCCGCCAGCACGCCCTTGTTGGCGTAGGCGGCAAAGTTCTCGATGTTCAGCTCGTAGCAGTCGGGGGCGGTGCCGCCGGCCACGCGGGTCTGCATCTGGGTGAAGTAGTCGTCAAACCCGATGGTCTCGATTTCTACGGTGATGTTGGGGTACTCCTCGTGGAAATCCTCGTACATCTTCTGGAGGGTCTCCTCATTGCCGCCGGACGAGTTGAAGTTGCAGTAGGTGATGGTCACCGGCGCATCGCCGGTATCGCTGCCGGACGTGCCCGCTGCCGACGAGCCGCCGGACGCGCTCTGGGGCGTGCCGCAGGCCGAGAAAGCCAGCGCGATCGTGAGCAGACCGGCTGTCAGCGCGAAAAGCTTTTTGTGTTTTTTCATCGTTTCTCCTCCTTGCCTCTGTTGCTTTTTCGGCCCTTTTCGCGTACAATAAATATGCGGAAAAGAGCCTTGCATGGTCTCTTGTCTGCTATGGTTTGCACGTGTTTTTGACGGGACCCGTGCAGACCATTTTTATTTTTCGCCGGGTCGGCCCCGGCGGCAAACCAAAGAAAAACGGGATCAGACCAACCGGCGTACCGACCCCCGCTCGATCAGCTGCAGGGGCAGGATCTCCTCCTGCTTGGTCAGATCGGGCTGGGCGATGTGCTTGAGCAGCAGTTCCACCGCTTTCTGCCCTTTGAGGGAGATCTGCTGGCGCACGGTGGTTAGCCCCGGCGTCAGATACTGGGAGATCTCCAGATCGTCGAACCCTACGATGGAGATATCGTCCGGCACCCGGCGTCCGGCTTCGTAGAATCCCTTCATGGCCCCGATGGCCAGGATGTCCGCCGCCGCCACCACACCGGTGGCCGGCAGGCCGCTTGCCAGCAGCCGCCCTGCCAGTTCCACGCCGCTGGCGTAGTCGATCTGGCCCTCGAACACATATTCCTCCCGGTAGGGAATCCCGAATTCCGCCAGCGCCTGCTGGTAGCCGGTCAGGCGCTTTTTCATCACACCGTTTTCCTGGATGCGCCCCACAAAAAAGGCGGTATCCCGGTGGCCGCACTGCAGCAGATGCTGGGTGGCCAGGTAGCTTCCGTAGGCGTCGTCGATCCGGATATTGTGGTAATAGTAGTCGTTACAGTAGCTGTCGATCAGCACAATGGGAATCTGGGACTTCTTCATCTGCTGATAGAATTCGCTGGGGTACATCCCGATCACGATGATGCCGTCCAGATTCCGCTGCTTGGCCAGCGTCAGATAGCTTTCATTGGCGTCGGTGGCCGAGATCAGAATATGGTATCCCTGCTGCCGGGCGCAGAATTCAATGCTGCCCAGCACCTCACTGTAAAAGCTGTTCTGGAACATCAGCCGGTCGCCCGGCTCGGTCTGGGGCACCACCACCCCGATCAGCTTGGAATCCCGCATACTCAGGCCCCGGGCGTTCAGATCCGGCACGTAGTCCAGCTGCCGTACCGCCTCCAGCACCCGCTGCCGGGTATCGGCGGAAATGGAACGCTTTCCGTTCAATACATAGGAAACCGTGGCCGAGGAAACGCCCGCGAGCTGCGCCACGTCCTTTAATGTAGCCCGCATATCCTGTCCCTCCTGCGCTGCATGATCTGCAAAGCTGATTTAAGCGATTAACTAACTTTGTACCTTTATGATACCGAATGCGACTGGGAAAGTCAAGAGTGATTTTGCGATTTCTCCAAAACAACTTGACAAAAAGGCGAAATATGCTACACTTTTCTCATAAAATAAGTTTAACCGCTTAATCAAAATGCGGAGGTGTATGGTATGCAGAAGTATCTGCCCACCGGCAACGAGATGCTCTCCATCCCACGGCTCAACCAGGCCGACGGCGCGGTGGAGGATGTGACCTTTCTCTATATGGCATGCAAAGGGCTTATTGATCTGCGGGGCGGCAGCCGTCCGCTGATGCGCCCCTTTGTGCAGGCGGACGGTGCGTCCGTACCGCTGCAGGGGTTTTCCTGGCAGCGGCTGGGCTGGTGGGTGCCGCAGTTCCGCTGCACCGCCGGGCCCCTGACACTGGAGGGCACCCTGTTGGCCCCCACCGGGGAACGGGGTTTCGGCTACCGGCTGTCGGTAACCAACCCGGGCCCCGAAAACCGGACGGTGCGGTTCGGTCTGGAGGGCTGCTGGGGCTCGGCCTGGCACTGTGTCAATGAAGAAAAGGAGATCGAGGGCGCCCGCCATGTCTATGCCAGCGGCTGGAACAACGGCCCGGTGTTCGATCTGCGCTGCGGCGTGCCGCTGTTTGCCTTTGCGCCCATGTGCGACGCCGAATGCCGCACCGAGTATTCCCGGGAGGGGGAGGAGATCTCCTACCGGCTGGCCCATGAAACCGTTCTGCCGGCAGGGGAGAGCCGGGCCGCGGTGTTCTGGTGGGGTTATGGCTATGAAGAGGTAGCCGCCGCCACCAGCGCCAAGGAGATGCTGCGCCAGGGTTGGGATACGGAACTGCGCCGTACCCTGCGCTGGCTCGATGCCCGCAGCGTCGATCTGGGGGATCCGGCCCTTACAGCGCTGTATAACACCAACCTGTTTTTCTGCATCCACTTTTCCACCGGCGTCACGCTGGATACCGAGGAACTGGTGCTGGTCACCAGCCGCAGCCCCCGGTATTATGTAAGCGCCGCCTACTGGGATCGGGACAGCCTGCTGTGGAGCTTCCCGGCCATCCTGCAGGCAGACCCGGCGCTGGCAAAACGGATGCTGGGCTATGTGTTCGGCCGGCAGCGGCGCAACCTGGGGGTGCATTCCCGCTTCATCGACGGCACCGTGCTGGAACCGGGCTTTGAACTGGATGAACTGATGGCCCCGGTGCTGGCGCTGGAACGGTACGTGGACGCCACCGGCGACCGGGATCTGCTGCAGCAGCCGGAGGTACGCCAGGGCGTGGCGGAGATTCTGGACAAGCTGGCCGAGCGCCGCCATCCGGACACGGCGCTGTACGAGACCTTCCTGCAGCCCACCGACGACGAGCGGGTCTACCCTTATCTGACCTACGACAACGCCCTGGTCTGGCGGGCACTGCGGGCCTTGGCCCGGCTGTATCCGGAGCGGGCTGCGCTGGCGCAGCAGGCCGAGGAAGTGCGGCAGGCGGTGCTCTGCCACTGCGTCAAAACCGGCCCGGACGGCAAACCCTATTTTGCCTGGAGCGTGGATCTGGCCGGTGGCAGCGACGTATACGACGAGCCGCCGGGCAGCCTGCAGCTGCTGGCGGAACTGGGCTTCTGCGCACCGGATGACCCGGTCTGGCAGAACACCGTGGCCATGATCCGCTCGCCGGAATACCGGTACAGCTTTGCGGGTTGCCCCATCGCCGAAATCGGCTGCCCCCATGCACCCCATCCCTGGCTGCTCAGCGTGGCCAACAGCCTGCTTTGCGACCGGGTGGAACCCAGCCTGGCGATCCTGCGTGCCGCCCCCATGGACAACGGCATCGCCTGCGAAAGTATCGACGAATACACCGGGGAATGCACCACCGGCGAGGCCTTTGCCACCTGCGCGGGCTTTGTCTGCTACGCGCTGCGCCGGGCGCTGGAAGGAGGCGGGCCGCATGCGTGAGGATATCCGGCTGAATGGCTGGCAGATTGAAGCCGACGGCCCCCTGCGGGACGATTTTCTGGAAAGCGTGTTCTTCTGCGGCAGCGGCCGGATGGGGGTCCGGGGCTATGCGGCGGGGGATCCCCGCCCGCGCCCGGTGCAGCAGGGGATGTTTGTTGCCGGTATGTTCGATGAGATCAAGCCCGGCATCACCGATATCATCCATCTGCCCACCCCGGTCTGGCACGCGCTGACGGTGAACGGGGAAGCCTGTCCGCCCGGCGGCCCGGCGCACCGTACCCTGGATCTGTCCGCCGGACTGCTGCGGCTGACCTACCCCCTGAACGCCCCCGGCGGTACGCTGCGGGTGACCGAAGAGCGGTTCTTTGACCCGGAACGCCCGGCGCTGCTCAGCCAGCGGCTTATGGTGGAGTCCGATACACCCCAGCCGGTCCGGCTGGAATCGGGGATATTCTCCGCCAGCTGCAACTGCCCGGTGCCGGACGATCAGGTCAAGGAAAACACCGAGACAGTGCAGCTGATGGAAGAGCTGCCCCCCGACCGGGGCCCGGCCCGGATCGTGGGCCGCTGGCGCAGCCGCACCACCCGCCTGGAACTGCGGCAGGAGCTGACCTTTGCGGTAACAGGCGGCCATATCACCGGCAGCTTTTGCCGCCCGGGACAGGCGCTGGGCCTGTGCATCGAGGGCACACCCTCGCCCGGCGCGCCGCTGGTGGTGGGAAAATGCACCGCTGTCTTTACAAGCCGGGACAAAGACCCGCGCATCGCCCCACCGCCGCCCGGCGCCGGGTGGGAACCGCTGCTGGCGGATGCCCGCCGCCACTGGGCCAAGCGGTGGGAGACCATGGACATCCGGGTGGAAGGGGATGAAGCCGTCCAGACCGCCCTGCGCTATACCGCCTATCAGCTGGCGGCCAGCTGCAGCGGCCGGGACGATACGGTGAGCATCGGGGCCCGCGGCCTGACCCACGCCCGGTATAAGGGCTGCTATTTCTGGGATACCGACCTGTTCATGATGCCCTTTTTCCTGCTCACCGATCCGGCGTCGGCCCGCAGCCTGATGCAGTACCGGATCAACTGTTTGCCCCAGGCCCGGGCCCACGCAAAAAAGATGAACGCCGCCGGGGCCCGTTATCCCTGGATGGCCTCTTACGACGGGTCGGAACAGTGCGAAAGCTGGGACATCGGGGCCAGTGAGCTGCACATCACTGCCGATGTGACCTATGCACTGGATCAGTATGTCCGTCTTTCCGGCGACGAGGCCTTTGCCCGGGATGCCCGGGAGGTGTATGTGGAAACCGCCCGTTTCTGGCGTAGCCGCTACACCACCGAGCCGGGTACCGGCCGGGAAAACCTGCTGTTCTGCAAAGGCCCGGACGAGTATTGCGGCATCACCAGCAACAACCTGTTCACCGGCGAGATGGTGCGCCATAACCTGACCCTGGCACTGAAGGCCGCACAGACCCTGAAGCGGGAGGCTCCCGCCCGCTATGCGGCACTGGGGCTGACCGAGGCGGAGACCGGGGAATGGCAGCGCCTGCGGGATGCTATCCCGGTACCCCGGGACCCGGTCACCGGCCGTCTGCGGCAGGACGATACCTTCCACCTGCAGGAACCGGTGGATCCGGCCACGCTGAAACAGGGTGACGCGGCCAGCTACCATACGGTCTGTTTTGACCGGGTGCAGCGGTATCAGGTGATCAAGCAGGCGGATCTGCTGCTGCTTATGACCCGCCTGCCCGACCGGTTCACCCGGCAGGAAAAACAGGATGCCTGGGAGGATTTCGAGCCAAAATGTCTGCACGATTCCACCCTGAGCTTTGCCAGCCACGCCCTGTTTGCCGCACAGAACGGCCTGGACGAAGCGGCGCTGCGGTATTTCGGCAAGGCACTCTGGCTGGATCTGCGGGACGGCATGGGCAGCACCGGCAAGGAGGGGCTGCACCTGGCGGGCATGGGGGAAACCTGGCAGGCCGTTGTGTTCGGGTTTGCCGGCCTGCGCTTCGGCCCCGACGGCCCGTATCTGGCGCCGAACCTGCCGGCGGGCTGGAAAAGCCTGACCTTCCGCTTTTTCTGGCATGGTGAACTCTATGAGGCCCATGCGCTTCCCAACGGCGGCACCGTGACCCGGCTCAGCCGGTAAAGCTGCTATACAAAAACGCCGCCCGGCGTTCCTGCAAACTGCGGAACAGTCGGGCGGCGTTCTGTTATGAAACGGCGCAGGGACGGAAAAACAACGCCGGCGTACAGGGTAGGAAGTGTATTGTGGCAGCCTGAAAGGCCAAAAACATGCAGGATGGCTTCAACGGTTTGAAAATTTGTTTGGTATTCTGAAAAATAGTATTGGAAAACTAACACTGTTAGTTGCATAATAGCGAATGTTGTGGACAAAGGAGGAGCGGCAATGGGCGCAAAAGGGCTGACGCGGAAAAAGGTTGTGGAAGAAGCGATTGCGTGCATCGAGAGCACAGGCCATTCTGTGGTATCGCTGCATGAGCTTGCCAGGCGGCTTGGCATCAAAACGCCGTCCCTGTACAACCATATCGAAAGCATGAAGGAACTTCAGTACGAGGTGTTCCGGTATGCGGTTTCCAGCTTCGTGAAACACCAGAATGCCGCTACGGCAGGGCTGGAAAAGGACGCGGCGGTCAGGGCGTTTGCGGATGCCTACTACGACTTTGCGTCAACCCACAAAGGATTGTACCGTCTGATCATGTCGATGCCCTCGGCGGAGGATGAGCGGGACAAGGAGGCGGCGCTTCCGCTGCTGAACACCGCCCGGGCAATCCTGTCCCAGTACGGCCTGGCGGAGGAAAGCATCGCCCACTGGCAGCGGGTGTTCCGCGCAATCCTGCACGGCTTCATTTCGCAGGAGGATCTGGGGTATTTCTACTACTACGATTCCCTGGATCTGGAAAAAAGCCGGAAGATCGCGGTGCAGTGCTTTCTGGACGGGCTTCATGCGGAACTGGGCGAAAAGCGGGCCGAAGAATAAGGCGCACAGGGGAAGAGATTACATATGACAAGCAACAACGAGCTGTTTGCTTCGATGTCCGTGGGAAAAGCCGTGGCAAAGCTGGCAATTCCCACGGTCGTCAGCCAGATTATCGTGATCCTGTATAGTCTGGCGGACACCTTCTTTATCGGACAAATCGGCGATCCCAACCAGATCGCGGCGCTGTCCATCACGTTCCCGATCTATACGCTGCTTACGGCGGTGGCCAACCTGTTCGGCATAGGCGCCAACAGCGTGATTGCCCGCAGCCTGGGCCGCAACGATGAGGACACCGCCCGCAGCGCGTCCTCCTTCTGCTTCTGGGCGGGCATTGCGGTAACCGGTGTGCTGTCGGTACTGCTGGCGGTGTTCATGCGTCCGGTGCTGCTGTTCTTCGGCGCGGATTCGTACACCCTTGGCTTCACGACCGATTACCTGTTCCGGGTATTTGTGATCGGCGGCATTCCCACCGTGGCCGGCCTGATGCTGGGGCATCTGGTGCGCTCGGTGGGCAAGACCAGAGAAGCCGGTATCGGCCTGACCATAGGCGGTATCCTGAACATCATCCTGGATCCGGTTTTCATCTTTGCTTTCCACATGGACGTGGCGGGCGCGGCGGTTGCCCCATGCTGTCCAACGTCGTATCCATGCTGTACTTCTTTGTGATCCTGGCCCGGATGCGCAAAACCACCATCCTTACCTTGTCCCCTCGGCGATTCAGCCTGCGCAAGGAAGTGTCCCTGAGCACCCTGTCGGTAGGCTTTCCCGCCGCGCTTTCGGTGCTGCTGGTTTCGGTGTCCATCTCGCTGCTGAACGGCCTGCTGCTGAGCCATGAAAACGGCAACATTCTTTCCGCCGCCTATGGCGTTACCTCCAAATGCGGCACCATTGCCCTGCATATCAGCATCGGCATTGCCCAGGGCGTCATGCCGCTGATCGGCTACAGCTACGGCGCAAAGGACCACAAGCGTGTTCATGCGGTCTGCCGCCTTTCCTTCATTATCCTTACCATCTTTTCGGTGGTATTCCTGGCGGTTGTCCAGATGTTCCCCGGCCCCATTGTGCGGCTGTTCATTGATCACGAGCAGACCATTGCCGTGGGCAGTGTGTTCATGCGCTGCTGGTCCTGGTGCGTGATCGGAATGAGCCTGTTCAATATGTACAACTCCATTTTCCAGGCGGTGGGCAAGTGGAAGATTTCCCTTCTGCTGGCGGTGCTGCGCCTGGGGGTTATCTTCACCGTGCTGAGCCTGGCGCTGAACACTCTGTTCGGGGTCAGCGGCCTGATGTGGGTGCAGGCGATCACCGACACCCTTTCCTGCCTGATTGCCATGGCGCTGTACCGGCATTTCAAGAAATCCCTGGCCGCCGAATTTGCCCGGGAAGACCGGCTGGCGGCGCAGACGCCGGTCACGGCCAACCGGATCATTGCGATCAGCCGTCAGTTCGGCAGCGGCGGGCGTACGATCGGCAAAGAGGTGGCGGCCCGGCTGGGCATCCCCTGCTACGACAGCGAGCTGATCGACCGGATTGCCGCCGAGAGTGGTCTGGCCAAGGAATATGTGGAAAAATACGGCGAAAGCGCGGCCGCCGACAGCCTGTACGGCAATGCGGTGGCGGGACGTGGCCGGGACGGCCAGTCGGTGGCGGACAAGATGTGGCTTGCCCAGAAAAAGGTCATTGCCGATCTGGCCGCCGCGGAACCCTGCGTGATCGTGGGACGCTGCGCGGACTATATTCTGCGGGATGTGGCCGACTGCATGACCGTATTTGTCCACGCGTCGGATGAAAAACGGGCCGAGAGAATCGTGTCGGTTTATGGCGAGCGGGAAGAATCTCCCGTCCAGCGCCTGCACGACAAGGACAAAAAGCGCCGGGCGTATTATGAGCTGTATACCGGTTCCGACTGGGGCGCGGCGCAAAACTACGCCCTCTGCCTGGACAGCGGAAAAATCGGCATCGATGGCTGCGTAAATGCAATCACCGAGCTGTACAAGCACAGCGCCTGACCAATATAAATAAAAAGAGCCGCCCGGCGTTCCTGCGAACTGCGGAACCACCGGGCGGCATTTTTGTATACCGAAAACCACTCGCTAGGCGAGTGGTTCAAAAGAAGACTAATGTCGATAATGGGAAAAGAAAAAC